>CAVFZF010000003.1:0-169107 GCA_963627025.1 Bifidobacteriaceae bacterium | reverse complement strand
ATCAATGATAAGCGCGCTGCCATTTATATGAACTGTATGCAGACGGGGACGAATTTCAGTAGCAAATACGAAATCACCAGTACCCCCATCTACTACGGCTATAACATCCGTGCCGTAGCAGACAAATAACCTGCGCCGTAAATGGACTTGTAAAATCCTCTATACCAGTGCTATTTCTTAATTAATTGTTGTACCTTTGCATCTGTGACCGTTATGAAGAGTCACTTTACAGGCATTTGTTGTGGGCAATGCATATTACGATGCTTGGGACAAGCGATAGCAAAAAAACATAGAAAGTAATAATAACATGAAAAAGAAGTATTTTTCTCCCAGTTTGAAAATCGTACGCATAGACTACTTGGCACAATTGCTAGGTGCAAGCAAAGGTGTCAATTTCGACATAGATGGAAATGATGCCGAAATTACTGATGGCGGTATCACCAGTCCCGACGAGAACTATAACCCTTGGTAGGGTTTGGCAAGACAAAATGGTATGGCAACATTCAATTAAAGTATTCGGATTATGAAAACACTTCACGCATATTTGATATTGGCACTGTCCATTGTCCTTGTTGGGACGCTGCCAGTTCTTGCCGACAGCAAGGCTGAATCGTGGAACTACCCCAGTTCAAATCCCGGTTTTGGCAGTTTCTCTGGTAGCGGTACAGCATCTTCGCCCTATCTTATCCAGTCGGCGCAAGATTTGGCCAACCTCGCCTACATAGTCACCGACGCAAACAAAGACGTGGCGGGCAAGTACTTCAAGATGACCCGCGACATCTACCTCAACGACTTCACCGTAGATGCTGAGGGCAAGATTACTGCCAATGGTGATCTAAAGGACTGGACACCCATTGGCGAATATGGCAAATTTCGGGACGATGACTTCCAAGGAATCTTCGATGGCGATGGACACACCATCTACGGACTCTACATTAACGAATCCAGCCCACGCCACTACATCGGATTGTTCGGTTCCACCGAAGATGCCATCATCAAAAATCTCACTATCAAAAACGTCTATATTCATACAAATTCGAGCGATTACCATGACTGTGTTATCGGTACATTGGTGGGAAGAGTCCTTAACTCAACATTCACAAATGTAGGTGTAAAGGGATGCTATATGCAAGTTGACGGTTCTTATTATACGATATGTCAAGGAGGTCTGATAGGGTATGTCCAAAATGATGTTACGCTCAACGATTGTTTCTTTGAAGGAAACATCTGCACAACTTCCTATAACGATGTAAACGTTGGCGGATTAATCGGTGACTATGTGAAATCTGGTATCCACAATTACATTACGCTACGCCTAACACGTTGCCAAACCAAAGGCGAAATTAAGATTATTAACCAAAGTAAATATACTAGCACCGAAATACATATAGGAGGACTTGTTGGCGGATCGTACACTGATGACAAGCATATCTATATCACTGAATGTGTGAACAGACTCAATCTGACAATAGAAGGCAATGATAACCGTGCAAATCCAAAGGAATTCAATGCCAACCATTATGCTTATCGAATAACGGAAGTAAAAAAGTCTGCTAACCTTGGAACGGTTACCGTTGCTTCTGACAAGATAACGTATGTTGGAATATTCCAGGCTGTAAGTGGTTCAAGATACGTTGATTGCGTCAACTATGGTCACTGCATATTGCCCGAAAATCACGACAATACAGAAACCAAGGTCCTTACAGGATCAAACAAGATTTATCACGACGAAAACGGAGAGAATCTCATCATTTGCAAAGAAGCCAAGCCAACGAACCTTGGTGCCAATGACCAATTCGAATGTAATGGTACCGAGCTTAGTCTAGACGAACTGGACAACAATCAGGAACTCATAGACAAGCTCAACGAGGAAGCGGGCGAAAACGTTTGGGGCTTCGATGATATCACCGAAAACGGCAAGACCTATTCGGTACCATTCCCCGTATCATGCGGCGGCACACCATCAAATCTGTACAAAAACGAAAAAGGGCAGTATCTGATTAGTTCCGAAGCCGACTTGCGCATACTACAAGAACGTTCCAAGCAAAGCATCATCCCCACTGCCGACTACTACATCCTCACCCAAGACATCAGTATGTCTGGCAGTGCCCCCCTTGAACAGATAGGTGACGAAAACCATCCGTTCATTGGGACATTCGATGGCAACGGCCATGTCATTTCCGGCTTGACCATCAAGGGACGCGCCTTGTTCGGCAATCTCTCGGGAACTGTGAAAAACCTCGGCTTGGTGAACATGAAGTTTATGGGAGGCAATGCATTTTGCGCCCCGTTCGCCTACAAGGCGGGCGGTTCGGCGGATGCATCTGTCGTCAACTGCTATGCCGGAGGCACCATTACCCTTGCTGACAGCATCAACAACAGTACCACCCTTGCCGGACTTCTCTATGAGGCGACAGACCACAATGTCAGCATCAAGAACAGTTACTTCAAAGGAATCATGGCCAACGCCACCAATGTCAGCAACCAGGGGCATTTCTACTATGGACTGGTGGGTAGCAACAAGATAGGAACCTCTCTGACGCTAAATGATTGCTATGCCAACTTTGATTTTAACGAGATACTGGGTATAGGTGCAGGCATCTTACCTGCCGATGAAGCCTCCAAGCCAGATGGGGCAAACAGCCACTACCTCTGTCCAAAGTTTGACGATATCAATGGAAAACTGAATAGCAACGCTGAACTTGCCGCTTGCTTTGCCGGTAAGGAGGGATGGCTCACAGGTGCCTACCGTCCCGTGCTGGAGAATGCGCGTCACTATACGCTCACCACATACGACGAGCAGACCGTATATGCAGACGCCATTCCCTTGGACGACGACAGTTGCCGCAACGAGATATTCTGTTATCAGGCTACCACGGAGACGGTTAATGACCCGCTCATTTGGGCGATTCCTAAGGTGGCGGTATGTGACACAGAGAACAACGTCAACTACTTGCTCAACTGCCAACTCTATGCCGACAAGCCATTCCGCTTCACGCCTCCAGAAGGCTCGGTGACCAAAGGACAGGTGCACTTCCCATTGACCTTTACCGGCGACAATGCCATCCGTCTGATGTGTCTGCCCGCCACGCTGCACAAGAGCAACCTGCCCGAAAGCACGGATCTCTACCTTATGGGCAAGCCTACTGGCGACGCAGCCGAAGGCTATCAGACTTATATAGTGGCGTGCGACTCTGTACCCGCCGGCATTCCGTTCCTTATCTATATGACCAACAAACCCACCGAGGCGATTGACGTTGTGCTCCGTGGTGACATCGTAACTGCGCCGCAGACCACCGGTACGCTCAACGGCGAGGTGCTCGAGAGCGGACTCGTCGGCACATTTGAGGATACACTCCTCGAGAGCGGGTGTGCCCACTTCGACTTTTCTATCGCTGGGATTAACGTTAAGCACGAAGAAGACATTGACCTCAAGCCTTTTGATGCTTATATCGATGCCGATGCTATCGTCTTATGTAACGCCGGCGTACTGCTCAAGGAGACATCCAATTATATCAGCGAGACGCTCGATATGTATAAGGACCGGATGCTCACGGTGTTCCTCTCACGAAAGCTCCAGTCCAGTGGTTGGAACACGCTATGTTTGCCTTTTGCCGTCTCTAACTATGAACTGTGCAACAAGTTTGGCAACGACACTCGTCTGGAGGAGCTCACCGGCATCACCACCGAGGCTGACGGCATATGCACGCTGAGTTTCACCAGTGCCCAAAGCATTGAGGCGGGCAAGTGTTATCTCATCAAGCCGGCAATAGCTTGGAACTATTCATACCAGTTTGACGATAAGACGCTCAGCACCGAACCCGTTGCCACCACGCTGACCTCAACGGACGGTTCATACACCCTCAGTTTCAAGGGTTCATTCGCCCGGAGCATCATTGACGGCAACGACACAAGCAAGGGCACTTATTTCACGCAAGACAACAAGATATATAAGGTGGCAGAAGGACGTTCCATCACGATGAACGGCTTCCGTTGCTGGATAGAGACCTCTAAGTCAGATGCCCTCACCAAGGCTATGATTTCCCACTCGGATGGCACCACAAGCGTTGCCAACATCGTATGCGTCGGTAGTACGGAAAACAATCACCGCATCTATGACATTCAAGGCATAGAAACCACCCATCCCGACAACCGTCATATATACATAAAGGACGGACGCAAATGGGTAGGGTCTGAGAACCAGTGAACACAGGTCTCTGTGGGAAAAACTACTAAGGTCGGTTGTGCCGTTCTGCGCAACCGGCCTTTAGTGTCCCATGCGTGATGTGTCCACTCCTTTTACCTTCTTTTCTTTGTAGCCGCCAAACTTGTAGATGGCTGATAGGGAAACGCTCACCCAGTCGCCCGCGACAGTCATCCTGAAGTCTTGGTTGCCCTGTAAGTCGCGTGTCTCAGCCTTGGTGTTGAAGATGTTTCTGCCTAAGATGCGCAGTCCCCACTTGCCGTCTTTGGAGTCCCAACGCAATGTTGCGTTCATGCGGAACATGGGTTCTATGTCGTAGACTCCCTGTATCGCCTTCGACTGGTACATCGGGTTGAGCATCAGCCTCAGGTTCTGCGAGCGTGAGAGTGTTGCCGATACGGTGCCGCCGAGTAGAGCCATGACTTTCTTCCTGTCGAACGGCAGGTCAAAGAAACAGCCGCTTTTTTCGTGCATGTAATTGCCTATGGCAAACACGTTTCCGTTGAGCCATTTGCCGACATTGAACATTGCCGATGCCCTAAGCATCATCGAACGATTGTAGTCGAAGTTGATTTCCTTCATGATTACCGCCATCCTGTCTGATGTCTGGTACGGCAACTGCGTGAAATAGTCCGGGCGCAGGTCAGCGGAAAACGTCAGCGAATAGCGCTGCTTCGCCTGCCACATGAGGCTGACGTTATAGTCTGAACTCGGTTTGAGGTCGGGGTTGCCCCATATTTCCGAGTATATCGATGAGTGGAAAACGTTGCTCATGATTGCCCAATAATCGGGAAATTCCGAATTGGAACTGAGCGACAGGTTCAGCATATGGTCTTCGCTGATGTTCCACAGGGCATTGAGCGTTGGGTATATGCGCCACTTGTCCCACACCGGAGAGTGGTACTGCTCGGCTTCGACCGATGCTTCGAGGCTGATGTCCTTGTTTATCTGCTTGCTGAAACCGCCGTAGAAATTCCATATACGCTCGTTCACGTCGACGCTGCTTGTGGCATCGGGCAGCACGTTGCCGTCCTTGTCGCGTGTGGTCTGGTAACTGTTGTTGCCCGTAAACTGTGCCTTCGCTCCGTATGACAGTTCCCATCCGTGTGCCAGCGAGTGGCTCTGGTCGGCGGTGAACATCCACTTCTTTATGGTCTGCCGGCTCTCGCTGAGCAGGTCACGCTCCGTGTCGGCGGTGGCGTCACCGGTGTTAAGCGTGCCGTCGAGGGTCTGCAACTGTGGTGTGCGGTAGTAGGTGAACGAACCGTTGAGGCGCAGCCCGAACGGCAATGAGTAGTTCACGTCCACATTGTGCATATACACATGGCTGTCGTAGTGCACCTCGCTCACGCTCGAACCTGTAGTGTGGTTGTTGCTGTTTACCTTTTTCCATTCGCCGGTATAGGCAATGTCGAGACGGTGGTTCTTCGCAAAGGCATAGTTCATGCCTACTCTGTAGTTGTGGTCAACTCCGAAACTCTTCTGCCATGTCTCGTCGCTGTATGCCACACGGGTGTCTCCCAGCGGATGGTTGGCGGTGTGCGAGCCGTAACCGTAGTTGTTTCCGTCGTCCAGCCCATATTGTGCGTCCAGTCCGAACTTGCCCCTCTGTAGCGTGAGATTGCCTTCTCCGTATCCAGTCCCGTACTTGCTTTGTCGCCAACCGCCTGTTATCTGTCCCGACACATGGTTGGTTCCTGCATAGTCTTTTGTCACTATGTTTATCGCCATACCCCGCACATGGTAGCGTGCCGGAGCGGAAAGCATCACCTCCGCCTTTGCCAACTGTGCCGCCGGCATGGCCTTCAGGCGTTCCGCCAACTGCTGTTGTGTGAGCGTTGTGGCATGTCCGTTTATGATGAGAGTCACCTCGCCACCCGAGAACTTGATGTCTCCGTCAATCTCGCTTACACCTGGGATGCGTGTGAGAGCCTCATAAGCGTTGTCGGCAGGCAGTTGTTCCAAGAGCAGTGGCATATTGTATGTCAGCATCCCTCGCTCCGCCGTCACTACCGGACGCGAACCTTTCACCATTACTTCGGGCAGGTTCTGCACTATCCGTTCCATTGAGAGCGTGTCCGTAGGATTTGTTTCCTGTGCATTTATGGTCGCTGCACAGCACAGCACTGTCGCCAGTGCCAAATTTCTGAAAAACATATTCCTCTTTTCCTTGTTTTCCTGTTGGAAATCACGATATGTGACTTTCGGCATTGGTTTGTAGCCAATGCTGGTACAAAGGTAACGCTTTCGTAAAAAAAACGACAATTCGTCTACTTTTTTAACGTAAAAGACGGCTTTTTGCTTGCTGTTCTTCTGAAAGACCGGAAATTCCATTTCTGCGCCCAAGGAAAAAGTTGTAATTTTGCGGAAACAACGTTTCCTTCATCCGCACCACGTCATGCCGAGAACCATCACCACACTGCAGTCACTGCGGTTTGCATTCGTCTTTCTTGTCTTTCTCTCGCACCTGCCCTCAGGATTCGAGGCCGGTGGTGTGTGCGGCGTGTCCCTTTTCTTTGTTCTCAGCGGATTCGTGTTGTCCGAGGGCTATGGAGAGAGGCTATGTGAGGGACGCTTCGTGTGGCGCAAGTTCTTCGTGCGCCGCCTGATTAGGGTCGTGCCGCTGCACCTGACGGGTGTACTGCTTTTTCTGGCGGTCTACCGCAATCACCTCAGTGTTGCCGACTGGCCGTTCTATGTGTGCAACGTCTTGTTGTTGCAGAGTTGGATTCCATTGCACGACTGCTATTTTTCGCTCAACGGAGTGTCGTGGTTCGTCTCGTCGATACTTCCGGCCTATGCCATGTTTCCTGTTCTCTGGCGTGCGGTTCATGGTTTTCCGCTCCGTAGGGTACTCTGTGCCGCCATCGCAGTGCTGTGTGCCTATGTCGCCATAGTGGCGTTCTTGCCCGACACGGTCACCGAGGCGTGGCTCTATGTATTCCCTCCCGTGCGTCTGTTGGATTTCACTCTCGGCATCGTAGCCCACCGTGTGTATGTGCTGTTGCGCTCCTCCGGCGGACTGAAGTGCACCTCGCTGTGGGAATGGCTGCCGGTCTTGCTGCTCGCAACCAATGTTGCGGTGTCACCGCTGTTGCCCGAACGCTATTTCTATGTGGTGCAGTTCTGGCCCACGGCAGTGGCTACCATCCTCATATTTGCTCTCGCCGACGATGGCGGAGGACTGCTCACCAGATGGCTCAAGACACCGTGGATGGTGTGGTTGGGTGGCATCAGTTTCGAGTTCTATATGCTCCACAAGTTGATGATGGAGTGTGTCGTCTACTCGTTTTTCCGTCTTTGCCCTGCCGCTCCGTCGTGGTTGCAGTACGTGGTGGCGTTTCTTCTCATCCTCCCCCTGTGCTGGGCGGTGAAGCGTGCACTCGCCGTATTCACCAAAGCCGCTTTATCCACCGCCACCGTGTAGTTTCTCTCGCAGGACTTGTTGTTAAACGATTTACCGTGACGGATGTTCCGCCACGGTAAATTATGCCTATAGGTTTCCTCTTGGGAGGGAAATCGCTTATTCAAACAGTGTCTCCCAGTTGTAGACCCTGTAGAAATTGGGTTTCACATAGTCGGCACTTCCCTTGTAGGTGTAGTTGTCGTCTGTTGCCGGAGCAGTCTGTGCAGTGGACAATACCAACTCCCCATCGCGTGAAAGCGCAGGATGTAGGACGACACGGGTAAGCGTATTGTAGAACTGATTTCCCAGTTTGTTCACTGTCTCAGGTACGACAAACAGCGTTTTCACGTCTTTGAATGGTCCGTAAGGTGTCTTTGAACGCCAGATGCGCACATCATTGAGATTCTGGTATGACTGTCCGACAAGGTAATAGTAGTCACCTTTCTTCATCACTTGGGGGTGCTGGCAACCTGCATTCTGCTCAAGCATATTGGAACGGAGAGCCTCGTCGCAGGCGGTAGTGGCTGTTGCAGTCGGGATATTCTTTGTCCATGTAATCTCTCCGTTCGTGTCGAGTATGCAATATTCCCACTCTGACGCAAGGTCATGTGTGGCGGTACGTGCCACGAGAACGCCGTTTATACCCGACAGGAGATAGGAACAATACATATAGTTGTGACCGTCTTCGTCCTGCCATAGGCAGTCATCGTATGCGATGTAGTTCTTGAACAATGACTCAAGCCTTGACTCTTCCTGCAAGTATCCGCTTTCGGAAGGCCTTCCATTGGTGGAGTAGGTGTATACGCTGCTGACATCTCTTCTTCCGAGAGAGGAGCGGTAGGCAGTCCATTGCACCTGCAGTTTCCCGTTATAGGCGCATGCCACACCTGGCCAATAGTGGTATGTGGAGGATGTGTGTTTCATTATCGGCTCGCCACAATAGAAGTTTTCCGCTTCGGGGTCGGTAGTCTGCACATAGTTGTTGAGGCAATAGAGGTCTTTTGCCGACGGTTCGGAGAGTGTGCCGTTGTCGGTTGTGAGCATCAGGATGCCGTTTCTCACGAAGTTGCCGCTGGTTCTTGCCCTTGTGTCAGCATCGACAACGCCGAAGTAGTTGTCACGTACTATGAACGCCAGACTGCCGTCGGACATTTTCACAGAACTCTGGATTTCGCCTCCTGTCCACCCGAGTGTGCGCGAGAAGACCCCGTTGAGAAGGTTGTCGCGGTAGACGAACACGTTGTCATCGTGCTGTCCGATATTGATAACCTGTTTCAGTTGCCAGTTGTCCTTTAACTCAGGTTCCTTGGCAGTGGTCTTTGAAGGCTCCACTTCCACCTCTTCATAACCAATGGCAGCCGTGTCATAGTCATTGCAGGCGGTGAGGGATATCGCTGCCAGCGCCATGTATGCCAATGTATATAAGTTGTTCTTTTTCATAATATGGTTACCTCCTGCGTTTTATTCGTTTGTAATGCTCAGCGGCACAAGCACTTCGTGCATGAAATGCCAATTGTTTTCGCCCGACAGTTTGTATCTGTAGTTCAGATGGAAAGTGCTCTTTTTCTCGTCATAATAACTCGGGTCGTTGTCGAGTTCCGCCACAGTTACAGAGGTGCTCGACTCCTGCCATGTTGCGACTGTGACTTTCTGGCGCTGTACATAGTTGCCCGTAAACACACCTTCTTCGTATACCGGGATGTCGATAATCTCGTCTGGATGCACCGTGACATTCACCGACTGGTTTCTTACGACTGATGCTGTGGTGCTCGAGTTTGTGTTTGGCAACATACGCACACTTTGTTCACCTGTGGGAACGAACGACTTGGTGGCGTTGACGGCAGTTGCCACACCCTGTGCCGTGAACACCCCGCCAGCCTCGGAATAGGTTTGCTCTGTTCCGTTCATGGTATAATAGGTGGTAGACTTCGTCGTTGCGTAGTCGTTTTTCACATATATGCGGTAGAGCACATTCTGTTTGTCTTCGGAAATCATGTAGTCTGACACCGACTTTATGCGGATGGGTATGTAGTAAGTCTCGTCAAGCGAGATGTTGTTGATGTTCACCTTTATGGGGAACTTTACATACGGGTCTCCGCTGTCGGCCTTTAGTGTGGTTTTCCAACTGTCCACCGAATAGTAGTCCGGGTCGAGTTCCTGCACATAGTTGCTGTAGGTTTCACCATAGGTGCGCTGGTTGTAACTGCGCAGATAGTCAGAATAAACCTCCAGTTCGACATCTACGTCGGAATCGATGCCGGTGGTTCCTGCGGCATAAACCGACAGATACCCCACTGATTCCTCGCCAAAGGTGTATTCCTGACCGGTGATGTTGTTGTCGCCGCTCACAATGTAAATCTCCTTGCGGTACTGCTCGTCATCATAGAAAATGGTCTCACAGGCGGACAGAAGAACCACGGCTGCCACTCCGCAGAGAGTTGTCTTGGTACGGTTCTTTATATATGAAGTTTTCATGTTCTTTGTTTTTTGAAGTGTTACTTTTCCCAACCGGGGTTCTGGTCAAGTGTCGGAACCTTGCGTATCTCGTCGAGAGAGAGTGGCAGAAGCATCATCTTTGATTTGAAAACACGCTCGCGGATAGTCGAATACTGTATGATGGTGGGCTGATAGAAACCTGACCATTCCGACACATTGACGTTCAAACCTTGCAGAGGCTCGTTTTCCAAATCCTCGACAATGCCCCAACGGCGTACGTCATAGTAGCGGCGTCCTTCCCAGAACATCTCTATGCAGCGCTCACGCTCCACGACTTTCTCGAAGGAATCCTCCGTCGCAAGTTCCTCGTCGGTGAGTCCCGGCAGTCCCGCACGGTATCTGATACGGTTGAAAGCACTCTTTATGGCCTCTGTGTCACGGCTGTAGGTCTGTCCGTCAATCTCGTATGACTTGGTGAGATGGTTGAGGGCCTCGGCGTAGGAGAGGAGAATCTCGGCATAGCGGATTATCGGGAATGTCTTTTCCACTGTCCTCTGGTTTGTTCCGGAGAGTGCATCGCGTGGATGGATATACTTTGTTCCAGTGTAGCCAGTTATGTTATACACGTTGTTGGTAGACGATGTCATGCCGCAATTGGCTCCCTTGTAGTAGCCCACAACCTGGTCATGCTTGCCGTTGTCACTTGTTGACGACATTGTCCAATAGCGTCCCGAAAAGCCGATATTGGCGTAGAAGCGCGGCTCGCGGTTGTCGTAAGCGGCGAAAGTGCCGGCTTTGAGAGTGTAGTTCTTTGACAGTATCTTGTCGTCCTGCACTATACAGGTGCGGTCAAACGGGCGGTTCAGATAAGGGTATTCGGCACTTGAGTTGCTGATGTCCCTTCCGTCTGCCATATAGAACAGGTCAACCATGCGTTGTGGAACACTCACACAACTGCTGCCTCCAAGTGTAAGCGGAAACACATAGCCAAGATGTGCAGACACTCCACTGGTCGTTCCCCATATCAACTCCTTGTTTGTGGCTGCCACAGCCTCGCCTGTGAACTGCTCGGAATAGGAACGGTAGGGGTCAATGCCGCCCGCTCCATCGGGATAAGGTGCGCTCGGCACATTCGAAGGCAGTGCTGCCGTGTAGGCATCAGCCTCTACTGTGTAAAGTTCATACAGGTTGAGGTCCATCACTTTCTTTGCTGCTGCCGCTGCCAAAGCCCATTTCCTCTCGTCATATTCCATGTTTACATAGTAAGTGCCATCGGTCTTGCGCTTCCAGTCACCGAAGTATTTGCGGGCCACAGAACCGCCGTTGAAGAGCGGACTTGCGGCTGCAAGGCGCACACGGGCGGACAGGGAGAGGGCTGCGCCCTTGGTCGGAGCCTGTATCATGTCTATGGAACGCTTTGACGGCAGGTTCTGTGCGGCAGCCTCGAACTCACCGCAGATGTAGTCCACGCACTCGTCGAAGGTGTTGCGCACGGTCTCATAGTATTTCGGAGTCTCGTTACTTGACAGTATCTTGTCGCCCATGAGAATCATTGGTCCCTGGTTGCGGAGAATCCAGTAGTAGGCATAGGCACGCAGGAAACGGACTTCCGAGCGGAACTGCATCTTGTCGAAACTGTTCATGTCGGGTACTCCATCGACTTTGGACAGGATGATATTGCACTTGCGGATTATCTTGTAACAAGCGTCCCACACATTGAAGTCCCATGTCCAGCCTCCTGTGGAAGAGGCGGTAATCTGGTCCGTGGTTAGCAAAGTGCCCGAGAACTGTATGTCAAGGAATCCTCCGTTCCAGTTTCCGCACGACACCGCTTCATCGGAACCTGTCACTCCAGGCGTGCTTCCATAGTTCCAGAGCATGCCTTCGTCGGGCAACAACGACACAGCACCATTGTAATATCTTTCTATGTTGGTCTGGCTTGCGAAGATGGAATCCTCCATAAAGGTGTCGGCAAAGTACTTGTCAACGTTCAGGTAATCCTTGCAACCGCCAAGCACCAGTGTCATCAGCGTAATGACAGGTAATATAATCTTTTTCATATTCGGCATTTCTTGTATATGGTTTTAGAAGTTAAGCTGTAGTTGCAGACTGTAACGTCCTGTGAGAGGATAGGCCTGTCCACATGAAGTGGCCTGTTCCGGGTCATAGATTTTCACGCCATCCCACACGTGGAGGTTCTCACACATGAGTTGTATATCCATAGACTGGAGACCTACTTTCTGCATGAAACTCGACTTCCAACGGTAGTTTACGCTTACTTCTTGCAGTCTGAGGTAGCGGGCATCTGCCTTCCAGAATGTCGAAGGCTGTGTGTTGTTGGTGTTTTTCCCATAGTAGAGACGTGGGAAACGGGCGTTCGGGTTCTCTGTGGAGGGGTCTCCCGAATACTCTGCGGATATCCAGCGGTTTTTCTTGTCGTAGGCTATGGAGAGCACGTTGCCCTGGTAGCCCTGGTTGAAAGGCATGTATCCGTCAAACGAATTTCCGTCACTGCCGCCATACAGGAAGTAGTTGTGGCCTGTTCCCTTGAAGAGGACGTTGAGAGTCCACCCCTTGTATTCGGCTGAGAAACCGAAACCATACTGCAATTGAGGCAGTCCGGAGTAAGCGAACAACGGCACCTTGTCGTCGGAATTGATTACTCCATCACCGTTAACATCCTGGTACTTGATGTCGCCAGGGCGGAGTGTGCCGAACTGCGCCGGACTCATGTCAATGTCTTCCTGGTCCTTGAACAGACCGAGGGCAATGTAACCTCTTTGCACATTGTTGGCATAGCCGTTCTTTTCGAGGTAACTGTATGGTTGACGGGCTTCCTCCCAGTTGATGATTTTGTTCTTCGACAGGGTGAAGTTTCCGCGGAACGTGAGGTTCAAATCCTTGCCCACTTTCTGGAAATACTCGAAGTTTCCGTCTCCTCCCCAACTTTTCATGCTGCCGACATTACCGTAGGGCATCTGGATAAGTCCTACATACGCCGGCACCTGGGTGCGCTGCTGGAAGATGGCATCACGGCGGTCGAGGAAGTAATCTACCGTTACGGTAAACTTGTCATTGAACAAGTGCATATCCAAACCCAGGTCGAATTTCTTCGCTTTCTCCCATACGAGGTTGTCAGCACCAACTTGCTGTTCTGTCAAGATGCCTGTTCCGCCCCATACGGTTCTTGAGGTGACATTCTCTGAAATGAGCGTGAGGTAGGGGAAACGGGAACTTGCTATCTGGTCGTTACCCACTATACCGTAGGAACCGCGCAGTTTCAGGAACGACAGCCAAGGCAGGTTGTCCTGCACGAACTTGTAGTTAGTCGGAATCCAGGCCAGTGCCAATGACGGGAAGAAACCGTACTGGCGTCCAGGCTGGAAGTTTTCTGATCCGGTCAGACCGAAGTTTGCGTCAATGAAATAGGTGTCCAGGTATCCGTAGTTGATACGTCCCGAGAGTGACTGGTAGCGTTTCGGTATTGCTCCCATGGAACTTGCCGCTCCCGTTTCCTGTGTGTCCTGGATGTAGTAGTAGAGCAATCCGCCCACGGAGTGGTCTCCGAACTTGCGGTCATAGTTGACGTTTGCGTCGAAATAGAGTTTGCGCCATGTCCATGCGGCAGAACTGTAGTTGACCGAAACGGGCGTTACGCGTTGTGACAGTATCAGTTCTCCGGATGAGTTGCGGCCTGTTGCCATATACAGCGACGGCATTTTGTAGCGGCTTTCTCCCAACAGGGACTGTGTGTCAAGAGAACCTTGGATTTTCGCTGTCAGTCCTTTTGTTATGAAAGAGAAATCCTGTTCCAGAGCCAGAGTGACGAGATTGCGGAAATTCTGCTGTTTTGTCGTACCGGTATAGTTGAGCAACACATAGGGAGAAATGTCGTCTCCGTCGTTTGTTGCCGGCAGATAGCCGTTGGAATAGCGCAGAGGGAACATCACGGGAGTGGTCTTTGCCTGTGATTTCCATATCCAGTCGGTCATGCTGGTGCTGGTGTAACCCTGACCCATAGAGGGACGTTTGTTTATCGAGAGATAGGATGTCGCACCGATATACACCTTTGTGGTCTTTGTCAGGTTTATGTCAAGGTTCATCCTGTAGTTGTATGTGTCGTAGCCCACACCGTCCTTGTAGGGTGAGTCTCCTGCCATCTTGTAGGCGGACGACTCGTTTGACATGCCGAGGGAAGCGTAGTAGCGTGCAATGGAACCGCCGCCCTGTGCGCTCACGAAATATGTCTTCTGGAGAGAGGCTTTGTTGAGGAGTTCGTCCTGCCAGTTGATGTTGGGATACAGGTCGGAGTCAAGCCCGTAGCGGATGATGTCCAGTTCCGTGTCGCTGTATATTGCCGCAAGTCCCGTGGCGGCGGCAGCCTCGTTGGCCAACTCTGCATATTGGGTTGCGTCGATATAGTCTGGAAGACGTTTCAGGAACGATGCCGTGTAGTTGGCTCTTGCCGTTATGCGCAGTTTCTGTTCGACACCGCGTTTCGTGGTGACTATTACCACACCGTTTGCACCCCTGTTTCCGTATACGGCAGTGGCGGATGCATCTTTCAAGACAGAGAAACTCTCCACGTCGGCAGCCTCCACCTGTGAGAGGTCTCCCTCGATTCCGTCGATGAGGACAAGTGCAGAAGAGTTGGCTCCGAATGTTCCTATACCGCGAACCCAGAACTCCGATATGTTCTTTCCGGGTTCTCCGCTTGACTGGACACCGATGACTCCCGCCACTCTACCGGCGAGTGCGTTGACTATGTTGGTGGCAGGACGCTCCAGACTCTTCGGGTCTACGGTGGTGATAGCGCCGGCCACACTGACCTTTCTCTGCGTACCCATACCCACGACTACCACTTCATCCACTTCCTGGACAGTTTCGCCGAGTACGAGTTTCACCGTTTCCTCCACCTTGGTGAAGCGGTGGGTCACCGGCTTATAGCCCACATACGACACTGAAATCTGGTCATAGAGATCCACTTTCAGGGTGAATGCTCCATCTATGTCGGTGACTGAGCCCACGCCGGGCTTGTCCTGTATAGTGACATAAGCACCTATGACGGGTTCGCCTTTATCGTCAACGACCTCGCCTTTGACGGAAAACGTTTGCTTCTCCTGCGCCTGTAGTGCCACTGACTGCATTGACAGCATGAGAACAAGAATCAATGTTGAATATATTCGGTTCATATCTTATGTTATGTTATAAGGTGTTTTGTCATTCTATAGCGATACGTCTTATGGCGTGGTTGTTGCAGTCTCCCACATAGAGCACGTCGTCAGAGTCAATGGCAAGTCCGATTGGGGTGTTGAATTTCGCCGTTTCGTCAGTTCCGTTTATGTAGCCCGATGACTGCGGAATGCCTGCCACGGTCGACACATAGCCTGTCTTGGTGTTGATTTTCCTTATGCAGTGGTTGCCGGAGTCTGCCACGTAGATGTTTTCCTCGCTGTCCACGCACATCTGCCGCGGTGAGTTGAACTGGGCCTGGGACAGTGCTCCGTCGAGATAACCTGCCGAATTGGTCTGTCCGGCGTACACTCTTGTGACACCGGTGGTGAGGTTCAGGCTGAAGATGCAGTCGAGATCATCGTTGGAGAAATAGAATACGTCAGGTTGCGAGGGGAGAAACACTGCTCCGTAAGTGCTGCCCTGTGTAGAGCCTATGCCTGCTCCGGTATTCTTGGAGAGGTTCTCGCCTATGCCTGTCTCGGGATTCCAGCGCGTGAGATATCCGCCATACGAACGGCAATAGAAGTATCCGTCCTTGGGATTCATGGCTGCGGTGCGCCGTGCAACCCACACGGACATTCCGTCAGGAATGAAGTCTGTGTCGTCCCACACGATTTCTCCCTTTTCGGTTTGGGCGAAATCATTGTTCACGTCATACCACCAGTACTCGCCGTTGGCAATGTTTGACTGTATGTGATAGACGTGGTCGTGATACTTGTCGTAGATGATGCCCGGCACAGTGAGGAATGTTCCGGGGTTGTCGATGTTCTTTACCGTCCCCGCATCTTCGTTTGCACAATAGCGAAGTCCCCCGAGGTTGAAGAAAATGTTCTTCTGTTTGTCCACCTCTATGCAGTTGTCGAATGCGCTGGAGAACTGTGCCTCTGCCAATGTCACGGCATCACCCTTGTTGGGAGCGGAGTTTTCCGTAGCCGATGCGTCGCCTCCGAGAATCGTGGAGACGTTCGTGCGCACTTCGTAAGCGAAGTTTCCGTCAAACTGGCTCTCCTGATATATGGTGTCATTGCCGCTGATACTGCCAATCATCAACTTGATTACGACGTTGTCACCGGGCAGACGTGGGGCGAGCACCAGCATGTGGGTGTCGTTGACACCGATGACAGGCGCCTTCTTTTCGTTGAAATAGCACTTGATGAGTCTGGTGTCGGAACCGAAATTCTCGCCCGTGAGGATGACCTGAGTAGATATCGGGCCTCCCTTGGGAGAGAAACTCTCGCAGACAATCGGTTTGTCGGGGTCGTATGCAACCTTCCCCACAGTGTCGTCGCTGCATGAAACCAGTGGACACGCCAGAGCCGTCGCCAGCGTCAGAGGCATCCACTTCCGTGTCCATTTTAGTTTAGTCATTTGATAATTTGGTTAAAATTGAGTTTCGTAGATTTATGGTTCTTTGTCGCTGATAGCGGTGGCAAAGATATATACTTTTTCTTATCCTGCATAAATTGTGTATTCTTTCGCTTTGTCTTTGGTCGGTTTCCGATACAAAATGGTTCGTTTTTGACATCGTGCCGGTTTTTGATATGTGTCAAGTCCTTGTCTTATGGGCTTTCCACAGCCGTTTTGCCGTGTTCCTCGTGATACCGCATGATATTTGTGACAGGTGTTCTTGCGGTGCGCGAACTGTGTTTTGGCGGTGTGAAAGTAGCCTTGTGGCGGCCGTACACCGACTGTGGTACGCGTGTACATCATCTGTGGTACGGGCGTACTTCATGTGATGTCCATGCGTACTTCATGTGTTGTGCCGTTGCAAAACAACCCCTTTTGCGGTCTGTGTACACTGTTGTCGGGAAAGACAAACGGTTGTGTCGGAATGACAAAACGAACCGTATGGTTCTTGTTTTACAAACAAATGACCGAATTTTACACGGGTATAGGTTTTTCGTGTATAATTTTGCACGGTGAAAAACTTCTGTCACACAACGCAAAAAGAAAGGAAACCTAAAATATGCACTGCACAACAATGAAGCAATTACTGCCAAGAATACTTGCGGTGTCTGCGCTGGCACTCTCTGTGACAGTGGCATCGGCAAGTGACAGGCTGTCACTCAACAGCATTGACGGGCAGAAATGGCAACTCTTCTCCAGCAGTCAGTTGCACGCAGCAGACATCCGTGCCGCCAAAGAGTCTTGGCAGCCGCAGGAGTCAATCGAGGGAATAGTGCCCGGAACGGCGTTCTCCGCTTATGTGGCAGCGGGCAAGGAGGAGGAGCCGGGCTATGCCGACAACATATACAACATAGACGAAACGCCATACAATGTGGCGCATTGGTACCGCACGGGTTTTGACCGCCCGGCACAATCGGAGGGCAGACGCACTGTGCTTACCTTTGAGGGAGTCAACCGTTCGGCGGTAGTGTATTTCAACGGAGTGAAGATAGGCATAATAAAGGGTCATGTCATGAAAGCGAGATATGATGTGACTGACCTGATGAAGGACACCGGCAACTTCCTCGCAGTGAAGATTGTGATGATGGCGAGCGAGTTTCTGCCGCGTACGTCAAACTTTGTCAACTACACATGTCCTACCTACATAGCGAGTCACAGTTGGGACTGGATGCCCTATGTGCCGGGTCTCAATACCGGCATAACCAATGACGTGTATCTCGAATTCACTGGGGATGCTGCCTTGCGCGACCCGTGGATACGTTCGGATTTGGGCAATGGCTACACGACTGCTACGCTCAGACCGCAGACAAGCCTTGTCAACCTGTCGGAAAAGACGTTGAGCGTGCAGGTGAAAGCCACCGTCATGCCGGGTGGATATTCGGTGACAAAGGACGTCGAACTGGCGGCCGGTGACTCCATTGATGTGGTCATGCCTGACATAAAGGTGGACAATCCGAGACTGTGGTGGCCAAACGGTTATGGAGAACAGAACCTTTATTCATGCCGTTTCGACGTGACAAGCGACGGGCAGACTGTCGATACGGAGACGCAGACTTTTGGTATAAGGGAGTATAAATACAAAAAGGAGAACACGGCATTTGTCGTCTATATAAACGGAAAGAAAGTCTATTGCAAGGGCGGCAACTGGGGCATGACGGAGTTTATGCTCCGTCAGAAGAAGTCGGAGTATGATTTGCGCATCAAGTTGCACCGCGACATGAACTTCAACATGATACGTTGCTGGACCGGATGCGTGACAGACGAAGAGTTTTATGATGCCTGCGACAAGTACGGAATTATGGTTTGGGACGATTTCTGGCTTACAGGTCCATATGTGGGACTTACCGGGCCGAACGATAAAGACGAGTTCCTTGCCAATGCGCGCGACAAAGTGATACGCCTGAGAAACCATCCTTGTCAGGCAGTGTGGTGTGCCGACAACGAAGGTTGGCCCTATGACGAACTCAACGACGCCCTGCGTGATATCGTAGAAGAATATGACGGCGGCGACAGACTTTATATGCCGAACTCCCACAACGGATACTACACCAACAATGCGTACCAGGCTCAGGACGGTACAGGGTGGGGACTGTCGGGTTCAGGCTGGTGGCAGAGTTTCTGGCCGGAGGACTATTTCGACGATGGAATATGGGGCGGAGGCGGTGACCTCGGTGACAAGGTGGACTGGGGATTCCGTTCGGAACTCGGTTCAGGTGCGTTCGACACCTACGAGAGCATGCTTGAGTTCACTCCGGCTGACAAGATGTGGCCGCGCAACGATATGTGGGACAAACACTTTTTCAGCGATGACGCTGCGCAGGGAGGCGGTGCTGCCGCCAGCAATTACTATAGTCGGGTGGAGCAGGAGTTCGGTGTGAGCACCGGAGCGGAACAGTTCTGCGAGCGGGCACAACTGTTTAACATCGAGTGTTCCAAGGCTATGTTCGAGGGATGGAACTACAATCTCTGGAATACAGCCACGGGATTGCTCTACTGGATGAGCCAGGCTGCCTATCCGTCACATCTCTGGCAGACCTACGACTACTATTATGACATGACGGGAATATACTGGGGAAGCAAGAAAGCCTGTGAGCCCGTGCATATACAGTGGAACTGCCACAACAACGACATCACGGTTGTCAATACCACACACAACAGTCTTTCGGGGCTTCGTGCGGAGATTGAGACATTCAAGAGCAATGGTTCTAAGGTTGAAGGATCGTCCGGAACATACGACAATATTGCCGTGGGAGAGAATGCGACGTATAATTTCTGCAACATGAACACTACCGATGACGTGCGCTCCTCGAAACTCAGCAATATAGCCAGCACGGTATTCTTCTTGCGGCTCAAGTTGTATGATGCGGCAGGAAACCTCATTTCGCAGAACACATACTGGAGTAACCGCAATACGACAAACCATGTCTACACAGCCCTCAACAGCCTTCCCGAGGCGGGAGTGACCTGTGAAGTGCTGTCGACAACGGTTGATGACGAAGGTCAGTGCCACATGACTGTGCGTCTTGACAACCCTGCCAAGACCGTGGCTTTTGCCGTGCGTATGCGCCTGACAGACCAGAACGGCAAACGCATACTGCCGGTAATCATGAGTGAGAACTACGTCACACTCATGCCGGAGGAAAGTCAAGACATACACATGGAGTTTGACAGTGCCCTCATAGACGGCGATACAAAGATTCTCCTGAAGCAGTACAACTGCAAGGAAAAGGATGCAGCCGTTGCCGATGGCATAAAAGAGAAGGTTCTCCCGGCTGCTTCCACGATGCGTGAGAACCTTTATAATCTGTCGGGACAGAAGGTTGACGACAGTTACAGGGGTATTGTCGTGACGAACGGAAAGAAGACATTCAAGAAATAAAAGACACATACAACAATGAAAAAGACTATCTTATCAGCACTTTTGGTGGCATTCGCTGTCGCCAGTGTGTCCGCCCAGACAATCAAGCCGTTCAAGAAAGGCGACCGTGTGACATTCGTCGGCAACAGCATAACCGACGGAGGGCACTACCATTCCTACATTTGGCTCTATTACATGACCCATTTCCCCTATGATGACATGTGGATGGCAAACTGTGGAATCGGAGGTGACACATCGGACAACATCCTGAAACGTCTTGACGGAGACGTGTTCTCAAAACGTCCGACGGTGGTTACGCTTACTTTTGGCATGAACGATACGGGCTACTATGAGTACAATGGCGACAATGCCGAGGCTTTCGGCAACGGAAAAGTGGACTGGTCAAGGGGCAAGTATCTTGAGATAGAGAAACGCCTGAAGGGTCTTCCTGACACGCGTATAGTGCTGATAGGCTCCTCGCCTTATGATGACACGTCGAAGTTCAACAATGACGTTTTCCGTAACAAGAACTCCTATATGCAAAAGATAGTGGCGTTTCAGGATTCTGCGGCAAAGGCCAACAAATGGGAGTTTCTGGACTTCAATGCACCGATGACGCAGATAAACCATGATTTCCAACATGCTGATTCGACGTTTACAATATGCGGAAACGACAGGATTCATCCCGACAACAATGGCCACATGGTAATGGCTTACCTCTTTCTCAAGGCTCAAGGCATGGCAGGAAAGTGTGTTGCCGACATAAAAATCAACTCTAACAACAGGAAAGTACTCAAAAGTGACAACTGCGAAATAAGCAATGTGGAGAATAACCACGGTGTAGTCACATTCGACTATCTGGCAAAGTCACTGCCTTATCCGCTCGATACGATTGCCCACGGCTGGGGATTCAAGAAACCGCAGGCTGACGTTGTGAAGGTGATACCGTCGTTTATGCAGGAGATGAACACAGAGAAACTCGCCGTGCAGGGTTTGAAAGGCAGATACCAATTGCTTGTTGACGATGTTCTCATCGACACTCTTACCGCATCGGAACTGGCATCGGGTGTCAATCTTGCAACCTATCGCCACACCCCGCAGTATCAGCAGGCATGCACTGTCATGGCTCTCAACGAAGACCGTTGGGAACTTGAACGCAAGTTCCGCGACTATGCTTGGCTGCAATATGATTTCTTCATGGAGAAAGGATTGCTCGATGTGAACGATGAACACGCCGCAGAGGTATTTCGCGAGGGACAGAAAACCAACGGTTGGGTAGGTGCCCGCCGCGAACTCTACGACAAGATGATACACCAGGAGGTGCGTGATGCCATGACAGCACAGATGGATTTGCTCGTGAAGACGATATACAAGGTAAACAAGCCGGAGACCCGTCATATCACAATAGCACCCGTAAAATAAGGAGAAAAGGACATGAGGAAACTGTTGTTGCTGTTGCTGTTCGCCGTGAATGCGGTTGTCGTGCCTGCCGGAACGGTAGACACCATCAAGGTGCACAGCGCAAGGATGAACCGCGACATATCGGTCACGGTGACATATCCCACACGTACCAAGGCGAACAAGAACAAGGTTTATCCTGTGGTATATCTGCTGCACGGGGCTTATGCCAATGAATATAAGTGGCTGGAACTAAAGCCGACACTGCCTGCACTGGCCGATGAACAGGAGATGATATTCGTTACTCCTTATGTATTGAACTCGTGGTACTTCGACAGTCCTGTCAACAAGGACTTCCTGTACGAAACTTTCTGCACGGAAGAACTTGTCCCCTACATTGACGCAAACTATCCTACGATTGCCGACCGCAGTCACCGTGCGGTTACAGGACTGTCAATGGGAGGTCACGGAGCGTTCTTCCTCGGTATCAGACACAAGAATCTGTTTGGGGCGATAGGCTCCATGAGCGGCGGCGTGGATATCCGTCCGTTTCCCCAGAATTGGAACATTCCCGATATGCTCGGTGAAATGGCCGCCAACAAACAGAGTTGGGATGAGCACACGGTCATGGAACTGGTGAGGCAACTCAAGAATCATGAAGTGGAGATAACGTTTGATTGTGGCGAGAGTGATTTCTTTCTTGAGGTGAACAAGGCTCTCCATGCCCGTCTGTTGAGTCTCGGCATAGACCACGATTTCTCCACACGTCCCGGTGGACATACCGACCAGTACTGGGCAAACTCACTGGACTATCATCTTCTGTTCTTCAGAAAGTATTTCAATGGGGAGATGAAACGATAGAAAATATTTAATGCAAGGTTAATAGATATTCGTTTTAGGTTTTTTTAAGATTGTTTTTTGAGTGTGGAGCAGACGTGAGGTCTGCTTCACATTCACTTTTTATAGAGGCTATGTCATAGATACAACTGGGCTTCAGGACCCATGTTGAAGAGCAAATCGACGATGCTGAGATTGTCGGAAAAGCCGTGCTTGTCGGCGAAAACCTGGTAATAGGGCTTCTGCTGGCTGGTCGGGGCGGTGTCGGAAACGCCTTCGAAGGATGCGGTTCGCCCTGTGCTGTTGTCCATCTCCAGCAGTTCGAGGCATTTGGCGATGAGGGTTTCGTTCAGGTCGACAAGGTATTTCCACTCCTTGTTATATATAGGGCGGAAGTCATCCTGCAGGTATTCGAAGAAAGGAGAGTTGTAATAACTTGTCTCAAGGGCATACCAGTGCTGGTGCCGCCAGTCCAGTTGGCGGCTGATGATGATGTCCTTCATCAGGCATTTGCCCTTTTCGTTGAAATTGCTGCGGTCTATAGGGATGGAGAGGGCGAGTTTCCCGTTGGGCGAATCGATATGGCAGCGGTTGCGGCAGGTCTGCTTTCGGAAGTTCTCTTCCACCTCCAACGAAATTGGTTCGCCACCCTTCACGGCAGCGAACCAACTTATCGGGGGAAGATAATAACAGGGTAGGGTCATGGGTTGTCCTGCTGTCACCTTGCCGTTACTTTATGTTGTCAACGATTTTTCCTATCCTGTTCCAGCGGATACCGTTGAATCCCTTGCGGTCAGGGTCGGATGACCACCAGACGAAGATGGGTTTTCCCACGATGTGGTCTTCCGGCACGAAGCCCCAGTAGCGCGAATCGGCGGAGTTGTGGCGGTTGTCGCCCATCATCCAGTAGTAGTCCAGTTTGAACGTGTACTTCTTTGCCAGTCTGCCGTTGATGTAGATTTGTCCGTTCTTCACTTCGAGTTCGTTGCCCTCATAGACCTTTATCGGACGCTCATACACGGCGATGTTGTCCATGGTGAGGTCTATCGTGGCACCCTTCTTGGGTATCCACACGGGACCGTAGTTGTCGCGCGTCCAGCCTGTCACGGCGTTCAGAGGATAGAGGTCGCCCACTCTTGCTTCGGTATTGAGCGTTACGGACTTCACTATCTCCTTGTGCTTCTTCAGTTCTTCCACGGCACGGCGTGTGAGAGGAAGCGATCCTGTCATGTTCATTGAGGTGAGATCCTCTTGGCTGATGTTCAGTTCCTTGAGCAAATCGTCGTACCTTTCCATCAGGTCAAAGGTGCTCACGCCTTTCTGGAACTCCAGTTTGTAGGTGTACTGCACCTGGTCCGGCTCCTTGTTGGGCTTTCCGTCAAGGTAGACAACCCTGTTCTTGATCTGCAGGGTCTGTCCCGGCAGTCCCACACAACGCTTCACATAGTTCTCGCGACGGTCTGTCGGGCGTGACGTAATGCTGCCGAACGTGTTGGGATCACCCTGTATGTAGCGACGTCCTTTGGCGTAGATGTCCTTGAAAAGGTCATATTGCTCCTGACGGTTGAGGTTGCGTATGTCAAACGAATCGGGGCGTTCCTGTTCCCAAATCTGGTAACCTATGTCGTAAGCCAACTGATAGAAGTCCTGCGCATTGTAGGGCGGCTCGCTGCAGATGGTGTCTCCGGCAGGGTAGTTGAACACCACGATGTCGTTCAGTTCGACCTTTCCAAATCCCTTGACGCGCCTGTAGTCCCAGTGAGGCCACTCGATGTAACTCTTCACATTCACCAACGGGAGGGTGTGTTGGGTAAGTGGCATGGTGAGAGGTGTCTGTGGAATGCGCGGGCCATAACTCATCTTGCTCACGAAGAGGTAGTCTCCCGTCAGCAGACTTTTCTCCAATGACGACGAGGGAATGACGTAGTTCTGGAAGAAGAACTGGTTTACGAAGTACACCGCCACCAGTGCAAACACGATGGCATCCACCCACGACATGATGAAGCGCACTGGTCTCTCTGCGTCTTTCCACCACTGCCAGCGTATCTTTTTGGTGATGTAGACATCATAGATGAAAGGAATGACGATGAGCCCGAGCCAACTTTTCACCCAGAAGAGGAACAACAGGTATATGGCGAGCACTACAATGAATTTCGTCCACTGCACTTTCATGTTCAGTTTTGCTTTCTCCTTGTCAATCATAATCAGAACTTAAACATGTCGGAAATTGTCAGAAGACCGTCGTGGTTCTTCGTGTATTCTGCGGCGAGAACCGCTCCAAGGGCAAAGCCGCGCCTCGAATGGGCGTCATGGGTGATAGTAATGCTGTCGGCTTCAGAGTCGTAGCAGATGCTGTGAATGCCCGGCACTTCATCCCTACGCACCGAGTTGATGGTCAGTCTGTCCTTGTCCTGGCTGTCGGCAGGCACTATTGTACCGTCCGGTTGAGTGAGTGTTCCCATCTGCCAGTCCTTCTTGCGGTCCAGTTGTTCCACTATCTGCTCCGCCAAGGTGATGCCTGTGCCGCTCGGATGGTCGAGTTTGTGTATGTGGTGAGTTTCCGTTTCCTCCACGTCATACTGCGGAAAGCCGTTCATTATCTTTGCCAGATACTTGTTGACAGCACTGAATATGGCAACGCCCACACTGAAGTTTGATGCCCAAAAGAGCGTCTTCCCCTCTTCCGTACAGGCTTTCTCCACATCGCTTCCGTGCTCTTTCAGCCAGCCGGTGGAGCCGCTGACGACTTTCACTCCGGCTTTCCACGCCTTCAGATAGTTGCCGTATGCAGCCTGAGGGGCGGTGAACTCTATCGCCACATCTGCCGAGGCGAACGCCTCACTCTCAAAATCCGCCTGGTTGTCGATGTCAATAATGCTTACTATCTCGTGGCCTCTGCTGAGGGCAATCTCCTCTATCATCTTGCCCATCTTGCCGTATCCGATAAGTGCTATCTTCATTTTGTATCCTGTCAAATAAACTTTAAACGTCTTGCAAATTTACTCCAATACCTCCACAATACAAAGATAATCACCTAATAATTTGGTTTTCGCCAATTCTATTCACTTTTTTTTTGTAGTTTTGCGGCATAATGACACAAGGCATTGAGAAATTGCTGCATTATGTGTGGAAGCACCGCATGTTCCCCTTGGAAGGCTTCCGCACGCAGGACGGACAGGTCGTGGAGGTGCTGGACGTGGGTCTGCACAACGATGACGCCGGTCCTGATTTCTTCAATGCCAAGATACGCATCGGCAGTCAGGTGTGGGCGGGCAACGTGGAGTTGCATCTGAAGTCGTCGCAGTGGTATCTGCACGGGCACGACAAGGACTCCGCCTACGACAATGTGGTGCTCCACGTCGTGTGTGAGACTGACTCCGAGGTGCGGAACTCGCACGGCGAACTGATACCGCAGACAGAACTTGCCATCCCCGAGACCCTCTTGGAAGACTACGAGCACCTGCTCGCGGAAGACCGTTACCCCCGTTGCTTCCGCATCATCCCGTCACTTCCAAGCCTCATTGTACACTCCTGGCTGTCGGCACTGCAGACAGAGAGGCTCGAAAGGAAGACCTCCGACATCCTGCAAAGGCTCGACCGCTGCTGCGGGTCGTGGGAAGACGCTTTCTTCCAGACGCTTGCACGCAATTTCGGATTCGGTGTCAATGCCGACGCTTTCGAGACTTGGGCTCGGCATATACCACTCAAAGCCGTCGACCATCACAGGGATGACCTCTTCCAGATAGAGGCTTTGTTTATCGGACAGGCAGGGTTGCTCAGCGAGGAAGCCTATCCCGAGCGGCACCGCAGTGCCGTTGCCGCCGATGAACATTTCATCAGGATGAAGGCGGAATACGGCTATCTCGCCCACAAGTTCTCCCTGCAGCCCATGGACAAGGGGATGTGGCGTTTCCTCCGACTGCGCCCCCAGAATTTCCCGACAGTGCGTCTGTCGCAGCTCGCCACGCTCCACTATGGCAGAAAAGCGGACTTCAGCCACATTCTGGAGTGCACTTCCGCCAGTCAGATTGCCACCGCCCTGCAGACGCAAGCCACCGACTACTGGCAGTCGCACTATGTTTTCGGCGGTCAGAGCGCACATAACGCGAAGCGTCTGTCGGGGTCTTCCGTCGACATACTGCTCATCAACACTGTCGTGCCGATAATTTTCGCTTACGGGAAATACACTTCCGACAACAGGCTTGTCAACCGTGCGCTCGACCTGATGGAGGAAATCAAGGCTGAAGACAACAATATCGTGAGGATGTGGCGTGAGTGCGGACTGGACGTGAACAGCGCTTCCGACACGCAGGCTCTCATCCAACTGAAGAAAGAATACTGCGACAGGAAGGACTGTCTGCGCTGTCGCATAGGCTATCATTACCTGAAAAAGAATGGAAAAACGGTTTGAATTGGAAATGGAAGTGCGCGACTATGAGTGCGACATACAGGGTATTGTCAACAATGCCAACTACTTGCACTACATGGAACACACGCGCCACAAGTTCATACATACTATCGGGCTTGACTTTGCAGACCTCCATGAGCGCGGCATAGATGTCGTCGTGGCACGCATGAACCTGCAGTACAAGTCGCCGCTGCGGAGCAATGACGTCTTCATCTCGCGGCTTTACATGACCAAAGAGGGTCTGCGCTATGTGTTCCATCATGACATTGTGCGCAAGGAAGACGGCCGTCTGTGTCTCAAGGCAAAGGTCGAGGTGGTGTGCGTGGTAGACGGCAGGCTGTCTGACTCGGAGGTTCTGGTAAACGCATTCTCAGATTATATGCAATGAACGAACAGGAACTGCTCGCCAGCATGACGCTGACCCAACTGCCGTACCTCTCGCTTGCGGCTCTGCACGAACTGTATGGCCGGTTCGGGTCGGCAACTCTCATACTGCAGAACAGTGACAATATATGCGACGTGTTGCCCGATGCGTCGCCGCGGCTACTGTCGGCTTTCGCTGACACAAGCAGTGCCGTGCACCGTGCGGAGGCGGAATACAGGTGGGCGCAGGACAACGGTGTCACGGTCATTCCCATGAACTCGCCGCTCTATCCGCAGCGTCTTGCCGACTGCCCCGACAGTCCGGTGGTGCTCTATAGCAAGGGCAATGCCGACCTGAACGCCCGAAAGGTCATCTCGGTGGTGGGTACACGCCACTGCACACTCTACGGACAAGACATCATAAGGCAGTTTATGCGCGACCTGCATAACTTTTGCCCCGACCTGTTGGTGGTGAGCGGTCTCGCCTATGGTGTCGACATCAACGCCCACCGCGAGGCTCTTGCCAATGGATTTCCCACCGTCGGCGTGATGGCACACGGGCTTGACCAGGTCTATCCCTATGCACACCATGCCACGGCGGAGGCTATGCTCGCCCACGGAGGACTGCTCACGGAATACATGAGCCAGACTAATGTGACGAAAGGAAACTTCGTGCAGCGCAACAGAATCGTGGCGGGACTGGCTGATGCCACCGTTCTCGTGGAGAGTGCGGCTAAGGGCGGCGGGCTGATAACGCTCGGTATTGCCAATGACTACCACCGTGACACGTTCGCTTTCCCCGGTGCTGTCAATGCAGTCTACAGTCAGGGGTGCAACAACAGCATCCGTGACAACCGGGCTATGCTCGTCTCCAACGCCGAAGATTTCGTCAAGTCGATGGGCTGGATGGACGATGCCGCTCTCTGCGAGGCGAAGAAACGCGGGATAGAACGCCAGATATTCCCCGACCTGACCGGCGAAGAACAACTGGTAGTCGACATCTTGGAAAAGAACAATGACCTGCAGATAAACGTCCTGACAGTGAAGTCTGCAATACCAATCAACAAACTTACGTCGCTCCTTTTCTCGCTTGAGATGAAGGGAGTGGTAAAAACAATGGCTGGAGGATGCTACCATTTGATATAAAGAGAGGGGTTTTTCTTGCCCCGATGGAGGATGTTACCGACATAGGATTCCGACTTCTGTGCAAGCGGTTCGGTGCTTCCATGGTCTACACGGAGTTCGTCAGTGCCGAGGCACTGGTGCGCTCAATCAGTTCAACGGTGAAGAAACTCACCATAGCGGAGGAGGAACGCCCTGTCGGAATACAGATTTACGGGCGCGATGTCGAGGCTATGGTCGAGGCGGCACGTATCGTTGAGGGTGAGGCTCATCCCGACGTGATAGACCTAAACTTCGGTTGTCCGGTGAAGAAAGTGGCTGGCAAGGGAGCGGGAGCAGGCATGCTGCGCAATGTGCCGTTGCTGCTCGATATAGTGGAGAATGTGGTCAAGGCGGTCAATACGCCTGTCACGGTGAAGACGCGCCTCGGTTGGGACGTGCCGACCATGCTCGATGCCTCGCTGAGTATTCCCGGTGCCGACCACAGACCGTTTATTGTGGAACTGGCGGAGCGGCTTCAAGACCGTGGCATACAGGCTCTCACCATCCACGGACGCACACGTTCGCAGATGTACACAGGCGATGCCGACTGGACGCTTATAGGCGAGGTGAAGCGCAATCCCTATATCCACATCCCCATAATAGGCAACGGTGACATAAAGAGTCTCGATGAGGCGGACCGTGCATTCAGTACTTACGGTGTGGATGCGGTGATGATTGGGCGTGCCACATTCGGTCAGCCGTGGCTCTTTTCGCGTGCTCCTCTCACGCTTGACGAGAAGATTGACGTGCTCGAAGAGCAGTTGCGCATCAACGTGGAGCGCATTGACGAATACCGCGGCATACTCCATACGCGCCGTCATCTGGCGGCTTCGCCCGTCTTCAAGGGCATTCCCGATTTCCGTCAGACACGCATTGCCATGCTGCGTGCCGACAATATGCACGACCTGATGTCCATTCTCGAGGAGTGCAGAGTGCGTCTCCGTGATATGGAACATGACAATGGAGTGAAATGAAAAAAGCCCCTGCAACCATGGGAAAACCGGTTGCAGGGGCTTTGTTGTTAACTGTTTCCGTGTGTATGCGGCGAAAAGGTTACTTTACCAGGACCTTTCTGCCCTTCATGATGTATACACCGGCTTTCTTCGTATTGCTTACAACACGTCCTGAAAGGTCGTATACCGGGGCGGATGCGTTGCTCTCATCAGACTCTACGGCTGTAATTCCGGTGCTGTCACCCCATGTGAACTCCAGATAACCTGTCTTGTCAGGGTCTTCTGTGGAGGTGATGTAGTCATACAGACACACATAAAGTTGACCGGCAGTTTCGTTTCCTTCAAACTTGGTGCAGTCTTCAGATGTGTCAAACCATACAAACTGGTTGCCGTCATAGATGGTATAGAAGTATGCTCCGGCATAACCTGTGTACTGTTGGCCGTTGGCAATGCCGATGGAATCGCCGTATACCTTGAAGAGAAGTTCCTCTGGGCTTGCGCCAGACTCCAGTTTCAGACCGTACTCATATTTCTTTACGCCGCTGTATTTCGTAAGCGTTGTCTCTACATTGCGGTAGGATGTAGACATCTCTGCATCCGAATAATAGACGAGAGAACCCTTTACTGACCACTCTACAGTGGGTGTTGCAGGTACTGTAAGTGTAACACTGACACCATAAAGGTAAGTTATTCCACTGTACCAAGCGCCGAATCCGCTGAAGGAAATAGTTCCCTCGTCATCGAATGTACCTGTTACGCTGCTTGTTTCGCTATCCTCGCCTGCAAGCGTAAACCATGAGTTGAAGCCCGTTGTGGGGGCAATGGTAATGGTCTTGGACGTGATATCCACCGTGCCGGTTAGTTCTGAATTGTAGCCCAGCAGGTTTTCAATGGTGACAGTGGTGTCGTCTACCTTTGTGACAGTCACGCTATGGTCAGTGGGGACAGCCTGCCAGTCTGAGTAATTGAACCACTGCCATCCGCTGGCTTCGGCGTCGTATGTTCCCACAAGGTCGTCAGTGGAAGACACTGCAGCATTAGCAAACAGACCGAATGCTACGGCCAATACAGTCAAAGTAAACTTTTTCATAAGCCTTTAATTTATAAGTTGATAGATGAATGATATTCTTATGTGGCGTGATTGCTGTCTTCATCGCCAGTCGCCATAGAAGTATGCCTCTGTCGTTTTGCCGTCGTCGGTAGCGCAGTAAGCCCAGAAATAGAGCCATTTGTCCTTGAAACTGAACCAGCTCCAAGCCCCCATGTAGCCTGCAAACGTACTTATGCCAACGTCACTTCCCTCGATGCTCCATGCGTAAGGGTTGTCGCTCTCGCTGTCGAGGTCGTAGATGTAGTCGAAGCCGCTCTGTCCTGCCTCGTGGTCTTGGTACACCTGGTCGGCATTCCATGCGAAATAGCCTTCGCTCTGCATCACGTCATCGGCATTGAAACCGCTGGTCAGCGAGAACTGCTGTTTGTTCCCGGAGCCCATGAAGTTGTCTATGTAGAAGAGATTCTCGTTCTTGTACTGATAGATATCGGAGTAGAGGGTGGGCAAGGGGCATCCTGCTGTAGAGTTGAAATAGAACGCTGCGCCCTCAACCAACTTCTGCCAGGGGTTGCCTTTGAAGATTGTGCCGGAGAAGACGGGCAGTCCTGCGGCGTAGATGCTCACTTGGCTGTCGTCGATAGCCACCTCATAGCCGTATGTGCGGTCTGTGTAGAGACCCTCGTCTATCTTGATGATGAGGCTGTCTTGTGCCGAACCCTTGTCGAAGTGGACTGATGCGGGGATGTGGATTGCCGTCGTGTCGCATCTCACTACGTTCACCGGCACGGTCGCTTCCGCTGTTGTGTCCACGCGGTTTACCTTCAGCACTACGCTGTCAGAACCCTCTGTCTCGCCCGTAAGCGTGGTTTCCGCTGTGTTGCCCTTGTCGAAGAATGCGCCGACAACGCCCTCAGGCACATCCTCGCCAGGCTGGTAGTTGTCGTCATTGCTGCACGATGTTGCCATTCCTGCCACCGTCATGAGACCGAGCAGGGTAACTTTCACCTTATTATATATAGTATCCTTCATTGTCGTTTGTGTGTATGTGTCGTTTTTACTCGAAATTTGTCTTGTCTACCACCACGCCTGTCGGGTCAGGATTGAGCAGGCAAGCCGGGTTGTAGGCGTTCTCATACTCCGGTATATAGTAGTTGAGCCATGGGGCTACGCTGCCGTCGTCGCTCTTCAGACGGGTGTTCTTGTAAAAGTTCGTGCCCTCATAGGCGCGGTCGATGCCGAGTTTCAGTCGCTTGTAGTCAAAGTAGACAAGACCCTCGCCCCACAGTTCTATGCGCTTCTGGATTACCAGTTCCTTGATGAATCCGTCCATGTCGGCAGCCGGACAGGTGTAACTGCCGTCGTTGTAGCGGTATGTGTTGACGAAGTCTTCGAGGTAACTCTTGCCTGCGCCTACACCTTGCGTGTGGGCAATGGCCTCTGCATAGATGAGGTGCATTTCCTCCACGCGCATCAAGGGGATGTCGCACAGGCTGCATTGCTCCCAGTCTGAGAGGTTGCCTTTTCCGGCATGGTATTTCAAGTTGGTATATTCCGGCAGTTTCGACCAACTGTCATCGGCAAGCAGAGTGCTGTAACCATCGGGCACGGCATCCTTTCCTGTGTCGTCAGGAGATACCCATGTGTGCTTGCGCCAGTCGTTGTCGCTTATCAGGTCAAACAGTCCTTTGCTGATACAACGGTATGTACCGTAGTTGCTCAGTGAGTAACTGCACTCGCTGTTGAGCGTTCCCATCCATGTGTAGTACCAGTAACTGTTGAGTTGTTCCTTTGAACCGATGCGTGCAGCCCACACCCAAGCCTGGTTTGAGGTGTTGAATCCTGTCTCGGCATCATACCACTGGCTCTTTGTCACGGGGGAGTATGATGAGTCTATGACCTTCTTTGCATATTCCGCTGCCTTGGCATAGCAGTCGTCGGCAGACGTTATGCCGAGTGCTGTGTAGCCGTCGTCATCGCCTTCATGTGCCAACTGGGTGGTCAGATCCTCCGGGTCTTTCTCGAAACGGGTGCCCAGTTCCAGCCAGAAACGAGCCTTCAGACCTGCAACGACAGTCAAGTCTGGATAACTGTCATCGGTGCGTTGGTAACCTTTCAGGTGCTTTTCCGCCTTTTCGAGGTCGCTGTTGATGAAGCGGTACATTGTGTAGAACGGAGCGCGTGGATTGTTCTTTGCCGTCTCGTGCGATGTCTTGTCGGTGACGAGAGGCACTGTCAGTCCCCACACATTTGTCGCTTTTGCGTCCAAGTCGGCATAGCCTGTCTTGCGGAACTCGAACATTCGCGCCAGGTCAAGGTACGCCAAGGCACGGAAAGTGTAGCCTATGCCGGCACTGGAGTTGATGTTCTGTCCGTCGTCACAAGAGCCTATGATGGAGTTGGCGTTGTGTATCAGTTTCGTATAGTAGAAGTATGTGTAAGGGGTAAATGCCTGCAGGTCGGTTCCCTCCTCTATGTATGAATAGTAATCATAGTCGCCGCTCGTGTTCTTGACAGGCAAATCCTCGGTCATGATGTCGCGTATGAACATCTGGCAGGGGTATCCCCAGTCGCACGAACCGCCCGTCACGCCGTAGGTGTCGTATGTGACCATGAAACTCACCAGTCCGCTGAGCAGTCCGCTTTGGGCGTTGTCAGACTTGCCTATCTGCGATGACGAGGCGTAGTCGGTGGGTTCGTTCTCGTCGATGCAACTGTAGTTCACCAGTGCAGAGCCTGACATCAGCAGCGCAACCAACGTCTTGTTCACTATCTTGTTCATATTGTTGTGTCCTTTCATTATGGTTTTCTATTCCTTGTTTAGAACTGCAGGGTCACTCCGCCCGATATTGTGCGCACGAAAGAGTACTGCTCCGTGGAGGGAGTGCCGGTGAAACTGGTGCGCGGGTCAAGTCCCTTGCGCTTTGTCCACAGGTACACGTTGTCAGCGGCAGCATAGACCTTGACCTTCGTCATGCCTATTGCCGTAGCCCATTTCTTGGGAAGCGTGTAGCCGAGGTTGATGTTCTGCAGGCTCAGATAACTGCCGTCGGTGAGGAAACGGTCTGAGGTGTAGTTGGCATAAGTGTCGTTATACTGCCAGCGCGGTATGTTCGACGAGGTGTTGTCGGCAGACCATGCGTTGAGCAAGTCCTTGTGGAAACTTTGTCCGAGGGTACTTGTTGACGGCGAAGCCATGAGTATCTGGTAGTTGCTGTCGTATACCTTGCCACCGATGGAGTATGCGAAGTTCACCGTAAGGTCGAATCCCTTGTATGAGAGCGATGTTCCGAAACCGCCGTAGAGGTCGGGCTGGGGTGCGCCGCAGGCGTAGTAACTTGCGTCAGACCAGTTTGTGGTGCGGCTGACCGTACCGTCCTCCGCTGTCTTGTACCACATTGACTGTCCGTCTTCGGACACTCCGGCATACTTCTTCAGTCTCCATGTGTAGATAGGCAGCCCTTCTCCGTAGAACTGTGCGGTGTTCACATATCCGGGATGTCCGTCCAGGGTGTTCGTCTTGTTGCCGTCATAGAGGTAAGTAATCTTGTTGCGGTAGTGTGTAGCGTTCAGGTTGACTGACCAGACGAGGTCTTTGCTGCTCACTGCGTCGAATGTCAGGTCTACCTCCACACCCTTGTTGCTCATGTCACCCACGTTGGAGTAGAATCCGGCATATCCTTCCGAGAGCGGCACACTTACAAAACTCAGCATGTCGGTGGTCTTCCTGTAGAAGTATTCGATGCTGCCGCGCAGACGGTTCTTCAGTGCCTGGAACTCAATACCCACGTTCACGTTGGTGTTGGTCTCCCATGTTATGTTGGGGTTGCCCACGTTGTTCAGCGTGAGACCGAGGCTTCCGTTGGAGTTCTCGATAGAGTAGGTGTCCATATAGCGGTAGTCTCCGATGTTGTCATTGCCCTGTTGGCCGAACGAAGCCTTCAGTTTCAGTTCGTTGAGCCATGACTGTGTGCTTGCCATCCACTTCTCTTTGGTGATGATCCAAGCCCCTCCCACGGAGTAGAAATTACCCCATCGGTGGTCTGGATGGAAGCGTGACGAAGCGTCACGGCGGTAGGATACCTGCCCGAAATAGATGCCGTTGTAGTCGTACATGCCACGGAAGAAGTAGCCTTCGGTGTTGTATTTCGTCTGGCTTGACGAGGAACTGATTTCCTTGATAGCCCCGGAAAGTTCGTGGTTGGAGTAGTACGAGAACATGTTCTCTCTTGTTGCGCCCACGTTTTCATCCGTCTGACGGTAGTTTTCGTGTCCCAACAGGAGTGTCATATTGTGGTTTCCGAATGACCGGGTATAGTTTGCCAACTGCTGGAAGTTCACCGTGTAGTAGCGGTAATGGTACTTTGACAGTGATCCGGTGGGGTGGTTCATCAGTCCCCAACCGTAGAACGGCTGTTCTGTAGAGGTGTATCGGTACTCGTAATCGCTCACTGTTCCGTTGACAGTTATCTTCAGGTTCTTCACCCAAGTGGGGGTTATCTCGGCAAAGCCGTTCAGGTATACGGAGTTGCTTATGCTCTCCTTGGTCTGCAACTGGTCGTCTTTGAGCGGGTTCTGCGACGAGAGCACGGGGCGCACGAGGTCGGCTATGTTGTTGGCACCGTAGTCATACATCTTGCCGTTGGCGTCTCTCATGATGTTGCCTTGTCCGTCACGCACATAGAGTGGATATATCGGGGCGATGCGGTTCACGATATAGAATGTGCTTGTGCCGCTTGATGTCGATGCGTAATCGGTGTTTGAGTGCACATAGTTGACGTTTCCGCCCACTTTCAGCCACTCGTTTGCCTTGTAGGTTGCCTTCATGCGTGCTGTGTAACGCTCGTATGCAGAGCCGTAGGCGATACCGGGGTCGTTGAGATAGCCCAGCGATGCGTAGAACTGAGCCACGTCGTTGCCGCCGTTGATGTTGGCGTTGTACTCCTGTCTCAGCGTGTTGCGGTATGCCTCTTTCACCCAGTTGTCGGGTGTCACAGTGTATGTGTTTCCGTCACTGCCAGTGTATGTGCGTCCCAGAGTGGCGTGCGGGTTGAGTTTGCCGTTGGTTCCTATCAGGTATTCGTTCTGCGGATAGGTGTAGCAAACATAGCCGAGACCGCCGTTGGCGACACTGTTGACCATCTTCTCGTTGGCCTGGACGTGTGCGTTGGCGGCTGAAAGCCCCAGTGAGTTCACATTGTAATTATACAGCGCACGGTAGAACATCTCGTAGTACTGTCCCGGATTGCTCACCACGTCGTAGGTTTCCGATGCACGGCTGTTGCTTCCCCACTTTGCGTCAAGTGTGATGGTGGTGCGTCCCTGCTGCGGTCTCTTGGTGGTGATGAGTATCACGCCGTTTGCGCCACGGGCTCCGTAGAGGGCGTTGGAGGCAGCATCTTTGAGCACTGTCATGGATGCCACGTCGGCAGGATTGATGTCACTCCACGACCCGTAGTAAGGAGAACCGTCCACAACGATAAGAGGTTCGTTGCCGGCATTTATGGAACTGATGCCGCGGACGTGTATTGTCGGTGTGGCTGTAGGGTCACCTGAGGTCTTTATCATCTGCACTCCGGCTACCTGACCGTCGAGCGCGTCCATCACGTTGGTCACTTGCCTGTTGGCAATCTTGTCGTCTCCCACCACTCCGGCAGAGCCTGTGAACGACGATCTCTTCTGTTCTCCATAGGCGACAACTATCACTTCGTCCAGTTGGCGGTCCTGTGAGCGCATGCTGATTTTCATGTTCTGACCGGCTTTCACGGTCTGCGTCTCCATACCGAGGTAGTTTATCACAACTTCCTGACCGTTCTTCACTCCCTTGAGGCTGAAGTGTCCGTCGGCATCGGTCACCGTCATCGCATTGCTGCCTTTTACTGTCACCTGTGCGCCGATTACCGGTTCGCCCGACTCGTCGGTCACTGTGCCGCCCACAGAACCTGTGTTTTGCGCCATCAACTGACAGGATGCCGCAAACAGCAGGGAGGCTGCAAGAACCTTGAATTTCATGTTTGCCATATAATATGCGTATACTGTGTTATCTACAATCTCTCTTTTATTGGAAAACAAAGGCATCACGCCTTTGCCGTCTTTGTCACATTGACAAGACTGGAAGAACCAATCAACCTGTGTGCAAAGTTATTGCAAGTAAGTTAAAATACCAAACAAATTAACAATAAAAACCCGTTTTGGCTTACAAAAAGATAATTTATGTCTATTTTTGCACCCAAAACGATTGTTTTGTGCCTTGTGGACGTGCAGGCAGTTCTGTTTTCTGCCTTCATGGTTTGTGTCCTTTCGTTGTTTTTATGCAACACACATTTTATTTTTATGCGAAACTCTTGTGCTGTCAGATACTTATCCGTATCTTTGCCACGGTGCTTTGCCGGCGGAGGAAAAACAGGCTTTTGCCGACCGTGGCAAGGCAGTCGGATGCCAGTGACAATATGGGATAAAAACAGACAGTATATGAAAAAGGCAGTTCTTTTTATTTTTGCAGTAGTCTACTCGTGCGCTTCGTTCGCGCAGCAGGCGTTGTGGGGAGACATGAACGTGGTGTCCCCGGAGGTCAATGCCGACAAGACGGTGACATTCAGGCTTGCCGCTCCGCAGGCGCAAAAGGTGCAGGTGACGGGCGACTGCATAGAAAACTCCGTGGCAGACATGCAGAAAGGCACTGATGGAGTGTGGTCGTTTACCACCAATGTCTTGCCTTCCGAACTGTATCTCTACAATTTCATTGTCGACGGAATGAAGATTACAGACCCGTCAAGTGTGTATGTGATAAGGGATGTCAGCAGTATGTTCAGTTATTTTGTGGTGACTGGCGGCAAGGCAGACAACTACATGAACAACAATGTGCCCCACGGCACGCTGAGCGAAGTGTGGTATGACAGTCCAAAGATAGGGTTCTCGCGCCGTATGTCGGTCTATACTCCTGCCGGATACGGGAACTCCAAGGAGAAATATCCCGTGCTTTATCTTCTCCACGGCATGGGAGGTGACGAGGTGGCATGGACAGAACTGGGACGTGCAACGCAGATTCTCGACAACCTGATAGCCCAAGGCAAGGCAAAGCCCATGATTGTCGTGATGCCCAACGGCAATGCTTCCGAGCAGGCTGCACCGGGTGTTGACCCGAAAGGACTTGTCCAGCCGACCAGCAATCTGCCCCATACCGTCGACGGACTTTACGAAACGGCATTCCCCGAGATAATCAGTTTCGTCGAGAAACACTACCGTGTGAAGGCCGATTCGCGTCATCGCGCCATAGCGGGACTGTCCATGGGCGGTTACCACACTCTGTACATATCCATCAACAATCCCGACCTTTTCGACTGGATGGGCATGTTCTCGTCTGCCATAATATGGGGCAAGGAAGACGCCGCTTACGGTTACGTCTATAAAGATATGTACGGAAAGTTGGAAAAGATGTTCACCCCGGCGAAGCAGAACAAGCATCTCTATCTTGCTATAGGCAAGGAAGACTTCCTCTATGCGGCAAACGAGGACTTCCGCAAGCATCTTGACGCCATGCAGTTCAAGCCCCGTGCCTTCACCTACCGTGAGAGCGGAGGCGGCCATATCTGGCGCAACTGGCGCGATTATCTGGTAGAGTTCACCCAGACACTGTTCCGTTAGTCTTCCGAGGAGAGCCTTTTGGTTACTCCTCACTCTTCAGTTTGGGCAGCGAGATGTCAAATCTCACTGCCAGAAAGCGTACTGCACAGATGGCTATGAAGGTGATGAGCGACGTTATCTCCATGTTCACTCCCATGATGGTAAGCAGCCAATAGAACACACCGCCCACAATGCACGCCATGGCATAGAACTCCTTCTGGAATATTATAGGTGTGGTGTTGAGCAGTATGTCACGCAGTACGCCGCCCGCAGAGCCTGTAATGCAGCCCATGACTATGGCTACCCAGAACGGATGGCCGCACAGCAGGGTCTTCTGTATGCCCACTATCGTGAAGAGGGCGAGGCCTATCGTGTCGAACACAAACCATGTGTTGTCCAGGTGTTTCAGGTATTTGTTGAATGTGATGACAAATATCTGGGCAAACAGAGTACAGCCCATATACATCCCGTTGGTCATCCAGAAAGGGGTGACGCCCAGCATCAGGTCGCGCAGAGTACCGCCTCCGATAGCCACGACCACTCCGCACACGAAACCGCCGAACCAGTCGAAGTGTTTGTGGGCGGCTTGTCTGATGCCCGAGATGGCGAAAGCGAATGTACCGAGAAACTCCACCATCCGCAGGAAACCGTCGTATATTATCGGGTCATTCATTATTCTTTCACTGTGTTGACAGGGTTTCCGCCGGCAAAAGCCAGCACATTGTCGAGGGCTATGTCCATAAGCCGGCGGCGCGCTTCTATCGTTCCCCACGCCATGTGGGGTGTGATGAACGCGTTGGAACAGCCGAACAGCGGGTTGTCTGCCTCGGGCGGTTCTTGGCACATCACGTCAGTGGCGTAGGCGGCAATGCCCCCTTTGCGCAGCGAGTCGGCGACATCCGCCTCGTTGACCAGCGGGCCGCGTCCTGTGTTTACGAGTATCGCCCCCGGCCGCATCAGTGCCAGCGTGTCGCGGTTGATCATCTCCCGTGTGTCGGGAGTGAGCGGACAGTGCAGCGAGATGACATCACACGAGCGCAGCAATGTGTCGAGACTGCATTTCTTTACCCCCTCGGGCAACTCGTTTTCCGCCTTGCTCGTGACGGCAAAGGTCTCCATGCCGAAGGCGAGTGCTATCTTCGCCACCTTTCTGCCGATGTTCCCCAGCCCGACGATACCCATTTTCATTGATGCCAGTTCGTGTATCTGCATGTCCCAGTAGCAAAAGTCGGGATTGGCGCTCCAGCGTCCCTTGCGGTTGTCGTCGGCATATTTGTCCACACGGTTGAGCACGTTGAGGATGTGGGCGAACACCTGTTGCGCCACGCTGTCGGTGCTGTAGGCGGGTATGTTGGTCACAGTGACGCCGTGTCGGCATGCCGCCTTGATGTCCACGGCATTCGTGCCGGTCGCCAGTATACCTATATATTTCAGTCGGGGCAACTGTTTCAGTTCCTCCTCGCCGAAGAACACCTTGTTGGTAAGGGCTGCATCGGCATCCTGCATCCTCTCTATGAGTTGCTCGGGACGGGTGCGGTCATAGACCACAACCTCGCCCAACTGTTCGAGAGGTTTCCATGAAAGGTCACCGGGATTGGCCGCATGACCGTCGAGAACAACTGTCTTCATTCTTTTTATTGTGCTGTTTTTCTGTGCTGCCGCAGTGCTGTCACCGCGTGAAAGGTCAGTCTTCCCTGAACCTGTCGCCCCAACAGGAGAGCATGTTCTGGTAGAGTTTCTCCTCGGCAGGCGAGTGTTGTGGATGCCAGAGGCGTGTCTGCCGGAGGTCGTCGGGCATGAACTGCTGCTCGACAAAATGCCCGGGATAGTCGTGGGCGTATTTGTAACCGTCGCTGTAGCCCAACTCCGACATCAGTTTTGTGGGCGCATTGCGCAGGTGGAGCGGCACTGGCAGGTTGCCTGTCTCCTTCACTGTCTGCAGCGCAGAGTTTATTCCGAGATATGCGGAGTTGCTTTTCGGTGACGTGGCGAGGTAGACTGCCGCTTCGGCAAGGGGTATGCGTCCCTCTGGCCAGCCTATTTTCATCACCGCGTCGAATGCCGCATTGGCGATGAGCAGGGCGTTGGGGTTTGCCAGCCCTATGTCTTCGGCAGCGGAGATGACCAGTCTCCGTGCTATGAACTCGGGGTCTTCGCCCCCCTCAATCATCCGCGCCATCCAGTAGAGGGCGGCATCGGGGTCGGAGCCTCGCAGACTCTTGATGAACGCCGACACGATGTCGTAGTGCATCTCTCCGTCCTTGTCGTATGCCAGAGGGTTCTGTTGCAGGCGGCTCACCACCTTTTCGTCGGTGATGACGACCTCCTCTCCCTGTTCGGCTTCCACGACCAACTCCAGTATGTTGAGCAGTTTGCGTGCATCGCCTCCCGAGTAGCGCATCATCGCCGCCGTCTCCTTCAGCACGATGTGCCGCCGTTTCATCTCCTCGTCCTCGGCTATCACTCTGTCGAGCAGTTCCTGCAGGTCGTCCTTGCCGAGCGGTTTGAGCACATAGAGTTGGCATCTTGACAGCAGCGGACGGATGACCTCAAACGACGGGTTCTCCGTTGTGGCGCCGATAAGGGTCACCACTCCCTGTTCCACAGCGCCCAGCAGGGAGTCCTGTTGCGACTTGGAAAAGCGGTGGATTTCGTCGATGAAGAGAATGGGAGAGGCGGAATTGAAAAAACGGTTTGACTTGGCACGCTCTATCACATCGCGCACATCCTTCACTCCGCTCGTCACTGCGCTGAGCGTATAGAACGGCGTTTCCAGCCTGTTGGCTATGATTTGCGCCAGTGTGGTCTTGCCGACTCCCGGCGGACCCCACAGTATGAACGACGGGATATGCCCCGAATCGATCATGCGGCGCAGCACTGCTCCCTCGCCGACAAGGTGCTTCTGTCCCACGTACTTGTCGAGTGTGGTGGGGCGCATTCTTTCTGCAAGGGGTTTGCTCATGTCTGTGGGTCGTTGATTGTAGGTGCAAAAGTAAGGCAAAAATGTCGTTTTGCAAAGGATAACACGCCTTTTTTGACTTTCCCTGATGCCCCTCGTATTTCCCGGGCTCTGTCCGCAAAAGTATGAATAAAGATGCGCAAAAGTTTGCTCAACATGACAAAAATGTCATATCTTTGCCGTGACAAAAAACCGAAATTACCAATCTGTCATGATGAAAACATTCTGTCGGCTGCTCTTTTGCGGCATAACGGTTGTGCTGGCGGCAGGTTTGCTCTGCGGCTGTGGCAACAGAAGGGAGACCTTTGTCATAGGTGTCTCGCAGTGTTCGGAGGACTCTTGGCGCAACAAACTCGTCTCGGAACTCAAGCAGTCCACATATCTGCACGACTACATACAACTCGATATCCGTCTGGCTGACGATGACGTGGAACTCCAGAGGCGGCAGATACAGGAACTTGTCGACAGCAATGTCGACCTTCTCATCGTCTCTCCGCAACAGACGGAGAGCCTTTCCTCCGCCATAAAGAAGGCTACCGACAAGCACATACCCGTGATACTCTTCGACCGGAAGAGCGATGTCGACAACTACACGGCGTTCATGGGTGCCGACAACTACTCTATCGGGACAATGCTGGCAGAGTATGTGGCAGGCCAACTTGAGGGTAAGGGCTGCATAGTGGAGATTGCCGGAGAGCACGGTTCGTCGCCTGCCGAGGAGCGGCACAGGGGGTTCAACGATGCCATAGCGAAATATCCGGGGCTGAAAATCGTGGGTTACGGCGAGGGAGACTGGAAACAGACCTCGGGAGAGAAGTGCATGGAAAAGATTCTCAGTGCCTACGACGGACCCATAGACTGCGTTTTCGGTGCCAACGACCGCATAACCCTCGGCGCAAGAAATGCCATGGAGCGCCACAAACAGGCGCACAAGGACTGGCAGGTCATGCCGGGCAAGGTGTTGTTTGTGGGTGTTGACGCACTGCCGACACCCGGCGGAGGCATCGAAAAGATTAAAGAGGGCAGGCTGACGGCCTCTGCCATATACCCGACGCACGGCGATGACCTCATAAACCTTGCCATCAGCATCCTGCGCGGCGGCAATTTCGACAAGCAGAACACCATGGAGACCTCGCTTGTCACCTCCGACAACGCCAATGTGCTGCTGTTGCAGTATAAGGAAATAGTGAAACAGGACGAGTATATCAAGCGTATGCACAACCGTGTGGACCGCGTTCTCACCGAACTCGGCATGGAGAGGGTCATCCTGTGGGGCATTGTCATCCTCACAATCGTCATCTCCGCATCGCTCGTCATAACCGTCCGCACCCTGAGAGCGAAGCATAGGCTCAACGAAACACTCAAGCAGAAGAACGAGGAACTCAACCGCCGCAAGGAGATAGCGGAGCGCCAGCGTGACGAACTGGAGGAACAGCGCGACAAACTGCTCGATGTCACGACCAAACCGCAGACCGACGAGGAGGCGGCAGAGGAGGACAACGCCACGCTGCAGAACGAGTTCCTCAGCCGTTTCAACCGCTGTCTCGACGAGCGTATAGCCGACTCCGACCTCTCGGTGGAGGATATCGGGCGCGAACTGGGGCTGTCACGCGTGCAACTCTACAGGAAGGTGAAGACCGTGACGGGCAAGACTCCGGTGGAGATTATCCGTGAGGAGAGGCTGAAACGTGCCAAGGTGCTCGTGCAGGACACCTCGCTGAGCGTCTCGGAGATAGCCTATCGGGTGGGCTTTTCGTCGCCGTCCTATTTCACAAAGTGCTACAAGGATTTTTACGGCAAGTCGCCTTCTTCAAAGAAGGATGCCTGACGGCACGGCGCAAGCGGTGCTTTGGCATTTCTTCCACGGTGCTTTGACGCTCCGCGGGCTGTGTCAGGGTACTCCAAAAGCGGTCTTGCCGCATCGGTACATCAGATGAAGTGCGATTGTACGACAGGTGTAGTACGGGCGTATATCACATGAGGTACGGGCGTACATCATGTGGTGTGCCGTCGCGACAACAGTCCTCTTGCTCTGCGACAACAGTCTTCTTACTCCGCAAAAACACCGTTCTTGCACTGCGACACCATAGTTTTCCTGTGGCGCAAGACAGGTAAAAATGTTGCAAAACAATACAAAAATGTTACAATGAACGATTTTTTCAAGCCGTTGTAACATATTTTTCGTGCCTCCGGTGAAATCTGCCTACTTTCGCAACCGACAAGTCTTGCCGGGCGCATTGCCGCCTTCCGCAGACTTCCCTCAGAAATCAACAACAATAAAAAACAAAGGTAATATGACTAAAAACCGAATTCTGGCAGTGGCGGTGTCTCTTTTTTCCGCACTGTGTAGTCTGCCTTCACAGGCACAGGAGATGAAAGTCGAGACTTTGGCCAACGACAATTTCATCATCCGCATCGCTCCTGACAACAAGGAGAAGTACCTAATCCTTCCGATAGAAGAGGCGGCGCCGGAGTCGCAAGTGAAGGTTATCGCCGACAATGTGCTCGTGCGCCAACTCCACATACGCTTGGCTCTCAACAAGGTTGACTACTATGTGCCGTTCGACCTCACGGAGTTTCAGGGGCAACACCTTATATTGTTTACGCACGCAAATGTCGACCATGCCAACAGGAGTGCAAGTGCGAAGCAGTTTCTAAGTGACTTGCGCTTCAGCAATACGTTTGACATGACGAACAGGGAGAAATTCCGCCCGGAGTTTCACCATACTCCTGCCTACGGCTGGATGAACGACCCGAACGGCATGTTCTACAAGGACGGCGAGTGGCACCTGTACTATCAGTTCGGCCCTTACGGCTCCATGTGGAACAACATGACGTGGGGACACTCCGTAAGTACCGATCTCATCCACTGGGAACACCGCGCTCCGGCACTCAGCCCCAATATCCACGGCACCATTTTCTCGGGTTCGTGCATCGTGGACAAGAACAACACGGCAGGATTCGGCAAGGATGCTGTCATCGCAATGTACACTTCCGCCGGCGATGTGCAGTCGCAGTCGATAGCCTATTCGCTCGACAACGGCAACACATTCCATGTCTATGAGGGCAATCCGGTGCTCACTGCCGAGATAGGAGACTTCCGTGACCCCAACATGTTCTGGAATGACGACATCCAGAAGTGGTCGCTCGTCATGTCGGCAGGACAGGAGATGCGCATCTATTCCTCCCCTGACATGAAGCACTGGACGGAAGAGAGCCGCTTCGGCAAGTCCTTGGGCTGCCATGACGGAGTGTGGGAGTGTCCTGACCTGATGAAACTCAAGGTGGAAAACGGCAAGTCTGCCGGACAGGAAAAGTGGGTGCTGTTCTGCAACATCAACCCCGGCGGACTGGCAGGAGGCTCTGCCACACAGTATTTTATAGGCAACTTTGACGGTCACAAGTTTACAGTCGACAGCGAAAGCCGCTATGAAGGCAAGGCTCTCTGGCAGGACTACGGCAAGGACCACTACGCTACGGTAAGTTTTGACAATGCCCCTGACGGCAGACACACCATGATAGCATGGATGTCAAACTGGCAATACGCCAACGATGTGCCCACAAAACAGTATCGCTCTGCCAACTCCATAGCGCGCGAACCGTTCCTCTATGAGGGCCGGGACTACACCGATCCGAAGCATCCTTCTGCCAACATGGTCTACCTCGGCAGCCGTCCGTCGCCGGAATATGACGGCAAGGACCTCGACAGACAGGTGAAGATAAAGGGCTCGTGCCGTGTTGTCGTCAGCAACGACGAGGGTGAGGAGTTTGTCATCACCTACGACGAAAAGGCCATGACCATGTCTGTGGACCGTTCAAAGAGCGGACAGACTGCCTTCTCAAAGGACTTTGACGTGGTGGCTACAGCCCCCGTACACAGGAAGATCACCTCTCTGCGCCTTTTCATCGACAACTCCAGCGTGGAAGTTTTCGGCAACAACGGCGAGGTGTGCCTCACAAGCATTGTCTTCCCGCAGAGCAAATACAACAAGGTGACGGTGCTGAAGTGACGCCGTTTCCGACAAGAGAAACGAACTAAAAACAACGATAGCAATGAAAAGATTACCAAAGGTTTTGGCCATACTGTCTGTTGCGCTGTTTACGGCAGCCGCTTCATTCGCACAGACGGTAAAGGTCAGCGGAAAAGTAACGCAGAAATCCGACGGCGAACCGGTCATTGGCGCAACGGTGCAAGTGCCTGGGTCCAACGCCGCCGCAGTGACCGACATTGACGGAAATTTCCAACTTGACGTGCCGGAAGGTTCGAAACTGCACATCACCTACATAGGAATGAAGCCGGTGGACATGGCGGCACGGCCGGTGATGAATGTTGTCATGGAAGACGAAAGCAACCTGATGGAGGAACTGGTCGTAACCGGTTATACCGCCCAAAAGAAGGCTGACCTCACCGGAGCAATCTCCGTTGTCAGCGTCGACGAGATTGCCAAGCAGAACGAGAACAACCCTATCAAGGCTCTCCAGGGCCGTGTGCCGGGCATGAACATCACGGCTGACGGTTCTCCTTCGGGCAGTGCCACCGTGCGAATCCGCGGTATCGGCACTCTGAACGACAATGACCCTCTCTACATAATCGACGGTGTGCCGACCAAGTCGGGTATGCACGAACTCAACGGCAACGACATCGAGAGCATACAAGTGCTGAAAGACGCTTCCTCAGCCTCCATTTACGGTAGCCGTGCGGCAAACGGTGTCATCATCATTACTACCAAGAAAGGCAAGGAAGGCAAGGTAAAGGTTGACTTCGACGGTTCTGTTGCCGTTTCAACTTATGCCCACAAGATGAAGGTCCTGAACGCTGAGGAATACGGCCAGGTGATGTGGCAGGCTTATGTCAATGACGGCATGGACCCCAATACCAACGGTCTCGGCTACCATTACAACTGGGGTTACAATGCCCAGGGGTCTCCTGTGCTCAACGGCATCTCCATGAAGAAATACCTTGACGATGCCGGCACGACTCCGGCAGCGGACACTGACTGGTTTGACCAGACCACTCGCACGGGCGTAATCCAGCAGTATAACGTTTCCGTCAGCAACGGCACGGAGAAGGGAAGCAGTTTCTTCTCTCTCGGATACTACAAGAATCTCGGTATCATCAAGACCTCCGACTTCAGCCGTTTCTCGGCACGCATGAACACGGAGTACAAGTTGCTTGACAACAATATGCTGACCGTGGGTGAGCATTTCACCCTGAACCGCACCTCGGAAGTGCAGGCTCCCGGCGGATTCCTGCAGAATGTGCTGCAGTTTAACCCCTCTCTCCCCGTTTATACGGAGGACGGCAGTTTCGCAGGTCCTGTGGGCGGCTATCCCGACCGCTACAATCCCGTGGCAGTGCTGGAGCGCAACAAGGACAACAGATACACCTACTGGCGTATGTTCGGAGACGCTTACCTGAACCTCAACCCGTTCAAAGGCTTCAATGTCCGCACGACTTTCGGTCTCGACTACTCCCAGAAGCAACAGCGCATATTCACCTATCCCGTGACGGAAGGCAATGTTGCCAACAGCACAAATGCCGTGGAGGCAAAGCAGGAGCACTGGACAAAATGGATGTGGAATGCCGTTGCCACCTACAATATGGAGTTCGGCAAGAACCGCATTGACCTCATGGCAGGTACGGAATTGAACCGTCAGGACGACTCTTACTTCTCTGGCTACAAGGAAGGCTTCTCCATTCTCAATCCGGACTATATGTGGCCGGATGCAGGTACTACCAATCCGCAGGCTTACGGCGGCGGTTCGGGCTACTCTCTCGTGTCCTTCTTCGGAAAGGCAAACTACAACTATGCCGACAAATACATGGCTTCGTTTACGATTCGCCGTGACGGAAGTTCACGATTCGGCAAGAACAACCGTTACGCAACCTTCCCTTCAGTATCGGCAGGATGGCGCGTCAACCAGGAGAAATTCCTGCAGAAGGCTTCCTGGATAGACGATTTGAAGATACGTGCTTCCTGGGGACAGACAGGTAACCAGGAGATTGACAACCTCGCACGCTATACTATCTTCGTCAGCAACTACGGTGTCAATGAGAACGGCGGGCAGAGTTACGGTACCGCCTACGACATTGCCGGAACCAACGGAGGCAGCACCTTGGCTTCAGGATTCAAGCGCAACCAGATCGGAAACGACAATATCAAGTGGGAAACAACCACACAGACGGACCTCGGTCTGGACTTCGCCTTCTTCCGCAACACCCTGTACGGTAACTTCGACTGGTACTTCAAGAAGACAAAAGACATCCTTGTCAACATGCCGGGCATAGCAGTAATGGGCGAAGGAAGTTCCCAATGGATTAATGCAGGTGAGATGGAGAACCGCGGTTTCGAGTTTAACGTCGGCTACCGCAACCAGACTCGCTTCGGCTTGAAGTATGACATCACGGCCAATATCTCCTCTTACAGCAACAAAATCACGGCTTTGCCCACCACCGTTGCAGCCAACGGAACATTCGGAGGCAATGGAGTGAAGAGCGTTGTAGGCCATCCTATGGGAGCACAAGTAGGGTATGTTGCCGACGGAATCTTCAAAAGTCAGGAGGAAATAGACAACCATGCCACACAGGAAGGTGCCGGTCTGGGACGCATCCGCTGGAAAGACTTGAACGGTGACGGCAAGATTACGGAGGCTGACCAGGACTGGATCTATGACCCTGTGCCCGACTTTACCTACGGCTTCAATATATACTTGGAGTACAAGAACTTTGATTTCACCGCCTTCTTCCAGGGCGTTCAGGGCGTTGACATTATCTCCGACCTGAAGAAAGAGACGGATATATGGGCCGGTCTCAACATCGGTTTCCTGAACAAAGGCAAGCGTCTGCTTGACGCATGGAGTGTTACCAATCCGGACAGCGACATCCCGGCTCTGTCACTTTCAGACAACAACAACGAGAAACGCGTGTCTTCCTATTGGGTGGAAAACGGCAGTTACCTGAAACTGCGCACCGTGCAGTTGGGCTACAACTTCCCCAAGTCCATAGCCTCAAGACTGCAGATGCAACGCCTGCGCATGTATTTGAGTGCCCAGAACCTGCTCACTTTCAAGAGCGGCAGTTTCACCGGAGTAGACCCGGAGAACCCGAACTACGGCTATCCAATACCTCTCAACATTACATTTGGACTTAACGTAACATTCTAAACGGAATCATCCTATGAAAAAAATAATATATTCAGCCCTCACAGTTCTTGCCCTGGTCGGTATGACAAGTTGCTCCGACTTCCTGGACAGCCAAAAACCTCAGGGCATACTGGACAGTGATCAAGTGAAAGATCCAAGCAATGTGGACAACCTTGTCATCTCTGCCTACGCGATATTCACCACTGCAGAGGATATCAACTCCTCGTTCTCGATGTGGAACTTTGACGTCCGCAGCGACGATGCATACAAAGGCGGCAACGGCACAAGCGACGGTGACGTGTTCCATCAACTGGAAATAGAGCAGGGAGTGCTGACCACCAACTGGAACATCAACGACATGTGGGTGCGCCTCTACAACTGTATCTCGCGTGTAAACTCCGCCATTTCCATGCTCGAACAGACTGGTGACAGTTATCAGTTGAAGGCACAGCGTCTGGGTGAGATGAAGTTTCTCCGCGGCTATGCCCACTTCCTTCTGAAGAGACTCTACAAGAACATTCCCTTCATCATGAATGCCAACCTCAGCCAAGAGGAGTACAACAACCTCTCAAACACCGAATTTACCAATGACGAGGGCTGGCAACAGATTATCAATGACGTGGAATATGCCTACAGTGTGCTCCCTGTTACACAGAGTGAAGTCGGCAGACCGTCGAAGGCTGCTGCCGCTGCGTTCCTGACAAAGTTGTATCTCTACAAGGCTTACCGTCAGGATGACGCCAAGAGCAATCAGGTTACAGGCATCAATCAGGCCGATCTCAATAAGGTGATAGAGTACAGTGACCCTTCAATATATTCTGCCGGAGGTTTCGGTCTGGAGGCTGACTATCACAACAACTTCCGTCCTGAGCCACAGTATGAGAACGGAAAGGAGAGCATTTGGGCTATGCAGTACTCCATGAACGACGGTACCAAGTACGGAAACCTGAACTGGAGCTACGGTCTGATCGTCCCTAACATCCCGGGAGTTACCGACGGAGGCTGCGACTTCTATAAGCCCAGCCAGAACCTGGTCAATGCTTTCCGCACGGATGCAGACGGTCATCCTCTCTTCGACACCTTTAATAACAAGGACTACGACAAGAGTGAGGACTATGCAGACCCCCGTCTCTTCCTGACAGTAGGCATTCCCGGCTTGCCATACGAGTTCAACAAGAACTACATAATGGACGAGAGTTCAACCTGGAGCCGTTCAAACGGTCTCTACGGCTACTATGTTACCTTGAAGCAAAACGTTGATCCGGAGAGCGGATACCTTATAAAGGGCTCTTGGTGGGGCACATCCATGAACCGCATAGTATTCCGTTATGCAGATGTAATGCTGGAGCGTGCAGAGGCTTACGCACAATTGGGCGAGTCAAACAAGGCCATCTCCATTGTCAACGACATACGCCAGCGTGCCAAGCAGAGTACTGGCATGATTGTCAACTATCCAAGCGACTACGGAGTGAGGTTCAATATCTCTACTTATGACGGCAACTACAGCGCTGACGAGGCACTGAAGATGGTCAAGATGGAGCGTAGACTGGAGATGGGAATGGAGAGTGAGCGTTTCTTCGACCTCGTAAGGTGGGGAGAAGCAGAGACTGTTCTCAACAAGTATTTTGCCGGCGAGACGGACAATTGCTCCATTTACGGTTCGGCACACTTCACCAAAGACAAGAATGAATATCTGCCTATACCTTACTCACAGGTAGCGGCATCCAACGGACATTACACTCAGAACATAGGAGAATGGTAATATGAAGAAGATCTTATTTGCCCTTTTGGCCATCCTGGCCTTCACTGGCTGCAGCGATGATAATGTGTCAGACCTGAATCTGACAGGGAGTTGCTCCATCACGGACTTGGCTCTCGACAATTATGACGGAACCATCGACAAGACGACTCGCATGATAACGGTGCGCGTGCCGGAGACTTACGACATCTCGCAGATGAGTGTCACCAAGTTGAATCTCGGCGATGGCGCAAAGAGCAACGTCAACATAAACGACAAACTCAACATGTCGGCTCCGCAAACCATACATGTAACCAACGGCGATGTATATCTTGACTGGACCATCAAGGCTCAGAAGGACGAGGCAAAGATTACCTCTTTCAAGATAAACGACACGTATGTGGGTACTATCAACGAGGACAACAAGACCATTGTGGTCTATGTTCCGAGTTCTTTGGACGTGAAGAACCTGACCCCGTCCATAACTTACAGCGAGAATGCGACCGTTTCTCCTGCTTCCGGCATTGTGACTGACTTCACCAATCCAGTGGCTTACACTGTCAGCAACAATACTGCAAACAGCACTTACACGGTGACTGTTCAGCAGATAGACAAACCGCAGGTTCTCTATGTAGGCCTTGCACAGAGCATGGGCGAACTCAATATGGAGGAGCAGACAGCCTGCAAATGGATGCTGGAGAACATCTCAAACTCTCTCTATGTTTCCTTCACCGACCTCAAGAACGGCAGTATCGACCTGAGCGAATGCAAGGTTATCTGGTGGCATTTCCATAAGGACGGCGGCGTAGACGGCAAGGACGCTTTCGAAAAGTCGGCGCCTGAAGCGCTGGAAGCACTCCCTCAGTTGAAGGATTTCTACAAGAACGGAGGCTCGTTCCTCTTCACTCGCTATGCCACAAACATGCCGGGCGAACTCGGTATTGCCAAGAATGGCGGTGTGCCAAACAACTGTTGGGGACAGGTAGAGGCTGATGCTGAAACCTGCGGAGGTCCTTGGGACTTCAAGATGGGCAACGATGCAGGCGGCTATCACTCTGACCATGCCCTCTACCAAGGTCTCGTAAAGGGCGATGACTCCAACTGTGTCTACACGACGGACGCCGATTACCGCATAACAAACTCCACTGCACAGTGGCACATTGGCTCTGACTGGGGCGGCTATGCCGACTATGCGGCATGGAGAGAAGCCACCGGAGGCGTAGACCTCGGCTATGGCGGCGACGGTGCAATCGTAGTCTGGGAGTTCCCGGCAGACGGTACTTCGGGCAAGACAATCTGCATTGGTTCGGGTTGCTACGACTGGTATAGCGTGAACGAGAACTATACTGAGAAGTTCCACAAGAACATCGCTATCATGACACAGAATGCTTTCGATTACCTTATGAACAAATAAAAACGGAATAAAGATGAAAACAATGATAAGAACTATCATGTTGGCTTCATGTCTGACCTTGCCTCTCGCTTCATGTAGCGACGACAATCCCACTGTGGAACAGAAAGACTGGTCAACCACCACATACTTCAGTTCGACAGACGAGACTATGCAAGGCACTTACTACAAGCCGGCAGTAGGTTATGTAGGCGACCCGATGCCTTTCTATGACCCTGTGAACAAAGACTTCAAGATTATGTATCTGCAGGATTTCCGTCCCAATCCGGCCGGCACTTACCACCCCATCTGGGCGGTAAGTACCAAGGATGCCGCCGACTACGAGTCACTTGGCGAACTGGTTTCATGCGGCAATATCAATGAGCAGGATGCGGCTATCGGCACCGGTTCCACCATTTACGACGAGAGCAGCAAGTTGTACTACACCTTCTACACAGGCAACAAGTACAACCCCACTTCTGCCGATAATGGACAGGCTGTCATGTATGCCACCTCTTCCGACTTCATTACCTGGACCAAGTGCAAGTCTTTCATCCTGAAAGGTGACGACTATGGCTACAGCAAAGACGATTTCCGCGACCCGTTTCTCTTCAAGGGCGACGACGGCAAATACCACATGCTGGTTGCCACTACCAAGAACGGCAAGGGTACTATCGCCGATTTCATCTCCGACGACCTTAAGTCTTGGGCTGACAACGGAGTGTTTATGACCATGATGTGGGACCGTTTCTATGAGTGTCCCGACGTGTTCAAGATGGGCGACTGGTGGTATCTCGTTTACAGCGACAAGACTTCCTTCATGCGCAAGGTCCAGTATTTCAAGGGCAGAACGATCGATGAACTCAAGGCTTGCACCGCCAACGATGCGGGCGTATGGCCTGACGACCACGAGGGATTCCTCGACAGCCGCGGCTTCTACGCCGGAAAGACGGCAAGCGACGGGACAAACCGCTATGTCTGGGGTTGGTGTCCGACCCGCAAAGGCAAGGACAACACCGAGGTGGGCGCCTCTCCGGCAGAACCGGAGTGGGGTGGAAACCTTGTTGCCCACAAGTTGGTGCAGCACGAGGACGGCACTCTGACCTTCGGAGAAGTGGAGGCTGTCAGCAACAAATATAATAAGGTGTGCGATGTGAAAGTAATGGCACAGAACGGCATGACCGTGTCTGACGGCACTTACACCCTGTCCGGCGATGACGCTTACATGCTCATGAGCCGCCTTGGCTACCACAACAAGATCAGTTTCACCGTCACCACATCCAACGAGTGGGACAAGTTCGGCATCTCTCTGGCTCGCGGAACCAAGGCCGACAGTGGCGATGCCGTGACCTTTGAGAAGTATTACACAATGGTAGTCAACCCTGAAAGCGACACCCGCAGGAAGGTTAACTTCGAGGAAGAGGGCGATGGCGGAAAGGGATTCATAGAAGGCATCGACGGATACAACTTCGCCCGTCCTGCAGACAATGTGTACAACGTGACCATCTACACCGACAACAGCATCTGCGTGATGTACATCAACGATGCCGTTTGCTATACCAACCGTATCTATGGCATACAGAAGAACTGCTGGAGCATCAACAGTTACGGTGGCAACATTACGGTCAGCAATTTGAAAATCGGTCAATATTAATCTCTTGCTTTTTGCAGGGCCTGTGTCAAAAGTCAGGCATGGGCTCTGCATTCCCTGAAAAAGAACAAACAAAACGAACAAAATACCTAAATAAAATGAAAAAGATTTTTACTGTCAGCCTTGCCTTAATGGCATCAACAACGATGTTTGCACAGACCACTTTGTGGAATGGCGAAGACGGAAACAACCCCTTTTGGCAAGACCGTTGCGCTCCGCAGATTGTCGATAACGAAAAAACCGACGGCATCAACAGTTCTGCAAAGTGCCTGCAATTTGCGACTTCAGGAACAGAATGGAACAATGGCTGCGTGGGATTCGGGCTTTCCGGAGGTCTCTCCTTTGAGAGCAAGCGCCTTTCATTGATGATTAGAAAAGAGTTTAGCAGCAATGTCAGAGCCGAAATAGTGTTCCAGAGCGGCAGCACAAAGAAAGTGGCCGCTTGGCATGACGGCGGTGACGGCTGGAGCAAACTGTATTTCGATTTTTCCACAAACGGGGATCTTGACACTCCAAAGAACCTTATCATCTTCCCTTCCACAGGCGATGAGGCTGTGGGAAAGACGGTCTACATAGACAATATCCAGATAGAGGATGTACCAAAGGTAAATGGAACTGCCCTGGCAGACTGCACCGACCTCACGGGAAACATCGTTCTTACCGGCGCGTGGCTGAAAGGCGAATGCCAGAATACCGACGGCGAGTGGGCGAAAGTGGAGTACAATGACTTCGCAACCTTGGCATCCAAACTTGCAGACGGCATCACTTCCATTGACATGCGCGGTACTGTGACCAAGGATGTGGATGTCAACGCCATGAGAGGCGACCGTCCCAATGTGCTTGTCTTTGCCGATGAGGCTTACAGTGCGGACAATGTGGTTGCTGGCGGCACTTGCAAGAACCTCGTCCTTGTCAACTCTTCCGCTTTTGCCACACCCGAGGACTTCACGGCGGAGAGCGTTTCCGTCAGCCGTCCAGTCTACTCCGGCAACAACACAATGTGCCTTCCTTTCTGGGTGTCGGCTGCTGATCTGGGGGCAAATGCCATTGCCACCTATTCCAATATAGAGGAAGCGGACGGACAGAACGTAGTCCACTTCGTCAAGCAGGAGGCTGCTGACGCCAATGTTCCTTTCATCGCACAGTTTGATGCAGACTCTTCCGACCCTCTCACATTCTCCGACAAGGGCGTTGTCAACACACCTGCCGAGATGGGAACTCCGTTTACTGGCACCTACACACCGGGTTCTGCTGCCGGCAAATACGGTCTGAATGCCGAGGGCAAGTTCCAGCAAGGCGGTGAGAGCGCCACTATAAAGGCTTTCTCTGCTTTCCTTACCCTGACAACAGAGCAGAAGGCGGGTGCCATCCTCGCCATCGACGGTGAGACCACTGGCATCAATGCCGCCACGAACAAGGCTGAGGCAGTCGTAGTCTACAACCTTCAGGGCGTCCAGGTGGCAACCGCCAAGTCCGCCAGTGACCTGAACCTCGCAAGCGGTGTCTACATTGTCAACAACAGGAAAGTGGTGATAAAATAAACAATACAAACCTTTTGGATTATGAAAAAGAGACAATACATTTCGCCCGCGGTGGAAATCTGCCGTGTGCAAGCGTCTGACCTCATGTCTGCCTCGACAGGTCATGACATATATATAGAAATGGAAATCGCCGAAGAAGAGTACAACGGAGAGTTCCGTTCCAAGCAAGGTTTCTTCGACCCGTGGGACGAAGAGGAGTAAATAGTTCTGCTTCAGAGTGCGCCGAGGTGTGCACTCTGAAGTCAATAAGGCAAAAACAACAAAAAAGATACATATATGAAATCCAATAAATTGGCAACTGTCTCCGTCCTGTTCTGTTTCTTCTGCATGGGTTTTGTCGACCTTGTGGGAATAGCAAGCAACTATGTGAAGGCGGACCTGCGGTTGACCGACTCTGTGGCAAATGTCTTTCCGTCGCTCGTGTTCTTCTGGTTTCTTGTCTTCTCAGTGCCCACCGGCGTGCTGATGAACAGGATAGGGCGCAAGAAGACTGTCCTCCTGTCGCTCGTGGTGACTGCTGTCTCACTGCTCATGCCGCTCTTTGGCGAGACCTTCCCCATTATGCTGGCGTCCTTCTCGCTGCTTGGCATCGGCAATGCACTGATGCAGACATCGCTCAATCCGCTGATGATGTGCGTCATGCGTGGCGGCAACCTCGCCTCGATGCTCACTTTCGGCCAGTTCGTCAAGGCCATCGCGTCGTTCATCGCACCCTATCTCGCCATGTGGGGAGCCACTCAGGCGATACCGTCGCTGGGCTATGACTGGCGCATACTGTTCCTGATATTCTTCGTGGTGTGCGTTCTGGCTACGGGCGTTCTGGCGTCCATCTCAATAGAAGAGCCTGCCGGCAATGACAAGACGGGCGTAGGCACGCAGTTTGTCAACGCCTTCAAGTTGCTCGGCACTCCCATCGTGCTCCTCTCGTTCCTCGGCATCGTGTGCCATGTGGGCATCGATGTGGGCACCAACGCCACCGCTCCGAAACTCCTGATGGAACGTGCCGGCATGACACTCAACGACGCAGCCTTCGCCACAAGCCTCTATTTCGTCTTCCGCACGATAGGTTGTCTGACGGGAAGTTTCTTCCTTCGTGTCATGAAAACAAAACATTTCTTCATTATTTCCGTTATACTCATGGCACTGTCCATGGTCTGCATGTTCGCCGGAACGACCAAACTGGTGCTCTATGCAGGCATTGCCCTCGTGGGCTACGGCAACTCCAACGTCTTTTCCATGTGCCTCTCCACTGCCCTGCAGTCGGTGCCTGAGAAGCAGAACGAGGTGAGCGGACTGATGATAATGGGACTTTTCGGCGGCACGGTGTTCCCTCTCGCCATGGGACTCGCCTCCGATGCCATGGGACAGGCCGGTGCCGTGCTCTGCATGGCGGTAGGTGTGGTCTACCTGTTCACATACATTCCAAGATTGAAACAGTAGTTTGAGTATGAAAGATTATATCGTAGGTCTCGGGGAAATCCTCTTTGACTGCCTCCCCGAAGGCAAGAAACTCGGCGGAGCACCCGCCAACTTCGCCTATCATGTCAGCCAGTGCGGGCTCAACGGCATCGCTGTCAGCGCCATTGGCGACGACAGCGACGGCCAGGAAGTGCTCCGTGAACTCTCCGGACGCAACCTTTCCGTGCACCTCGAACGTGTCGGGCAACCCACGGGAACGGTGCAGGTGACGCTCTCGGGCGACGGCATCCCGCAGTATGACATCTGTCTGGGCGTGGCCTATGACAACATACCGTGGACACCGGAGATAGAAGACATAGCGCGCAACACGCGTGCCGTCTGCTTCGGTTCGCTTGCCCAGCGCACCGCGACGAGCCGTGCCACAGTCCAGAAGTTCCTCGATGCCGTGCCGGCTCTCGGCACTCTGAAAATCTTCGACATCAACCTGCGCCAGCACTGGTATTCAAAGGAGGTGATAGAGGAGAGTCTCCAGCGCTGCAATGTGCTGAAGATAAACGACGAGGAGATAGTCAAGGTGGCTGACCTCTGCGGCATGAAGCCGATAAGGGACGCCGCATCTGCCACCGTGGAGGCGGAACGGCTGCTCCAGCCTGTGGACTTTGAGGACCAGTGCCGCGACCTTCTCCGCCGCTATGAGTTGCAGATGATAATCCTCACCTGCGGCGGTTACGGTTCGTATGTGGTCTCTCCCGACGGCATCAGTTTCCGTGCCACGCCGCGTGTCGATGTCGTCGACACGGTGGGAGCGGGTGACTCGTTCACCGGTTCGTTCTGTGCCGCCATCCTCGCAGGCAAGTCCATAGCCGAGGCACACGCCATAGCCGTGGACGTGGCGGCATTTGTCTGCACGCAGTCGGGTGCAATGCCCGAGTATCCCGCCTCGCTCGTGGCCCGCATAAAGGAATAGTCCGCACGGCGTGACGGACGTTCCGCCACGCCGCAGCGTGTCCCTATACAGTATAGTTACTGATATTTGATTTGTTTTTAATGGGTGTTTTCGTTGTGTGAAAACTGTGTTTTTGCACTCCGGAAGCACCTTTTTCGTGGGTTGTTCACGGTCGTGGGCCGGTCGGTTCACGACCGTGGTCTGACCTGCTTCCGACCGTTATCCGACCTGCCCGCGACCGTGAACCGCCGCAAGAAAACCGTTCCCGCACTGCAAGAAAATAGTTTACACACTACAATGACACAGTCCTTGCACAGCAGGAAAACAGTTCCTGCAATATGACAATACAACCCTTGCTCCACGCCCAGGCGGCAGTGATGCCGCCAAAGGGACACTCCAATGACATCTGTATAGCAATCTTGCTTGTTTTATAGTTAATTATTGTAAAAATCAAGTAAAATAAAGACAATTCGGCTACATTTGCACAGAAAAGAACAAAAAACCTAATCGTGTAACTGAACAATAGTACAAGGAAACTGAATAAAATTACCCGCAGACATGGGGAGCGTGCCTCTGCCCCAAACGACGTATTCGTGAAGAGAGACAAAGACAAACTTAAGCATAAAAAATAAAAAACCAACAACAAACCCAAACACTAATTATGAAGAGAAGTAAATTTCTTGCTCTGCTGTTGATGCTAATGGTTTCAATAGCAGTTTCAGCGCAGAACATTACGGCTTCGGGCGTTGTCAAAGACGCAACGGGCGAGCCGGCAATCGGCGCTACCGTGGTTCAGGCAGGAACGACAGGTGTCGGTACCATCACAGACATCGACGGACACTTCCAGTTAGAAGTGTCCGCAGGTTCTCAACTGCAGATTTCCTATATCGGTTATGCCACAAAGACCGTTGCGGCAGGCCCCAATCTTGACATCACACTCGCTGAAGACGACAACCTGCTCAGCGATGTTGTGGTCATCGGCTACGGTGTACAGAAGAAGAGCGTGGTCACCGCTGCCATAGCGAAAGTCAGTTCCGACGACCTCTCTGTCACCGCTCCCGTGCGCATGGACAATGCGTTGAAGGGACTGGCAGCAGGCGTTCAGGTGACCTCAAACTCCGGTCAGCCGGGTGAAGCGTCGCGTGTCCGCGTGCGTGGTGTCGGCACTATCAACAACAGCGACCCGCTTTACATCGTGGACGGCATGGCCATCGACGGCGGACTTGACTACCTTAACCCCAACGACATCGAGTCTATCGAGGTGCTGAAGGATGCCGCTTCCGGCGCAATCTACGGTGCGCGTGCTGCCAACGGTGTCATTCTCGTCACCACAAAGAAGGGCAAACTGGGCAAGGCACAGGTCAACTACAACGGTTCGTGGGGCTGGACTTCAGCGGCAAAGCGCCGTGACGTGACGAGTGCTACGGACTATGCTATCCTGCAGAACGAGTTCTATCTCAACGGCGGACAGGCTGCCAAGTATGCTGATCCCTACAACCTGAGCGACTCCAACGGTGTTGCCATAACGGGATTCGGCACAGACTGGCAGGACCTGGTGTTCAATGACAACGCTCCGTCGCAGACTCACGACGTGTCGGTCAGCGGCGCTTCCGACAAGGTGAACTACTATTTCTCCATGGGATACTACGAGGCTGACGGTATCGTGGGCGGTAACTACGGCCAGTCCAACTATGACCGTCTCACCCTGACAGGCAATACCAACGCCAACCTCATGGACTTCAGCAAGGAGCGCAACTTCCTCAACAAGGCCGACCTGACGGTTAAGGTGTCGTATGCCAACATCCACAGCACCGGCATAAGCACCAACTCAGAGTTCGGTTCAATCCTCGGTTCTGCACTCTACATGTCTCCGCTGCTCGCTCCTACGGTGACCGGACAGGCAGGACAGGACCTTATCGCTTCCTATGCGGCACGCGGCTACACTCTGCCGACTGATGCCAACGGCGACCCGTACACCATTCCAGGCAACGCAGGAACGTATCAGGAGATGAACAACCCGCTGGCCATGCTGGCTTCGACCACCCCGTCGAGAGGATGGTCTCACAAGATTGTGCCCAACTTCGCACTCGACCTGCAGATATGGGACAACCTCAAGTTCCGCACATCATTCTCTGCTGACGTGTCATTCTACGGCAGTGACGGCGCAACAAAGTCGCTCTACTACTACTCAGGCAACAACAAGGCGGAGCACACGAGCGCAAGTGCCACCAAGTCCAACGGCTCTACGATACAGTTGGAGAACATTCTCACCTACGACAAGACCTTCGGCAAGCACTCCATCGGAGTTGTCCTCGGCCAGTCTTTCACACGTTACAAGGGCAGCACACTCAGCGGCAGCCGCTGGAATCTGGTGAACACCGACAAGCCGTACATAGATTACGCCACGGGAGACTACGTGTTCAACTACATGACTGACGCCGACGGCAACAAGGTAATCGCCTATGACAAGGACGGCAACAAACTCGGCGAGTTCATCAATGGCGTGACCGTGCAGCACAGTGTCTCCGGTGCAGAGTACACACAGCACCGTCTGGCTTCGCTCTTCGCACGTCTGAGTTACAACTACGACGAGCGTTATATGTTCCAGGGAACTATCCGCCGTGACGGTTCTTCACGCTTCGGTGCAAACAAGAAATACGGTATCTTCCCGTCTGTTTCCGTCGGTTGGAACGTCATGAACGAGGCTTTCATGGAGAATACCCACAACTGGCTGTCAAACTTCAAGGTGCGCGCAAGTTGGGGAAAGAACGGTAACGAGAACATCGGTGACTTCAACTACTCTGCCTACACGGCGATGAACAACAACTACCTCTTCGGTACGCAGGCCTCAAAATACATCGGTTCGAAGACTTCCATTATGCCTAACCCCGACCTCCGCTGGGAGGAGTCGGAGCAGACTGACATAGGTCTTGACTTCGGATTCTTCAATTCGGCGCTCACATTCACCGTTGACTACTTCGTAAAGAAGACCAACGGCATGATTATCACTCGTCCTATCCCGAGTTACACGGGTGAGAACAAGCCGCAGGCCAACGTGGGCGACATGACCAACAAGGGTGTCGAGTTTGAACTCGGCTACAAGTGGAACATCGGCGAAGCACGCTTCGGCGCAAAGGCAAACATCTCCTACCTCTCCAACAACCTCGACAACCTCGGCAATGCCGACGGCTTCCAGAACTACGACTCTGTGCAGGGACTGACCGACCTCGTCACCCGCGGTGAGAACGGATACTGCTTCCCGTTCTTCTACGGATACAAGACGGACGGCATACTCCAGAATCCTGAGGAGGCAGCAGCCTACAACGAGAAATACGGACTTGACCGCGTGCCCGGTGACGTGCGCTTTGTCGACGTCAACAAAGACGGCACTATCGATGCCAATGACCGTACTTACATCGGCGACGGCAACCCGGACTGGACGTTCGGATTCAGTTTCAACGCCGAGTACAAGGGCTTCGACTTCAACCTCTTCATGCAAGGCTTGACGGGAGCGGACATCCTTGACGCTACCTACCGCTCTGACGTGTACTCCGGAAACTATCCTACATGGATGCTCGGACGCTGGACTGGCGAAGGCACATCCACAAAATATCCCCGCCTTTCGGTGAACGGATCTTACAACTGGGTAGGTTCTGACCTCTATGTATGCGACGGTTCCTACTTCCGCATCAAGACCATGCAACTCGGTTACACCCTTCCCCAGTCACTCACCAAGAAGGCTTTCATCGAGCGTCTGCGTCTTTACGTTTCCGTCGACAACCTCGTGACCTGGACAAAGTACTGGGGCTTCGATCCTGAAATCGCCTCTGGCGGCACCTCACTCGGCGTAGACCGCGGCGTATATCCGCAAGGCCGCACATGGACAGTGGGCGTAAACCTTTCTTTCTAATCTCTTAACACGAATATACTTTATGAAATCAACAATAAAGACATTGGGATTGTTTGCGGCAGGACTGCTGTTGTCAACATCCTGTAGCGAGGACTGGCTTACTGTGGAGAACCCTACGGGTGAGCCTATCGAGGAATACTACACTACTGACGCTCATGTGTTTGAGGCTCTCACGGCGGCTTATGACCCGCTGCACTGGCCCGACTGGGGACTCAACCAGTATAATGCGCTCAACATAGACTCGGAAATCATGGGCGACCTCTTTTGGGTGGGCGGTTCCAACTATGCCGACATGCAGAACTGGCACTTGCTCTCCGACTTCAAGGGCGACCAGAGCAACACTCTGAGTTCACTCTGGACAGTGGACTACTCGGGTATCAAGCGTTGCAATGACGTGATAAAATACATCGGTTGGGCAGATGCCAAGGGCAACCTGACGGCAGAAAACAAGAGGTCATACACCGACCAGGCCCGTGTGCTTCGCGCGTTCTATTATAATATGTTGTGGCATTACTTTGGCAATGTGCCCTATTATACCAACGACCTGACAGAGCCTTACACCGCCCCGCAGCTCAAGGCAGACGAGATATACGGCAATGTTATCACCGAACTGGAGAACATCCTGTCCGACTGTTCGCTCCCTATGCGCTGGGATGCAAGCAACTCCGGCCGTGTGTCAAAGGCGATGGCATATATGCTCTACGCCGAGATGGTGATGTATCAGAACGACGAAACACGCATGGGACAGGCGTACAAGTACATGAAAGAGATTATCGGCGACACGGGAGAATACTCTCTCAACTCTGACTTTGCTGCCCTTTGGCAGGAGTCGGGCGAGTGGTGTCCGGAGTCTATATGGGAAATCAACTACGAAGACGGCAACAACGACCGCGGTTGGAGTTGGGCTCTCGGTACTGGCGGTACGGTGCTTCCGACTCTTATTTCTCCCAATTCATGGCCTGGAGGCGACGGTTGGGCTGGCGGTGACGGCTGGGGATTCCTCCCGGTAAGGGTTTCCACCTACGATATGTACGATGAAAACGACACACGCCGTGCCGCAACATGCTGGGACACACGTGGTGTGGAATATACCAACCGCTACCAAGACACTCACATCTGGCTGGCAAAATACCGTCCCTACACAGAGACCAATGCCGACGCAGGCTTTGACAACAACCTTAACTACAACAACAATTACCGTTACTATAGACTTGCTGAGGCTTACCTCAACGCCGCAGAACTCGACGCAAGGGGCTTTGGCGACGGCGATGCAAAGTCTTTGCTCACCCAGATACGTAACCGTGCGGGACTGACAGAGGTGGATGCTACGCTCGACAACATAATAAACGAGCGCAAACTGGAGTTTGTTGGCGAGGGCAAACGCTACTGGGACCTTGTCCGCTTGTGTGATGTTCCGGCATCATCGGTAAACGCTCTCAACACTCTCGTGCCGACTGCCTTCGACGGAACCAACCCTTCTGACGAGGGACGCACCGGCACATGGACACGCAACAAGAAGTACATACCTATCGCACAGAGCGAACTTGACTCTGACGCGGCATTGGTCCAGAACACCGCATACTTCGAGTAATCTTCAAAAAACATTCCTGACGGCAGGCTTGTCCTGCCTCAGGGTTTAACAAAACAAGAAAAGCAATTATGAAAAATATATTCAAATATCTGTTCGGACTTGCTGCACTCGCTGTGTTTGCGGCGTGTTCGCCTGACAGTTTCGACGGTGCCAACGGCCAGATTCCAAGTCTTGAGGGGATAGACCCGGTCGTCACCGTTGACCAGAACCTCAATCAGGTTACGTTCACACTGCCTTCTGACGTCAAGGGAGTGATGCCCGTGTGGATCTTCTACGAGAACAAAGGCACGGAAAACGAGAAGGTCACCTATTCGACAGTCAATGGTCTGAAGAAGATTTTCACCAAAGCCGGCGACTATGAGGCAGAGTTCAAACTCATGAACCGCAACGGCATGAGTGACGGTTCGAAGGCTTTCACCTTCCATATCGACAACACAGTGGTCAACTTCGACAAGTATCTGACCCTCATCTCGGGCGGTACTGCTGCCGGAAGTTCCAAGGAATGGCGCATCGACAACTCCAAAGCGGGTCACATGGGGCGCGGTCCTTCGGGCACGACAGGTACGGAGTGGTGGTCGGCAAAGGCTGACGAGAAGGCAGCATTCGGCGTTTACGACAACCGCATGACCTTCACCTCCGACTACAAATATACTTTCAATCCGGGCGAGTCGGGCACAATGTATGTCAACAACGGCTGTACGTCCCTCAATACATCAGGCTCTACGGAGGACTTCACAATCCCTGCCACCGAGCAGACGGTGTCCTATGAGTTTGACGTGCAGGGTGATGACCTTTACTTGGTGCTCCCTGCCAACACGCAGTTCCCGTACATTCCAAACGACGAGACATGGGCTTCTCCGCGCTTCAAGGTGGAGAGCATGACCGGTGCAGCAATCGAACTGGTCTGCGACAACGGTTCTATAGCATGGCACTTCAGCCTCACCTCGGGTGCGGCAGTCAAGTCTTTTGACGGCTTCAAGTACAATAGCGACTTCAATATGTGGAAGCCTTTCGACGAGACTGGCGACATCACGACCCACTTCTACTATGCTCCGGGCTGGGCACAGATAGCAGATCCCACCTTCGCCCACAACGGTGCAGAGTACACGTTCACCCTTCCCGAGGCTACTACAGACCAGTGGCAGGCACAGTGTCCGCTGAAACCATCGGCTCTGAGCCTCAAGGCAGCGACCAAGTATGACTTCTCCTGCATCCTCAACTCCACGAACGACATCAAGCAAGTGACCGTCAAACTGACCGACATCAACTCTGGCGAGAACTATGTATTCGTTGAGCGCGTCGACATAAAGGCTTATGAGGACTGCGTATTCTATGTTTCCGATGTCAACAACATGACCGCTGACGCTGACTGCGAACTGTTCTTCGACTTCGGAGGCAACCCTGCCAACACGTCAATAACAGTGAAGAACATCGTCGTGAAGGACCACGCCAACGATGACGGCACCGTTCTGCCCTCTGACGACGACACTCCTGCCGGTTCGGTAGAGTGGCGCGAGGCTGACAACTTGCTCGCAGGTGTCACCTATGACAACGTCTCTGTCTACTATGCACACACCTCTGACTGGGAGCAACTTCCCGACTTTACCCACTCCTATGCTGACGGCGTGCACTCCATTTCACTGCCTACGGCAACCAATGCACAGTGGCAAGCGCAGTACACACTCGGCAATCTCGGCGTTGCAACATCTGCCGACAAGAACTATGACATCCGCGTCAAGATAAACTCGACCACGAGTTTCAACGGCGTTACCGTCAAGTTCGTGTCGCAGGATGACGACAATGTGTACCTCACAACCGATGTCCATGAGGTGACAGCCTTTGAGGACAAAGTCATAGAACTCGTCAACCTTCCGGGTGTAGACATCTCCAACCTGAAGATAGTCTATGATTTCGGCAACTGCCCTGACAACACTGACATAACCATTAGCGATGTCATCCTGCAGGAACACCAGGCTTCCGCCGACGAACTGACGTGGGATGCCACGGCGGCTGACAACCTCTGGACCGAAGGACTCTATCCCAACAGTTTCTATTATGCACCGGGTTGGGCGCAGATTGACAATCCCAAGATTACCCAGAACGGCCGTAGTTATACCATAAGTCTGCCCTCTGCCACCTCAGACCAGTGGCAGGCACAGGTCACGACCGAGACTGGCATCGCCACGAGCGCCTCAGAGAAGTATGACTTCCAGGTGATTCTCACCTCAAACAAGGACATCTCGGGTGCCACAATCAAACTGACACAGGTGGGCAACGACGAAGCCTACTACACGGAAGACCGCCACGCGCTCACGGCATACGAGCCTTATGCGTTCCGAATGGTGGGCATGGCAGGTCTTGACATCGACAAGATAAAACTCGTGCTCGACTTTGGCGGATGCTCTGACGGCACTGAAGTGGAAGTGTCTGACATCATCCTGCGCAAGCACTGATATCCCTTATTTAACTGAGACCTGTGCATCCTTCCCGGATGCCGGGTCTCTTTACCGTCTACAAACATAATGAAAAAAGTGAAAATCTACACCTTGCTGCTGTTCTCCATGCTCTGCCTGTCGTGCAGCAGCGACAACAACGGCGACAATGGCGGCGCTTCGGGCAACGTGACTGTCACCCTGTCGCCCGACAACATCAGTGCTACCGCTCCCGGCGGCACCTATAACATAGACGTGAAAACCTCCGCAAAGGAGTGGACAGCCTATTCTTCCGACGCATCTGCGGTGGCTGTCAGCGTGGCGGGATCGACCTCGCAGACGGGCAGCATCACCGCTGTCGTCAGCAAGAACACCACTTCCGCCCAGCGCACGGCGACAGTGACGTTCAAGAGCGGTACGTTCCGCAAGGACATTACCGTGGTGCAGTCAGCACCGTTGGCTGCCGACCAGACCTCAATAAGCAAGACTGCCGATGCCGCGACAGTGGATATCAACGTCAGCGGACCTGAAAACTGGACGGCGACAGCGTCCGACTCGTGGATTACGGCAAGCCGCAACGGCAGCACGCTCACCGTCTCGCTCGCGGCAAACAAGGGTACTGAGCGCAACGGAAAGGTCACTCTGGCAACGACAGACGAGACAGTCGAGATAGCAGTCACACAGTATGCATCGGGCGATGCCGTGGAAACTCCCGACGGTTACGAACTCGTCTGGCGTGACGAATTCAACTCCGGCACGTCGCTGAGTTCCGAATGGACACACGAGAAGCAGGCTGCCGGATGGGTCAACAACGAACTCCAGACCTACTCAAGCGGTACTTACGACGGCATAAACATCACCGAAATCAAGGACGGACACCTCAATATCCACTGCTTCAAGGCTTCCGACGGCAAGATTTACTCCGGTCGTGTCTACGCAAAGGTGTCCACAGGCTGGAAATACGGCTATTTCGAGGCACGCATAAAGTTGCCTTCCGGCAAGGGTACATGGCCCGCTTTCTGGATGATGCCGGTCAACAACGACTGGTCAACCAACCCGTGGCCAATGTGTGGCGAGATAGACATCATGGAGGAAGTGGGTGTCGTGCCCAATGAAGTGTCCTCTTCTATCCACACTCAGGACTACAACCACACCAAGAATACGCAGAAGACCCACGCCATGACAATATCCAAGGCAGAAGGCGAATACCACGTCTACGCTCTGGAATGGACGGAAGACGCCATCACAACCTATGTTGACGGCAAGGTGCAACTGGCTGTCACGAAGTCGGCACTCGGCACTTCGCACAACCAGTGGCCGTTCCATTACGAGTTCTACCCAATCCTCAACCTCGCCTTTGGCGGCAGTTGGGGCGGCATGAACGGTGTTGACTACTCCATACTCAACAATGGCGGCGTCACCATGGAGGTGGACTACCTGCGCATATTCCAGAAAAAGGCAAACTGATTGGTTGCCAACCGTTCGGTATAACGGAAAAATATAAAAAGTAGAGGGGTCACGAAAGCGGCCTCTCTACTTTTCTTATATGCCCGTCTGGAGTGTTTTCCCAAACAAGAAGTGTTAGGGGCTTGTGTCCATTAAGCATTACATATGCGCAGTGTGCATATTCTATTTTACGGTAGCCTTTACGGTTGGTCTTCCTGCCGGATTGCTTGCATCCTTCTCGAAGAGGGGAGAATACTTGCCCGCAGGGAGATCAGAGAGTACATAAGCGTTGCATTTTCTGCCGGCAAATACCTTGTCTGTCGTTGCAGTGTTGATAACTGTAGCCAGAATACCGAGCAGTCCGTTGTTGCTTTCTATGCTTGTGTCCAACGTGATGTCCCCTTCGCGAGAATAGAGGGTTTTGCCTGTCTTCGTGGAACGGAGGATATACTCTATGTTTACGGAGATTTTGCCGCCTATGTTGCTGCGTTTCCAGCTCTTGATGATTGTAAACATCGCCGCGTCTGCACCCAATACATTGCGGAACTGGCTAAGGTCACCCTCGAGAAACATCTCTGCATCGTAGGCGCTTTCCTGCTGGAACATCTCCATAGTGAGATATGGAGAATACACATAATACCCTTTTTCGCAGAGAGGCATATACATTGTGGTGTAGAAATAGTCCTTTGCCTCTGCGTGAGTGGTCTGGTTTATCGGAGGCATAATGGCTATTGAGAGTGGCTTTTCCTCATACATTGCAGGATATTGTTCACTGAGAGTAAGGGTCTTTGTTACCGTACCGCATGACGCGAGGGTCATTGCTGCGAGTGCTAATGCTAATACCTTTTTCATTTCTCGAGTTGTTTGATGATGCGTGATATATACTTCTCCGACTCAGGATAAAGACTTATTTCTTGCTTCATGAAGCCCAGTCCCTCTTCTTTCTTACCGCTTTTGTAGAGCATATACCCGTATTCGGCATACATTCCGGGGGGGACAACCTTGCGTAGAGCTTTCTGATTGCCGGCAAGTTTCTTGTACTGTTCAAGCAGTTTCACCTGCTTTTCGTCTGTGCTTGTCTTTCCGTACTCGTATGAAGCATCCTCATAGTCATACCAAGAGTACAGGGATTGTTCACCAATAGTTGAGCATGAACCCAATGCCAGGGCTGCGACAACAGCCAATAAAAGTTTTTTCATTATGGTAGGATTATATGTTATGTTAAGATTAACCGTTATGGCAGGATTATTTGTTTTACCTCTTGTGTAGAGAGGAACACTTTTTTCTGGTAGAGCACATTGCCGTCACACGTCACCTTCAGGTCGCGTGTGCCTGTCGCTACACCGTACTGCTTGCCCTTGCGGTTGGATTTCTTCTGCTTGACAACTCTTGCTGCAAAAGGGTTGGCATTGTCTATCGTTACCTGGACGTCACGACCGGCATACTGATTGCCGCTGACAAAGAGGAGGTAAGCCATGTCTTCCTTGCCTGTCTCCTGTGCTACTGGGTAATTGGATCTGCAACTAATCAATACCAAAGGCAATGTGAATAACAAGATCAATAACTTTTTCATTTTGCTTCAATTGTAAAGTTTGCCATATTGGATGCGTCTATAGTCTCACTGGTAGTGAGTTCTACAAACGAATATTCTGTCTCTGCGGTGTCGCCGCCAGTCATGATGACCTTGGCTGTGCCCACTTCCTTGCCGGGAAGAGTTATCATGATGCCCGTCTGGGGGTTCTTTACCTTCTTGCCAGTGGTTTTTACGGAGAACTCCATACCTTCCTTGATGCCCTGGCTCTTGCCGCCTGCTATGAGCACGCCGTCATTGTCACACGACAGAAAATAGGTCTTCCATGGACTGTCGGTACACTTGTTGATGACATTTTCCACCAACTGTCCTATTGCCTCTGATATGGCTTTGTCGCTCAGAGTGGCATCGTAACTTGCCTGACCGCCCACTCCGATAGTTGTCTTTGTGGTGAGTTCGGCAGATCCCTTGGCTTCATCTGAGTAGACGATAAGCCCTGTAGACACGTCCACGAGCCTTATTGACACGGCAGCCTCTACGGTCTGGGTCTTCTGAGACGTGAATACACCGTTCTTGCCGGTGTTTTTTCGTCCGAACTCAGTGATAGAACCGATAATCATATAGTCTGCACCGATAGTGGAAGCGGCGTTGCCACCTTTCTGACATTCCTCGAGCAGACTGTTGAGGTCGTTCCTTTCGAGAAGGAGAAACTTGCCTGAAGCGGCCAGCTTTGCAGAGAGAATGTCGAGTGCCTGCTTTCCCATTGGGTCGTTCTCCTTGTCATAGAAGATGCCCTTTGCATACTGTGTCTCGTTTGAGAACCGTCCTATGGCAACCTTGCGCTTGAGTACCATTCCCGTGGAGTCTGCCTGTGCATTGGGCGTTTCCACGATTTCTGTCTTTCTTTGTGCATTGATCTGTAGTGTCAATGCTGCCAGAAAGAACATAAACAACGATAGTTTTTTCATAGTCATAATAACCGATTATAATTAAAAGAATTGTGTAATCTCTACCGATAGGCATGGCTCATGTCATCACACGACTTAATAACTATGCCTTAAAACTGTCGCAAATGTAAATAAAAGTTTCCTTATTGGAATATCGTTAACTAGTTTTAACTTATTATAATTGATAATGTGTCCATACGCCAACCAGACAAATACAACAAAAAAGAGACCGCTTTTGCGGTCTCTTTTGCGCTCCCTCTAGGGCTTGAACCTAGGACCCCCTGATTAACAGTCAGATGCTCTAACCAACTGAGCTAAGGAAGCATTGCTTTTAAATTGCGGTGCAAAGGTAGTGGTAAAAATCGGTTTTACCAAACATTTGGCGTTTTTTTTTGTGCGGAAACGCCGAAAAGGGCGAAAAAGGGCACTGTTTTGTGCCTGTTGTGAGATTTATGTCGTATTTTTGCAGAGTAATAACTGCAAAATGAAACTACCCTTTGACATGAGGCGGACAGGCGTTCTTGCAGCGCTGACGCTCTGTATAAATCTGTGTTGTCCGGCGCAGGACAACGGCCATAATTTTGATGTGGCAAAGAACCTCGACGTGTTCAACTCCCTCTACCGCAGCCTTGACATGGTCTATGTCGATACTCTCGACGCCGGAAAAGTGATAGGCGACGGCATAAGGGCGATGCTCTATTCTCTCGACCCCTACACTGTCTACTACCCTGACGACGAGGTCAAGGAACTGCGACAGATGATTACGGGCAAGTATGCCGGCATCGGCGCGCTGATAAGGGAGAATTCTCAGGTGGGCTGTTGCATGATTGACCATCCCTATCCGGGTATGCCGGCGCAGGAAGCAGGGTTGAAGAAAGGTGACAGAATACTGTCCATAGACGACTCCACAATGGTGGGCAAGAAGACAGACTACGTCAGTTCGCACCTCAGAGGGGATGCCGGGAGCACCTTCAAACTGAAAATCATGCGCCCGTCCACAGGTAAGGAGATGACGCTCAATATCACCCGGCGCGCCATACAGATGCCTCCCGTGACCTATTACGGCATGGTGGGCGACGGCATAGGATACATCAACCTTGACCAATACACCGAAGACTGTTCCAAGGACGTGCGCCGTGCGTTCATCGAACTGAAGCAGCAGGGCATGAAGAAACTCGTCTTCGATCTGCGTGACAACGTCGGCGGTTCGGTGCAGGAGGCCATCTCCATCGTCAATATGTTCGTGCCGCGTGATGTGACGGTGCTCACCATGAAGGGCAAGATGCAGCGTTCCAACAGCGTCTACAGGACTTCCGTCGAGCCTATCGACACCGTGATGCCGATAGTAGTCATGGTTAACGACGGCACGGCAAGTGCTTCCGAGATAACGGCGGGCGCACTTCAGGACCTCGACAGGGCGGTCGTGATGGGCACACGCACCTTTGGCAAAGGTCTGGTGCAGACTACTCTCGACCTGCCGTACAACGGTCAGTTGAAGTTGACTACGAGTAAGTACTACATTCCGAGCGGTCGCTGCATACAGGCCATAGACTACAGCAAGGGCAACGGAGGCTACAGGGAGCATATTCCCGACTCTCTCACGAGGGTGTTCCACACCGTCGGCGGCAGGGAAGTGCGCGACGGAGGCGGCATAAAGCCGGATGTGGAGTTGAAGGCGGACACGCTGACCAACATCGTATATTATCTTATGAACGCGCGCGACTCCTCGGAAGTGGTGTTCAACTACGAGTATGACTACATACAGGCGCACCCCACGATAGCCGATCCCGGCACTTTCGTCCTGACCGACGATGATTTCGACGAATTGAAACAGCGCATCATGGCGAGTGACTTCAAGTATGACAAGCAGACGGAAAAGTTCCTCGGGCAATTGAAAGAACTGGCAAAGTTTGAGGGTTACTACGACAATGCCAAGGCGGAGTTTGACGCTCTGGAGACGAAACTCACCCACAACCTGTCGCAGGACTTGGAGTACAACCGCGAGATGATAAAGAGGTTGGTGGGCAGAGCCATTGTGCAGAACTACTATCACGATGCCGGGGCGATGCAGTTCTCCCTGAGGTTCGACCCGCAGATGAAGAGTGTGCTCGACCTGTTGGCGGCTGACGGCGACTACGACAAAATACTTGGCAGGAAATGATAGGTACTGTCACCAACACGGTGTGCATCATCATCGGCACTGTTGCCGGCAGTCTGATGCGCAAGGGCATAAAGGACAAGTACCGTGAGACGCTCTTCAATGCCATGGGACTGGCATCGTTGGCTCTCGGATGCAGTGCTTTCGTGCAGAATCTGCCCAAGAGTGAGTTTCCTGTACTGTTTATCGTGAGCATCGCCTTGGGCGGTCTCATAGGCAGCATGCTCGACCTTCAGGGACGTGTAGACCGCTTCGCCGCAAAGAAAGGGGCGAGTCGGCTGGCCGAAGGGCTTACAACCTCATGCCTGCTCTACTGCATTGGCACGTTCTCTATAGTCGGTCCGATACTCGCGGCACTAAAAGGCGACAACACATTTCTGTTCACCAACTCCACGCTCGACCTTGTCTCATCGGCCGTTTTCGGCGCAAGTTACGGCATAGGAATGGTTCTTGCCGCACCGATACTCTTTGTCTGGCAGGGCGGCATCTATCTTGTCGCCGAACTGTCGTCGTCGGCAGAGGTGATGCGCGGCCCGCTTCTCAACGAACTGTGCATCGTTGGTGGACTGCTCATCATATCGTCGGGGCTGTCCATAATGAAGATTAAGGACTGCAAGACCCTCAATTACATTCCGTCATTGCTCATCCCCGTAATATTCTATCTTGTGAAATGTATAATACAGTAAGGCTCGGCTGCGGTCTGCGCGTCATCCACCTGCACCGCAATTCGCCTGTTGCCTACTGCGGTTACCAGATAGCCGCCGGGGCGAGAGACGAGGTCGCGGGCAGCGAAGGGTTGGCTCATTTCTGCGAACACATGTCGTTCAAGGGCACGCAAAAGCGCAGTCAGTTGCAGATAATCAACTCCCTTGAGAGGGTAGGAGGGGAACTCAATGCCTTCACGGGCAAGGATACCACCGTCTATCACTCCGCCATCCTCAAGGAGCATCTGCCCAAGGCGGTCGACCTGTTGACCGATATAGTGTTCCACAGCGTGTGGCCTGACCACGAGATAACGAAGGAAGTGGAGGTCATCTGCGACGAGATAGAGTCCTACAACGACTCCCCGGCGGAACTCATCTACGACGATTTCGAGAACATAATATTCCAAGACCATCCGCTCGGACACAATATCCTCGGCACGCAGGAGAATGTCAGGGCGTTCACGTCGGCGGATGCGGCTCGGTTTACAGGTACTTTCTATGTGCCTGAAGATGCCGTCTTTTTCTGCTATGGCGATGTAGACTTCGACCGCCTGTGCCGTCTGCTGGAGAAACAGGACTGGCAGTCGTGCGCCAAGAGCGGCGTTTCCGCTGGCCGTGACAACGCCGTCCCTGTGACGGCTGTTTCCGGCAAACAGACCGTAATCCGTGAAAAGGATACCCATCAGGCGCACGTCATGCTCGGCACAAGGGGCTACGATGTGCACCACAACCGCCGTATGGCTCTCTATCTGCTCAACAACATCCTCGGAGGACCGGGCATGAACGCGCGCCTGAACCTCTCTCTGAGGGAGAAGCACGGACTTGTCTACACCGTGGAGTCGTCCACCGTCAACTACGGCGACACGGGTCTGTGGAGCGTCTATTTCGGTTGTGACCCCTCAGACGTGGACTTGTGTCTGCGGCTGGTAAGGAAAGAGTTGGACAAACTGATGCTCCGTCCGTTGTCGGAACAGCAGTTGAAGGCTGCAAAAAGGCAGATAAAGGGACAGATAGCCCTCGCCTGTGACAACGGCGAAGGGTTCGCCCTCGACTTCGGAAAGTCGTTCCTGCACTATGGTTGGGAAAAGGACGTCACAATCCTGTACCGCAATATTGAGGCACTGACGGCGCAGGAACTGTGGCAGACAGCGCAGGAGATATTCGATGAGAGCGTGATCACCACCCTGATATACAGGTAGCGTCACGCTCGTCACTCTGCATTGCTGTTGTTGTTTATTGCTGTCTGTACCGCGGAAAGCGGTAGGTCGAACCTTAGAAATATACTCCCAGGCCCACTTTCACGCCGAAACGGCTCTTGTCGGAAAAGTCTGACAGAGAGATGTCGTAGTAGACACTCGGCTCGATAGTAAGGTGTCCGTTGAGGAAGAAGCAGTATCCCACCTCGGGAGTGAGTTTCAGGTCGTTGTATTCCGGAGCCTGATGGAGATACTTGATGCCGCCTTGCAGGAACAGTCCGTTCTGTTCTATGTAGTAGCGACACTTTGCTCCGATGTACAGTTCCTGCAAATCAGAGTTGCTATAGTTGAATCCTGCCTCGGCAATTGCAAGCCAGTCCTGGCGGAACATATAGCCTGCGTTGACACCGATGCCCAGTGTCATCTTTGTGTTTTCGCTGTATGAGATGCCCGCGCCGTCAAAACTTGTGCCGACATAGTATTTGCCTTCCTCGAACTGAGCGAACGATGATGCCAGTCCAAACACGGATAACACTGCTGTAAGGATGTATTTCTTCATAATGGAAACGTTGTTTGTTGTTTGAATAACCAAAGTTACCTTTTTTTCTGAAACCACACAATATTAGTGGGGAAAAGTTGCCGTTTCGAGTAAAAATCGGACATTGCCGCCGTCAGACGGGACAATGTCCGATGCTGTCTATTTCTTCTTGGGCTTGCGTCGTGCCCAACCCTCTTCGCTGAAGTCGGGTGCTTCGCCTACGAAATCGGCGTTGCCGCCTTTCTTGCCCTTCTTTTTCTTGCCGCCTCCGGCATCGTTGCCGGTGAAGAACTGGCGCCAGTCGTTCTTGTGGCTCCACTTGCTGGTGTCCTCAAATGCCTCGCGGCGTGCTGCGGCAGCCTCGCGGCGGTTGTTTCCGCGCGCCTTGCGTGCCGGCTGTGAGTCCCTCTGGCTGCGCTCTCTGCGTCCTCCGCGGTCACCGTGACGGCCGTTTCCGGGAGCGTGGTTCTTGTCTTCGCTCGGGTTGCAGCGCACCTGTATGCCACGGTAATACACCCCGTTGATGGTCGACATCACATATTCCGCATCCTCGGAAGGCACTTCTATGTAGGCGAACTTGCTGAACAGGTCTATGTGTCCCACCTTCTGGCGTCCGCCCAAGTGCTTGTTGAGGAACTGCATACATACGCCCGGATAGAATCCGTTGTCCTTTCCGAGGTTGATAAACAGGCGTTCGTAGCCCTCCTCGGCGGTTCTTGCGCCGCGCTGTCCCTTCTTTGCGCTGTCGCCTTTCTCCTTCTTGCCGGTCGGCTTCTCTATCTCGGGAGCGTCGGCATAGTAGGAGAGGAAGCGTCCGAAGGTCATTGTGACAATCTTCTTTATGATGTCTTCCTTGTCGACAAACTCGAAATGGCGGTTTATCTCCTCCATGAACGGTTCGATGAGTTCCTCGTCCACGTCCATCTTCATTATGTCGTCCATCGCCTTGTAGAGTTGTTTCGTGCAGATTTCCTGCGGTGTCGGCAATGTGCCGTCGACGAATTTCTTGCCTATGACCTTCTCTACGCTGCGCACTTTCGACCGTTCCTTCACATGGATAATGGAGATGCTGGTGCCGTTTTTGCCCGCTCTTCCTGTTCGTCCCGAGCGGTGTGTGTAGGACTCTATGTCGTCCGGCATGCCGTAGTTGATGACGTGGGTGAGGTCATCAACGTCAAGTCCGCGTGCCGCTACGTCGGTAGCGACGAGCAGTTGCACCGTGTGGCGGCGGAATTTCTGCATCGTCTGGTCTCTCTGTGGCTGCGACAGGTCGCCGTGGAGTGACTCTGCGTTGTAGCCGTCCTTTATGAGTTTGTCGGCGATTTCCTGTGTTTCGAGTTTCGTGCGGCAGAAAATGATGGCGTAGATTTTGGGGTAGAAATCCACAAGACGCTTCAGTGCGAGATACTTGTCCTTGGCATGGACGAGGTAATATATGTGGTTCACGTTCTCCGCACCCTCGTTTCTCGAACCCACGACAATCTCCTTGTAGTTGCCGAGATAGCGTTTTGCCACTTTCTCCACCTCCTTGCTCATTGTGGCGGAGAACAGCAGTTTGCGTGCCTCTGCTGTGTTCCCGTCCTCCTGGGGCAGTGCGTTGAAGATGTCCTCGATGTCCTCCTTGAAGCCCATGTTGAGCATCTCGTCCGCCTCGTCGAGCACTATCGTCTTCACATTCTCGAGTTTTGCCACGCCGCGGTTCTTCAAGTCGATGAGCCTGCCGGGTGTTGCCACGATGATTTGGGCACCGTGTCGCAGCGCGCGTATTTGCTGCTCCATGCCCGTACCGCCATAAACAGGCACTATGCGGACGTTCTCCGAGTGCTTTGCAAAGTCGTTGAGGTCGTCGGAAATCTGCAGACACAACTCGCGTGTGGGGCTCAATATCAGAGCCTGGGTCTCCCTGTTGTCAGGGTCAATGCCCTGAAGCACGGGTATGCCGTATGCCGCAGTCTTGCCTGTTCCTGTCTGTGCGAGTGCTATGAGGTTGTCTTTTTCTCCGAGAAGAAACGGAATCACCGCTTCCTGAATGGGCATGGGATAAGCAAAGCCCAATTCTTCAATTGAACGCCGTATCTCTTCCGATACGCCAAGTTCTTCAAATGTCATATAAAAAATCGTTGTTTATAAAATGCCAGGTCCGCTGATGTGAAAGGCAACCCGACTGTTGCATTTTTCCGAAAACCACCGAAACTTGCGTAAAAATACGGTGCAAAGTTAATCATTTTCAGTGGATTTTCAGAGGGTTTGCTTTGTTTTCCTGTGAAAAAGACGTACTTTTGTACATCACTAAATCTATGTCTTCCTTATGAAAAAGACCCTTCTCTTATCGCTGTTTGCGTGTCTGTGCGTGGCGGCACAGGCTCTGACAGTCGGCAATCTGCGTACTTCCGCCATGCACAACCCCATCGGCATCGACGATGCAAGCCCCACTTTCTCGTGGGTACTGGAGGCTTCGCAGCGCGGCGTTATGCAGAGTAGTTACAGCCTGAAGATTGCTACCGATGCCAAGATGCGCAAGGTTGTGTGGCAGTCAGGCGTTGTCAAGTCCGACAAGAGCGTCGATGTGACAGCCCGGGGACTGTCGCTTGCCCCGCGTACAAGATACTATTGGCAGGTCACGGTCACCGACAACAAGGGCAAGAAAGCCGTTTCCCGAGAGAAGGCATACTTCGAGACAGGACTTATGAACGCCGCCGCGTGGGGACCGACGCAGTGGATCAAGGACAGCGGCAGTGCCGTTTCCGGTGCGCCGATGATGCGCACGGAGTTCACCGTAAAGGCAGGAGTGAAGAGGGCAAGGCTCTACTCTTCCGGTCTCGGTATATACAATGCGTATATCAACGGCAGCCGTGTGGGACAGATTGACGACGACGGCAACTTCGAACAAGATGAGTTGAAGCCTGGTTCGACAGATTACAAGAAGACGGTATTCTACACCACCCACGACGTGACAACGCTGCTCCGCAAGGGTGCAAACGCCATTGGTGCGGAGGTGACATCGGGCTGGTGGAGCGGCGGAATAGCCCACGGCGAGTTCGGCAACAAAGACTGTGCATTCCGTGGAATGCTCATCATCACCTACAAGGACGGCAGCGAGCAGACCGTATGCACCGACAACACTTGGCGGTGCAATACCAACGGCGCACTGCGAAAGGGCGACATCTACAACGGCGAGACCTACGACGCACGCCTGGAGAGCGGTTGGACGACGGCAGGATTCGACGATTCGTCATGGAATACCGCCGCTGTCAGCGACGATTTCAAGGGAAAAATCATCGCCTTTGAAGGTCCTGCCGTCAAGGCAGTGCCGGCTTTGGCACGCCATGCCCGGCACATATATGTATATGAAGGTACGGAAGCGACCGGCACGGCACACGGAATGCTGAAAGAGGTGGCGTCCTATTCCGCAGACCAACCGGTCAGGTTGAAAGCCGGACAGATTGCCATCTACGACCTCGGACAGAACGCTTCCGGATGGGTAAGTTTCACGGCGAAGGGCGAAAGCGGCACTCAACTGCGCTTCAGGTTCTCTGAGATGAGGAACGAAACGGGTGACACGTCACGCGGCGACGACGGTCCCGGCGGATCTCTCTACCTCATCAACCTGCGCTCTGCGGAGGCTTCGCTCCACTACACCATGAAAGGTGCTGCCAAGGGAGAGAGTTTCCACCCCACGACCACCTACTACGGATTCCGCTATATAGAGGTTACAGCCTCGGCAGACGTCACCCTTGAGAAGGTCACCGGCGAGACCGTGACCTCCGCAATGACCGAGAAGTCATCGTTCAAGACCAACATCGACGTGGTGAACAGGCTCTACTCAAACATCATCTGGGGTCAACGCTCCAACTTTGTGAGCGTTCCTACCGACTGCCCACAACGTGACGAGCGTCTCGGATGGACTGCTGACACCCAGGTATACTCCATGGCTGGACTCTACAACAGCGACTCTCGCAGTTTCTACCAGAAGTGGATGCGCGATATGCGTGATTCGCAGAACGACAACGGAGCCTATCCTCACGTTGCCCCGTACTCGTGGGGTGTGGGCTTCGGAGCGGCAGCCTGGGCTGATGCGGGCATCATCCTGCCGTGGAAAGTGTACCTCATGACAGGCGACAAGAAGATACTCCGCGACAACTGGACATCCATGGAGAGGTATATGGACTGGCTCTCCACGCAGGTCTTCGACGGCTACAAGTACAACGGAGGCGGCACTGCCTACGGCGACTGGGTGTCGTTTGTGCCTACCGACAGCCGCTATGTGTCGGTGTGCTACTATGCTTACGATGCGCAACTCATGGCGAAGATGGCTGCCGTACTGTCTGAAAAGGGAGGCGACAGTTATGCCAAGGCTGCGGAGAAATACACATCTCTTTTCGGTGACATAAAGGCAGAGTGGCAGACACGCTACCTCAATGCCGACCGTACACTGTGCTTCGACACGCAGTGCGCCTACCTCATGGCGCTCCGCTACAACCTCCTGCCCGATCGGGAGGCTGTCGGCAAGGCAGTGGAGATGCTGCGGAAAAGCATCGAAAACAACGGTGACAGACTGACGACGGGCTTCCTCGGCACTGCCATTCTCAACCAGACGCTAACCCAATACGGTCTCAATGACGAGGCATACACGCTGTTGCTCCAGCGCGAATGTCCCTCTTGGCTCTACCCGGTAGACCAGGGCGCGACCACAGTGTGGGAGCGTTGGAACTCCTATACCAAGGACGGAGGCTTCCACAAGGACATAGGCATGAACTCGTTCAACCACTATGCCTACGGAGCAGTGGCGGAATGGATGTTCCGCTATATGGCTGGCATCGCCCCCGATGAGGCTGTGCCGGGATTCAAACACATCGTCTTCGCCCCACACACCGACAACCGCACCGTGCTGAAACACGGTCAGGAGCGTGTGACTGATGTCGACGCGGATTTCTGGTCCGACTATGGCCATGTGCGTGGCAAGTGGACAAGCGACGGCAAAGGCAACATCACCTACAGCGTGACCGTGCCGGCCAACACCACGGCGACCCTTTACATGCCGTGTGCCGACGGTTGCGAGGTGACGGAAAGCGGCATCAAGGCTGGCGACTCCGAGGGCGTGACCTTCGCAGGCAAGGCTGACGGCGTGAAAATCTACAACCTCGTGTCAGGCAGTTACACCTTTTCTGTCGGCTCGGGACGGTGACCGGTGACGGCTGCCGACAGTCAATGACAACGTAAAGACAATGAACGATAACTTAAAAACTGACCTATTATGAAAAGAACAGTATTTTCCCTTTGCTGCCTTTTCCTGTGTCTGACCTCATGGGCGCAGGATGTCAGCGTGACGCGGACAGCCTTTCATTGGGGCGACGACGCACGTTGGAAAGAGGCAAAGTTTGACGATGCCGCATGGCAGACAATCTCTCCGCTCAAGACATGGCGCACACAAGGCCTGGAAGGGGAGCGCACCTATGCCTGGTACCGCATCCACTTCACCGTGGACAAGAGCATTCTTGCAGGTGCTGAACAGCAGAAGACGGTAACCGTCACGCTGCCTTGCGTCGACGATGCCGACGTTACCTACCTCAACGGAGTGCAGATAGGCTCCACGGGACGTCTGCCCGACAATCCCGAGGGCTACTCTTCGAAATGGGAAGTGGAACGCAAGTACAACGCCAATGTCGCCGACCTGAACCTCGGAGGCGACAATGTCATCGCCGTGAGAATGTGGAATGAGGGCGGTGACGGCGGTATGTTCGCCAGCACAAGCCAGGTGGGCATGGCGGCAGTAGGGCTGCATGTGCCCTCAAGACTTGACGGACTGACCCTCTCGGTGGGTGACCGCACGGCGAAAGACGGCAAGAAACTCGATGTGAAAGTGGCCAACAGTCTCAGCGTGAAGCAGCAGGGTGAACTCTCTGTGGAGGTGAAGAACCCGCAGACATCTGCCGTGCTCTACAGCGTGAAGAAGGCAGTGAAACTCTCTGCCAACAAGTCAACGACGGTGAGCCTGCCGTTCCCGACGGACTATTGCCGCGTGACGGCGACCTACAAAGACACGAAACTCGGACGCACAAAGTCGCTGTCATACACCCCGAAATACATTCTCACCCCTGCCGCACCGGCTTCTCCGCGCTTCAACATGGCGGGAGTGTACGGCGTACGCCCGGGTTCGCCAGTCATCTACCGTCTGCCTGTCAGCGGCGTGAGACCGATGAAGTTCACCGTAAGCAATCTTCCCCAAGGGCTGACACTTGACTCTGAGACCGGCGTGATACTCGGCAAACTCGACCGCCGCGGCGATTATGAATTGAAGGTCACTGCCGAGAACGCTGCCGGAAAGGCGGAGTCGACACTCACGATAAAGGTGGGCAACACGATAGCACTCACTCCACCCATGGGATGGAACTCATGGAACTGCTGGGGACTGTCCGTTTCGCAGGAGAAAGTGATGTCCTCTGCACGTGCGCTCATAGAGAAAGGACTTGCCGACTACGGCTATTCCTACATCAATGTGGACGACGCTTGGGAGGCTGAAGAGCGCAATCCCGACGGTACGATAGCCGTCAACGACAAGTTCCCCGACATGAAAGGGCTTGGCGACTGGCTGCACGGAAACGGCCTGAAGTTCGGCATCTATTCTTCACCGGGCGACAGAACCTGCGGCAACTACCTCGGCAGCATAGACCATGAGCAGCAAGACGCCGATACATACAACTCCTGGGGCGTAGACTATCTGAAGTATGACTGGTGCGGATACGGCCGTAAGCACGAGACAGAACCCGACAACACCACCGTGGCTTCCTATGTCCGTCCCTATCTGCTCATGGAACGCTGTCTGCGTATGCAGCCCCGTGACATCTTCTATTCGCTCTGCCAGTACGGTATGCAGGACGTGTGGAAGTGGGGACACGCCGTAGATGCCAACTCATGGCGCACGACAGGTGACATCACCGACACCTGGGGCAGCCTCTACGACATCGGTTTCGTGCGCCAAAGAGAACTGCATCCCTATGCCGGACCGGGACACTGGAACGACCCGGACATGCTGATTGTGGGCAAGGTAGGGTGGAGTGCCAACCTCCGCGACTCACGTCTCACTCCCGACGAACAGTACACCCACATCTCGCTCTGGTGCCTCCTCGCCTCCAATATGCTCATCGGCTGCGACCTCGCACAACTCGATGACTTCACCATAAACCTGCTCTGCAACAACGAGGTGAACGCTGTCAACCAGGACGTTCTCGGAAAACAGGCCAAGTGTGAAATCGACGAGGGCGGCATACAGATTTGGAAGCGGCCTCTGTCGGACGGCACTTACGCCGTGGGCATATTCAACCTGAACGACACCGACACCACAGTAGACTTCCGCAAGCACATGGAGCACCTCGGGCTTACGGGCAGCGTGCTGCGCGACTTGTGGCGTCAGAAAGACATAACCGACACTTCCTACTTCATCCCGACACACGGCGTGATGTTCCTCAAGGTGAAGTGACGGAAAGGAAAGAAACCGTCTGCAACGGTCAGACGGGCGTTTGACATTCGTCCCGGAGCGGTTCTCGTGCCGCTTCGGGACGCTTTTTGTAGCCCGAAAGCACCGTTTTCGCAGCGGTACACCATATGTGGTACGGTCGTACTTCATGTGATGTGCCATGCGTACATCGTCTGGTGTACGCCCGTACTTCAACTGTTGTGCCGCCGCCAAAGCACAGTCCGCCCATTGCCAAAGCACCGCTTTTGGACAGCCAAAAGGCAGTTTTCACCGCATAAGAAGGGCGGTATCGTTTTATTTTGCTAACTTTGCAACAGTATGAAGAAAGGAAACAAGATGAAGATTAACGTGTTGCCGGTGGCTGCGATGGTGGCTGCCGCCCTTACCATAATGTCGTGTGACAACAAGGAAAAGTTTGTCATCGAGGGCAATATCACCAGTGCCAAGGACTCGGTGCTCTTTCTGGAGAACGTGGGGCTTGACGGCGTGACGACCGTGGACTCTGTGCAACTGGCGGACAACGGCGAGTTCCGTTTCGCGGAAGATGCCTACACGGCGCCGGAATTCTACCGGTTGAGGATTGCCGGACAGATTATAAACCTCTCGATAGACTCCACCGAGACGGTCAGCGTGAAGGCTGACTATCCGTCAATGGCATACAAATACGAGGTGAAAGGGTCGGAAAACTGTTTGAAGATACAGGAACTGGCACTGCACCAACTCAACCTGCAGGCACGGATAAACGCCATCATACGCGACCCGCAGTTGAAGGTGAGCGTGGTGGAGGACAGCATAGAGACCACGATAGGGCAGTTCAAGGACTTCGTGAAGTCGGAGTACATCTACAAAGAGCCCAACAAGTCGTACGCCTATTTCGCTCTCTTCCAGACCGTGGTCGTGGGAAACGCCTACCGTCTGATATTCAATCCGCGCGAGGATGTGGAGGATGTGAAGGCCTATGCCGCCGTTGCCACCAGTTGGGACACGTTCCATCCGGGTGCTGAACGTGGCGAGAACCTGCACAATATCGCCATTGAGGGTATGAAGGATGCACGACTTTTGAAAGCCCGCAACGAGACTGTCATCGAGGCTGACAAGGTGAATGTGTCGGGAATAGTGGACATCTCGCTGCGTGACAACAAGGGAAATGTGCGCCGTCTGTCGGATCTCAAGGGCAAGGTTGTCATCCTTGACTTCTGCTCGTTTGCCGTGAAGGGCAACACGGAGCGCATCATGCAGATGCGGGAGATGTACAACAAGTACCACGCGCAGGGTCTGGAAATCTATCAGGTGTCGCTCGACGAGAACGAGCATTTTTGGAAGACGCAGACCGCCGCCCTGCCTTGGATATCGGTGAACGACCCCGACGGCACGGCAAGCGAGTATGCCGCACGCTACAATGTGCAGGCTGTACCGACGTTCTTCCTCATCAACAAGGACGCCACTCCATACAAGCGCGACGCACAAATCAAGGATTTGGACGCAGAAATCAAAGCACTGCTGTAGTTGAAACGCTGAAAAGGGAAAAAGAAGGATGTTGTTTCAAAACTGAAAACAACATCCTTCTTTTTATGGGTTGTAAGTCCGGTTACACATAACTCTGGGTGCCGTTGCTGCGCAACTCTGTCCCGGTCTGTGTGAAGTTGGGCTTTCAGCCCGCTTATATGATAACTTGTCTGTTTGAAAAACTCGTTTTTTGCTTGACAGAAGTGCCGTATAAAAGTCGGATTTGAGTATTTTGGCGTGAATTGTTTCTCGGATTTGAGCATTTTAGTGCGGATTATTTCTCGGATTTGAATATCTGTATTGACTTTCCGGCTGGGTATCAAGCATTTACGTTAATACGGAAAACACCTTGCACAAGCCGTCCGCTGCTCATTGGAGAACTTCGGGGAGTTTGAATATATAGACAAGGAAGACGGGGCGTCCGTCAGGCACGTCCGTATTCTCCCGCTCTATGCAATGGCATTGCTGCAAAGCGGAGAACATTAGAAACTGTCGAGCCAGGCTCTCACGTTCATGAGCATCTCGGTGTGGAAGGGGAATGTAGGTTTCATGCCCCAGCCGTGTCCGCCCGACGGATAGACCATAATGGATGCCGGAACATCGTGCTTGTAGAGTTGGATATAGTAGTTCACGCCGTTTGCCGGAACTACCACGTTGTCGTCATCAGACAGTATTATCAGTGCCCGTGGGCTGACCCTCGACACCTGAACATCGTTGCTGTACTCCAACTGGTCCTTCTTGCGCGGACGTTCACCGAGGAAATTGTCGTGTGAATGCTTGTGTGTGAATGCCGGATCCATGGTGATTACCGGATAGAAAAGTATCTGGAAGTCGGGCATGACATCCTCTTTGGCGTGGGTGGCGAGTGTGGATGCCAGATGACCGCCTGCGGAGAATCCCATTATGCCGACGTCTTTGGGATTGACGTGCCATGTCTTGGCGTTCACCCGAACTGTTCTCATGGCCTGCTCGACATCGCTTACGGGCACTTTCTTGTTGCTGTGCGGCATCCTGTATTTAAGCACGAAGACAGCCATTCCCATTCTGTTGAAGAACGGAGCCCAGTCTTTTCCCTCATGGTCGAGAGCCAGATGTGAGTAGGAACCGCCCGGACAGATGATGACAGCACGCCCTGTCGCTTTGGTGGCTGGTGGCAGAAAGGCGTATATCTTGGCTGTGTCGGCAGGGTCGGAACTATCCTCTATCGGGTTGCCGGCCCACAGGTCGACCTCAAACTGCTGTTGTGCGTGTGCGCAGGAGATGCCGAGGCAGAGCGAAAGGGAAAGGATTGCTTTTTTCAGGTTCATGAGTTTTCTATAGGTTTACGGTTGGTGTTGTGACAAGAAAAGTGCCGCTGTGGGGCGGCATTACGGTGTTGTGGCATCACCCTAAGGTGATGTGCTCCACGCTGACTTTTTCGTGTAGGAAGATGCTTGCGCACTCTCGGAACCGCTCCTCACTCTCAGTGGTGAGGTAATGGCAGGTGCCGCGCGTGGTGCATTTGTCCTTTATCTCGGGATGACGCACAAGATAGTCGCTCAGGGAGCGTGCTACATAAAGTCCCTGTGCCACTACCCTGATACCCGGGGGAGTGTTTCTCACGACGCTGTTCATGAGCATCGGATAGTGTGTACAACCCAGGACGATGGTGTCAATCTCCGGGTCTTTGCACAGCAACTGGTCTATGCGCTTCTTCACAAAGTAGTCGGCACCGGGCGAGTCAGCCTCATTTGCCTCTACGATAGCCGCCCACAGGGGGCACGCCTGTCCCGAAACTTTCACGTCGGGGAACAGTTTTGCTATCTCCAGACTGTAACTCTTGCTGCGCACAGTGCCCTCTGTGGCGAGGATGCCGATGTGCCTTGTCTTGGTGAGTTGTCCGATGTTCTCTGCCGTGGGGCGTATTATGCCGAGCACACGACGGTCGGGACAGAGTTCGGGAAGCACCCTTTCCTGAATGGAGCGCAGTGCTTTTGCCGAGGCGGTGTTGCACCCGAGGATGACGAGATGACAGCCCCGCTCAAACAGTTTCAGTACTGCCTGGCGCGTAAACTGGTAGACGACCTCGAAAGAACGGTTGCCGTAGGGTGCCCGGGCATTGTCTCCCAGGTACAGATAGTCGTACTGCGGCAATGTCTGGCGTATCTCATGGAGAATCGTCAGTCCGCCGTAGCCGGAGTCAAAGATGCCTATCGGTCCTGGTTTCGGTGAGAACATGGTCTGTGTGATGTGTGTGGCTTCCTTACTGTTTCAGCGCTTCCTCCACGGCGGAAGTGATGTTGTATGCCATGTCTACATTGAGGTAGGGCACTGCATCGGAACTTGTGTTGAGCACAAAGGCGAGTGAATACTGTGTGGAGATGCTCTTTATCGTGGCGTTGAGTTTGTCTTTCGCCGGTTGGAGCAGTTCTTCCCACGACTGCTTGAGCAGTCTCACCGACTCCGCACGGAAGTCCTCGTTGCGCTTCATCATCTCTTCCAGTTCTGCCTGACGCTTCTTCAGGATAGAGGGAGCATAGTTGGCATACTCGCTGAGGAATGTTTCGTACTTGGCGTTGAACTCGTCTTCCGACGCCTTTGTCTCGGTGTCGTACTTCTGTTTCAGCGCATCGAGGTCGGCTTCAGCCTTCGCGTACTCGGGCATAGCCTTGAGCACCTTGTCGTAATCGATGCAGCCATAGCGGAAATCGACCGTTTCCTGTGCTGCGGCCGTAAGGGTGGCCATGATGACCACCAGTATTGTGAGAATCCTTTTCATAAGAACGTTTTTACGGGTGGTTGCAAGTGAGGGTGGCGGTTGGCGGATTCAGTACAGCCGCGTCGCGTCACCCTCACCGGAAAATGTTATTTCTTCAGTTCGGCTTTCACCTTTGCTGTCACGTCTTCGCTGATAGCGTCGTTGGTGTAGAGGGCGGTGTTGATGTCCATGATGTACACATAGCCGCCTGTCTTGCCCACTGTGGAGATGGCATTCATGAGTTTTGTGTAGAGAGGCTGCTGCTTCTCCTGGCGAAGTTTCTCCAGTTGCTGCTGGTAATCCTGGCCTGCCTGCTGGAGTTTGTTATAGAGATTCTGCAGTTCAGTCTCTGTTTCCTGCTGCTTGGTTGCCGGCATTGTAGCCTTTGCTTTGTCGTATTCCTCTGCCTTGCGCTGGAATTCTGTCTGCATTTCCTGCATCTGGTTCTGGAACTCTTTTGCCTTCGCCTCAATCTCGCCATTGGCAATGCTGTACTCAGGCATGCTTGTCAGCACTTCCTGGGCATTGATATGGCCGAATTTCTGCTGTGCGAACATGGTCATAGGTGCGCAGATAAGCACCATTGCAATAAACTTCTTCATTTTCCTGTTGATATTTTTAATTGTTGTTGTTCTTGTTTTTTACTTTTCCCGAAAGAGATTTCTTAGTCTGCTGAATAGCCGAGTTTCTCGAGCACCTCGTTGCTGATGTCTACCTTGGGTGAACCGTAGATGATGCCGGAGTCGGACGCACGGTCAAGGACAAGACTGTAGCCGCGCATCTCGGAGATCTCCTTCACCGTGTTGTATATCTCCTCCTGTATAGGTGTGATGAGTGCTTCGCGTTTCTTGAACAGTTCTCCCTCGGGACCGAAGTACTTGCGTTTGAGTTCGCTTGCCTCCTTCTCCTTCTGCATGATGGCTTCCTGTTTCTCCTTCTTCTGCTCCTCTGACAGGAAGACCACCTCGTTCTGGTAGTTCTTGTACATCGTTCCTGCCTCGGTGTTGAGGGCTTCTATCTCAGCCTGCCATTTCTTGCTGACTTGGTTGAGTTGTTCGTTGGCACGCTCGTATGCCGGCACGTTCTTGAGAATGTACTCCATGTCGAGGAGCGCGAATTTCTGTGCTGACGCGCTGATGGCTACCAATGCCATGGCGCAGACGACAATAAACTTTTTCATAAACATATCTTTAATGGTCATGTTTCTGTTTTCCGATACTCCTGTTTCTGTCCTTTTACGCCTCCGTTGCGTTTAGAACTCCTGACCGAGAACGAAGTGGAAGTTGCTTCCGCCCTTTGTTCCGAACACATTGTCGAAACCGTATGCCCAGTCGATACCCATAAGACCAACCATAGGAAGGAATATTCTGACACCGATACCGGCAGAACGCTTCATGTCAAATGGGTTGAAGTCACTGACGTTAGTCCACGCATTACCGCCCTCGATGAAGCCAAGTCCATAGATAGTGGTGTTGCCGAGGAGGAACGGATAGCGCAACTCGAGGGTCAGACGGTCGTAGGCGTAGCCCTCATAACCGTAGGGAGTGAGCGAACCGTTTTCGTAACCGCGCAGTCCGATGGTCTCTTCCGCATAGGTGGTGGTGTATCCTGACATTCCGTCACCGCCGACATAGAAGGTTTCGAACGGCGATTTCTTGTACTTGTTGTAACTTCCGAGGATACCCATCTCCACTCTTGTCATCAGCACGAAGCACTTCTGTGCCGACGTGAGGGCGGTGAAGGTGCGTGCCTTGAACTTCCACTTGTGGTACTCTATCCACCTGTATTTCTCCTGCTGTTCCTTGTTGTAGGTCGCCGACTTGCTGTTGTTGGCGAGGTTCTGGTAGTCCTTACCGTCCCAGAGAGACCATGGCGGAGTGAGCGAAACCGATGCGGAGAACTCGCTGCCTCGGCGTGGGAAGAGTTGGTTATCGGTAGAAGTGCGGCTCAGAGACAGGCTCAGGTTGATGTTGTTTGCGTTACCTGTGGTCATCAGGAAGTAACTCCAGTTCTTCAGCATATAGCGTGTATACGCCAGTTGAGCGGAGAACACGAAGTAGTCATCCGGCCAACGCAGACGCTTTCCCCAACCGATAGATGCTCCGAAAAGTTGCACATACTTGTCCGGATCATAGTAGTTCTCGTAGTTGTTGTAGTAGGAACTGCCGTATCCGTAGAGGTAGTTGTAGTAGTTGTTCATGTATCCGTTGTTGTAATAAGAACTGGATACGTCGGTCTGTTTCGAGTAGAACAAAGAGGTAGAGAACTGTATCGGGCGTTTGCCACCGAACCATGCGGTGGAGTAACCCACGTTATACGACTGGTAGTAAGAGCCGTTGGTCTGTGCCGAAATAGACATTGTCTCGCCGTCACCGATAGGCATTATACCGCGGTGCTCGGCGTTCTTGCGGAACAGGTTTGCCATGGAGAAATTGTTGAGTTTCAGTCCTATTCGGCCGATAACGCCCGTCTGACCCCATCCGAGGGAGAATTCCACCTGGTCATTCGACTTCTGTGTCAGGTTCCAGTTGATGTCTACCGTTCCGTTTTCACCGTCCGGCTTCACGTCAGGGCTTACTGCTTCGGGATCGAAGTGTCCCATTGACGCCAGTTCGCGGGCGGAACGCTGGAGGGCGTCCTTGGAGAAGAGGTCGCCGGGCTTGGTGCGCAACTCGCGTCGGATTACGTTTTCGTAGAGCCTGTCGTTACCGTTTATCCTCACATGGTTTATCCTTGCCTGCGGTCCTTCGGTGATTCTCATCTCCACGTCAATGGAGTCGCCGTCGATATTGACATCTACGGGGTCAAGGGAATAGAACAGATAACCGTTGTTCCAGTAAGCGTTTCCCACTGCGTCCTCGTCCTCTGTGAGACGCTTGTTCATGAGTTTCTGGTTGTAGACGTCACCCTTGTTCATGCCGAGAACCTGGCTCAGGCGCTCCGTGGGGTACACAGTGTTGCCCACCCAAGAGATGTTGCGGAGGAAATACTGCTGGCCTTCATCCACCTTTATGTATATGTTGACGTGCTTGTCGTCATGGTTCCACACGCTGTCCTCGATGATGTGGGCGTCGCGGTAGCCGTATTCGTAGTATTTGTCGATGAGGTTTTTCTTGTCGGTTTTCCACCTTTCAGGCGTGTATTTCTTTGATTTGAAGAAGTTTCCCAACTTGTTTGCCTCGTGGGTTTTGGAGAAAGCGCCTTTCTTGAACAGTCCTCCCTTTATCTTCGAGTCGCTCAGTTTGCTGTTGCCATCGATGATGATGCTCTTTATGCGCTTCTTCTGTTTCTTGTCAACAGTGACATCGAGGATGACGTAATTCTTCTTCGACAAGTCGTCATGCTGCACTATGCTGATGTCAGCATCGTTGAATCCCTTGTCGTCAAAGTATTTCTTGGCGAGAATCTTCGCCCTGTCTATCATGGAGGGAGTAATCTGGTAGTCTTTCATCATACCGAGTTTCTCCTGCATGTCCTCACGTTCCGATTTCTTCAGACCATAGTAGTTGATTTGTGAAACGCGCGGCAGAGGAGCCAGATTGATGTGCAGATAGGCATCGCGACCTATGATAGAGTCTATGGAAATCGTCACATCGGAGAACAGGCCGTGCTTCCAGAACCTCTTCACGGCGTCGGTTATCTCTGTGCCAGGCACAGAAATCTCCTGTCCCACCGACAGATTGGATATGCCTGTGAGCAGGTTTGCCTCGTAGTTGTCCATTCCCGTGACCTCTATGTTGGCAATTCTGCACACGCGGGGATTGCCTGCATAGTTGATTTCAGGGTTTGTTATCTTGTCCTGCGCCGACAGTTGCACACCCGCAACAAGGCATAATGCCACCGCCGTCACTGTTCGCTGCAATTGGTTCATCATCTGTTTTCTCTCTGTTCCCGGTATGTGTCCCGGTGATTCTTGTCTGTTGATTATTGGCACATTGTATCTTTTTCAGCCTGTTCTTCGGTCTTTCCGAACCGCCGTTGCCGCTGTTGGTAACTGCGGATTGCCTCCCTGAGGTCTTCTTCCGAGAAGTCCGGCCAGTAGGTATCGCAGAAATACAGTTCCGAGTAGGCTATCTGCCACAGCAGGTAGTTGCTGATTCGCAGTTCGCCTCCGGTTCTTATGAGCAGTTCAGGGTCGGGCATGAAACTTGTGGCGAGGTGCTCGCTCACTGTGTCTTCCGTTATCCCGTCCTCCGAAATCTTTCCTTCCTTCACCTCGGCGGCTATCTTCCTTGCCGCTTCCGTTATCTCCCAGCGCGACGAATAACTCAGTGCCACCACCATGGTCATGGCATTGTTCTTTTCCGTATGCGCCATTGTCTCCTCCAGTTTCTTCACTACTTCAGCAGGCAGACGTCCCATGTCGCCGATGACACGGAAGCGCACGTTGTTCTTCATGAAGATTTCGTCTTCGAGGGATGACAGCACCAGTCCCATAAGAGCGGCAATCTCGTCTGCAGGACGGTTCCAGTTCTCTGTGGAGAAAGTGTACAGCGTGAGGTACTTCACACCGAGCCGCGTGCACTCCGAGGTTATCCGGCGTACCGTCTCCACCCCGGCCTGATGACCGTAACTGCGTTCTTTGCCGCGCTGTGTGGCCCATCTGCCGTTGCCGTCCATGATGATGGCAATGTGCTCAGGTATGCGCCGTATGTCCAGTTCTGAGGTTTTGTCCATTTGATAGTTGTCTTTCGGTCACTCGTCTTCGTTGTGACAGACCTTGCATTTTTCCTTGAAACTGTATGTGAGGCTCACTTTCAGTGTGGAGTAACAGTCGGAGTTCTTGAACATTCCGCTTGTCTGCACAAGGTAGGGGTCTTTTATTCCGTCGAGTTTGTCACTCATCGAGAAGTGCATAGTCCAATCCACGTTGAGGTTGAGTCGCTGTGCTATCTTGTATTTTATGCCCAGTCCCATGGGCACGTTCATCGTCATGGCACTGTTGCCGCCTCCGTTGACATAGGTGGCTCCCAGTCCGAGGAAGATGAAAGGTGTGACTTTCTTTGCTCCGCGGTACTCTTTTCCTGTGCCGTAGGGCCAGAAATTGTACTCGTAGGTGACGTTGAAGTCCACTAAGGAGTTGTCAAAACGGTAGACATCGCCGTGTTCGTAGCCTGGAGTGGAATAGTCCAGGTAGACCGTATTGCTGTCTTCCGATGACCCTTTCAACTTTCCGTAGCCCAGAGCGAAGCGGAATCCCTGTCTCGGGTTGAGCATCCTACGCAGCAAGAGCGATGCTGTGGGCTGCATACACTTGAGTATGTTGCCGTTGAAGTCGCCTTCGTATGACATCAGTCCCACTCCTGCGCCCGCCTCCATCATGTATTCGGGTTCGCTTTGTGCATGAGACGGCGTTGCCATTGTCATCATGCAGACAAGCATCAAGGCAAGTCGCAGGATTATCTTCACCTCTTTTTTCTACTCTTTGAAATATTTCTGCTCCTCTCTCCAGGCAACTCTGTTGATGCGCCCTTTCCACACCTGACCTGTGCCGCCGCAGATTACCACCACCGAGTTCACTCCGTCGGCCACCATGGTAAACGCCGTTTCGCTCGATGAAAGGTCGCCGGGGAGTGACATGACACTGTCGTTGAGCCATGTGATGCCGTCGTCACCGCTGTGATATATCTGTGACAGGGCTTTTGCAGAGCCTTTTATGCTGTTGCCGGCTATCGCCTTTATGTTGTTGCCGTCATAGTTGACGGGCTGCCAGTTGGCTGCTCTCGGGGCTTTGTACTTGTTGTCTTCCGAGAACTCCACATAGTTCCATGCATTCTTGCGTGCCCCATCGCTGTACTCGTCCACCTTTGTCCATACTACGGCAGTGGTGTCGTTGGGATACAAATCAGTGCTTCTGTTTCCGATAATCACCACTTTGTCGGTCTGGCTGTTGGTCTTCAGTGCACGGCAAGTGTAGGCTATGTCTTGCGTAGGCAACAGGGCAGCATCGTCATCGAGTGTTTCTTCTGTCCATGTCTCGCCGTTGTCGGCAGACGACATCAGTCTGTTGTCTGCGGAGAGGGCATAGAGATGTGCCGTGGAAGCAGCCACGAGTTGCTTCATGTCGGTAGTTGCCACCGTCGTCCAGTCCGCACCGTTGTCGGAGACAAGTACCTTTCCGCCGTCTATGGTGTATATCTTTCCGTCCTTCATGAGCACACTTTTCAGTGCATCGGCGGTCAGTGCGGTGGAGAGATTGGCCTTTGTCCATACCTGACCGTCGGCTACAGGCGTGGTGAGAAGTCTCAGTTCAGTCCCCTCTTTGCCGAAAAGATAGATGCTTTTGCCGTCAGACAGGGCTTTCATTTCTGTGAGTGCGGCTATCTGACTGTTGGAACTCAGCAACCGTGTCCAGATACAGGTGTCACCCTTTTCCTTGTGCACGTTTACATGGATTTTGTATTTTTTCAGTCCTGTGCCGTCATTGCTGTACACCTGAAACTCGCGCGGTTCCGAGAAGTCAATGGAGTCACTGCTGCTGTACCACGACAGCGAGTCGCTCGTGAGGCTCTTCAGAGCCACCGAACCGGAGTTTTTCGTTGTGATGGTGCAGATGACTTTCGATGCGTCAATTTCTATCGGAAGAGAGTCGGGATTCCATATCTCGCCGTTGTTGTGGTCGATATAGAACGTATAACTGGAGCAGTTGAGCGTCCTTTTGTACACACTGTCAGTACCGTCAGACTTTATCTTGTGAAAGTAACGGTTCAGTGTGCCGAGCGAAAAGTCCGTTATCGCCGCGTCGTTGTAGTATGTATAACTTTCGCCTTCGCCCAGACATGACGACAAAGTCGTGATTGCCAATATGAACGAAGCCACTGCCAGCAAGTGTTTTCTCATTTTCCTGTTATTTGCAATTTTGGCACAATTAGTTCGCAAAGGTAGTCAGTTTTCTTTGATTTCCGTTGGTTTTCGATGTTTTATTAGTTATTTTATTGATTATGGGATGCTTTTTAACAAAATGCGAAGTGACTGCTTTAGGGCGTAAAGACCACGTCTATACGGCATTTTTACTGTTCTTCCGAAGTGAGATGTTGCTGCCGCACTGCGAAAGGGATACTTACAGCGGACAGAAAGGGCGTTTACTGAAAACCGGCAGACTCTGACTGCGTGTCAGATGCCTGCCGGTTGTGTAGTGTGAGTTCTTAATCAGTTGTGACTGTGGACTGTACGGTTATTTTCCGAGTTTGTCGGCGAGAACCCTCATCCAGTAGCCTCCGATGACGGAACGTGCCTTGAAGCCAACTCTGTCGGCGGTCTTGGTGTCGCTCCAGTCGGAGATTGGTACGCGTGACTTGGTCTCGTTGATGTACTTGTAGACTGGTTCAACAAACTTCAGGAAGTCCTTCTTGCTGTCGGCCATGGTGGCTGTCCACATTATCCAGTCTGTTTTGGTGTAGTCCTTGCGGCAGTCGAGCGGCAGACCGTACTTGTTATGTTTCTTCAGATAGTAACTGATTTCGGTCTTCATGGCGTTGTTGGGGATGATGCCCGTACCCCACAGTTTGTCCCAAACCATGTTGTATTTCTGTGACCATGTGTCCGCTCCGGCGTTGTAAGCCAGCATATAGTGGTCTTTCACCTTCGTTTCCTTCTCCCAGACGGCAGCCATCTCCTTTGCGCGTGCATTGAATTTGTTGTACACGTCGGTAAGTCCTTTCATCTTTGCCATCTCGGCATAGCCTGCCACACCCATGATTGCCTTGAGCGTGAGGTTGCAGTTGCCTGCCCAGTGGCCGGCGAAGTCGTCGGTGCAGAGTTGGTTCTCGGGGTACTGGCCGTTCTCTGCCAGATAGGTAGACCATGTTGTCAGGATGTCCCAATATTTGTCCACATACTTAGTGTTGCCGTCAAGTTTGCACAGTTGGGTAGCCAGAATGACCATATTGCCGGCCTCTTCGAGCGGCATATCGCCTCCGTACACCTGATAGTTCGCCTTGGGATACTGTCCCAAGTCGTGGGCTGCAAACGGCTTTGTCCACCTTCCCGACAGCGAATAGTCGAGGATAGAGGTCATCATTCCCTTCTGCAAGGTCGGGTCATAACACAGATAGAGAGGTGCTTCGGGGTATGTCAGGTCTACGGTATTGACGCATCCGTTGGAGTTGTTCTCCTTTGAGAAGTAGAGGATATTGCCCTGGTCGTCGCAGAAAAGTTTGTGTGCGGCGTTCACATGGCGGTAGGAAGCCGACAGAATTTCGGCATAATGCTTGTTGCCAGCCTCCAAGGCATCGTCGTAGATGGTCTTGTCCTGCTCGCGGCAGCGGTTCATTATGGATGTGTAGTCACGCTCCAGACGGTCGAACATGTCGAAAATTGACACCTCGCCGTTGTGTGCCCAGTAGCCTTTATAGCGTTTGTAGAAGTACTCGATGTCCTGAATCTCGTCGTAGCCGAGCATTGCGAAACTTGCCGCTTGGCGTGTCGTGCCGAAGTCATGCACATAAGCGAGTGTCGGCATGGCGGTCTTCTTGCGGCATATCACCTTCTTCTCGCCCGTAGGAAGGCTGCCTTCCTCCACGAACTTGTCCTTTATCGCCTGGTCGTCAGCGAGTGCCAGTTTGCCGTTTACGCCCGACACATAGAGGTAACCCCAGTCGATGCAGATGCCGTCACCGGTCTTTGCCAGTATGGGCTGCTCTATCGTACCTGTCTTGAGGTAGTTCTTGCCGTTGCCTGTAGTCACAGTTGACACTGTGGGTTGTGCCGGTTTGTTGACAGCAATCAGCGGTGTCGCCGACAGATAGAACTGCACGGAGTGGTCCTTTTTGTCGGTGGAGCGCACCTGATAGGATATGTAATTGATTGGGGAAGACATCAAGTCGTAGTCCTTCATCACCATTGGTGCTGTGAACACGACGTCGAGTTCCACGGGTCCTGCAGTGAATGTGTAGTATGTGTTGGTGGCAAGCACGTTGACAGACTTCTGTTTTGCCGTCATGATCTGGCTGTCAGACTTCTGCTGGTTGCGGTATATGCCGCAGTCCACGAGTGCTCCGCCGGTCTTGTTGTAGCAGTGTATGGCAATCACGTTCTTGCCTTCTTTCAAGAGTGAAGCCTTGTCGCCGTTGAGGCGCACTTTCTTCCCCTCGACCAGTTCCATGATGCCCGTGCCCACTTGTTTGCCGTTTATATAGACCTCACAGGCGTCATCATGGGAGTAGACTATATAAAGGTCTCCCTCTGTCTGTGCCTTTGTCAGCGTTACGGTGCGGCGTACCCAGATGTCGGAGTTCTCTTCTGTCCATGCCGTGTGTATGTTCTGGTTGTTGTCAGTACCGAAAGCGCCGTGTCCCTTCTTCCAACTTGCGTCATTGAAGTTGAGGTTCTGCCAACCGTCAGCAGGCTTTTCGCGCGTGTACTGTGCTTCCCAGGCTTTCTCGTCAGCCATTGGCACCACTGTCTCCATGAGTTCTCTCTGGGAAGAACCCATCCAACGGTACACCTTGCCGTCCACTCTCACGAGACCTTCGAGCGGTTTGTCATCGTTGGTCCAGTGCTTTGTGTTGCCTTCGGTCAGTTCATCGTAGGGACTCCAAATGGAGAAATAGGGGTCGCTAAGTACCAACGGTACACTCGGCAGACGCAGTTCCGTCTGCTTGTAAGGTTTGAACAGGTCTGCTGTCTGTGCGCAGACCGGAATGCAGACTGCCGCTACGAGGGCGGAAAAGAGCATCTTTTTCATTGCTTATAGTTTTTAGTTTGATTCTTGGTACAAAGTTAGCGTTTTTCGGCAACATTTGAAAGTTGCGTTACGAAAGAGTTGTCCGTTTGCAAATAAATACCTAATTTTGTAACAAAAGTACATGATTTGCTGACAGATTAGTATGGAAACGTGGATTTTTACGGTCGTTTGAACCGTTATTTAGGAGAGACTACGATGAAGCATTTGATAATTCTTGCCGATGGAAGTGCCGACTGGCACTGTCCCTCTTTGGCCAACAAGACCCTCTATCAGTATGCCCACACGCCGCATATCGACCGTTTGGCGGCGTCAGGAAGGTGCGGCATGCTCAAGACAGTGCCCGATGGCTTCCACCCGGGGAGCGAAGTTGCCAACTCCACAATACTCGGTTTCGACCAGAACAAGGTATATCAGGGACGCGGAGTGCTTGAGGCTGCCAGCATAGGATATGAGATGAAGCCGGGCGACATGGCAATGCGCTGCAACCTCGTGTGCCTCGATGGCGACATTCTCAAGAACCACTCGTCAGGCCATATCACCACAGAGGAGGCGGACGAACTGATAAAATACCTGAACGGACACCTGTCTACGGACAAGATACACTTCCATACAGGGGTGCAATACCGCCATGTGCTGATTTTCAACGGCGGCGATGCGCGTGTCACCACCACGCCTCCCCATGACGTGCCGCTACAGCCTTGGCGTCCGTTGCTGGTGAAGGCGGATGTGCCGGAGGCTGCTGCCACTGCGGAGAAACTCAATGAACTGATACTGAAATCGCAGGAACTGCTGCCGCAGCACCCTGTAAACAAAAAGCGTGCAGCCGAGGGCAAGGACATGGCAAACAGCATCTGGCCGTGGAGTCCGGGATATCGTCCCGACATGACGCCCCTCTCCGAGACGTATCCTGCTGTCAGGAAGGGCAGCGTGATTACCGCTGTCGACCTGATAAGGGGCATAGGCCGCTATGCAGGACTGAGGATTATAGATGTAGAGGGGGCAACAGGCTTGTTCAATACCAATTACTCAGGCAAAGCGGAAGCAGCCATTGAGGCTCTCAAGACCGATGATTTCGTCTACCTGCACATAGAAGCCCCCGATGAGGCTGGGCATGAGGGTGACATCGAGTTGAAACTCCGCACCATTGAAGACATAGACTCCAAGGTTGTGGGACCTGTCATGCAGGCACTGGAAAACTCCGATGAACCGGTGGCGATAGCATTCCTCCCCGACCATCCCACGCCGTGCGCACACCGTACACACACTGCCGAACCGGTGCCGTTTGTCATCTACAAACCCGGCACAGAGCCTGACAGGGTCACCGCATTCGACGAAGACAGTTGCAAGGACGGCTCCTACGGTGTGATGGACGGTCTCGATTTCCTACCAGAATTTTTGAAATGATGAAATACTACAGTACCAACGGCACAGCGCCGCTTGCCTCTTTGGAGAAGGCGGTGGTAAAAGGTCTTGCTGAAGACCGCGGTCTTTATATGCCAGAACATATCAAACCGCTTCCCGAAGAGTTCTTTTCCCGTATTCAGGACATGGATTTCCACGACATTGCCTGCACCGTGGCGCAAGCCTTCTTTGGTGAGGACGTGCCGGAGGAGGACCTCCGCAGGATAGTGTGTGACACACTCTCGTTTGACGTTCCGGCGGTGAAGGTGTGCGACAGCATCTATTCTCTGGAACTGTTCCACGGTCCTACGCTGGCGTTCAAGGATGTCGGCGCGCGCTTCATGGCGCGGATGCTACGGCATTTCCTCCATTCCGGCAGTGGCGAAGTGAATGTTCTCGTTGCCACATCGGGTGATACCGGGTCGGCAGTAGCCAACGGCTTCCTCGGTGTTGAGGGCATCAAGGTGTATGTCCTCTACCCGAAAGGCAAGGTAAGCCCCATTCAGGAGTGCCAGTTTACGACTCTCGGACAGAACATAACCGCAGTTGAGGTGGACGGAGTATTTGACGATTGCCAGGCGTTGGTGAAGAATGCGTTCATGGACAAGGCTCTTAACGCGAAGATGAAACTCACCTCCGCCAACTCCATAAATGTCGCCCGGTTCCTGCCGCAGTCCTTCTACTATTTCTACGCATACGCCCAGATGAAGAAGAAAGGACTTGCCGACAACCTCGTGATGTGTGTTCCTTCGGGCAATTTCGGCAATATCTGTTCGGCATTGTTTGGCAAACGGATGGGCTTGCCCATACATCGCTTCATCGCAGCCAACAATTCCAACGACATCTTTTACAAGTATCTGCAGACCGGCAACTACGAACCGAAACCGTCGGTACAGACCATTGCCAATGCCATGGATGTGGGTGATCCGTCCAATTTCGCACGAATCTACGACCTCTACGGCAAGTCGCACGATGCCATTGCTGCCGACATAAGCGGTGCCACATATTCAGATGAACAGATAGCCGATGCCATGCGCAGTTGTTATGCAGACAACGGATATGTCTGTGACCCCCATGGCGCATGCGGATATCAGGCTCTGAAAGACGGTCTCAGACCGGACGAGACAGGTGTATTCCTCGAAACGGCGCATCCGGCGAAGTTCAAGTCCGTGGTCGACGGCATCCTCCACACCGACATAGAGATACCGCAGAAGTTGCAGGCATTTATGAAAGGTACGAAGAAATCCGTCTCGCTGCCCAATGACTACGATGCTTTCCGACAGTTGCTGGAGCGTTGATGCGGTGTGCAAGGTGACTTTCCGCAAGACAGGATGCTCGCTCTCGACAATCTAAGCATAGGCTATGACGGTAAGGCCATTGTCTCCGGCATGACCTTCAGCCTGGCTCAGGGCACCATGACGTGCCTCCTCGGCAACAACGGAACAGGCAAGAGTACGTTGTTGAAGACTGTTGCCGGATTTCTGAAACCTATCTCCGGCATCGTGAACTATGGCGGCAGACCGCTCGGGAGTATGTCTCCCAAGGAGTTGGCCACTACTGTCGGCGTGGTGCTCACAGGCAGGGCGGAGGGGCAGTTGCTCACTGTGGAGGACTTGGTGGGGCTGGGTCGCTCGCCATACACTGGTTTTTTCGGCAGGTTGAATGACGATGACCGCCGTGTGGTGGACAGTTGCATGGAGATGATAGGCATCACCTCGCTGCGCAGTAAAACGCTGTCGAGCCTCAGTGACGGTGAGTATCAGAAGGCAATAATCGCCAAGGCTCTCGCCCAACAGACCCCCGTGATTCTCATGGACGAGCCTACCGCCTTTCTTGATTTCAGGAGTAAGGTGGAGTTGATGGAACTGTCGCTCCACTTGGCACACACCGAAGGCAAGACTGTTCTTGTGACCACGCACGACGTGAACCTCGCTCTGAAGATTGCCGACAACATATTGTTGATGCGTGACGGTGGTGTTTCGGTGAATCCCGGCGATGAGGAGATAAAGGATTTCATCGGCAGTGCTGCTGCCAGATATCTCTGACTGCACTGTCAGCCGGCATTTTCCGCTTTTTCGAATATTCTTTTTACACCGCAGAAAATGAACAATCCATTCCACTACAGCCCTTCGGAGAGAATGCTCGAGGAACAGAAGCGTCTGGCGGAAAGGATTGAATGTCTGTGCCGTGAGGATGCCGCCTTTGCAGCAGAGGTGGCAAAAGGCAAAATGTTTGGCATCCTCATTGCCCACGACAAGAGCGATATCACGCGACAGACCGTCCTCACCGCCTATTCGGGGCAAATCTGCGGGCAGTTTGGTATCCACGGTTTTGTGTCTGCCGTGTTTGACTATCTCGCTCCTGACGGATATTTCAAGGAACACGAGAGGGAGATAACCGCACTCAACAGACGGATTTCCGAGAAACAGTCGTCTCAGGAACTACAGTCGTTGAGGGAAACTCTCTGCCGATTGAAGCGGTCTGCCGATGATGATATAAATGCTTTTCGTGAGACCGTGAAGGCGGCAAAGGCGCAGCGTGACAGGCTTCGCGGCGAGGGAGAAGTGGCGGAAGAGAAACTGATAGGTGAGAGCCAGTTTCTCAAGGCGGAACTGCACCGCAAGCGCCAACAGTGGAAACAGCGCATTGATGAGGTGCAGTCGGAACTCGACAACAGGGAAGCGGACATTCGCAAACTGAAACTGCAGCGCCAGCGTATGTCCGACTCGCTGCAACAGTGGCTGTTTCAGCAGATGACATTTACAGACTGCCACGGCAACAGACAGACGTTGTTGGAGATATGGCAGCGTTATTCCTCTGCGCAGGAGATGCCGTTGCGGTTGCCGTCGCTGCCACCCTCGGGCAGCGGAGAGTGCTGTGAACCGAAACTCATCAACTATGCTCACACCCACGGACTTGTCCCTGAGGAAATCGGGATGTTCTGGTGGGGACAGTCTCCAAAGGGGGAAGTGCGGCGTCACGGTGTGTTCTATCCGGCCTGTAACGGCAAGTGCAGACCGGTGTTGCAGTTTCTTCTCGATGATGACAGCCTCTTTCATGACACCGCTACCGTCCCTGAAGAACTGAAAATCGTGTATGAAGACCAGTCGGTAATTGTGGTTGACAAACCCGCAGGAATGCTGAGCGTGCCGGGAAAGGGCGGCAGAAACAGTGTCTGGTCACTGTTGTGCGAACGCCGGAACGGCGGTCAGGAACTGCGTATGGTGCACCGTCTCGACATGGATACAAGCGGTCTGCTCGTCGTGGCAAAGACTGCGGCGGCACACAAGGACTTGCAACGGCAGTTCGCCACCCACATTACGGAAAAAGTCTACACCGCCCTGCTTGAGCGCGAGGTGTCGGGTGAGGGCGTGATAGAGTTGAGGCTGTGTCCCGATACCGCCGACCGTCCGCGGCAGATGGTGGACGATGAAAAAGGAAAGGAGGCGGTCACACGCTATCGGTCGTTGGGCGGCAACCGCATAGAACTCACCCCCCTGACAGGCAGGACGCACCAGTTGCGTGTCCACTGCGCCCATCAGCGTGGACTTGACAATCCCATCAAGGGCGACAGACTGTACGGACAACCTGGCAGTCGCCTGTTTCTCCATGCCACCGTCCTCAGTTTTGTCCATCCCGACACCGGCAGACGTATGACATTCCGTTCTCTCCCGGACTTCTGAACTGCAGTGACGCCGTCCCCGACACACCGTCCTCAATACTTGATTTTTTCAAATTTTCTGCGCTAAAGCACTGCTTTGGCGTTGCTTTTTTGTAATTTTGCTCAGCAAGAGAAAACCTAAAAAACTTATTCAAGATGAAAAGACTAATGACCATTGCCCTCGTTTGTTTCATGGCGACAGGCGTTTACTCACAAGTGAAAGTTAAAATATGGGACAACTCCACTGCCCCTCACTCCAGCGAACTGCCGGGAGAGGAGAAGATGACGGAGCGAGGCGACGGTCTGTACAATACCACTTCGGCGGAATTGCTGATATATCCTGCCGACAAGAAAAAGGACAAGGGCATCGCCGTAGTGGTGTGTCCGGGCGGTGCATACGAATGGCTCGCCATGGATAACGAGGGCTACGGACTGGCAAACTGGCTCACGCAGCATGGTGTGACGGCTGCCGTACTGAAATACCGTATGCCCAACGGTCATCCCGAAGTGCCGCTTGAGGATGTAGAGATGGCTATAAAGATGATGAAAGGACTGGCTCCAGGGGCAGAGGGATATGTCCGTGGGAAGGTCGGGGTAGCCGGTTCTTCCGCAGGAGGACACCTTGCGGCATACGCCTCAAACCTCTCCAATCCGCGCCCGGACTTCGCTATCCTCTACTATCCGGTAATCACTTGCGAGGAGGGAAAGACCCACAAGGGCAGTTTCGACAACCTTCTCGGCAAGGACAGAAGCCAGTTGCAGAGCGAATACTACTCGATGCAGAACCGCGTGACGGCGCAGACGCCGCCGACAATCATCGGTCACAGCGATGCCGACGACCTCGTTCCGCCTGTCAACGCCACCATTTATTACGAGGCACTCAAGGCTCATGGCGTGCAGGCATCGCTCCATATCTATCCCGGAGGCTACCACGGATGGTGTTCGAACCCCTCTTTCGAATACCGTGACAGTTGGTACGGCGATTTGGACAAATGGCTTGACCAATTCGCAACGACGGCTTCCAAAGCGCAGAAATAAGTCTGCAGCACTGTGGAAGCCGCCGCTGTGCGGCATCAGAGCCGCCTTATGGGGTAGGGACTATCCGTTCTCCATAAGTCCGAGGATGTACTCGCACTTCTTCGGATTGCCCAGTACTTTGCCCTTGTCGCACGAAAGTTTCACGCAGTCGTGCCACTCACGCAGTTCGGTAATGCGTCCTTTGGTGAGTTTTATCACTATGTTTGCCGGACTGACATTGTCGATGTCGCACATCAGACTTGTGCCCACACCGTAGGAATCCTGTACGCGGCCGGCGCAGTAGTTGTGTATTTCGATGCAGCGTTCCACGTCGAGACCGTTGGAGAACACCACTTGCTTGGTGCTCGGATTGATGCCCAACTGCGTGTATTTCTCTATTATCTTGTCTATCTGCTCCTCTTCTTTGCCGCTGTCGACACGCAATCCGCAGTACATCATTGCCATTCTCTTCGACAGGTTGTTGAAAAAGAGTTTGTCTCCGAAGCAGTCATAGAGGTAGATTCCGTTGTTTCCGTCATACACGTCGGAGAACTTTTTCATCACCATATAGTTGCATTCGAAAATGCCGCTGACTATTTCCTCGAACGAAATTATCTGGTGCGACAGTGTACCCAGTGGCTTCAGACCGAGTTTCATGGCAAGCCACACGTTGCTTGAACCGGTGAATACGCCTGGCCAGGACTGTGACTCGTACACCTCCTTCATCGTTTCGAGCACCATCTTCTGGTGTTCGAAAGAGAAGCGGCGGCGTGTTCCCATATCGCCGAACACCAGTCCGGAAGAGAATATGCGGCGTGATTTCTCCACTACCTTTTGCCTTTCCTTCTCCAAGTCATAGTGTTCGTGGTCACCGTTGAGCACATGCATGATTTCCGATATGCACGACAGCAGCGGCATCTCCCACATTATGGTGGAGAACCACTTGCCTCGAATCGTTATCTCAAGGTGTCCTTCGGCATCCTGGGAGATGTTGACCTCGCCCGGATTGAAGCGGTATCCCTTGAGGAAAGTGAAGTACCACAGCGGCAGCCACACGCATTTGTTTGTCATGAAGTCTATCTCCTCGTCGGTGATGACCACGTTCTGCATATAGTTGACCTGCTCTTGCAGCAGGTCGGCGAATCCTTTCGGGTAGCGTGTCTCGTTGCGGTCGATGAACGTATACTCCACTTCTGCACGCGGATACTGCTGCATTACATAGTATTGACAGGAGAACGTGTAGAGGTCGTTGTCCGTAAAATGGTTGATAATCTGTTTCATAGGATGTTTATCTGGCATGATTTCATTGTCTCAATGGCTGCATCGTGTTTGGCGGGAGTGACGCCTGCGCAGCACGAGGCATCCACTGATATGGGCACTTCCGGCATATTCGCTTTCAGCAGAAGGGCGTTGGACACTACGCAGATGTCGGTGCACAGGCCCACAAGTTGTATCTCGCTCACTCCGCACTGCACCAACATCATGGCGAGAGCCACGCTTCCGAAAGTGGGCTTGTTTATCGTCTGCGCCCCTTTCTCGTCGAGTGCAGCCTGTATCTGCGGATGTATCTGCCAACCGTCGCTGCCCTCAATGCAATGCTCCACAGGCAGATTGCGCCCCTCCTGGGTCTCGAGGTAGTTGGCGGAATGGGTGTCGCGTGTTGCCACAACAAGTCCTTCCCATTCCCGGATTTTCTTTTCCACGTTTGTTACAACGGCTTCAGCCTCGGGCGTGCCGAGACTGCCGTTGATAAAGTCGTTTTGCATATCGACTACTATCAACACTTTCATATATCTATTACTGTTTTATTGTGTGTATCTCAAATGGTTTCCGCACTGCATAATGGGCTGCCCTGCGTGCTATGACGGCATCTTCGGCTGTCACGGATGCAGGGCGGTAGTTGTTGTGCATTGCGTTCCTGCCGAGTATGGTCTCAAACCATGTGCAGGCAGCGGTGTATCTTCCGATATTGTAATCAAGGTGGAAGCCGTCACGGTTGAGTGTGTCGCCGAGGCGACTTGTGCGTGCATTCTGTACGGCAGTGCCGGTCGGAATGATGAACGACAGTTCGGGATGCCTCTTCATGGTGGGCTTAACCGTGGTGACAATACGGTTGTACATCGTCATCTGGTCATTTCCGTAGTGGGCAAAACCGGGGTGCGTGGAATCCTGTGAGTATGCCCAAGTCATGTGGAAACCCAATTTCACGTCCTTGTTGGTGGCGTACCACTTCACATATTCTATCAGATAGGTGAGGCAAGGTTCGTAAGTCTCGGGGAGACCGGAGTCGTGGCTTGCCTGCTGAAAGGTGATATAGTCCCACGGTTCGTCCTCTATCATGCTGCGCAGGGAACATCCCTTGCGGTTGGTTTTTGTGCCTTTGACCACCTTGCGGTACTCAAACGTGTTGGCAAAAGTGCTCACGTCCTTCCAGTGGGACTCGAATCCCTGCCCTCCGCGGTAGGCATTGCCGATTATCAACTCGTATCCGGCATCCTTGCCCAGTTCGTAGAGGTACTGCTCGACGGCATCTTCAGAGAACGAGTTGCCTATTGCGAGGATTCTTATCACCTTGTCGCTCTTTGCCGCCACCGCCGTAAAGGTGAGCAGGAAGAGCAGCGACAGCGATACAAACCGCCTCATTCTCTGGGTGAAAACGGTCTTCCGCCCGATTCTTTTGCCTTGTGTCATCATGCTTGATACTCCTGTAGAATAATGTATAACTGTCGCAAAAGTATCGCTTTTCCATTAACTGTGCAAACAAAAAGGGGAAATATCCTTTACAAAACTGCTGCTGTCCTTGTTTTTATACTTATTTCTTCGTAATTTTGACATCAATAACAAAACAATCAAAAATACGCTGTTTCAATGGAAAAAGACACTCGGATGAGTCGGCGTGACTTTATCAAAGGGGTCGGAATGCTCGGTGGCGGACTGCTGGCGGCGACAAGTCCCTGGATGAGTACGTTTGCCGGTGCGGACAATACCTCAGGAGAGCGACTCCGCCTGGGCATAATCGGTCCCGGTTCAAGAGGACGTTTTCTCATGTCATTCCTGTCGGAAAACCCGAAAGTAGAGATTGTCGCGCTGGCCGATCCCTATCAGCCTTCTATCGATGAGGCTCTGAAAATGGTGCCAAAAGCCAAGGTCTACCATGACTATCGCCAACTCCTTGACGACCGGCAGGTGGACGCTGTGCTCGTGGCAACGCCGCTCAACACCCATTGCCAGATAGTTCTCGATGCGTTTGATGCCGGGAAACACGTCTATTGCGAAAAGACCATAGGCTACACAATGGACGAGTGCAAGCGCATGTACGACCGTCACTTGCAGACCGGACTGGTGTTCTTCACGGGTCAGCAGCGTCTTTTCGACCCGCGTTACATCAAGGTGATGAAGATGGTACATGACGGCGTGTTCGGCGAAATCACCCAAGTGAGGGCGTGGTGGAACAGAAACAACGACTGGAGACGTGATGTTCCGTCACGGCAGATACGCCTCGCCGACGGTGCGACAGTCAACGGTGAACACTACATAAACTGGCGTCTTTATGATGCTACGTCACGCGGCCTCATGACCGAACTGGCCTGCCACCAACTTCAGGTGGGCACTTGGGCTATGGGCAAGTTGCCTGTCAAGGTCATGGGCGACGGCGCGTTGACCTACTGGAAGGACGGTCGCGAGGTCTACGACAACATCCAGACAATCTATGTGTTTGACGATGGGCGCAAGATGTCGTGGGGTTCGGACATCGCAAACAAGAAATACGGACTGGAAGAACAGATACTCGGTTCAAAGGGAACGGTCGAACCGGAACTCGGAAAATTCTATTTCGAGGATGTAGCCCCTGCTCCTGCTTTCCTGCAAATGGTCAGGGACTGGGAGACAAAGGTGTTTGGAGGTTCTCCGTTCGCCGGAACGAGTTGGGCATCCGAGAGCGGGGACGGCGACCACGGGGAGTTCATCCTCGGCAAAACGCCCGATGCCGACGGCACGTCACTCCTCACGGAGGCGTTCGTAGAGGCGGCTTTGCAGCGCAAACAGCCTGCCGGCATTGCGGAAGAAGGCTATTATGCCAGCCTGCTCTGCCTGTGGGGGCATGAGGCACTGAAAGCCGGCACGCCGCTCGAACTGCCAAAAGAGTATCTCATAGACTATGACACCTACGACACAAAGGCTCAGACGACCGTGCCGGAACAGCAACCGTGACACATAAAACGACAGGATTATGAAAGACATCAAGATAACCGTACGGCGGCAGAAGACAGAACTGAAGACCCTCATGGTGTGCTTCCTCGTGGCGTTCTGCCTCAATGTGTATGCCATTGTTGCCTATGACGGAAAATGGAAGGAACTCTTCTTCTCTCTCGGATTTGTGGTTGTCACCGCCGTGACAATATATGTTCTGTGGACAGCAGTGCGCCTGTGCGCATATACAATAAGGAGCATCTCAAAGAAATAGACACCATACACGGGATTACACTCGCTTTTCCAATGCTTGTTTATTGTCTCTAAACAAGCATGTCATTGTGCGTGTAATTTGCCAAACAATCCCTTTTAGAGGCAATATAGCCGATTCGGCAACCATATATTCCTTTTCACATTAAGGCGTATTGTCGTAAGTCACTAAAGACAATACCTTTGCAGCGAGTTTCGAAAACTCATATCAGAAACATAAACAATTAAGACAAAGAATGATGAAAATGAAAAAATGGTTGCTGTCAATGGTAGCATTGTGCTGTTTCTCGGCAGTAAATGCGCAGTCATTCCGCTTCGGTCCGACTGTCGCAGGAAGTCTGAACATCTCTAAGGAGACAAAAACGAAACCCGGTTTCGCTGTGGGTGCCAAAGCAGAGATGGATTTCAACAACGTGGGATATGGTTGGTTCATGGATGCGTCTGTCCTGTTCAACAACAGAAACAGACAGAGTGAGGACTATCTCGACAATGGCACGAAGTTGACTCGGCATTGGAATTACTCGACTTACTCGATACTTGTTCCTGTAAATGTCGGCTATAAGTTCAACTTGTCAGACAACATGAAACTCATTACAGCCGTTGGACCTTACGTGGATTTCGGCTTGACCGGTACAGACAAAGTGACAACGGCCGATGCCAAGGGGCATAGCACAGAAAAGAAGGTGTCCTCGAATGTGTATGGAGACAACATCTTCAATCGTGTAAACTTCGGCTTTGATGCTAAGATGGGCATAGAAATTGCCAAGCATTATCAGTTCAGTCTCTCTTACAGCCGCGGCTTCAACAATGTGTTCAAGGGAAATGGTGTCAATGTGAAGGCACAAGACATCCAGTTAGGATTCTCTTATATGTTCTGACCAATTGTGTGTAGCAAAACAGAATTGGAAAAACTGGTTTTATTTCTGACAGCCGGAGCCATCATGATCTCATGCATAGAGGTCAATGGCTCTGGCTATTCGGATTTGTCGGAATCGGAAAAACTGTATGTGAAATCGTGCAGGACGTCACTTGATTCGATCCGGAACGACAGAAACCTCTATAAGGTTACGGTAAGCCAAGTAAAGGATTACATCAGAAAATCCAAAGAAGTTGTTGTATACGAGTATCTTCCTTTTTGCTCCGGCGAAAGTGGCAGAACGCCAAAAGAAGTAAAGAAAGTTTGCGACAAGCGCAATATTCACCTTGTTGTTATTTCTTCCGTATTCGACGGTATCTTCCCCATACCGTCGAGTAATACGTTTCCGCTGTTTGTCATTGACAATAATGTGTACCATACGGACAACTATCAGACTTATAGCGAACGGTTCTATAAAAGTCTGACAGGTTGTGACAATGAAGACAGGAAACAAAGGTCTTTCCATTATTTCCGCAATGGGAAGTATGTTTGTAGTTATGAATCAATATAACGACAATAATGAAAAGAATTGTTACATTCGCAGTAATGCTGATATCCGCAATCAGTATGTCTGCACAGAAGACCGTGCATAGTGTGTCTGTCGAGTTGCTTGGCGCACAAAACATGGTAGGTGTAAACTACGACAGTAGGCTTAAAGGCAACTCAGGATTAGGCTATCGTGTCGGTGTCGGATTTGGATATGGCGACAATTCTGGCTGGTTCGACCAGACCATCAAAGGTGTGGGAGTGCCGATGGAACTGAATTGTCTGTTGGGAAGGAAACGGCACAAACTGGAGGCAGGTATAGGAACAAGCCTTGGTATATATCATGTCAAGGAAACGGCATGGTACTGGAATGAGGCGGACGCATCCGTTCCTGGCTACGAAGGGGACAGATACACAACGACAAGCAACCGCTTCGGGTATCTGATATTCGGTGACATTGGTTACCGCTATCAGCGTGACAATGGCTTCATGTTCCGTATTGGTGTATCGCCCTCCTTCAATTTCGGCGACAAGTACGGACTTGATAAATCGGCATTTTATCCGTATGTAGGCTTCGGTTGGTCGTTCTGATGTTAGCCAAGGACAGGAGATAGGTATTCCGCATTGTTTTGTAACATTGCGGATGCCTGTTTGTCTCATCTGTCAAGCCATTTCTTGAACTGCGCGGTCTTTTCCTTGCTTATCACAATATTGTCGTCGTCGCATCCCTTCAACTTCACTATCAGTTTCGAACTGAAGAAAAGGCTGATTTTCCTGATACCTTTTATATTCGCAATGTATTGTCTGTTGATGCGGAAGAACTTGTCGGGGTCCAAGGTCTGTTCCAAGTCTGCCATACTCATGGCCAAAGGATATGATGTGCCGTTTCCTGTGAAAGCCAGAACGTGGTTGCCCGTCTTGCTTATATAGTTTATGTCGTCAGTGTACAGCATAATCAGTTCATCGCCTTTGTTGACCAGGAAACGTTCCCTGTATTGGTGTCGTGTGTCATTCAGCAATCCATCCAACTTGCCGTTGATTTCTTCCTTGTCGGAAGTCAGCATTTTCAGTTTGTCCATAGCCGCACTGAGTTCCTTGGGGTCGATGGGCTTCATCAGATAGTCCAGCCCGTTGTTCTTGATGGCCTGCATGGCATATTCATCATACGCAGTCGTGAATATGACAAACGACTTTGGCTTGATCTTGCGGAAAGCCTCAAACACATTGCCGTCAACCAAACGTATGTCAGAGAATATCAGGTCATAGTCGTTGCTTTCTGACAGTTTGTCTGTCACCTCGGCAATGCTTTTCAGCGGACCATGGATGTCGACAGTGTCGTCTGTGTCCATGACGAGTCTTTTCAGTCGTTTCGCACTGAAGTGGTCGTCTTCTATTATCAATATCTTTTTCATCGCTCTATTGTTGTCTCTTCATGATAGGCAGACGTATCTCGAAAAAGTCGTGACTGGCACTATACACGATGCTCTTTCCGCATTCCAACTCATACCGTTGCTTCAGGTTCTTCAGTCCGATGCCATACGATTCAATCTGTTGGTCATTGTGTCCGTGTGTATAAATGCAGTTGTTTTTAATCACGAGCATACCGTCTTGCACCCGTATCTGAATAAGAAGAGGCGTGTTTTCCTGTGGTGTGTTGTGCTTGACGGCATTTTCTATGAGCAACTGCAGGCTTAGAGCCAGTATCTTGTCGTTGCCGTATCCTTCTGCATCATCCGTCTCCAGTATGACTTTGCCGTTGTATCTCAAGTTGAGCAGACTGACATATGTCCTGGCAAAGTCTATCGCTTCATGTACTGTAATGTAGTCTTGTTCGATGTTGCGCAGCATAGATCTGTAAACTTGCGACAGCCTCACCACATATTCCTCTGCCTTTTGAGGCTCTTCCTCTATCATGCCAGCCAATGAACTCAGGCTGTTGAACACGAAATGAGGGTCTAACTGGAGTTTCAGGTATTTCTTTTGCAGACACAGATTCTCCTTGTTCCTGCGTATTATGACATCAGAATAATGCAGCAGCAAGTGTATGAGTGTCAGCAGACTTGCTATTATCCCGAATAGAAAGAACGTACCCCAGACGTCTTCTTCCTCTACGGAGACAATCATGTCAAACATGAAGTCGAAAACTCCTGCAATGAAGATGTTGACAGCGACTGCAAAGACAGCACTGCGTATGAAACTCCTGCGGTTGGTCTCTGCCAGTTTGAAGAACCTCTGCCTGAGCAATAGATTATTGACTGACAGGCTGACCAATGAGAACAGACCGCAATAGACGAAATCCAAGAACAGACCAAAAGAATAGTTGTCAATGTTGCGCTTGAAGTCCTCAAAGTCTGTGAGAGCCCAGATGATATCGTACAGAAAGAAAAACGTAAGGGTGAAAACAATCCACTCTGCCACTTTGTCCTTGTATTTCTCCAGTTTCTTCATTCTCGTTTTTTGTCTGTAAAATTAGCAGTCAAATCTCACTTCCCGTCACATTGGCATGGCGAAGCAGGACAATAAGTGGGTGAAGCGGAAGAATTGGTCGCTGTGTCAGTCTTGGTCACAATGCGGTTTCGTGTACTTTCGTTCGCAACCCGCCGTATTATCCCGTGGCAAAGATACTGTTATCTGTCCGAATAAAAGAAGGAATGCGAGATGAAAATCGCAATGGCGTGACACCGTATACGGGGCAAAAGGTGTATCTTTGCACCGTACAAACTGCGTCAGGCAGGTTGTTTTGTGAACTATGACGGTGACTCTTGCGTATCTCAAGGAGAGGTTCGGGACATTCAACGAGGAGTGTTTCGGGGGCAGTCTGCCTGTTCCTGTGCTGAAAGTGGGGCGTGCGCGGACGATGCTCGGCAGCCTGAAGTACAGGAAAAGGCGCGGTTTGCTGGGGCGGATGCGCTGTTCTGACTTCACGCTGACGGTGAGTTCGTTCTACGACTTGCCGCAAGTGGAGTTGGACGACACGATATTGCACGAGATGATACACCTTTTCATAGCGAGCCGCAACATAAAGGACGATGCGCCCCACGGCAGACTGTTCCGCCAGAAGATGGACGAACTGAACAGCCGTTTCGGCCGACACATCACGGTGTCGCACCGCGGACGGTTGGAGAAAGCGGCGCACGGTCGCAGTCAGAACATTATCGCAGTAATACAGATGCAGGACGGCAGTGTGGGAGTGGTGCGCCCCTCGAGAACGAGAATCTTTGAGATAAACCGCACGCTCCATATATATTATAAGGTGAAAAGTGTGCGTTGGTATTTCAGCACAGCCCCTTTTTTCGACTCGTTGCCGCGCTCGCTGAAGCCGAGAGCCTATCGTGTGGACGGCGAGAGGCTTGCTGCGGCACTCGTAGATGCCATTCCTGTGAAAGTGGAGGACAATCGGGTGGTGGCAATGCCCCGGCTTCTTTGAATTCAAACGGAAATACACTAACTTTGCATACATGGTTTGCTTCAAGATGAAACCTGTTTGCATCAGAAATTGATACAGAGAAATCAGTATGAATGAGATAACGATACGCAGTGCGAAAAAGGAGGATGCGGAGTTCATAGCCCGCGGTTTCCTCACGGCGATGTGGATTTCAGGCGAGGAGATGGAGCGGCTTCTGCCCTCCTGCAAGAGCCTTGCCGCTATGGACGACACCCTCTACAGTTGGCGCAACGCCTGCATTGCGCAGTGTGACGGCACCGATGCTGCGGTGCTGATTTCCTATGACGGAGCATCCTATGCCACCGCTTCCGCCAAGACATTCGCCTATATCCGCGACCACGGAGGCGAGGATTTCACCGGCATGACCCACGAGGCTGTCGCCGGAGAGTGGTATATCGACACGCTGGCAGTGATGCCGGAGTTCCGCCGACGGGGCATTGCCGTGCAGTTGCTGCACCACGCCATCTCGCTCAGGCAGCAGAATCCGCACACGCAAAAGACCACCCTCTATGTCGATCCCGACCATCCTTGGGTGGTAGACCTCTATGCCAGTGTGGGATTTCAGCCGGAAGGCGAAGCCGTCATCTTCGGACAGACGTTCCGCAAGATGGCGATATCAAAACGGTAAGTTTTACGTAAGACGCAAAAAACTACAGTTTCTTGTGGATATACCATGGGAAACATATAACCGCCGTGGCGATTGAATAGTAATGGCCATTACGGTAATCTCTGTCAAGACTTCAAGTCTGAGGTGGAGCGCAAGTTGAATATGCCGTTTGGCAATTACTCTTCCTTTGCCGAACTGTTCCGTCAGTTGCTCTTCATTTTTGCAGAGCCGGCCTTTCACGCTTGTGCTGGACGAATTTCAGGATTGGCTCCGTATTAATCCTTCCGTATTCAGAGAAATGCAAAGAGAATGGGATTTGGCTAAGGCAACGAGCAAGATGAACCTGATTGTCGGCGGTTCCATGTATTCGTTGATGCACCGTATTTTCGGGGACAGCAAAGAACCGTTGTTCTCTAGAGCCAACCGCATCATTCATCTTCGTGCATTTGAGACGGACGTATTGAAAGAAATATTGCAGGACTTCAATCCTGCGTATTCCGCAGAAGACCTTCTTATTCTCTATTCACTCACCCATGGCGTGGCCTGGTATGTAAGCCTCTTCATGGGAAACGGCAAGGTGACTTCCCTGAGGATGCTCAATATGCTGACCGAGGAGAACTCGCCCTTTGTCAACGAAGGCAAGAATTTGCTGATAGAGGAGTTTGGGGCAGACTATGCCAATTACTTCTCCATCCTGTCGTGCATTGCCAACGGAGAGGTGACCCGCTCGCAGATAGAGAGCCTTACAGGTATTAAGGAGGTGGGAGGATATCTGGAACGCCTGTTGTTTCACTTCAATCTGATAGAGAAACACGTGCCCATCTTCTCCAAGCCCAAGACAAAGAACGTGAGATACATCCTCGGTGACAATTTCCTTACTTTTTGGTTTCGCTTCTTCTATAAGTACCAAAGTTTCATCGAGAGCGGTGCATTGCAGCAGTTGCAACGTGTCATCAGGCGTGACATTTCCGTGGTGGAGGACTTTATGCTGGAGCGTTGTTTCCGCCAGAAACTGAGAGAGGGTCAGCGTTACACGCAGATAGGACAGTATTGGGACCGCAAGGGTGAGAACGAGATAGACATCGTGGCGGTGAACGAGATAGACGGCATTGCCGGCATCTTCGAGGTAAAAAAGACAAGAACCGCTACGACGAGACGCTACTCAGGACAAAAGTGGAGAATATGCAGGCTGTATGTCCTGAACTGAAGATATACAAGATAAGTCTTGCCTGCCTGTCTATGGAAGACATATGAGGATTGTGCGTCGCGATGTCGCATGGGAAACCTATTCTTCTGCATCCTCATCTGCTTCCTCAAACATCTCCGGCAGGAAATTCTCTATGAGTTCCTCGGGCAGGAAGTCGAGCATGTCGTCGGGCAGAAAACGCTGCAACATGACCGTATATCCCGCCTTCTCGTTCTGGAAGTCGGGGTATATCTCGGCGGCATCGTCGAGTGCGGCGTCAACGAAGACACCCAGATACTTTTCCGGCAGGTCGGTAAGTTCGCCGCCGGAGTTGGCTTCAAACAGTGCGGAAGCCATTTCCTCCATGTCATCGTCGGTAAATTCAGCAAAGGCATAGCAGTCGTCTATCGGCTCGCCGTCCTTCATTATGCAGTAGTCAAACTCTATCTTGTTCTTCTCCATTACTGTACTTTCTTTTTTCCGTTGCTGATTATTATCCCCCTGTAGGCGGCGTTCACGCGCTGTCCGGCGAGGTTGTAGACGGGCTGCGAAGACTGTCCTTCCGCAACGTCTGTGCCGTCAATGCCGTCAACGGGCGCACCGCCACGGAACTTGAAACTTACTTTCCAACCGTCCTGCACTATGTCCGTGATGGGCTTGTCCATCGTTCCCGTGTAGGCTTTGTAGTCGGTCAGCGCCGTCACGGCTGATGTTCCGGGGTATGTGTCGCCTGCCAAGTCGGCGTAATATTCCTTGAATGAGATGTTGAGAGGGTCTGTCTCGCCAAGTCCAATCCTGTATGACGACATTAGGATGCCATCGGCAGGCAGCACCGTGAAGCGTGGTTCGCCCTGCCTGTTGTTGGGAGAGTTGAAGTTGGAAAAGGCCGTTTCGTCGTAGTTGACATGGGTCACGAGCATCCCGTTGCCCCTCATGCGCCTGTACCACCCGGTGTCCACTCCGTTGGGAATGCTTTCCACAATGTAGTATTCGTTGCCAGTGGCGTCGTCATCGTTGACTATGCGGTAAGCCTTTCCGCCGTAGTCTATCGGTCCGATGTCAACATCGGCGGGGTCGGTGAGCGTCTCTATCGTCATCCAACCGAACTTCTCGCGCTGCCATGCCGTGAGAGGCGTCGGGGCAAAGCCGTTGTAATTGTTGCCGCCATTGTCCATCAAGTCCCACATCTCCATGCTCTGGTTGTCGTAAAGGCTGGTGTCTGTCCAACTGACAGTGGGGTATATGTCGCACAAACCGAGCGTGTGGCAGAACTCATGACACAGCACTCCGATGCCGTTGAACATCGGATTGCCGTTGCTGTCGGTGAGAGAGTCGTCGCCTGCCAGTTCCTGGCTGATGCCGTAACGGTAGACTTTCACACCGTCATACGTGCCGAACGAGCCTATGCCGGACTTCGGCCAGAGGTAGTCTGACGACCCTCCCCAGTTCTCGCCGTAGCCTGCATAGATCACATAGACGAGGTCTGCGTAGCCGTCATTGTCGGAATCGTAGTCGGAAAAGTCCACATCCGCATCGGCGAAAGCACACGCTTCGGATATCATCTGGGCACAGTTGCGGTCCTTGCCGCCGCTGTTGGCGCCGTAGTAAGCCGTCGTGTTGTCGAGCGTGTAGGGTCCCACCACGTCAAACTGGGGGCGGTATTGCCCGAAACTGCAGTCCTCCATATACTGCGCAAGCGACGAGTAGTTGTGGTAACCGCTTGTGTCGTCGTAGCCCAAACCGTTGAACATGTTGTCCACGTCAGCCTTTCCGTAGGTGAATTTCCTGTCGCTGAACTGCACCATAATGACCAGTGCTTTGGGGTTGCCCGTGTGCGGAAACGGACGGAAAGCGTTGGTTCCGCCGTCGGCACGCATGGCTTTTGCCCTCCGTATGCCGTTTCTTGCAGCCGTCTGTTCCTCCTCGGTGGCGAGCCTCCAGGTGTCTCCCTGGCGGATGATGAGTTCACCCTGTGTGCTGGCATAGAAACTGAAGTGCTCGTCGCCCATAAGTCTCACAGTGCGGTGGCTGCCGTCGGTGAGCGTCACTTCTATCCTCCGTGGCACGGCTTTCGACGCTGATGCGCTGCCGCACAGAGTCAACAAAAACATCAAAGTGAAGAAAACGTATTTCATTATGGTATCTGTCTTTGGTCGCAAAGGTAGTTCTTTTTGTCCGAAAAGCAAAGGGAAACACTGCAAAACAACCCTTTTCGCGGGTTGACCACGGTCGCGGGCCGGTCAGACCACGGACGTGGGCAGACCGGTTCACGTCCGTTATTCGGTCTGCCCACGACCGTTGTCCGCCGCCATTACACCGTAGAGGAACTGCGAAAACACCCCTCGGAGTTTACAAAAAGACAGTCTTGGGAGAAAAAACGGACATTTTTCGCGTTTTTGGCATCGTCAAAACGCGAAATGAAGTGGTTGAAAATGCGCTATTTGAAATAAAGCCGAGAAATGATGATTAGTATCAAGAATTGCGAGAAAAATACACAATACATTCATTTTTTCTGCCATTTCGGAAAAACGGCACACTACCTTTGCAGCCGCTAAAGGTTAAAGCGGGCGTTGCAGTCCGCACGAACAAGAAACATTAACATCATTAATCAACTAAATCAAAAGGATTATGAAAAAGATTTTTGCAGTTGCCCTCATGGCAATGATGACACTTGCTGCCAACGCACAGGTTTATGTCGGCGGTTCTGTGGCTTACTCTTCAGTAAAGGCAACTGAAGATGCTTCAGCTCTAAACACATTCTCTTTCGCGCCTGAGGTGGGCTACAAGTTCAACGACAAGTGGTCTGCAGGCCTGACAATTGACTTCCAGAGCATAGATGCAGAAGACGAGACATCTACAGCAACAGGCATTGGCGTTTACGGCCGTTACAACTATCTGACAACAGGTATTGCCACTCTGTTCGTTGAGGCAGGTGTTGATTACACCGCTTACAACCACGATGGCGGCAACACCTTCGGCATCGGACTCCGTCCGGGTCTCTCTGTCGCACTCTCTGAGAAACTGTCTCTCGTTGCAAAGACCGGCGTTTTCGGCTACAGCAAGAACTCTGACGAGCGTGGCGGCGGCTCTGCTTTCGGTATAGGTGTAGACAACTCGGCCCTCTCATTCGGTCTTTTCTACAACTTCTAAAGTAGAATCCGGAAAACACACAGACCGGGGTTGTGCAGGAAAACTTGCGCAGCCCCGGCTTCTTTCGTATGTGCCGGACGGGGACAAGCCGCCGCAGAGGCCTTTGTAGGGAAATCCCCTGCAGGCATAGGGGAAAATCTTTGACACGCCGGAACTGCCGGATTACCTTTGCCGTACAGATAAACGGAAGTAGGACTTAAAAATACGGAAAAATGAAAAGACTCTTTACTCTTCTCGCTACGGCACTCGTTGCCGTGATGACACTGTCGCTCACGTCGTGCGACGAAGACCAACTGATAGGTCTGAGGCTGGACGGAACATGGGAAGGCGACGTGTATATGTACTATGAATACGGCGGTCACACCTACCGTGCCACGCGCACCGTGGTGGAGTTTGACTCCAGTCTGAGCCTGTCACACGGCACTGGCTACTGGATAGACTACTATTCCGGCGCACCGTGGGACTACACCGCGAGCCACATACGCTGGACTGTCGTCGACCGCACGATAAGGATACACTTCATCGAGGACAACTACGACATCTACATATACGACTATTCGGTGAACGACAGGCGTTTCTCTGGCGTGATAGAAGGTGAGGACGGCAAGCGCCTGACATTCTCTCTCTTCAACACCGACCCGCAGGACTGGGATGACTACTCCTACGGCTGGCACTCCTACTCCTACGGTTACTCCAAGCCGGCCGACTTCACCCGCTCCGCAGAACAGGCCGACTCCTGCACCGCCACGCCTGTGCGGCACGTCGGATTGTAGTTCTGCTATAGATTCAACCAGTATGACAGGGCGGTAGAGTAGTTGTCGCAATGCTCTATCAACCTGTCCAACAGGTATATCAAGTTATTGTTGCTGCACGGGAACGTGCCTTTTCCTTGCATGCAAATGGTGCAGTCTGTTGCGCTTGTCGGCGAGATTTCTATGTGCCCACTGTATCTCATTGCGTCAACAGAGAAGGCAATGCTTTTGTCGGAAATGGCGATATCGGATATTCCCCAAGAGGCAACGACAGTCTTGTTTCTCAGGAATAAAATCAGAAGATGTCTTATTTCGGAGTTCATAGAAATGTTATATGTGATAATTAAGCATATACAAAATTATCAGAAAGAATATATACAGCAAAAACAGATCTTATATTTAACAATGTTTATGCTGTGAAAATACTAAATGGAACAATCTGTTTGCTATATTTGCAAATATAATATGCAACGGCAATGGAACTGCGACTAAAGGAAATACTGGCACAAAGGGGCATCACATTGAAAGACTTTGCTGCCTCTTCGGGTTTGAGCCAATCAAACTTGAGCAATTATATAAACGGCAACATATCGCCCACTCTTGACACATTGAGAAGGATTGCCACGCATCTGAACATAGATGTGGTGGAGTTGTTTAGGGAAAAAGAGGAGGTGGAACTGTATGCCAGATACAACGGAGTGCTTTATCCCATAAGTAAGGAGGACATCATTGGCGTGATTTCCAACAAGACAAAGAAATGAATATAGGCATATTGCAGGAGATGCTGGAGGGCAAAGGCGTTGTTGTGACGGAATTTGTTGACAACACAAAGGCAAGCGAATATTACGTCAGAACCAAGTTCGTGCAAGACGATGGCTTTGTTTGGAACACGGTAGTGCCCTATATAGACAGGCGTGCGGGGCTTGATTTGGAGAAGGAAACGGAACTTGCGGAGTACCTTGTTGGCTTGAAACCGTACTTTGAAAAGAAAGCCATGGCAGACTGGAAGAAATGTGAACTCAAACGGAAACGCATAAACGGACCTGTCACAAAGAAATTCTTTGACGTTCTGCTCTCATTTAAGGAAGAAACGGTACGGTTGCCACAGAACAATAATGGAGCGAGAAGAATACAGGATATCAAGGATGCTGGATATACGATAGCGTCTGTTCCAAATGCAAAAGGGCGGCTGACGAGCCGGATATTGCTCCCGATACCTCTCCATACAGAAAGGGGGTACGAGGCGTTTACACCGCAATTTAAGGCGAGGGTGATAAGGTTGCTTCAGGAAAGAAATGCGTTTGAAGCCCGGGTAACCAACCAAAAAGCGTTGATTCCAGACCATAAATTTTCGGAAGTGAGGTGGGATGACGAGACAAAAGGGGATAACCCGATGGATATGGCCGATGAAGAGATTGTCCGTAAATTCCAATTGTTGGATAACCAAAGAAACCAGCAGAAGCGTGAAATATGCAGAAAATGTTTCCAAGAAGGGATTAGGGGCACAATCTATGGTATCAGGTATTTCTATAAAGGAACGGAAAAATGGGACGGCAATATCCCTGCAAGAGGCAAACAAGCAGAGAAGGGATGTGAGGGATGCCCATGGTATGACATTGAGAAATGGCGCAAAATGTTGAACGAGAAGATTGAAAACGAGAAACAATGAGGATAAAAACATTCGGCAGTCTGTGCTCTGGTATAGAGGCGGCAAGTTTCGTTCTGGAGCCAATGGGGATAAAACCGTTGTGGCTTTCGGAGATTGCTGATTTCCAGTCACGCTTTCTGGCTGCGAAATTTCCTGCCGTTCCGAACTTGGGAAACATGAATGACATCCCCCAAATGATAGAAGAGGGGAAGGCGGATGTCCCCGATTTGTTGTGTGGAGGTACGCCTTGTCAAGCCTTTTCCTTGGCTGGTTGGAGAAACGGAATAAATGATGACAGGGGACAACTTACGCTGAAATACATCGACATCATTGATGCCATAGACCGGAAGCGGCACGAAAAGGCTTTGGGCAGGGGCGTTTTTTTCTGGGAAAACGTTGAAGGCGCATTGACGGACAAGACAAATGCCTTCGGCTGTTTTCTTGCCGGGCTTGCCGGGCTGACAGAACCTATCACGGTAAAGAAGTGGACTTCATCGGGCATACTCCGTGCCAAGGAGCGGAATATAGCGTGGAGGGTTATGGATGCGAAGTATTTCGGCCTGCCACAACAGAGGAAAAGAGTCTACGTCTTGGGAGGTGGCAAGGATTTCAATCCTGAGGCTGTGCTCTTTGAAAAGGGCGAAAGGATAATGTCTGACCCCCTGAAACCGCAGCCGTCAAGGCAGCCGGGGTTGTTTGATTCCCTTGACGGTGATTTCCCGGGAGTATCCTTTGAACTGACAAAAGAGATAGACGGACACAGTATTGAGGCGTTCAGAAGTTACTCGGACTGTCTTTATGCTGCCTACGGAACAAAGTGGAACGGCAATGCAGCAGCCTTTAACGGTTCCCTGTTCCTGTCTCAAGACGGTCGGCTTAGGCGGTTGAGTCCTTTGGAATGTGAAAGACTGATGGGCTTTCCCGACAATTATACTCTCATAGACAAATGCAGGGACACACAGAGATATCAGGCTGTGGGAAATTCATGGGCTGTTCCTGTGATACGGTGGATAGCGCAAAGGCTTGCCGCAAACAGTGATTTGGTGTTGGATGTCAAGTGTTCGCCAACGCTGCAGAATGCCCAATACGAGTTGTATCTGTTGGATGACTTCACGCCTAACGGTACGGACGGCTATATCAACGCCTCCAAAATGCCGTATGATTGCAAACTCGCGAATATGGTGGACATAGCAGACACGAATGTCCTTGAGAAGTTTTACATAACGGCAAAGGGGTGTGCCGGCATCCTTAGGCGCAAGCACGAACACAATGCAGGCATGAATGACAGACTGGAAACAGTGTTGAACTCTTGCTGCAGGGGAGTATAGATTGTAGCAGACAGAATGAAATGCCTATCGGAATAGGCATATAAGATAAAGGTGATGAGGATTTTGGAAAGGTTGCTGTTGGTGCTGGCGTTTGCGGTGTGTGCTCTCTCGGTGAGCGCGCAGGATGCTCCGACGAAGAAAAAGAAAGGTTGGACATACACCGTTTCGGGGCGCGTAGTCGATGCGTTCGAGGGAACGTCGATAGCGAAAGTGGCGGTAGAGATACTGAACGAGGACTCCGTGGCGGTGGCAACGACTGCCACGATGGAGGCGGAGAGCGAAGAGGGATTGGGCAACCTCACTGAGGGGTGGTTTGACGTGACGGTCCCATCGCTCGGAAAGTACATTGCGAAGTTCTCGTGCGTGGGTTATGCCACCAAATACGTGAACTTTCGGTTTAGGTACAGGCGCGAGACATCCATCATGTTGGACGATGTGCTGTTGCAGAAGGACATCGTCACGCTCGACGAAGTGACGGTCAAGGCCACCAAGGTGAAAATGGTGCTCCACGGCGACACCATAATATACAACGCCGATGCATTCCACCTGTCGGAGGGAAGCATGCTCGACGCTCTCATAAAGAAACTGCCCGGCGCATCGCTTAGCAGCGACGGACAGATAACAATCAACGGAAAGAAAGTGGAATCGCTGCTCGTCAACGGCAAGGATTTCTTCACCGGAGACCCCAAACTGGCACTGAGCAACCTGCCTGCGTACACCGTGGACAAGATAAAGGTGTACAACCAGCGCGGCACGATGTCGGAACTCATGGGCAGGGACATGGACGACAAGAACTTCGTGATGGATGTCAGGCTGAAGAAAGAGTTCTCTTCCGGGTGGATAGGATTTGCCGAGGGCGGCTACGGAACGGAGAACCGATACAGCGGAAAACTCGCTGCCATGCACTTCAACGACGTGTCACGCCAGTTGATTTACGGCAGCAGCAACAACCTGGGGCAAAATGCGACCTACAATGCGGACTACGGAAACTGGGTGGGAAACGGCACTCCGACGACTGACTCGCAGTTTCACAACGGCGGATTCGCCTATCAGTACCAGACGAACGAGGGCAGGAAGTCGAACCGTTTCGTATCTTCCAACGACATATCCTATAGCGACGTGAACTCCAAAAACTGGTCTTCGACGCAGAATTTCCTTGAAGGCGGCGACACTTACGGGCGCACCAACAGCATCTCGGGCAACAAGTCGCTGAGCATAAGAAGTGACAACAGGCTGACGAAGTGGATGTCCAACGGCGTGGCGGAGGTCAGCCTGAACGCCTCATACACAAAGAACGATGCCGAAGAGCAGAGTTTCAGTGCGATGTTCAATGCCGATCCTGTGGGCTTCCGCGACCTGCAGCAGGACGTGTTCGGAACGGCAGACAGTTTCAAGTCTATCCTGCTCAACCGATCAAAGAGCCTTTCCGAATCGTCGGGGAAGACTTTCAACGTGACGGGAAACGGCAACTTCTTCATCACAGTGTTCGGTGACCTGGTCAGAGCCAATGTTTCCGCGTCGTATGAGAACCAGTCCGGCAGCAGTTTCTCTACCAACAAGTACGACTATTTCCAGACTGGCGGCACCGACTGGCGCAACAATTACAGTGACACTCCGAGCCGGAACTTCAGCGTAGACGCCACTGCCGCCTATTCATATAGCCTGGCGGGGAATTCGAACATAAGCCTCGACTACAGTTTCGGCCACCAATACAACAGGACAAAGAACCTGCTCTACAGGCTCGACCGCATAGACGGGCGCAGCGAGGACACGCCTTTCAACGTGTTGCCGTCGACTGCCGAGGCTCTCAATGCGGTGCTCGATGCGCCCAACAGTTATACTTACCGCCAGCACAACATAACCAACAAGTTGACGCCTGGGTTCATGAAGAACATGGAGGTGCGGGAAGACGCTTTCCTGATGATAAATGCAAGCGTGCCGATAGAACTGAAGACGAACTCGCTGAACTACTTCCGTGAACAACAGTACAACGTGAAGCAGAACCGGGTGAATGTCAATCCCGGTCTCAATGTGTCGTATAACCACGACACGAAGTCGTGGCACGTAGGGGCAAACTACGGCAGTACGCAACCGGGAATGACCAGTCTGATAACCTTCCGCGACGACAGCAATCCGCTGTATGTCAGTCTGGGCAATGCCGACCTGAAGGACACGCACGACCTGCACGTCTATTTTGACATGGGAAATACGGGAGAGAAGACCGGCTACAATCTCAACACGCAATACTCGCGCACTTATAACGCCGTGGCAACATCCACCGTCTACGACAAGGCTACGGGTATCACGACCTCGAAACCAGTCAACATAGACGGCAACTGGCAGGTAGACGGTTCGCTGAACGTCTACCGCTATCTTGACAAAGCCAGCCATCTGCAGGTTTCCAACGTCGCAAATGCAGTCTATATGCGCAGCGTTGACCTCAACAGTGTGGCGGGCAGCACCGTCAGCGAGCGTAGTGTGGTGAACAACATGACCATTGCCGACCGGCTGGCAATGGACTGGACTGTGACGGAAAAGATAAGTGTGAAACTCTATGCCGGCGACACTTACAGACATCAGGCGAGCAAACGCGAGGGCTTCACCACGGTAAACGCCCACGACATAGGCTACGGTTGCGAGGTGACAGCGGAACTTCCGTGGCATCTGCAGTTCACTTCGACGCTCGACCAGACGTCGCGCCGCGGCTACAGTGACAGCCAGATGAACACCGATGAGTTGGTGTGGAACGCCAAGTTGCAGCGTTCGTTCCTCGGCGGTTCGCTGTTGGCGTCGGTCGAAGGCTATGATATCCTGGGGCAAAGGAGCAACCGCAGTTATGTGCTTGATGTCCAGGGACGGACGGAGAGTTACTCCAACCTCATCCCGAGTTTCGGAATGATAACCCTTGCCTACCGCTTTGTGAAGGCACCGAAGAACAAGAAGGTGGAAGTGCCGGGCGAACTCATGATGCCCTGACGGCGGAAAGGTGGCGCGGGAGGATAAAAAGAACAATCCCTGCAGTCTGTATCAGACGGCAGGGATTGTGTTTCTTGTGCTGTAAGAACTTACTTGCGCAGACCGAGAGCCTTGATTATCGCACGGTAACGTGTGATGTCACGGTCGTAGAGATAGTTGAGCAGAGCACGGCGCTTGCCTACTAACTTGATGAGCGAACGCGATGTGTTCTTGTCCTTGTGATGCTCCTTGAGGTGCTCAGTAAGGTGTTTGATACGATAAGTGAACAGTGCAATCTGGCTTTCAGCGGAGCCTGTGTCCGCAGCATTGCCGTTCTTGCTGAACTGACCGAAGATTTCGGCCTTCTTTGCTTGGTCCAAATACATGGTAAAATGACGGTGATTGAGATTAGACATCACATCCTTCGTCCGGTTGCCGGCTTATCACCATCCGCCGGTTCAGAGTCAAATGCGCGATTTATTCCATTAAATCGGTGCAAAGGTACGGCTTTTTCATGACGGAAACAAACATTGGTCATGATTTTTGGGCTTTGTTCCAAGTTTTTCTTTCATGCTTCCCTGCACTCGTCTAATTTTAGTAACTTTGCGTGTAAATTATTGTATTATGCAGGATATTAGGAATATAGCGATTATAGCACACGTCGACCACGGCAAGACAACCTTGGTAGACAAGATGCTGCTTGCGGGAAAACTCTTCCGCGAAAACCAACAGACAGGCGAACTGATGCTCGATAACAACGACCTTGAACGCGAGCGCGGCATAACCATTCTGTCGAAAAACGTCAGCATAAACTGGAAAGGCACGAAGATAAACATCATAGATACTCCGGGACACTCCGACTTCGGAGGCGAGGTGGAGCGTGTGCTCAATATGGCAGACGGCTGTATCCTGCTTGTGGATGCCTTTGAGGGGCCGATGCCGCAGACACGTTTCGTGCTGCAGAAGGCTCTGCAGATAGGACTGAAACCTATCGTCGTGGTCAACAAGGTGGACAAACCCAACTGCCGTCCGGAGGAAGTCTACGAGATGGTCTTTGACCTTATGTTCTCGCTGAACGCCACTGAAGACCAGTTGGACTTCCCCGTTGTCTACGGTTCTGCAAAGAACGGTTGGATGGGAGAGGACTATAACAAGCCCACGGACAACATAGATTACCTGCTCGACAAGATTGTCGAGGTCATCCCGTCGCCTGTGCAGATAGAGGGAGAGCCGCAGATGCTCATCACCTCACTGGACTACAGCAACTACACGGGGCGCATTGCCGTGGGGCGTGTGCACCGCGGTGTCATCACCGACGGCATGAACGTGAGCATCTGTCACCGCAATGGCGAGATAGAAAAGACCAAGATAAAGGAACTGCATACATTCGAAGGTATGGGGCATGTCAAGACTGCAGCAGTGGAATCGGGCGACATCTGCGCCGTGATAGGACTTGACAACTTCGAGATAGGCGACACTATCTCGAGCGTTGACAACCCCGAACCGCTGCCGCCCATTGCCATTGACGAGCCTACGATGTCAATGCTTTTCACCATAAACGACTCTCCTTTCTTCGGCAAAGAGGGCAAGTTCTGCACCTCGCGCCACATAAACGACCGTCTGCAGCGTGAGTTGGAAAAGAACCTCGCACTGCGTGTGGCTCCCTTCGGCGACGCTACCGACGCATGGATAGTGTCGGGACGCGGCGTGCTTCACCTCTCGGTGCTCATCGAGACCATGCGGCGTGAGGGCTACGAACTGCAGGTAGGCCAGCCGCAGGTCATCTACAAGGAAATCGACGGGGTGAAATGCGAGCCGATAGAGGAGTTGACCATCAACGTGCCAGAGGTGTTCTCGAGCAAGATGATCGATATGGTGACGCGCCGAAAGGGCGAGATGCTGTCGATGGAAAGCCAGGGCGACCGTGTCAACATCGAGTTCGACATACCGTCAAGGGGCATCATCGGTCTGCGCACCAATGTGCTCACGGCATCGCAGGGCGAGGCTATCATGGCGCACAGGTTCAAGGAATACCAGCCGTATAAGGGCGACATAGTGCGCCGAATGAACGGTTCGATGATAGCAATGGAGACTGGAATGGCGTTCGCTTACTCTATTGACAAACTCCAGGACAGGGGTAAGTTCTTCATAGACCCGGGTGAAAACGTCTACGGAGGACAGGTCGTGGGCGAGCATGTGCACGATAACGACCTCGTGGTGAACGTCACCAAGGCTAAGCAACTCACCAACGTGCGTGCCTCGGGCTCTGATGACAAGGCGCGCATCATACCCAAGACGGAGATGAGTCTGGAAGAATGCCTCGAGTATATCAAGGCTGACGAATACGTGGAAGTCACTCCACAGTCGATAAGAATGAGGAAATGCGTGCTCGACCACCTCGAGCGCAAACGCTCCAACAAGGAGTAACGTCCGCCAAGAAGTGTCCGCTTTTGCGGTACGCCTTATAAAATAGTACAGGCAGTCAACGGCTTTTGCCGCATGACTGCCTGTGTTGCGTTTTGTGGAATGGTTGTTTATTTCTTGTCGGTATTCCGTCCCCAGTTCTTCAGAGCGTTGCTTATTTGCTCCTTGCTCGGTGTGAACACTTGGTTCAGGATGCCGAATGACACGGTGCGGGTCTTGCCGTCGAACTCCATTTTTCCGACACTGAAGACGACATAGTTGTCGACTGTCAACATGGTCTCGAGGGCTTCATCCATTATGGGGGACAGCAGCATGGAGCCAAACAGTGCCAGTCCCTCGCCAAGGCCGGAACTTTCCTCCGCCGTAAGTTTCTCGTTGACGAGGCTGTTGACACTTTCCTTGAGTTTCGTCTGGTGGGCTTGTTTGTCGGGACAGGTAATCAACAGTGCGAGAAACACCGCAACGACAACGACAATGGCAATCAGTTTCTTCATGACTTCTGTGTTTTTGTTTCTTTATACCCGGAATTGCGCCTCCGCTTTGCGCCTTGCGCATCTCATGTTGCAAAGGTATGAATTAAATGCCACAAACCGTTGTGTAGCAGAGACATTTCTTTTCTGTCTTCTTTTTGCACTGAATTGACCTCAAAGGAAAAATAGTTGCGCAAACAGTTGCAAATGTCATTGAAAACCACTACTTTTGCTTTCAATTTGTAAAAACACGTAGTTTAATTTGACAATCAGCGGTATCAAATGGAGAAAATAGACAAACTGGACAAGAAGATACTCAGCATTCTGTCGCTGAACGCACGCATGCCGTTCAAGGATGTGGCAGCAGAGTGCGGCGTGTCGCGTGCCGCAATCCACCAGAGAGTGCAGAGGCTGGTAGAGGACGGCGTAATAACCGGCAGCGGATTCGACGTGAATCCCAAGGCGATAGGCTACAGCACATGCACCTATGTGGGCATTCGCCTGGAGCGCGGCAATATGTACAAGGCGGTGATAGACCAGGTTGCGTGCATCCCGGAGATTGTGGAGTGCCACTTCACCACCGGTCCTTACACGATGCTTATAAAGTTGTACGCACGCGACAACGAGCAACTCATGGACTTGCTCAACAACAAACTGCAGGCCATACCAGGTGTCGTGTCCACCGAGACGCTCATTTCGCTCGAGCAAAGTCTCAAGCGCGAGATACCGGTTATTGTGGACTGATAACCCAAAACGACAATGGACTATAACTTGTCGCATCATCTCGATGATGTGTACGCCCGTTTTCCGGAGTGCGGCGGCAAGCCTGTCATAGGACTGACTGCCAATCATCACGAGATTGACGCAGATATAAGGGAACGCTACTACAAGCAGATTGTTGCCGCAGGTGGCGTTCCTGTCGTCATGCCCCCTGTCGGCGATGCCGGCGTAATCGGCGATACGCTCGACCGTCTGGATGCCATTGTGTTCACCGGCGGCGGCGACTACAATCCCCGGTGGCTCGGTGAAGAACCGCTGCCGCTGCTCGGCGACATGAACGAAGTGCGCGATTTGCCCGAACTGCTCACCGCACGCCTCGCCTCAAACCGCCAGATGCCCATGCTCGGAATATGCCGCGGAATGCAGACAATGGCAGTTGCCTTGGGCGGACATGTGGCTCAAGACATCTCTTATGTAAAGGAACGGCGCAGCGAGAACGCCGTCCGCCACAGCCAGGAGGAGGACCGTGACCAAAAGACACACGCCGTCACATTCGACGAAAACTCCCTTCTCCATGACCTGTACCATACCACCCGCTTGCAAGTAAACTCCTTTCACCACCAGGCAGTAGACTGTCCCGGCAGCCTGTTCCGTGCCGTTGCGTGGGCTGACGACGGTGTCGTGGAGGCCATGCAGAGTGTGGAGCACAAGCCTATGCTCGGCGTGCAGTGGCATCCCGAGTGGCTTGGCGATGAGGGACGCGTCGTTTTCGACTGGCTCGTTGCCGAGGCACGCCTTTTCGCTGAGGCGAAACGGCTGCACGCAAAGATGCTTACTGTCGACTCACACTGCGACACGCCGATGTTCTTTCCGCAGGGTGCGGACTTCTCGCGGCGTGATCCGAAGATACTTGTCGACATACACAAGATGACCGACGGACGGCAAGACGCCGCCACAATGGTGGCATACGTTCCGCAACCGGTGGGCAGCCAGACGTGGCAGGACGTGATGCCGTTTCCCACAGCCACCCCGACAGACTACGCAAACCTCATCTTCGACAAGATAGAAGCCATCGTCCACGCTCATCCCGACAGCATTGCCATAGCACGCGACGAGGCAGACCTCTGGGCGAACAAGGCGCAGGGACGCAAGTCGGTAATGCTTGGTGTGGAGAACGCACTTGCCGTTGGCGACGACATCTCGCTTGTCGGACACTTCGCAAGTCGCGGTGCCGTGTACTTCACACTGTGCCATAACGGCGACAACCAGATATGCGACTCGGCCAGAAAGTCCCTCCACACATGGGGCGGAGTGAGTCCTTTCGGTGCGGAAGTCATTGCCGAGATGAACCGTTGCGGTGTAATGGTCGACCTGAGCCACGGTGGCGAGAAGTCTTTCTACGACGCTCTCGAGATTTCCGGCAAGCCCATTGTCTGCTCCCACAGCAACTGCAGGGCACTCTGCAACCACGAGCGCAACCTCACCGACGACCAGTTGCGTGCGCTCGCTGCCAAGGGCGGCGTGTGCCAGATAACCCTCTATGGCGGTTTCGTGACCGCCAATCCCTCCGAGGCAGACATCCTCCGGGCCATGCAGCACCTCGACCATGCGGTGCAGGTCATGGGCGTCGAGCACGTCGGACTTGGCTCTGACTTCGACGGTGACGGCGGTATCCCCGGACTGAAGGACTCGAGCGAGATGACACTTTTCACCCGCCAGTTGCTCCGCCGCCGCTATTCCGAGGCTGACATCCGCGGCATCTGGGGCGGCAACTGGCTGCGTGTGCTCGCCATGAACCGCAATTAAACGACCACAGAAAGAATTTATGGAAACGAAGAAAAAGAAAACATACACGATGATTATGGCCGTTGCTGTTGTAGCGTGCCTCCTTGGCGCAACCTGTTTCGGGGCGTTCGGCACAGGCAAGCCTGTCTCCGATGATACCGTGGAGGCTGCTTCGACTGCCGGCCGTCTTGTCTTCGACGGCGACTCGGCCTACAGTTATTGCGCTGCGCAGTGCGCTTTCGGCCCCCGTGTGATGAATACCGAGGCACACGACAAGTGCGGCGAGTGGATAAAAGCCAAGTTCCGGCAGTTCGGTTGCGTGGTGGAGAGCCAGAAAGCCGACCTCAAAGGCTATGACGGTACGGTATATCACAATGACAACATCATAGCGCGCATCAATCCCGACGCTACCTCGCGTCTGCTGGTTTGCGCCCATTGGGACTGCCGTCCGTGGGCTGACAACGACCCCGACAGCAGCAATCACCGCAAGCCCGTTATGGGTGCCAACGACGGAGCCAGCGGTGTGGCGGTGATGCTGGAGTTGGCACGGATGCTGCATGAGGACTCTCTGGGCGTCAACATCGGCGTTGACTTCGTCTGCTTCGATGCCGAAGACTGCGGCACACCGCAGTGGGCGGATGTCGAGGACGACCCTGACACATGGGCACTCGGCGCACAGCACTGGGCGAAGACCTTCGCCCTGAATGCAGGTTCACGCAACTGGCACTACGAATACGGCATACTGCTCGACATGGTGGGCGGCGAAGGCGCCAAATTCTATAAGGAAGGATTCTCCAAGGAGTATGCTCCCGACATCCTCAACAAGGTGTGGGACGCTGCCGGTGCTGCCGGTTACGGTTCGTTCTTCGTCGACAATGCCGGCGGATACATCACCGATGACCATGTGCCAGTCAACAAGACGGCAGGCGTGAGGTGCGTTGACATCATCGCCTATTACCCCGACTGCACGCAGAGTTCGTTCGGCCCGACGTGGCATACCGTCAGCGACACCATGGACCACATCTCCGTCAGTTCGCTGAAAGCCGTCGGACAGACCATGGCACAGTTGCTTTCGGAATATTGAAAAAACATTTCCGCTTCGCCGGAAAAGCAAAGGGAGTTGCGTCTGCAACTCCCTTTTGCGTTATATCTGGCCTGCTTCCACCTGCCGCACCACACGCTCCGTCACGCGGTCAACGCCCTCCGGGTCATATTGCTTCTTCAGGCTTGCTCCGAAAGTCCACGCAAACACCTGGTAGAAGCCGGCTCTCACGGGACCGAGAAAAGCCTGTATCAGATTGTAACTCGACGACGAGCACTCTCTGTTAATCAGTTTTATGAGCAGTTTGCCCTGTGCGTAGGTCAGTTTCTTCATGCGTGGAGTGTACTCCTTCATTATGCTTTTCTCCACGTATTTCATGTGTTCCTTGCGCGCTTTCTCGTTGGGCAGCGTCTGCAGATACTCGTATGTCTCGATGATGATGGCGTTGGCCTCCTTGGCAATGGGCAGCACTTTCTTCACGTTTCGCACGAGTCTGTTGTACGTCTGCCGCTGTCTCTCGTTGCGGAACTCCGTCTGCGGATAGATGTACACGTCCTTGAACTCCATGTAGGGGATGCTGTCGCCCTCGTTGAGCACCTTTCCCACCCGCACCATAGGCACAAACGATGCCCCCGTGCCGTCGTCTCCGGCACTGCGGTCTTCCTCTGCTATGTCCTGACAGTGGGCTGCCGTGCAGAGAGCGGCCATGGCTGATATGGCTAAAAGGCGTCTCATAACGGCGGCAAATTTACTAATAAAAGTCCGTAACCGTTGCTTTTGCCGTCCAAAAACACCTCTGTCGCAGTGTTAAAGCACCGTTGCGGCAGTCCCAAAGCGGTGTTATGGCGGCTTGACCACGGACGTCGTACGGTCGGCTCACGGTCGTTGTACGGTCGTCCCACGACCGTTGTTCGCTCGGATAACGACCGTGGGCCGGTGGCGTAAACAAGGCTTTTGCCCTGCCTGAAGTGCCCCGGCGTGATGCCATTGATATGGTATGGGAAGGGAAAAGGTGTGTTCTTGTGTCGCAGACAGACCCTTTTGCAGAAATAACAGACCGCTTTGCTGCAATAAAAGAGAAGTGTTTGCGTTATCATAGATATACTTTGTGAAATATGAGAGAACTTGTTTTCGCCACCAACAACGTTCATAAACTGGACGAGATACGCAGCATCCTCGGGAAAGAATACACCGTGGTGTCGCTCGAGGAGATTGGTTGCAAAGAGGAGATACCCGAAACGGCAGACACACTGGAGGGCAACGCCATACAGAAGACGCAGTTTGTGTATGAACATTACGGTGTGGACTGCTTCTCCGACGACACCGGGCTGGAAGTGGAAGCGCTCGACGGCGCGCCCGGCATCTACACTGCACGCTTCGGAGTGATGAACAATTACGGCGACGACCATGACGCCGAGGCGAACACGCGTTGCCTGTTGGACAAACTGAAGGGCGTGACCAACCGCAATGCACAGTTCCGCACGGTCATCGCCTTCAAAGACCGTGGCTATGACTATGTGTTCGAAGGCGTGGTGAAAGGTACGATAGCGGAGGAGAAACGCGGTGACAAGGGCTTCGGCTATGACCCCATATTCATTCCTGAAGGCTATGACAAGACTTTCGCCGAACTCGGTGTGGAGGAGAAGAACAGGATTTCTCACCGTGCCAAGGCAGTGGAGAGTTTTGCCGACTTCCTGAAATACGACTGAATGAAACGCACCGTGAAGAAAACCGTCCTGTGCCTGTCGGCTGTCATGACAGTGCTGCTGACAGTGGTGACAGTGCCAGTCCGCGCTGCGATATTGGGGGAATGGACTGCCTATCCGGCCTTTTCCAATATCACTGAAGTGGAAAAAGGCGGCAACCAAGTGTATGTGTTGGCATCGGCATCGCTCTATTCCGTCAACACAAACGACAACAGCGTGACCACCTATGACAAGACGCGGACGCTCAGCGACACCGAGATAGCGCACATAGCGTGGTGCAGTGCCGCACGCAGACTGGTCATCGTGTACAGCAACCAGAACATAGACCTGCTGTCAGAGAACGGCAATGTGACCAACATCTCCGACTATTACTCCAAGTCGATGACCGCCGACAAGACGGTGACGGCAGTGAATGTGGTGGGAAAGTCGGCGTACCTGAGCACCGGTTTCGGCATTGTGCAGGTGGATGTGGCTGCGGCGGAGATAGCCAATACTTATACCCTGGGCTTTGCCGTGGACTGGGTTCATGCGGACAACAACCGCATCTATGCCGAGTCAAAGGCGCAGGGACAGTACTCCGCGCCGCTTTCCGCCAACCTGCTCGACAAGTCCAACTGGACACGCACTGCCGACTACACGGCAGAAAACAGGGCCATTGATGCGGAACTGCTGTCGACAGCCGAGGCTTACCGCCCCGACGGTCCCGGCATAAACCAGTTCGGCTTCATGCGGATGCACGGCGGCAAACTCTACACAGTGCCCGGCAAGAGCGACGCTTCATACCGTCTTGCCTACGTCCAGATAAAGGACGGTGACGAGTGGACGGTCATCGACAATACCATAAGTTACGAGTCGAAACCGTGGTATCGCAACATCTTCGAACTGGATGTAGACCCAACGGACGGCACACACTGGTATACGGCGGCAGTGCCGGGACTGTATGAATACCGCAATGACAAGGTGGTGAAGAACTACTACTGCGAAAACAGTATCATAGAGCGTGCCGTCACGGTGGACGAGGGCGTTGTCAACTATTCCGAGGTGACCACTCTAAGGTATGATGACGAGGGTAACCTGTGGCTCATACAGGGCATTGCGTCAACTCCCGGAATAATAAAACTCGACAAGGACGGCAATTTCTCACGCTTCCGCCATGACGAGATGCTCACCTCGCAGGGCTATTCGTGGGTGATGCCCCAGGGACTGGGTTTCGACTCAAGGGGGCTTTTGTGGTTTGTGAACCGTGACTGGCGTACGCCGGCACTGGCGTCCTACGACACGCAGACGGACAAACTGACCGTCTACAAGGAGTTTGTCAATGAGGATGCCACGGAAGTAGGCGTCATCTACGGACGCTGTTGGGCGGAAGACAAGGAGGGAAACATCTGGTTTGGAACGGATGCCGGTCCGATAGAACTGCTTGCCTCGGACATCGCCGACGGCGGAACGATGTTCCAACAGGTAAAGATTCCTCGCAATGACGGGTCCAATCTTGCGGACTATCTCCTGTCAGGCGTGGACATAAACTGCATGGCTGTGGACGGAGGAAACAGGAAATGGTTCGGCACGAGCCGCCTCGGCGTGTATGTAATCAGCAGCGACAACATGGAGCAAGTCTACCACTTCACCGCCAGCAACAGCAGTCTTCTCTCCGACAATGTGGAGAGCATCGTCATCGATGATGCCACCGGAACGGTCTATATCGGCACTGACAAGGGACTGTGCTCCTATGCAAGCGATGCCACAGGAGGCAGCACGACGCTCGAAAAGGACAATATATACGCCTATCCTAACCCCGTCACGCCAGACTATACAGGTGTCGTGACCGTCGTGGGACTGACATACAACTCGGAAATACACATCACCACATCGTCGGGACAACTCGTTGCAAAAGGCCGTTCCAACGGTGGCACGTTCACATGGGACACCTGCGACCTGCAGGGTCGACGTGTCGCATCGGGCGTCTATATGGTAATGGCTGCCACGGAGGACGGCAAGAAGGGTGTGGTCTCGAAGATTGCGGTAGTGCGTTAGACTACAGTTCCCACACCGTTCCGTCGGGCGTGTCCTTGATGATGAACCCCGCTTCGGTCAGAGCGTCGCGTATCTGGTCGCTCGTTGCCCAGTCCTTGTCATCCTTGGCCTTCTTGCGTAGTGCGAGAACCATGTCTACCACCTTGCCGAAAGCCTCGTCACGACTGGCATCGCCAGCCTGAGTGGCGTTGGTGAGACCGAGGATATCCTCGGTGAAAGTGTGCATCACGCGTGACAGGACAGCCAGGTCGTCGGCGGAAATCTTTGCCTTGCGGTCAACGAGAAGGTTGACCTGATGGCACGCCTCAAACAGATGGCTGATGACAACAGGCGTCTGCAGGTCATCGTTCATGCCGTCATAGAGTTTCTGTTCCAGTTCTCCCACAAACTTGCTTGTCTCGGGTGACGAACCCTTTGCTGTCTGTATGCGCTTCAAGTCCTTAAGTCCCTGCATCAGACGGGCAAATCCTTTCTCTGCCGCTTCGAGTGCTTCGCTTGAGAAATCCGCCGTTCCACGGTAGTGGGCGGACAGGATGAAGAAGCGGATTGTCATTGGCGAGAAAGCCTTGGACAGCAATGGGTGGTCGCCAGTGAAGAACTGGTCGAGGGTGATGAAGTTGTTGTAGGACTTTCCCATCTTCTGTCCGTTGATGGTAATCATGTTGTTGTGCATCCAGTAACGCACTGCAGGGTGTCCCATAGATGCCTGCGCCTGCGCTATCTCGCACTCATGGTGGGGGAAGACGAGGTCCATGCCGCCGCCGTGGATGTCGAATTCGTCGCCCAGATACTTGCGTCCCATCGCCGTGCACTCGCAGTGCCAGCCGGGGAAACCGTCGCTCCAGGGGCTCGGCCAGCGCATGATGTGTTCGGGAGAAGCCTTCTTCCACAGGGCGAAATCCGCCTGGTTCTTCTTCTCGCCCACACCGGCGAGGGTGTCGCGGGAAGCATCCTTGGTGTTCTCAAGGGTTCTGCCGGAGAGGATACCGTACTTGTAGTCCTTGCTGTACTTCTCTATGTCGAAGTAAACGGAGCCGTTGGAGACGTAGGCATAGCCGTTGTCGAGTATCTGCTGCACCAGTTGCTGCTGCTCGATGATGTGTCCTGTGGCGTGAGGCTCTATCGACGGAGGCAGCACGTTGAGTCTGTCCATGGCGGCATTGAAGCGACGTGTGTAGTACTGTGCTATCTCCATGGGCTCGAGTTGCTCCAATCTTGCTTTCTTGGCTATCTTGTCCTCGCCCTCGTCAGCATCGTGCTCGAGGTGACCGACATCGGTGATGTTGCGCACATAGCGCACCTTGTAGCCGAGATGCTTGAGGTAACGGAACAGCACATCGAAGGTTATTGCCGGGCGTGCGTGCCCCAAATGGGCATCGCCATAGACGGTCGGACCGCACACATACATACCGACATTGGGGGCATGAAGCGGTTCAAAACGTTCTTTTCTGCGTGTCAGGGTGTTGTATATCAACAGTGTCTGGTCTGTCATAGGTATCTCTCCTCTATCAAAAAAATGTGTATTGCAAAGTTAACTCAAAATTGTGTAACGGCAAAGAAAATCGTTTTTTTCCACCGGTTGTTTTGACGTTCTTGCCATTTTTGCTATTTTTGCAACAGACAAACCGCTTTCGGACAACACGGAGAAAGTTCCTTTGCCGACCGCCGGGTGTTGTCTTGTCCACTATTATGATTATGAAGGCAAAACATCTGCTGCTTTCCCTTTTTCTAACAGTCTTGCTCTGCTCATGCGGCAGCAAGCCACAGAGAGTTGTTCCGGAAGGCTTCCGTGCTGACATAATGCTGAAGACAACACCTGTGAAAGACTGTGGCAAGAGTCCTGCGGACTGGTGCTGCGCCATGCTTGCCGTCATCGAGACGGAACATCTGATGCAGGGCGATTCGGTGAACCTGTCGTTTGACTATGTGATGCGTTGCTGGCTGCGGCAACAGACGGAGGGCTATATCCGTTCGAAAGGCAGCGGCGACATCACTGCCGAGGGCGTTGCGCCGACCGTGACGGCACTGTTGAGGCGGTACGGATGCTTCCCTTACGATTCCTATTACAACCAGCGGCCGGTCAATTACAATGTTCTTGTGCGGCGTGTGAAGATGCTTGCTGACGTGGCAATGGCGCGTGGCGACAGCGAAGAGAAGAGCATGGCGGCGATAGACGGCCTTCTCGACAAGGAGATAGGCTTCTTGCCCAAGCACGTCTATATGCTCCGGGCGGAGTATACGCCGCTTGAGTTTGCCCACAGTGTGTGCGGCAAGGACGAATACACGGCGGTATATGCGGACGGAAACACGGACGGGGACTCGGTGGAAGCGCTCATAAGGAAATCGCTTGAAGCCCGACACCCGGTGTTGTGGGCAAGTTCCGCATCGTCGGCAGGGACTGTGGCAATCATCGGAATGGGGCACGATGCCTGCGGAAACGGGTATTTCGTGGCGAAGGGCACACACGGCGGCAGTGACAACGGTGACGACAGACTCTATCTCCCGACCTCCCTCGTCCGCCGCAATACCGACTTCGTCGTGATGAAAAGGGAACTGTGAAAGTCGGGAAAATGACGATGTGAGCGAAAAATCTCCTGTTTTTGGCGGAGAGAAAGACGGAAATCAGAAAATGACATATAAGAATCGGTAAAAACAACAACGATATGGCAAAAGAGAGAAAGGCGGGAAAGAACCGCATGAACAAGAATACGATGGGACTGTTACTGGAGGATTATTTCAGGAAAAACCCCGGTAGGACAATCTCATTCAAGAATATCTTCCGTGACCTGAGGCTGAACACGCATCCGCTGAAGATGCTCGCTATCGACGTAATGGAGGAAATGGCGTGGGACGACTTCATCGTAAGGATGAGCGACAACTCCTATATGCTGCGCGAAAGCGACTCTCACACACAGGAGGGTACGTTCCAGCGCAAGCCTAACGGACGCAACTCGTTCCTGCCGGACGGCGCTGACAAACCGGTGCTCGTCACCGAACGCAACTCGCTTTATGCCATGGACGGCGACAGGGTGCGTGTAACCTTCATGGCACGCCGCCGCAACCACGCCAAGGAAGCGCAGGTGGTGGAGATAGTGAAGCGTGCAAAGGATACCTTTGTTGGCCGTCTGCACGTGGACGAAGACCTGGCTACGCTCACCGTGCAGGACGGACTGCTGCCGGCGGACATCCTCATCTCGAAGAAGAAACTGAAGGGCGGCAAGACCGATGACAAGGCTGTGGTGAAGGTGCTGCGCTGGCCTGACCAGAACAACCGCACGATAATGGGCGAGGTGATAGACGTTCTCGGCAAGTCGGGTGACAACGATGCGGAGATGAACACTATCCTCGTGCAGTACGGACTGCCCTATACCTATCCGCAGGAGGTGGAGGATGAGGCAAACAAAATCACGGGCGAGATTACCGCACAGGACTATGCCGAGCGCGAGGACTTCCGTGATGTGTTCACCTGTACTATCGACCCCGCCGACGCAAAGGACTTTGACGACGCGCTGTCGATAAGGAAACTGGAGTCGGGACTGTGGGAAGTGGGCGTCCATATCGCCGATGTGTCGCACTATGTGACCGAAGGTTCGATAATAGACAAGGAGGCCCAGAAGCGCGCAACCTCCATTTATCTGGTCGACCGCACCATTCCCATGCTGCCGGAGCACCTCTGCAATTTCGTGTGCTCGCTCCGTCCCGACGAGGAGAAACTGGCCTACAGTGTCATCTTCAATGTCGATGACAACGCCAATGTGCAGAACTACCGCATCGTGCACACAGTGATAAAGAGCAACAGACGGTTCGTCTATGACGAGGTGCAGCAGATTCTCGTGGACAGCAATGCCCTCGGCGACGGCAAGGTGAACCCCAAAGGGGAGTATGCAGTGGAACTCTGCCGACTGTGGGCGATAGCGAAGCAGTTGCGTGAACGGCGTTTTGCCAACGGCGCAATAAAGTTTGAGAGCGAGGAAATGAAGTTCCGCCTTGACGAAAAAGGCAAGCCTGTCGGCTGTTACTTCAAGAAAATAGTGGAGGCAAACAACCTTGTGGAGGAGTATATGCTGCTCGCCAACCGCACCGTAGCGGAGAGCGTGGGCAAGGTGAAGAAGGGAAAGAAAGCGAAGACGCTGCCCTACCGCGTGCATGACAATCCCGACCCGCTCAAACTGGAGAACCTGAAGGACTTCATCGTGAAGTTCGGCTACCGCATGAAGACGACGAGCACGAAGGGCGAGACGGCACGTTCGCTCAACCGCCTCATGGAAGAATGTGGGGGCAAGAGGGAGCAGAAACTCATCCAGATGGTGGCTCTCCGCTCCATGATGAAGGCGAAATACACGGTTCACAATATCGGTCACTTCGGTCTGGCGTTTGATTACTACACGCATTTCACGTCTCCTATACGCCGCTATCCCGACACTATGGTGCACCGTCTGCTCACCCGCTATGCGCAGGGAGCGCCCTCTGCCAACAAGGAATACTATGAGGAACTGTGCAAACACTCCTCTGACATGGAGGTGATAGCGACGAATGCCGAGCGCGACTCTATCAAATACAAAGCCGTGGAGTTTATGAGTGACAAGATAGGCGAGGTCTTCGACGCCCATATCTCGGGCATCACGTCATATGGAATATACTGTGAGATAGACGAAAACCACTGCGAGGGCATGGTGCCGATGCGCGAACTGAAGGACGACTACTACGATTACGACGACAAAAACTATTGTCTGCGCGGCAGAAGATTCGGCAATGTGTACCAGTTGGGTGACCCGATAGAGATACGGGTGGTGAAAGCCAACCTCGAAAAGAAACAACTGGACTTCTCTCTGGACTGATGTCTGACAAGGTGAAGACTGTTGACTGCAAAAACGTAGGAATGGAAAACAAGAAACAGATACGCAAGTTAAAGACAGTGGAAATGCGGCGGTTGAGCGTCGAGGAGTTCAAGGAGACGGAGAAACTGCCTCTCGTTGTGGTGCTCGACGACGTGCGCTCGCTGTACAATGTAGGTTCGGTGTTCCGCACAAGCGACGCCTTCAAGGTGACGGCAGTGTATCTCTGCGGCATCACCGCCAAACCGCCCTCGGCGGAAATACACAAGACTGCCCTCGGAGCAGAGGACTCCGTGGAGTGGAAATACTTTGCTTCGGCGGAAGAGGCGGTGGACGAACTGCACGGCAAGAACTGCTTTGTCTATGCCGTGGAACAGTGTGAAGGCAGCACGAAAGCCCCTCTCCGGATAGACGGGAAGAACGGATTCTACGCCGTGGTGCTGGGCAATGAGGTGAAAGGAGTGAAGCAGACTGTCATCGACAAGTGCGACAACTGTCTGGAAATACCGCAGTTTGGCACGAAGCACAGCATGAACGTGTCGGTGACGGCAGGCATCGTGATATGGGAGTTCGCCCGGCAGATGCTGCTCTGACGGTTTTTTGCTTTGTAAAAAGCAGGATTGCGGTGACAAAAAGGACACGTTCCGCAAATGCAGATTGGTATGTGTGAAAATGCGGATTGGGACGTATAAAAAATAAGGAAGGCGGTTCGTTGAGCCGTCTTCCTTGTTTTTGCCGGATTAAAGCAAGATTACTTGACTGCTTCAGCCAACTCTTTGCCGGGCTTGAATTTAGCAACCTTCTTTGCTGCAATCTGGATCTTTGCGCCAGTAGCAGGGTTGACGCCCTCGCGAGCAGGCTTCTCTGTAACAGAGAATGTGCCGAAACCTATGAGCTGTACATTCTCGCCCTTAACGAGCGCGTCCTTAACGGCAGCGATAGCTGCGTCAATTGCCTTCTTGGAAGCTTCCTGGCTGATGCCTGTAGCAGCAACTGCCTTTACCAAATCTGTCTTGTTCATAACTTTTTGTTTTGTAAAATTGGTTATTAATAGAATTATTTCTTCGTATTGGAACAGTACCTCAACAAAGTCGATGCCACCGTGCGGGATGAGAGGGTGCTTCCTTGTTGACAAATACAACTTGCTCCGTGCAAATGTAATGTGAATATTTTGGAATACAAACAAAAACGTGGAAAAAGTTGCGTTTTCCCCTGATTTTGTTGTTTGTAGCCCTGTTTCAAGACTGTATACAGGATATTTTTCGTAAATTTGCCACAGTTTTAATGATAAAGGACAGACGCAATGTTTCAACTTCCACGTACAACCAAGTACCTGCTGGTTATAAATGTGATAGCCTATTTGCTGCTTTCTGTTGTCGGGATGCTCACTTCCCGTTCGACGGTGCCTGTTGACCTGAATGATGTGTTCGGGCTTCATTTCTTTCTTGCCCCCGATTTCAGGCTCTACCAACTTGTCACCTATATGTTCATGCACGGCAGTTTCATGCACCTGTTCTTTAACATGTTTGCCCTGTGGATGTTCGGTTGTGTGGTTGAAAACGTATGGGGTTCACGCAAATTTCTTTTCTATTACATCGTCTGTGGTGTCGGTGCGGGCCTGTTTCAGGAGACTGCACAGTTTGTAGAGTTCCTGATGATGTGCAATGAACAGATTCCCGGATTTGCCATGTCTGACGTTTTGGTGGTGGCTCACAACAGTGCGAATGTCATCAACATGTGGGCCACGGTGGGCGCATCGGGTGCTGTGTACGCAATATTGCTTGCCTTTGGAATGATATTCCCTGAGCAGCGCATATTCATATTCCCTCTTCCGATACCGATAAAGGCAAAGTGGTTTGTCATCATGTATGCCGCCATAGAACTCTTCTCGGCACTTAACTCTCCGGGAGACGGGGTGGCACATGTTGCGCATCTTGGCGGTATGCTCTTCGGTTTCTTCCTTATCAGGTACTGGAGGAGGCATCCCGGAATAGGCGGAGGTTCGTATGGAGGAGACTCTCTCTTCGATAGACTGCGCAGAAAATCCGACAAATGGAGTGGGGAAGGGCTGTTTGGCGGCAACGGAAGAAATGGTGCCGGACGGACATCGACGTCAAATCCTGACTGGGATTACAATGCCAGGGCGAAGAAAAAACAGGAAGAGATAGACCGTATCCTTGACAAAATACGCAGGAGCGGATACGACAGCCTTACCGAAGAAGAGAAAATGACACTGTTTGACGGCGGAAGGGGCGGTGCAAACTGATGTATGGCAGCGAGAGGGATGCTGAATTTGCTTTACCGGTTGCTGTTCGGTCTGAATGCCGTTTTTGTGTTGGGGATGATTGTGACAGGCTATTCCCATCTCATAGACCCTGTGAAATTCCCTCTGTTGGCAACGGCGGACTTGACTTTCCCGGTTTTTCTCGTCGTCAATATGCTGTTCTTCTTTTTCTGGCTTTTCCTTGACAGAAAGACCGCATTGCTGCCAATCGTGGCACTGGTGGTGTGCTATTGCCCGGTGAGGACATACATCGGGATAAATCTGCCGACAGATGTTCCGGAGGGAACAGTGAAGGTCATGTCGTATAACGTGCTGAATTTCCATGGTATGCAGGGCGGGTTTACCGACGAGGAAAAGAATGACATGGTGGCGTTTCTCGTAAATTCGGACTGCGATATCCTGTGTCTGCAAGAGTCAAGCGAAAATGCTCTGACGAAAGAAGGACGTGAAAAACTGGCTGCAAAATATCCTTACAACCGTACGGACATCAGAAACGCCACGTGGAACTCCATATCAATATACTCGAAATATGAGATTCTGAGTGCGGATTCGATAGAGTATGAATCGAAAGGCAACCTGAGTATGGCGTATGTACTTGCCACCCCTGCAGGCAAGACGCTTGTTGTCAACAACCATTTGGAAACAAGTCATCTGTCGCAAGCAGACCGCAAGAATTTCAAAGACATGATTGCTGGAGACGTAAACCGCGATTCCATAGGCGAAGACTCCAAAAACATCATCTCCACACTGACGAAATCGTCGCTTGTGCGCAATGCTCAGGTGAAGGCGGTGGCGAAGTATATCGAGCAGCATAAAGACATGCCTGTCATCGTGTGCGGTGATTTCAACGACACTCCTACGTCGTTCAACCACAACGTAATGAACCGTAATCTCACCGATTGCTTCGTTGCCAGCGGCATAGGACCCGGTTGGTCGTATTGTCATGGCGGTTTGAGGGTCAGGATAGACAATATCCTGTGCTCGTCGCACTTTGAACCTTACGGATGCAAGGTGCTTTCCAATGTGTCATACAGCGATCATTATCCGATTGTGTGTTGGCTTAAGCCGATAACTAAAGACGTGAAATACAGCCGGAGATGAGCCAAAAGGGCAAATAAAAGACGTGTTCTTTTGGCGGATAAACAAAAAAGTACTATCTTTGCACGCTTAGAAGTACAGAATAAAAACAAAACAATAAATAACTAAAATGCAAAACAAAGGAATTGTAATTGTAACCGCCGTATTGCTGACGATTGCAAGTATCTTCTATTTGTCTTTCTCTGCTGCCACGCATTACTATGACAGTCAGGCTGCAAAGATTGAGGATCCGGTGTCCCGACAGGACTATAAGGACTCGGTGAGATACCTCGGTATCTATTCTTACCAGAAGTGTCTTGAGACACAGATTGGTCTCGGTCTTGACCTGAAGGGCGGTATGAACGTTATCTTGGAGATTTCCGTGCCGGATCTCGTGGAAACTCTTGCAGACCACAAGACTGACGCTGCTTTTGTGAAGTCTGTCAACGAGGCGAAGAAAGAGGAAGAGAAGAGCCAGAGTGACTTTATCTCTCTCTTCATTGACGCTTACCGGAAGAACGCTCCGGGACACCGTCTGGCAGAGATTTTCGCCACCCAGCAGTTGCAGGGAAAGGTTTCTCCGCAGAGTTCAGACAAGGAAGTTGAAAAGGCTTTGCGTGAGTCTGTGAAGGATGCAATCGACAACTCGTTTAATGTGGTTCGTGCGCGTATTGACCAATTTGGCGTTGTTCAGCCCAATATTCAGAAACTTGAGGGACAGGACGGCAAGATTATGGTTGAGATGCCGGGTATCCGTGAGCCGGAGCGTATGCGTAAGTTGCTTCAGGGTTCGGCAAATCTTGAGTTCTGGGAGACTTACAATTCCGAAGAGATAGAACCTTACCTCCGTCAACTTGACACCCGTATGGCAGCCTTGGACAACAAGAAAGCCGCTGCTGACTCAGTTGCTGTTGACAGCGCAAGCGCACAGCCCGAGGTGAAGAAGGCAACTGCAAAGTTCGAGATAAAGGACTCCAAGGCTGATGCCAAGGCTGCTGCATCGTCTGTAACTGACGAGCAATTGAAGAAGCAACATCCGTTGCTCTCAATCCTGCAGACAACTGGCGGACGCTCACTCAGCCTTGTAGGCTATGCCAATGTGCGTGATACGGCTGCCGTAAACACAATTATTCACTCGGAAACAGCCAAGCAAGTGCTGCCGTCTGACCTGAAACTGTTGTGGAGCGCAAAGCCTGCTGATGGCATAGGAGTCAAGAATGTGTACGAACTTCATGCCATAAAGGTCACCCAGTCGTCAGGTCGCGCTCCTCTGGAGGGTGATGTTGTGACTACGGCAAGTGACCAGTTCAACAGTACATCCGGTTCTCCTGAGGTTTCAATGACCATGAACTCTGAAGGCGCACGCCGCTGGGCAGCGCTGACAAAGGCGAATATCAACAAGGCAATAGCCATTGTTCTCGACGGACTTGTTTACTCCGCACCGCGTGTAAACGGCGAAATCAGCGGCGGACAGTCGTCAATTACCGGTAACTTTACTATCGAAGATACAAAGGATTTGGCAAATACCCTGAAGTCAGGACGTATGCCTGCTCCTGCAAGAATCGTGCAGGAAGAGGTCGTAGGTCCTACTCTCGGTGCTCAGTCTATACAGCAGGGTATCATATCATTTGTGATTGCGTTCGTTCTGTTGATGCTTTACATGATTCTGATGTACAACTTCAACGCCGGAATGATGGCAAACTGCGCTCTGCTTGTCAACATCTTCTTTACCCTCGGAATACTGACGTCGTTCCAGGCGGCATTGACAATGTCGGGTATTGCCGGTATGGTGCTGTCGTTGGGTACGGCTGTGGATGCTAACGTGCTTATCTATGAGCGCATAAAAGAGGAACTTCGCCGCGGTCTCGGCATCAAGCAGGCTCTCAACGCAGGTTACAGCAACGCTTTCTCCGCTATCTTTGACTCGAACATCACATCACTTCTCACGGGCGTGATACTTTATATATTCGGTACAGGTCCTATCCGCGGATTTGCCACAACCTGGATTATCGGTATCATCTGTTCGTTCTTTACGGCTGTTTATCTGACACGTCTTGTGTACGAGCACCAGTTCAGTAAGGACCGTTGGCTCAACATCAAGTTCTGTACATCGATATCAAAGAACCTGCTGCAGGGGCTTGATGTGAAGTTCATGTCGCTCTATAAGAAGAGTTTCATTGTAGCCGGCATCCTGATGGTGATATTCTGCATCAGTTTCATTGTACGCGGTATGTCGAGAAGCATCGACTTTACCGGTGGCCGCAACTATGTCATCCAGTTTGAGAAAGCGACAGAACCGGAGCAGGTGCGCACCGTTATCGCTGACGCATTCCCCGGTTGCACTACAGGAGCACTTGCCCTCGGAACAGACCACAAGACAATCCGTATCTCTACGAACTACAAGATTGACTCCAATTCACCGACTGTTGATGACGAGGCGGAGAATATTCTCTACACCTCTCTGAAGAAGGCTGGACTTGTGTCTCAGGCTGACTTGGCGACATTCAAGAACCCAGACGTACGTGCTGGTGGCTCTATCATCAGTTCCACAAAGGTAGGTCCGTCTATCGCGAAGAACATTACCTATGGTGCTATCATCAGTGTCCTCATCGCACTTCTCGGGATCTTCCTCTACATTTTGCTCCGTTTCCGCAATCTGGCGTTCTCTGTCGGTGCAGTCGTTGCACTTGTCGTGGACACAATGGTGGTACTCGGTGTCTACTCTCTCTTCTGGGGCATACTGCCGTTCTCGCTTGAGATAGACCAGACATTCATCGGTGCTGTGCTGACAGTGATAGGTTATTCTATCAATGATAAGGTGGTTGTGTTCGACCGTATCCGTGAAAATCTGCGTCTGCACAAGAAGCAGGACATACAGACAACGTTCAACAACTCTATCAACCAGACTCTTACGCGTACTATCAACACCTCTGCAAGTACATTGCTCGTGTTGCTCTGTATCTTCTTCCTTGGTGGAGAGAGCATCCGCAGTTTCTCGTTCGCAATGATACTCGGTGTCACTACTGGTACGCTTACTTCTATCTTCATTGCTTCGCCGGTGGCTTACCTCGTCCTTGGTCACAAGGTAGAGAACCGTTTGGCAAAGCAGACAGTGGAAGACAACAGCGGTAAGGCTGAGTGATAACCGTGTTATAGATATCGGGACTGTACCGACAGTCATGATGTACTGTCCCGATATTCGCCCCTATAGTTAAATGGATAGAACGGAGGTTTCCTAAACCTTTGATCCGAGTTCGATTCTCGGTGGGGGTACAAACTAAGGCTAATTGGTGTTAGTGCCTACTATTATAAAGATGCGCATATAAGCGCGGATAAACCTATTTCTCGGGATAAATGAACAAAATCGTTCTCTCTGCGCTCTTTGCGCTGAGTTCTGTTATCGCCTTAGCCCAAGGCTCAGTTAAGGGTACAGTATTTGACAAGCAACTTGTAGAACCTCTCAGTTTTGTCACCGTGCAGGTGACGCTTCAAGGCTCATCCGATCTTGCCGGCGGCACAATGACAGATGCCGACGGCAAATTTTATGTTGAGGGGCTCAAGAACGGAACATACACGCTTCGACTGTCGTATGTCGGCTATAAGGAAGTGGAGCGCACGTTTGAGATTTCCGCCACTCACACCAGCCAGAACTTCAATGCTCTCTATATGGCGGAGGACTCCCGCCAGTTGAAAGAGGTGCAGGTGACGGGGCAGCGCTCGGCAATGAAACTCGAGGTAGACCGCAAGTCGTTTGACGTAAGTCAGATGATAACCAGTTCGGGGCAGGCTGCGAGCGACGTTCTCGAGAACATTCCGTCAGTGGAAGTCGACAATGACGGCAACATATCCCTGCGTGGCAACTCGTCGGTAGAGGTGTGGATCAACGGCAAGGCATCGGGTCTGACTACCGACAACCGTGCAACGATTCTCCAACAACTGCCGGCAGAAGATATAGAAAGGATAGAGGTCATCGACAATCCCTCGGCAAAGTTCTCCGCCGAAGGGTCTGCCGGCATCATCAATATCGTGCTGAAGAAAAACCGACAGGCAGGTTACTACGGTTCACTGCAGGCTGGCGGCGACACACACGGCGGTGCAAACACGTCATTCAACATCAATTACAACTCCGGCCTGCTTGACGCTTTCGCCAGTGTCGGCTACCGCCACCACGCCAATGTGGGCTATACCGAGAGCCAACAGGACAACTTTACCACGGCAGAAGACGGCAGCCGCCAGTACAACAGTTTCCAAAACTACAGTGCAGACGAGAAGCAATGGGGCAATATGTTGTTCACTCGGGCGGGTCTGACCTTCCATGCCACCAAACAGGACGACATCTCTCTCACCGGAATGTTTATGAACGGAGGTCACGAAAACCGTACAACGACTCCTTACAACTATGGTCAGTATGATGCCGACGGCAATGTTTTCGACCCTTACACCATGACACGCCGCACTGCGGGATCGGACAAGATGCACATGTTGCACGGTGAGTTTGACTACACTCACGAGTGGTCTGCCACCCACAAACTCGATTTCAATTTCTCTGCTGACAAGTGGTCGAGCGACAACAACAATTTCTACCGTGACTTCACCGACAACAGTACGCTTACCACAGCCTCCATGCCCGATGTCTACACATGGCAGTTCCGCCCGCAGAACATCGGCAACCACTCGTTCGAAGCCAGGCTTGACTATGAGAACCAGATAACAGACAATTTCAAGATAGAGACAGGCTACAACTGGGAAGCCTCGCACGAGAACACCCCCCAGCAGAGTTTCGAAGCGTCTGACAACACAGGCGAGAAACCGGAAGTGTTTGACTCCGTTGACCCGGACAAGGACTATTCCGCCTATGAAGACCATGTCTATTTCAACAGATTCATCTATGACATGAACATTCACGCCCTCTACCTCACCGCAAACCTCAAGTTCGGCAAGTTCGGACTTATTGGCGGACTGCGCGGAGAGTACTGGAAGGTGCACACCGAGAGTTATGACTGGGATCAGGAATATGCCGGGGCAGCCAAGAATGCACCGTTCAATAAGGACTATTTCCAACTGTTCCCAAGTCTGTTCGCCTCTTACCAGATAACGGAAAACGACCAGTTGCAACTCAACTACACCCGTCGTCTACGCCGTCCGTGGGGAGGACAACTCAACTCTTTCCGCGATACGCGTGACGCGACAATGATTTCTTTCGGTAATCCGGAACTCACCCCCGAGTTCTCAAACTCGTTCTCGTTCAACTATCTCCGCACTTGGACAGAGCATTCCATGCTCCTTTCGCTCTACTACCGTCCCACTACTGACGTCATGCAGCGCATTACATACCGTGACCTCACTGAGGACATAATGTATTCCACCAGCATGAACCTTGCCAAGAGTACCTCTTCTGGAGCCGAACTGACAGTTAAGAACCGCCTGTTCCGCATTCTCGACCTTACCACTAACGTCAACGCATACTATTATAAACTCGACGGTTTCTCCTATGTCATCAACAACCAGACAGTGACAGGTGCCGAACAGAAACGCTTCACATGGAATGCCCGTGTGCAGGCGAGCCTTGCCTTGCCTTATGACATCAATGTTCAGGTCAGCGGACGCTACCGTTCGCGCCAGGCGATAACCCAGGGCTACCGTCCGGCAACATACCTCATGGATTTCGGTATCCGCAAGAATTTCCTCAACAAACTGTTCACCCTGTCCGTCAACTGCCGCGACTTGCTCGACTCGCGCAAATGGGAGACCAACACGGGTAGCGACACTTACAGCCGACATCAGATCAACCGCCGCCACTCGCGCGGTTTCTCCGCCACGCTCACATGGAACTTCGGCAACATGAAGTCCAAGAACCGCCGTCAGGAAGGAGGCGAAGAAGGTATGCAGCAGAACTACAACTCCGCAGGCATGGAGGAGTAGTCTGCATTCCTGAATACTCGTCTGTTTTTATTCCGATGTGGCTTTTATCTCGTGGAAAAGGCTTACCTTTGTACCGAGAGTGTGGGAAATCCGCAGAAATCAAATCTCTAAAGACCTTGAAATATGAACCTTAGAAACATTCTTTCAGCCTGCGTCATCGTGTCGTCTGCCGCCGTTTGTGCGCAGAACACGGATGATTGCTACCGCAATCCGGTAATCCGCACGTCGTCACCCGACCCTACAGCAATAAGGGCAAACGACGGTTATTTCTACCTTTACTCCACGGAAGACATCCGCAATACGCCGATCTACCGTTCCCCGAATCTTGTTGACTGGCAGTTTGTCGGCACTGCCTTCACGCCGGAGACACGTCCCAAGTGGAACAGCAAGGCCGGTATCTGGGCTCCCGACATAAACTATGTCGATGGCAAATATGTCATGTTCTACGCCAAGTCCACATGGGGAGGCGAGTGGGATGCCGGCATCGGTGTCGCCACTGCCGACAGTCCGGCAGGACCGTTTACCGATCACGGCGCGCTGTTCATATCCAAAGAACTGGACACACAGAACTCCATCGACCCCGATTTCTATGAAGAGGACGGTCACAAATATCTCTTCTGGGGATCATTCCACGGCATCTGGTACATCGAACTCTCCGATGACTGCCTCAGCATCAAGCCCGGCTCAAAGCCAACAAAGGTGTCTGGCTCGTTCATGGAGGCCGTTTACATCCACAAGCACGGCGGCTACTATTATCTGTTTGGATCTTCCGGCTCTTGCTGCGAGGGCGCACGCAGTACCTATCATGTTACCGTCGGCAGATCCAAATCGCTCCTCGGTCCCTATGTAGACAAACAGGGACGCAGCCTTCTGGACAACCATCATGAGGTCATGCTGTGGAGTAGCGACAAGGTAGCAGGTCCCGGACACAACGGAGAGATATTCACTGACGATGCAGGACAGGACTGGATGATATACCACGGCTTCCTTCGTGATGACCCCGACGGCGGCCGTCAGGTGTTCCTCGACCGTGTCGAGTGGGTTGACGGCTGGCCGCACATGGCAGGCGACCGCCCTTCCACTGTCTCCGAACGCCCCCGATTCGGCAGTATGCTCCTTGCCGACCCCACCATATTCCACGACAACGGCACATACTATCTTTATGGCACAGGCGTACAGAACGGCCATAAGGGAGAGGGATTCGAGGTCTACAAGTCCACAGATTTGAAGAAATGGGAAGGCCCTTGCGGTCTTGACGACGGCTTCTGCCTGAAGAAAAGCGACAAGACATGGGGCACAAAGGGCTTCTGGGCACCGCAAGTGTTCAAGAAAGACGGCAAGTATTACTTCGTCTATACCGCCAACGAACAGATTGCCGTAGCCACTTCCGACTCTCCTCTCGGTCCTTTCACTCAGGACAGCCCCGAGTGCATACCTGCCAAGACCAAGGAAATAGACCCGTTCGTGTTCTTTGATGGCAAGAAGACTTACCTCTATCACGTCCGTCTGCAGGACGGTAACCGCATCTTCGTGTCGGAGATGAACAAGGACATGAAGTCGCTCAAGGAGAACACCACGCGCGAATGTCTGCACGCAGAGGGAGGCTGGGAAGACACCGCCAATGCCCAGTGGAAAGTCTCCGAAGGTCCGACAGTGGTAAAGATAGGCAAGACTTACTATCTGTTCTATTCCTGCAACGACTTCCGCAACATCGACTACGCCGTGGGATATGCCACCGCCAAGTCGCCGCTCGGACCGTGGACGAAACACGGTGAGCCGATAATCGTGCGTGGAGTGATAGGTGCCAACGGCACCGGACACGGCGACCTGTTCCGCGACAGCGACGGTGACTGGAAATATGTGTTCCACACCCACTACAGTGCCACACAGGTGTCGCCGCGCAAGACAGCCGTTGTTACCCTCGATTTCGACGGCACAGACTTCAAACTCCGTGAGGGTTCGCTGCATTACATACAACTGCCGTAAGAGCAGTTGCGTATAATACCGCCTCGGCATGGTTGTCTTTCGGCAGCCCCTTGCCAGTCATAGTCTCAGCCGCAGACATGGATTACAACATAACAAAGATGCCAGTTCCTGTAGAATTGGCATCTTTGTTTACTGTCTTTCCAAATTCAGGATGCCGTGCACGGAGATGTCACGGCATCCTGAAAGTTTTTTCCTATTCCGTCTTTTCTTCGTCGGCTACCGCCTCCTGCCATGTTTCCCATTCGGAGCAGTTCTCGTCGTAGCCGGTGTAACCGTAGTTCTGGTGCAGCACACCCTTGGAGTTGCCGGTGATAGCCACCTCCGGTATAGGCCAGTAGATGTTCTTCTTGTCCATCTGATACAACGGGTTGGCGTTGGTGGCGACGAGGCTGAGCCTTCCTTCCTTGTTGTATATGCCATACTGTATGCACCTCTGATACCAGTAACTGCCGCCCGTGCGGTCCACACCGGACTGTTTGTCGAAGGTGTTGAGGTCATAGGTGTTGCCCCATTCGTCGGGTCTTCCGCTTCTCGCAAGGCAGAGTGAGATGCGTGTGAGTTCCACATTGCGCCACTCTTCGAAGTAAAGTTCGCGTGCACGTTCGTTCACTATGTCGCCGATAGTGCATGTTCCGCTGTACAGTTGGCTGCATTTCGCGCGCTGACGTATGGCGTTTAGGTCATCGGCAATGGTCGGGTCCGACGGATTGAGATAGAATTTCGCCTCGGCACGCAGAAGATAAACCTCTGCCAGACGGTAGAGATACCAGTCTGCATTGCCGCCTGTGCGTGCGCCTCGGTAGCCGTCGCTGCCAGTGAGATCCGCCTCTGCCACGGGGTCGTCAAGCCAGAGTTTGTAGTGCGGAACGTCATACCATCGGCGTATAGTGTCGTTGCAGAGCAGTTTGCCCTCGTCGTTGCGCAAGCGCAGTTTCTCTCCATAGTGCCTCGAATCCTTGTTGTTGACCCTCAGAGAGTCCATGCACATCCAGTTGCCGTGGGTCACGCTGTGCCTGAGGTCGCCCTTGTCCAGAGTGTTGTTGACCTCCCACAGACCGTGGGTGTACCAGTAGCAGGTGCGGTAAGTGGCTATTCCGCGTCCCAAAGCCCTTGCATAGTCGTAGTTGGCATCGTATTTCGAGTTGTTGCGCTTGTAGTTCTGCAATGCCTGTTTGCCGTCCACGTCGGTCAGTCCGTTGTTGAAGAAGAACGGATACAGTATTCTCATGGTGAGCATATTGACGAAAGACTCCTTGTCGGAACCGCGGTTGGGTATGCCCATTATTATCTCTTTGTTGTCCGAACGGAACTTGTTCTCCGGCCGGTGCATATCCCATATCACGTTGCGTGTCACCTTCCATGTCTCTGGAGCACTGTTTTCGTAGAAGTCACCGAACTGGTCGCCGGTTATCAGAGAGTATGTTCCGCCCTCTATAAGATTGTCGCAGAGGTTCTTTGCCTTGGTGTATTCGCCCCTTGCAAGGTAGAGTTTGGCGAGCAGCACCTTGCAGGCACCCTTGTTTGCCATACCTATAGACTCCATGTCGCTCTGTTCCGGCACCCACTCTACGGCTTTCTCCATGTCGAGAATCAGCATGTCGAGAATAGCATCACGTTTCGTTGACTTGTAGTTTTGCTTCGGCACTTCGATCACTTTCGTCACCAATGGCAGGTCACCGAACTGCATGAGGAGGTTCAGATATATCCATGAGCGATGGAAATAGGCTCTTCCCACATAAGCGTGCATGATGTTCTCGTCCAGGCCGTTCACTTTCGGGGCATACTGGATAATGGTGTTTGCCCACATGACCGCCTTGTAACTCTGCACCCAGAAGTAGAGTATGGAATTGGTTCTGTTGAGGTTGCTCTCGCTCGTTTCGGAACTTGGGGTCAGGTCTTCCGCCGGATTGCTGAGCATTCTTGTCTTGTCTGTGGCGGAGGCAGCACCGAGGTCAGAGAACATATACTCCGTCGGCAGCGGTATCATCTCGTTGTCGTTGCGCGAGTAATACAGTTTCAGGTTTCTGTCGCACATTGCCATGGCAGCCTTGAGACCAGACTCCGTGGAGAATGTTGTTACGGATTCGTAGAACGAGAGCGGGTCTGTCTCGAGGAAATCCTTGCTGCATCCGGAAAAAAGGACTGCCGTTGCCAGCACCGAACCGAGTATTGTTATTCTTGCTTTATTGTTGTTCCTTTTCATAATTGTCTTTTCTGTAGATTAGAATGATAGGTTTATTCCCAATGTGTAACTCCTCACTGCGAGTCCTTCTGACTCGATGTCTCCGTATTCCCAGTGGCGGTCTGCCCTCCACATGGCCGCATTCTTGACGGTTGCATACACCTTTGCGCTCTGTATGTTCCATTTCCCGATGAGGTCTTTCGGCAGCGAGTATGCCAGCGTGATGTTGTCCAGGCGGATGAAAGAGCCGTTGTATATCATCGGAGGCGTCTGTGCTCCCGTGGGACCTTTGGCTTCTATGCGTGCGTAATGGTTGGTCGGGTTGTCGAGAGTCCAGTATGTCTTGGCGGGCATGTTTCCCAGACAGTAGGTCATTCGGCCGCCGTCGTCATCATTGTTGAGGTAATCGGTGCGCGCTTTCTTCTGTCCCATATAGGAATACATGTTGATTGACAGCGACAGATTCTTGTATGTGAACGTGTTGCGCATTGACCACCTGAACGGAGACACCGTTGTTCCGAGGAAAGTCTTGTCCTTGTCGTTGTACACGGCGGTGCGTGTGCCGTCCTCGTTGATTATGTCGTCGTCGGTGTAGAGGTTGGCCACCTTCGGGTCTCCGGGCACCTGACCGTACTTGGCAGCCTCTTCCCATTCGTCCTTCTGCCATATTCCGGTCACCTTATAGTCCCATATCTCGTTGATGCTCTGTCCGATGAACCAGCCGTTTGTGCGGTCGTCGCTCTCCTTTGTGCCGATTGTGTTGCCGTTGGCATCGGTCACGTCCTCGTAGGTGTAGTAAAGGTGCTTGATAGTGTTCTTGTTGTAGGCGAAGTTGAAGTTGGTGTCCCACTTGAAATCCTCCGTGTCGATGTTGCTGGAGTTGAGGGTCAGTTCCACACCGTCGTTGTTCACCTGCCCCAAGTTGGTCGTTATCGAGGCGAAGCCTGTGAAGTTTGGTATCTTCTGGTTCATGATCATGTCGGTCGTCTTCATGAAGTATGTCTCCAACGAACCGCTCAGTCTGCCGTTGAGGAAACTGAAGTCAAGTCCGAAATTCCACGACCCTGTCTTCTCCCACATGAGGTTCGGGTTGGCGAGACGCTCCGCACGCAGAGTCTTTATTTGCTCCGTGTCGCTCCCGTTGCCTCCTGTGGCGTATCCCATGTACGATCCTGCGACGAGATTGGACAGTGCCACGTACGGGTTATCGAGCGAACGGTTGCCGTTACGTCCGTATGAGGCGCGCAGTTTGCCGTAGTCCATGATGTCATGCCACTGCCAGAACTTCTCGTTAGTGAATGTCCAGCCCAGCGCGACCGACGGGAATGTGGCGTAAACGTTGGCAGATCCGAATGCCGAATATCCGTCACGGCGTATGGAAGCGGTGAGCATGTAGAGGTCATTGTAGGAGTAGAATGCGCGGGCGAGCAGTGCGTCGGCACTCTGATGGCTGTCGTTGCTGCTGAAAGAACTTGCCTCCTTGTCGCCGTTCTGTGTGCTGTGGAATCCGAGAGCGTCAGATGGCTGTATGTTTCGTGCCTCTATGCGGTCAGACCAGTATCTCCTGTCTTCCGCTTCCTGCACAAGCGTGAGCGTGATGTTGTGTTTCCGCGCGAAAGTGTAGTTCCATGAGATTGTGTTATTGAGCGACCAGTCAAACCGTTTCGCCTGTTCGCGGTTCACACCCTTGTTTGTGGGGATTGCTCCGGGTATGTCTGCCGACATGAAATAGCGGTCGTGGAAGAACTGGTAGCGTGGTGCGGCGTTGAAACTGTAGGTTATGTTGAACGGAAGTTTCACCTTTGCGTTGAATATGGTGTTGAAAGTCGTGTAGCCTTTCTCCAGTTCATAGTAGTCGAGATTGTACCAGTAGTTGTATCCCTGCTGTGAATAGTTGCCGTCAAGAGGGTACTGCACGTATTTGCCATTGGCGTCTTTGTAGTCACCGTAGGGGCTTGTGCGCAACTGGGCGTCCTGGTCGATGTCGATGGCACCGTCGGTCCGCTCTTGGAAATTGACGTTCGCACCGAGTTCAAGCCACTTTGTCACGTTCATGTTCACCTTCATGTTGGCGCGTATAGTCTTGTAGTTGTCGTCCACCCACACACCCTGGTTGTCCATATAGCCTACAGACAGGTAGTAGTTGGCGTTGTTTGTCGCTCCGCTCACGCTTGCGTTGTAGTCCTGGTTGAATGCTGTCCTGAAGCAAAGGTCCTCCCAGTTGGTGAACTTTCCGTCGAGCAGGTTCTGCAAGGCGTTTGATCCGTCCTTGAAACCGAGCCTTCTTGCCCAGATGCTCAGGTCGGATTCACCGTCGCTGTTGGAGGTGTAGCCGCGCCATGTGTCTATGTCCACACCCGAGGGCAGACTGTTCGGATTGGAGTAATAGCCCGGTGTGGCAGCCCTTGCGCCAGTCTGGTAAGCCGTCCAGTTGCCGTCGGCGTCAGCGCCATAGGTGCTTTTCTCGAGCCAGTCCTGATAGTGCTGCAGGTAGTCGGCCTGGTTGTCCCACCTGTCACGGAAGTTTGACTTCTGCGTGAACCCCGTGTTGACGCTCAGGTTCACCGTCGGCTTGCCCTGCTTTCCTTTCTTTGTCGTGATGATGATGACGCCGTTGGCAGCCTTGGCACCGTAGATGGCAGCCGAGGAGGCGTCTTTCAGAATGTCTATCTGCTCGATGTCGTCGGGGTTGATCTCCGAGAGTTCGCCGTAGAACATCATGCCGTCGAGAATGAGAAGCGGCGAGTTGTGGTTGTTGCTCGTGTAGACAGATCTCTGTCCGCGTACGCTCAGCGACCCGCCACCCTTTGCCGAACTGTCGTAACCGACATTAAGTCCTGCCGTTCCGCGCAGAATGTCCTGCACGGTCTTGGGGTTGTCGGCGGCTATCTTGTCAGGTCTGATCTGCGTTACCGACCCCGTGAGGTCCTTCTTTCTCATGGTGCCGTAGCCCACGACCACCACTTCGTTGAGTCCGTGGGAGACGTCCTGCATCACGAGAGAGATCGGTTTGCCTGTAAACACCGCCTCTTGCGTGGTCATGCCCACATAGGATGCCACTATCGTCTGGTTCTCTTCGCCTTGCAGGGAGAACCTTCCGTCGATGTCGGTGATTGTGCCTTGGTTGCTGCCTTTCACCATTATGCTCACGCCGATCAGCGGTTCATTGTTGGTGTCTGTGACAACGCCCGTTATCTTCTTTCCGCTTTGGGCAAACGCCACGGACGAAATCAGAAGCATGACGGACAATAATGCTTTTTGTTTCATTACGATAGTTTTTAAGGGTTAGACATTTCTTTGGCTTTAGTCAGGTTGTTTCGTGCCTTCAGGAGAGTCTTCTGTCCTTCACAGGAATATGGTTTTGCGGTTTTCAGTTCTAAGGGAAGACTGCCGCAAAGTTACCATTGTTTGGAGCGGAAGTCTGTTTTTAATGGAGGAAAACTAACGAAAACGTTTGCGCAAAGCGGTGTTTTTGCGGTGCGTGGACAGTGTTTTCGCAGTCTGGAAACGGTGCTTTTGCAGCGGTACATCATATGATGTACGGGTGTACCTCATGTGATGTACAATCGTACTTCAGACGACATACGATTGTACCACGTCTGATGTGCCGCCGCAAGAACGGTGCTTTCGGGAAGCAAGAGGGGCGTTCCTGCATTGTAGGAACGCCCCCCGGACATCGTGTTGCAACGGTTTCCGTGCCGACTTTCAGATGTTGTCGGCTCCCGGAATCCTCACGCTGCTCTTGCGGATGTTTATCCTCATGGGCAGCACTTCGTGGAATATGCTCTTCGTGCCGTCTATGTGCTGGAGCAGAATCTGGCATGACCGCTGTCCCATGCGGAACGATTCGTCGGCTATGGAGGATATGGGCGGTGTGAGATAGCGCACGTCGGGTGTGTCGACAAAGCCTATGAGGGCTATGTCTTCGGGTATCCGCAGCTCCTTTTCGCGTATGGCGTCGAGTGCGCCGTAGACGCAGTCGTAGTTGATAGCCATGATTCCGTCCACCTGTTGCTTCTCTATGAGGCTGCGTGTGGACTCGTATGCCGTCTGGCGCGAGAGTTTCCCGCAGCGGAAGAAGTCGGGAGAGACGCTTATCTTCGCTTCGTGCAACGCCTCGATGAAGCCGTGCTTGCGCCGCCTGACCATGTCGAGATGGTTGGGTCCTCCGATAAATCCTATCCTGCGGCAACCCTGCTTGATGAGGTGGCGGGTGGACTGTTCGGCGGCAATGGTGTCGTTTGACACCACTGACGAGAGCCTGTCGTTGAGGCAGGTGCGTGCATAGAGCACCGTCGGCACGTTGTTGTCAGCCAGACTTTCGAATTTGCTGTAGTCTGTGGTCTCCTGTGACAGGCAGGCTATGATGCCGTTGACGTGCATGGATATGAGGTTGTCGATGCATTCCACCTCGTCGTGGCAGTTGTCATGGGAGTTGGCGCATATCACGGAATAGCCTTTCTGGCGTGCCTCGTCCTCTATTCCCGCTATCACCGAAGAGTGGAAATGCGAGTTTATCGACGGTGTCAGCACGCCGATGATCTTTGGCGAGCCCTTGCGCAGGCTCTGTGCGAACGGGTTGGGACGGTAGTTCCACTTCTCCGCAAGGTACTTCACGCGCTCCCGGAGTTCCTCGCCTATCTCGGGACTGCCGTGCAGAGCGCGGCTCACCGAGGCGATGCTCACGCCGAGAGTGTCGGCAATGTCCTTGAGCGATACTTTCTTCTTCATTTCCATAATATGCTTCTCCGTTTTCCTGCGGTTGCTTTTCCTGTTGCAAATATACGAATTATGGTGTGTAAAAATCATCATGCCACTATATAAAAGGTGTACGCAAACGTTTGCGCCGTTTTTCTTCCGTGATGTCTTGTCACTTGTCTGCGGATGCGCTACCTTTGCGCCCACAATGGTGTTGCTCCTCGGTGACAACGCCAGTGCAATTCTGACAAAACGAAAAACTTAAATCTTCAGTCATCATGGCAAAGATTATAACTCTCGGAGAGATAATGCTCCGTCTGACCCCTCCTGCCAACGGACGTTTCGTGCAGGCCGCTTCGCTCGACCTGTGCTACGGCGGCGGTGAGGCGAATGTGGCGGTCAGTCTGGCTGCATTCGGCCATCACTCGTGTTTTGTGAGCCGTCTGCCGCGTCATGAAATAGGGCAGGGAGCGGTCAATTTCCTGCGTCGCTACGGCGTGGACACCGCCTTCGTGAACCGTGGAGGAGAGCGTGTGGGCATCTATTTCCTCGAGAACGGTTTCGCCATGCGCCCGAGCAAGGTCATCTACGACCGCAGCCACTCGGCCATAGCGGAGGCTGTGGTGGAGGATTTTGACTTCGACAGCATCATGCAGGGTGCCGACTGGTTTCACTGGACGGGCATAACTCCGGCTCTGTCGCCCTCGGCGGCTCTTGTGACAGAGGCTGCCTGTCGTGCCGCAAAGCGTCATGGCGTGACGGTGTCGGCAGACCTCAACTACCGCAAGAAACTGTGGTCGCCCGAGGAGGCACAGGCAGTGATGAAGCCGTTGATGCGCTTTGTCGATGTCTGCATAGGCAATGAGGAGGACGCAGCGAAGTGTCTCGGTCTCGCTCCCGACAGTGACGTGGAGGCAGGAAAAGTGTCGGCGGAAGGCTATAAGGACGTGTGCCGCGCCATTGTCGGCACCTATGGCTGCCGTTGTGTGGCGTCCACGCTGCGCGAGTCCTACTCTGCGAGCCACAACGGGTGGAAAGCCATCATCTTCGACGGGCAGGTTTTCCACGAGTCAAGGCACTATGACATATTGCCGATAGTGGACCGTGTGGGTGCAGGAGATGCCTTTGCCGGCGGACTGATACATGGTCTGCTGACGAAAGAGACACAGGCAGAGGCTCTGGAATTTGCCGTCGCGGCATCCGCCCTCAAGCATACCATCCCCGGAGACTTCAACATGGTCACGCCGGAAGAGGTGGAGGCACTGGCGGCAGGGAGCGGAAACGGAAGAGTGGAACGATAAAATCAGACCTGTTATGGCAAGATATGATAAACTGACAGTGCTGGGCAAGATGTGCAGGACATCACTTGTGCCTGTGTTCTGCCACACTGATGCCGACACGGTATGCCGTGTCGTGAAGGCCTGTTTCGACGGAGGCGTAGAGGTGTTTGAGTTCACCAACCGAAGCGAAGCCGCCCATGAGGTTTTCCGTGAAGTGGCGTGCCGTGTGCGCAGAGAGTGCCCCGGACTGTCCTTGGGCGCAGGTTCGGTGGTGGATGAACCTACCGCTGCCCTTTACATACAGTCGGGTGCGGACTTCATCGTCAGTCCCATCTTCCGTCAGGATGTGGCGAAACTCTGTAACCGCAGGGGCATCCCCTATATCGCCGGCTGCGGTTCGGTGACGGAGATAGGCGTTGCCCAGGAGGCAGGATGTGATATTGTCAAGGTCTTCCCCGGTGAAGTGCTCGGCCCTGCATTCGTGAAAGCCGTCCTCGCTCCGATGCCATGGACACGCATAATGGTTACCGGCGGCGTGCAACCCGACAAGGCAAGCCTCTCGGCATGGTTGTCGGCAGGCGCCTGTTGTGTGGGTATGGGTTCGAAACTGTTTCCCAAAGACAGGATAGAAGCAGGCGACTGGGAGTATATCACCGGAAAGTGCCGTGAGTGTGCGGACATCATCAAAGGACTGAAAGCATGAAAGAATTTATCCACAGGGACTTTCTTCTGGAGGGCGAGACGGCACGCCAACTCTACCATGACCATGCGGAACGGTTGCCGATAATCGACTATCACTGCCATCTTGCGCCCGAGCAGATAGCCTCGGACTGCCGTTACCGCAGCATAACTGAACTGTGGCTCGGCGGCGACCACTACAAATGGCGCATCATGAGAGCCAATGGCGTGGACGAACACTATATCACCGGCGATGCTTCCGACTGGGAAAAGTTCAGCAAATGGGCGGAGACCGTGCCCTACACCATGGGCAATCCGCTCTATCACTGGACTCACATGGAACTCAGTACGGCTTTCGGCATCACCGAAACCCTCAACAGCCGTACGGCAAGGGATATCTATGAGCGGTGCAACGAGATGCTGCGCAGCGGCTCGATGTCGGCAAGAGGCATGATGCGACGCTACCGCGTGGAAGTCGTGTGCACCACTGACGACCCTGTAGACAGCCTGTCGTGGCACAGGCAGATAGAGCAGAGCGGTTTTGAGACGAGGGTTCTGCCGGCTTGGAGAGCCGACAAGGCGGTGGCAGTGGGCAGTGATGGCTATCTCGACTATGTCGCCCGACTGTCGGAAGCCGCCGACACGGACATCCGTTCGCTCGACACTCTGCTGCAGGCACTGCGCAGACGCCATGATTATTTCGCTTCCTGCGGATGCCGTCTCGCCGACACCGGACTGGGAGAGTTCCCTTTTGCAGAGTGCAGCGGCAGAGAGGCGGCGAGCCTCTACGACGATGTGCTGGCAGGAAAGACCCTCTCCCGTGACGACGAAACGAAACTCCGCACCCATCTGTTGTTGGAACTGGCACGGATGAACCACGAGAAAGGTTGGGCGCAACAGTATCATTTCGGCGCCCTGAGAAATGTCAACAGCCGCATGTACAGGTCTCTCGGTGCCGACAGCGGTTTCGACACTATGGGCGACAGTTGTTCTGCCGTGAACATGGCACGCTTCCTCGACACTCTCGAGAGTGAGCATCGGCTGGCGAAAACTATTCTCTACAACCTCAATCCGACAGACAATGCAATGGTGGCAGCCATGACAGGCAATTTCCAGGACGGGTCTGTGCCTGGCAAGATGCAGTATGGCACAGCGTGGTGGTTTAATGACAGTCTCGACGGAATGGCCGACCAACTCAACACACTCGCCCGTCAGGGACTGCTGAGCCGCTTTGTCGGTATGCTCACCGACTCGCGCTCGTTCCTTTCATATCCACGTCACGACTACTTCCGCCGCATATTGTGCAACCTGATTGGCGGCAATGTGGACAGCGGACGTATGCCCCGCAGCGAGATGGAGCGCATAAATGCCATGGTGGAAGACATCTGCTACTACAACGCAAAACAATATTTCGGATTCTAAAAAACCAACACAGATGAGAAACCTATTTGACATCAGCGGAAAGACAGCGGTCATCACAGGCGGCTGCGGAATACTTGGACAGGCCATAGCGGAGTATCTGCTCGAACAGGGAGCGCGCGTGGCGATACTCGATCTCAACGAGACTGCCGGCCTGCAACTGCAGGACAGGCTCTCGGCAAAGGGGGACGTGCTGTTTCTGAAGACAGATGTGCTCGACCGTGAGACGCTCGTGCAGAACCGCAGTGACATCATCTCCCATTTCGGGAGCATAGACATCTTGCTCAATGCGGCGGGCGGCAATATGGCAGGAGCAACGGTAGCACCTGACAAGACTTTCCTCGACCTCGACATAAACGCTTTTGAAAAGGTCGTCCAACTCAACCTTTTCGGAACGGTGATACCTACCCAGGTGTTTGTGGAAGAGATGTCCCGACAGGGCAAAGGGGCGATAGTCAACTTCTGTTCGGAGTCGGCTCTGCGTCCGCTGACGCGTGTTGCAGGCTACGGAGCGGCAAAGGCTGCCATAGCAAACTACACAAAATACATGGCAGGAGAACTCGCCATGAAATTCAGTCCCGAAATACGTGTCAACGCCATAGTGCCCGGTTTCCTCATAACCAACCAGAACCGTGCCCTGCTGACCAATGAGGACGGTTCGCTGACGGCACGCGGCGAGACAGTGATAGCACACACCCCGGCAGGCAGGTTCGCCGAGCCGTGGGAACTGTTTGGCACTATCCACTACCTTGTCAGCGATGCCTCGACATTCGTCACGGGTGCGCTCTCCGTTGTTGACGGCGGTTTTGACTCTTTCTCAATATGACTCTACACGACAGAAAACAGATGAACACGATACTCTCTGAAAAGACCTGGCGCTGGTATGGCCCTGGTGACCCGGTGTCACTCGACGACATCCGCCAGACAGGAGCGACGGGCATAGTGACCGCACTGCACCATATTCCCAACGGGGAAGTGTGGACTGTGGAGGAAATAATGAAGCGCAAGAACACGGTGGAGGCTGCCGGACTCACATGGAGTGTAGTGGAAAGCGTGCCGGTGCATGAGCACATAAAGACCCGGACTGGCGATTTCGAACGCTACATCGAGAACTACAGGCAGAGCATACGCAACCTCGCGCAGTGCGGCATCACCGTTGTCACCTACAATTTCATGCCCGTGCTCGACTGGACACGCACCGATTTGGCATACAGGATGCCCGATGGCAGCCGTGCACTCCGATTCGAACGTGCCGCCTACATGGCGTTTGACCTCTACATACTGCGTCGTGCCGAGGCGGAAAAGGAGTATTCCGACGAGGACAAGAAGGTGGCAAAGGAGCGGTTGGAGCGCATGACTGCCGCCGAGAAAGACACGCTCGTGAGGAACATGATAGCCGGTCTGCCTGGTTCGGAGGAGAGTTTTACGCTTGACAACTTCCACGACGAACTGGACAGATACCGTGATGTCACGCCGCAGCAACTGCGCCTTAACCTCATCGCTTTCCTCCGTGAGATATGCCCTGTGGCAGACGAGGTGGGCGTGAAGATGGTCATTCATCCTGACGATCCGCCGATGCCGATACTCGGATTGCCGCGTGTCATGAGTTGTGCGGAGGATTTCCAGGCACTCGTGGATGCCGTGCCTAACGAGAGCAACGGGCTTTGCCTGTGTACAGGTTCGCTTGGCGTGGGACGCAGAAATGACTGTGCCGCGATGATGAGGCGTTTTGCCGAACGCATACACTTCGTTCACCTGCGCAGTACACAGAGTGACAGCGACGGCAACTTCTATGAATCGTATCATCTGGAGGGCGATGTCGATATGTATGAGGTGATGAAAGCCTTGCTCGAAATACAGCAGAGCCGTGGCAAGTCAATCCCTCTCAGACCCGACCACGGTCATCAGATGATAGATGATCTCGCCAAGAAGACCAATCCGGGCTACAGTTGTCTGGGACGTATGAGGGGGCTTGCCGAACTGCGTGGACTGGAAATGGGAATCGCAAAGACCCTTTACGGCAAGTGACAGACCTCGGCGGGGAGAGAGAAAACCGGGGTGGAGTATAATATCACGCACGTCAGTGCGTTATAATAATCGGTAAGGCACGGAACCGGAACCGGCGTGCCATGCCTTGAAAGCCTAAGTCTCATGGACAAGAAGACAAACTATCGGTGGCTGATTTGCGCAATGCTGTTCTTCGCCACCACCATCAACTATATGGACAGGCAGGTGCTGTCGCTGACATGGAAGGACTTCATCCGTCCCGAATTCCACTGGGAGGATTCCGACTATGGCATTATAGCGGCGGTGTTTTCGCTCGTCTATGCCTTCTCCAATGCCCTGTCGGGCAGGTTCATAGACAGGCTGGGCATAAAGCGTGGCTATATGCTGGCAATCGGAGTGTGGTCTCTCGGTGCGTGTATGCACGCCTTGTGCGGTTGGGCAACGACGCTGATAGAAGGTCCTGACGGCATTGCCGCCGTGCGTGTGCTGTCGTTCGGCTCGTCATTCTCGCTTGCACTGTCCACCAGCGTGTGGCTATTCCTGTTGTGCAGGAGCATACTGGCATTCGGAGAATCGGGCAACTTCCCTGCTGCCGTGAAGGTTGCCGCGGAGTATTTCCCCAAGAAAGACCGCGGCTATGCCACGTCGATATTCAACTCGGGCAGCACTGTGGGCGCACTCATAGCCCCTCTCTGCATACCGACACTTGCCCGCACGTTTAAGGATATGGGCGTGGGCAACGGCTGGGAGATGGCTTTTGTCATCATCGGAGCACTCGGTTTCGTGTGGATGGGACTGTGGCATTTCGTGTACAAGCCCATAGACAGCAACCCCCACATGAACGAAGCGGAGCGCACATACATAAAGACCGCCGACCGTGAGGAGGTGTCAGCCGCTGACGATGGCGGGCGCAAACTGTCGGTGAAGGAGTGTCTGTGTCTGCGCCAGACGTGGGCTATCGTGCTGGGAAAATTCCTCACCGACGGAGTGTGGTGGTTTTTCCTCTTCTGGACACCGGCGTATATCAGTGATGTCTATGGCTATTCGAGCGACACGCCAATGGCACAGATACTGCTGTTTGTGCTCTATGCCATAACCATGCTGTCGCTCTACGGAGGCAAGTTGCCCACAATATTCATCAACAAGACAGGCCGTGATGCCTACACTTGCCGCATGAGGGCGATGTTCATCTTTGCTCTCTTCCCCCTGTTGGGACTTGTAGCCCAGCCACTCGGCAGGGTGTCGCTGTGGCTGACGGTGATAGTGATAGGCATAGTAGGGGCTGCCCACCAGTCCTGGTCAGCCAACCTGTTCAGTGTAGGCTCGGATTTGTTCCCCAAGAATACGGTGGCAACCATTACGGGATTCAACGGTATGGCAGGCGGAATCAGTTCATTCCTCATCAATATAGGCACTGGATTCTTCCTTACATACATAAGCCGTCATCCCGAAGAGTTCAGTCTGATGGGCTTCGAGGGCAAGGAGGCAGGCTATTTCATCATCTTCTGCTTCTGTTCGGTGGCGTACATAATCGGCTGGAGCGTGATGAAGGCACTCGTCCCTCACTACAAGCCAGTGGTGTGAGGATATGAAAAAAGAAAGGAAAACAACAGTATAAACAAACAAAACAATAACAAATCATGTCAACACGAAGGGATTTTCTGAAGCAAATGGGTATGGCTGCCGCAGGAGCGGCGGTTGCCGGAGTGCCCAATCTGACGTCGCACGCCGCAGTTAAGTCCACGGCAGCAGCCAAGAAAGAAGAGAAAGTGAAGATAGCATACATCGGTATCGGTTTCCGCGGAGAGCAGGATATCGAGGAGTTCAGCAAGACAGGAATGGTCGATGTGGTGGCTCTGTGCGACATAGACATGGGAGCAAAGCACACGCAGAAGGTGCTCGGGATGTATCCGAACGCCCGTCGCTTCCGTGATTTCCGTGAGATGTTCGAGACCTACTCATCGCATTTCGACGCCGTGTGCGCCGCAGTGCCTGACCACATGCACTTCCCAGTGGCGATGATGGCACTCAACTACGGCAAACACATTTACCTGGAAAAACCGATGTGCCGTACCTTCCACGAGGCGGAACTGATGATGGCAGCCGCCAAGAAGCACCCGGAGGTGGTGACACAGGTGGGCAACCAGGGACACTCCGAAGCCAACTACTTCCAGTGGAAGGCTTGGCAGGAGGCAGGGATAATAAAGGATGTGACGGCGATAACGGCGCACATGAACAACTCGCGCCGCTGGCACGGTTTCGATGCGAACATGAAGCACATGCCGCAAGGAGAGCCTCTGCCCAACAATGACATTGACTGGGACACATGGCTCGGTGCCTGTGGCTGGCGTGACTATTCCGACAAGTACCACTACGGCAACTGGCGCTGCTGGTATGAGTTCGGCATGGGGGCACTCGGAGACTGGGGCGCGCACATCCTCGACACCGCACACGAGTTCCTCGAACTGGGGTTGCCCTATGAGATAACGATGCAGTATGCCAACGGACACAACGACTACTTCTTCCCGTTCTCGTCGACTATTCTCTTCAGATTCGGTGCCCGGAAGGGTATGCCGCCGTGTGACGTGACATGGTATGACGGTACGGACAATCTGCCGAAAGTGCCTTCCAACTACGGACAGAGCGAGTACAACCCCAACATACCGTCGACCAACCAGGGCGATACACCGATAGCGAAACTCAATCCGGGCAAGATCGTCTACTCCAAAGACCTCGTGTTCAAGGGCGGCTCGCACGGCAGCGTCCTCCAGATGTTGCCGTCGGCAAAGGCAGAGGAATGGAAAGGCAAGATGCCGGTAGTGCCCGAAAGTCCGAGCAACCACTATGTGAACTTCCTGAGGGCTTGCAAGGGCGAGGAGAAAACACGGTCGCCGTTTGAAATCAACGGCGTTCTGTCGCAGGTATTCTGTCTCGGTGTGATAGCGCAGAGACTGAATGCGCAACTCTTCTTCGACCCCCGCACGAAGCAGTTTACCAACAATGACTTCGCCAACTCGCTGCTTGCAGGCATGCCGCCGCGCCGTGGTTGGGAGGATTTCTACAAAATCTGACGGGCAAAAGGAACGTTTTCGCGAAACACAAACCAACAATAAACAAAACGGAATATGAGAAAGGCAATAATGTTATTGGCCGTCGCACTTCTTGCAAGCACAGGAGTGTCGGCGCAGGACAACACGCTGACCGAGCAGGAACAGCGTGAAGGGTGGAAACTGTTGTGGGATGGCAAGACCACAAACGGCTGGCGCGGTGCGAAGATAGCCACCTTCCCGACAAAGGGATGGCGTATAGAGAAAGGCATACTCAAGGTCAACGGCGCCGACGGAAAGGAGAGTGCCAACGGCGGAGACATCGTGACGACACGCACATACCGCAACTTCATCCTCAAGGTAGACTTCAAGATAACGCCCGGGGCAAACTCGGGCATCAAGTATTTCGTAGACCCTGACATGAACAAAGGTGAGGGTTCTGCCATCGGATGCGAGTTCCAGATTCTCGACGATGAGCGTCATCCCGATGCGAAACTCGGTGTCAACGGCAACAGGAAACTCGGTTCGCTCTACGACCTGATACCTGCTCCTGAGGAGAAACCGTTTGACATCAACGCCTGGAACACCGCTGTCGTCATAGTGAAAGACAAGCATGTGGAGCACTGGCTCAATGGAGTGAAGATGCTGGAGTACGAGCGTGGCACGCAGATGTGGGATGCTTTCGTGGACTACAGCAAGTACAAGAACTGGCCTGACTTCGGCAACCGCATCGACGGAAACATCCTTTTGCAGGACCACGGCGATGAGGTGTGGTTCAAGAACATCAAGATAAAGGAACTGTAAGAAGTGTCTCCGGCACATATATATAAGGAAGGTGTAACGGAGAATCTGTTCTATTGCTGGTTTTCTGCCATGCACACGCGTGTGGACATCCTGCTGCCGGGTACGGAGAGCGAGGATTTCTACTGCACCGTAGCCACTGAGGTGGCTGGCAGGATAGCCGTGATAGAAACAATGGGCAACTGCTTCAATCCGCAGAGTGAACTGAGCAAGTTCAACGGAGGCGGACTGGAGCGGTCTGCGTTATCGCCCGAATTGAGCCGCATACTCGACCTTTGTGACGAATGGAAAAGGCGCACAGGCGGACTTTTTGACGTGGCTTGTTCGGGCAAGGTCAACCTTTCGGGTTTTCTGAAAGGCTATGCCCTCGATGCCGTACGCCCCATACTGGAGAGCCACGGCATCGCTTCCGCCCTGGTCAACCTTGGCAACAGTTCGGTGCTTGCTCTCGGCAGTCAGACCGCCGACAGTGACGGTTGGATTGTGAAGCGCATCGACGGCAAAGAATACCGTCTGAAAGACCAGTGCCTGACCACCTCGGGCAATACGCCGGAGAACCACGCCCATATCATCAATCCCCTTACAGGGAAGAGTGTGCAGGGCGAAGGCATCGTGTCGGTGGTGACAGATGGCGGTGCGGAAGGCGAGGTGATGTCGACCGTGACATTTATAAAGAGTAACGGCATACTGTAGTCCAGTATGCCGTTGCCTGTTGTAGAATCATTGTTTTGCGTAGTTGCCGAGACCTTCGTTGAGGAATTTCAGGAAATCCTGAATGTCTTCCTTGTAGGCGAAAGAACCGCTTAGAGGTTTCCCCTCGTTGTCGAGTGTGACATAGAAAGGCTGTGCGTTGGCACCGAACTTGTATCTCTGCAGGTAACTCCACTTGTCACCCACGGTGCGGAGGCGCACCTCCTTGCCGTTTTCAGTCACCGTGATGGGTTGTGGAAGAGGAGTCTTGTCGTCGACAAAGAGCGAGATGAGCACATACTTGTCCTTGAGGATATCAGCCACAGAGGGGTCAGTCCACACGGCAGCCTCCATCTTGCGGCAGTTGACACAACCGAATCCGGTGAAGTCGATGAATGCCGGCTTGCCCTGAGCAGCCGCTGCCTTCATGCCCTCCTCATAGTCGGTGTATGCCGGATGCACCTCTTTGGTGTTGAGGTTGAAGTCCTGCGTGTTCATCGGAGGAGCGAATGCGCTCACTGCCTTGCACGGTGCTCCCCACAGACCTGGCAGCATATAGACGGAGAAAGCGAGCGAGACCATACCCATCATGATGCAAAGCACGGGCATAGGCTTGTTCTGTTCGCCTCCGATAGTGTCCTCCTGGAACTTCAGGATGCCGATGAGATAAAGACCCAACATACCGAATATGACAATCCAAAGTGACAGGAATACCTCCCTGTCCATGACGTGCCAGCCATAGGCAAGGTCTGCCACGGAGAGGAATTTCAGTGCAAACGCCAGTTCGATGAAGCCCAATACCACCTTGATAGTCGTCATCCACGAACCCGAACGCGGCGTACTCTTCAGCCAAGAGGGGAAGAGGGCGAACAGCGTGAACGGCAGTGCAAGGGCTATGGCGAAGCCTGTCATGCCGACAGCAGGGCCGAGTATGCTGCCCGAAGTGCTCACTTGCACGAGCAGGAAACCGATAATCGGACCTGTGCAAGAGAAACTCACGAGGCTGAGGGTGAACGCCATGAGGAAGATAGAGAGCAGTCCGCTGGTGGAACTTGCCTTGCTGTCGACGGCGTTACCCCATTTTTCGGGGAGTTTAATCTCAAACCATCCGAAGAAACTTACGGCGAAGATGACGAGCAAAGCGAAGAAAAGCAGATTGAAGACGGCACTCGTTGACAAGGCATTGAGGGAACTTGCACCGAACAGGGCGGTGATGACGAGACCGAGCGTCACATAGATGACGACAATGGAAATGCCGTAGGTGACGGCGTCACGGATACCTTTCCTGCGGTCATCCTTTGCCCTTTTCAGGAAGAAACTTACCGTCATGGGGATGATGGGCCACACGCAGGGGGTGAGCAGAGCAACGAATCCGCCAATGATACCCATAAGGAAGATGTAGAGGAGGGTAGAGTTTGCAGCGTCGCTTGTGCCGCTCTGTGCACTCAACGTGTCGATTACAGGTGTCCACAGTTCGGAAACGGCAGCAGTGCTCACGCTGTCGGTTTCTGCTGTAGCGGCAGTGTCTTCCGCTGCAACGGAGTCCTTGGCTTCTGCGACAGGCGTTTCTGCCTTGGCTGTTTCCGCACCTTTGTCATTGACATCGGCATTCTTGTCTTTCGCATCCTTTGCGTCAGCCTTCGCCACGGCAGGGCTGTTGCCACTCTTCACGAGGTTTACTTCAGTGGGAGGAAGACAGTTCTGGTCATTGCACGCTCCGTAGGTGAGGTAACAACTGATGTTGTATTTCGGTTTTGTGAACTTTATCTTCTGCACAAACTGCACCGAACCTTCGAAATAGCGCAGTTTCATGCCGAACAGATTGTCGAATTTGGATATCTCATTGCCCACCGGCTTGAGTTTGCCGACCAGTTCTATACCGTCTGATTTCTCTACTGTGAGTTCGGCTTGCACCGGTCCGCTGTTGCCGAGATCGGTGGAATAGACGTGCCAACCCTTGTCAATCTTTCCGCTGAAGACGATTTCTCCCTCGGCAGTACCGTCGGTTTTCAACTGCGAACTGAACTTGACGGGCTCAAGCATCTGTGCGTCTGCCACTGCCACAAGCACCAGCATCAGACATAAACCAATAAATCTTTTCATCTTGAAGTTTGGGTAAAACGTAATGTAATTTGTGTACAAAATTACGCCAAAAGCCTGTAATCGCCAAATTAAAACCGTTTATACTGTTGTTTTTTACTAACTTTGCATCCGCAAAAAGTTGACAGAATGAAAGACGCACTGATAATATTGAGCGGTGGCATGGACAGTGTCACACTGCTCTATGACAAGAAAGACGACATCGCCTTGGCGGTTACGTTTGACTACGGAAGCAACCATAACAAGAGGGAAGAGGCGTTTGCAAAGTATCACTGTGAGATGTTGGGTATCGAGCACATCACCATACCCTTGGCGTTTATGCACGACTATTTCAAGTCATCGCTCCTTGAGGGAGCGGATGCGATACCCGAAGGCCACTATGAAGACGAGAACATGAAATCTACGGTGGTGCCTTTCCGCAACGGGATAATGCTCTCCATAGGCTGCGGAATGGCGGAGAGCCGTGGTCTGAAGAAGGTTTTCATAGCCAACCATTCGGGCGACCACGCCATATATCCCGACTGTAGGAGCGCCTTTGTCGACGCCATGTCAGAGGCAATGCGGTGCGGCACTTACGAAGGGATTACCGTTGAGGCTCCCTACACATACATTTCAAAGACCGACATAGCGCGACGCGGTGCGGCACTTGGCATCGACTTCGCCAAGACATACTCCTGTTACAAGGGCGGAGAGAAGCACTGCGGCAAGTGCGGAACCTGCGTGGAACGCAAGGAAGCATTGCGTGACGCCGGTATAGACGACCCGACGGAATACGAGGAATAACGTTTACATCACGACACAGACATGTATTACGCGGAAAAGAGAATGGAGGTTGCGGGATGCCATCGGCTCAACCTGTCATACGAAAGCAGGTGCACGAATCTCCATGGGCACAATTGGATAATCACAATATACTGCAAGTCAAAGACACTAAACAAGGACGGAATGGTGTTTGACTTCCAGCATGCGAAGGAAAAGATACACGGTTATCTCGACCACGGCAACTTCAACGAACTCCTGCCGTTCAATCCTACGGCGGAAAACATAGCCCGGTGGTGTACGGAACAGATTCCGGAGTGCTACAAGGCAAGGGTAGAGGAGTCGGAAAATAATGTTGCCATATATGTCGAAGACGAGGAATAGACAATGAGAATCAACGAGATTTTCTATTCCCTGCAGGGCGAAGGCTTTTTCTCTGGAGTGCCGTCCATATTCATACGCTTTGCCGGATGCAATCTGAAGTGTCCGTTCTGCGACACGCAGCACGAACCTTACGAGGTGATGAGCACGCAAGAGGTGCTGGAAAAGATAAAGGATTACCCTGCGCGACACATCGTCTTTACAGGCGGAGAGCCTTCCCTGCAACTCACGGAAGACATCTGCCGCCAGTTCAAGGCGGTGGGATATGACATACAGGTGGAGACAAACGGCACGCATGAACTGCCCTTAGGCTGCATCGACTGGGTGACCTGCAGTCCCAAGGATGCCTATTGCAAGAAGGCGGAGGTGAAGTTGGGGCGCATAGAAGAGGTGAAAGTGGTGTTCGACGGCAATGTGGACGTGGAACGCTATCTTGCCATCAATGCCCGTTGCTACAGCCTGCAGCCGTGTGACACCGGTGATGAGGCACGGAACAAGGAGATAACAAGGAGATGCGTAGACTATATCCTCGCTCATCCAAAGTGGCGTCTGTCGCTGCAGACGCACAAAATGTTAAATATAAGATGACTATGAACAAAGACATTACGAGGGAAGATGCGGCGAAAGCCATAAGGACTTTGCTGGCGTATATAGGGGAAAATCCCGACCGCAGCGGACTTGTTGACACTCCCGACCGTATTCTCCGTATGTGGGAAGAGATTTTTTGCGGATATGAAGAGGACAGGAAACCGCACATAACGACATTTCCCAATGAAGAGCATTTTTCAGATATCGTGTTCGACAGCGGTGACTATTACTCCATGTGCGAGCACCATATGCTGCCTTTCTTCGGCAAATATTATTTCGCTTATGTGCCTTCTCGCGAAGGACGTATACTCGGCATCTCCAAGGTGGCGAGGGTTGTGGGCTACTGTGCGGCACGACTGCAGTTGCAGGAAAAACTGGCTATAGACATCGTGAAGATGCTGTCGGAGGCGCTGGAGGGCAAGGCTCTCGGATTCGCAATAGTGCTCAAGGGGCAGCATCTCTGCAAGACCATGCGTGGAGTGCGCAACAACGGCAAGATGACAGTGTCGCATTTTACAGGCGTTTTCGCCCAGAACGGTACAACCAAAAGGGAGGAATTCTACAAGTTGATAGATATGCAGGGTGACTGACAAGTAGCCTTGCCATCGCAGGAAATTTCCGCCTTGCTATAAAAAGACACAACAGGAGGATGTGTCAAAACAAAAACAGCATCTGTCTTTTTGCGGGCTGAAAGCCCAGT
>CAVFZF010000002.1:0-177681 GCA_963627025.1 Bifidobacteriaceae bacterium | reverse complement strand
TTTATGAATTCACGTTTTAGTGACACCGAATCGTGTGTTTCGGTTTTTAAAACCTAAATTCAGGTGTGTAAAAGGGGTATTTCCATTACTTTTGTGAAATTCCTTAAAAATGTGGCTTGTAACCTCTTATTTCTTGTGAAAAGTGTAGAAAAGGGTGTTTATGCACCTATTGTTGCCTAAAAACAGGTGTTTTTAAGTCTACAAATTCATGTTTTGCCCCTAAAACACTGATTTTTCGGTGTTTATAACGCAGTTTTTCGTATGCATAAATATAACATTTTAATTTCAAAACCCATACCTTTTGATTTCTAAATGTATATTCGTGTATTTACATAACATATATAAATGCTAAATGGTTGTATGATTTTTGTTTTGTATTGCATCTCGTTTACAACTGTAAATATAATTGCGTTCAAATACCTAAAGTTAATTTCTGTGAACACAAAATATCCAGAGGGACAACAGAAGCAAAATTCCCGTTTTTTGCATTATTCCGAACGAGAGACTTGTTCGGCAAAAATACGCGAAAAATAAGGGGTCAAAAATAGCCGAAAAGCGAGTGTTTATCGTAGTTGAAGGGCAAAAAACAAGGTCACGGAAAAACGCTCTAAAAAATCAGAAACAGCCCCGAAAGGCTGTTTTTAGTGCAAAATAAAGAAGATCAAATCCTTCATCAGGTCGCCAGAAGGAGTGTTTGAGGAATCCAAACCCTTGTTTTTTTCGTCGATTTCGCACAGTTTGGAAATTATCTGCATCGTCTTCATGGCAGAGAAAACTCTCATCCCCGTCATGTAATCCCGGACTTGCCACTCTGACTTGAATCCCATATACTGCGCCACGGCAGTAGCGTTGGTTCTGTTGGGAGCGTACCACACCAGCATGAGATTCTGGAAGAAACTGAACAAGGACGGCACTAAGACGAACGCCCCACCCGACTTTGGATTTTTGTCAAAATAATTGATAATGCCATAAGCCTTGGAAATGTTGCGTGCGAGGAGGGCATTACGGAGTTCAAAAGGATTGTAATCCTTGCTCACGCCAATCACTCTCTCCACGAGTTCGGGTGTCGCTCTCCTGTCGGTCTCGGGCAACGAGAGAACCAGTTTGTCCAGTTCCGAAACGAGCCGGGTGAGATTGCTCCCTATCGACTCGGCGATGACGGAAACCGTGCGCGGCTCTATCGCCACACCGCGGGACTTCATATATGAATTGATAAAGCCCGGCAACATCTGGTCCTTCAGTTTTGTGCTCTCGAAAACCACGCCCACCGACTTTGCCTTCGACACGAACTTCTTGCGCTTGTCAATGGTGCCGTTCTTGTAACAATACACAAGAACGGTCTGCGGAGAGGGGTGGTCGAGATATTTTTCCAGTTCGTCGGTGTTCTTGATATTCTGCGCTTCCTTCACGATGATGACCTTATGCTGCGACATCATCGGCAGTTCGCGCGCCAGGTCCGCCACTTGGGCGGCGTTGACATCCGACCCGAACACCACAAACTGGTTGAACTCGCGTTCCTCTTCGGGCAGAACCGACACGGACAAGGCATCGCATATCTTGTCGATAAAATAGGATTCCTCCCCCATCAGTATATATACGGGCGAGAACACTCTGGCCTTAATGTTGGCCATTATGCCCTCGAAGGTGGATGAATCTCTTGCTGTTGCCATGTCGAAATAGTCGGATGCGGTGCTTGTCGATAAAATCTTTTTGGTAACTTTGCACCGTTTCAGCGAGCAAAGTTACAGAAAGTTGACCGAAGAAAAAAACAAAACGCCCTTTATTTTGGATGCTTGACCTCAACCTCCCCTCCTATGACATACGCCTGAAAGGCGACGCTTCAAAGCCCATGATTTTCGACCGGCTTCGCCGGAAATACGTTGCACTCACACCCGAGGAGTGGGTTCGCCAGCACTTCGTGAACTTTCTGGTCAACCACAAGGGCTATCCGGCATCGCTTCTCGCCAATGAAGTGAAGTTGCAAATGGGGCACAAGACGCTCCGGGCGGACACTCTGCTCTACGGCAACGACCTCCGTGCGAGGATGATTGTGGAGTATAAAGCCCCTCATATCGCCATTTCCGAAAAGGTGTTCATGCAGATAACCACCTACAACCGACTGCTCGGCGTGGACTATCTCGTGGTGAGCAACGGACTGGAGCACTACTGCTGCAAGGTCAACGGCGACCGTTCCTCCTACACGTTCCTTGACGACATTCCCGAATACGGCAGCCTTTAGCCACACATTATCTATATATATGTACACAAGAACTACATTTCCATACCGCCAAAATCGATTTTTGTGAGAGGGCAAACGCCCTTTTCACCTACCTAAATTTGGATATTCTTTGGAAAAGAGGTAATTTTACAAGGTTTTTTGCGCACTGTTTACATTCATACACAAAAGTGCCGGCATTTGCCTACAGGATAGATAACGTTTACCTATAAGAGAAATTACATACAACAACCACTATCAAACAACAAAACAAAACAACATGAAGAAATTACTGACTTCCGCCGTAGCACTTCTGGCGGCAGTGACTCTGTACGCACAAGAGGATGCGTTCTTCGAACCCTACAAGAACATCAGCCTCCGTCTGCCGTCAGTTCCGCTGATCACCAACGACCCCTACATCTCGTTCTGGTCACCCTACGACAAACTCACCGACGGCACTACACGCCACTGGTCTGACCTGAACAAGCCTATGGACGGACTGCTCCGCGTCGACGGAAAGGTATATCGCTGGATGGGCCAGCAGCAGGACTACATCCTCGGAAACGCCCTCCTGCCCATGACATCCGACGCCAAGTGGTCGGCAAAGGCATATATCGGTTCCACGCTGTCTTCCACCAACTGGACGAAAGAGGACTTCGACGAGTCTGAATGGACCACCATGTCGGGAGCATTCGGCTGTCCCAAGGGCAAGTATGCCGACGGCACGAAGGAGTGCGGCGACGATTGGCACACCAATGTGGGCACAGAATGGTACAAGGAAGGCACCAATGTGTATGTCCGCCGCCATGTTACCCTCACGGCAGACGACCTGAAAAAGGATCTCTACGTGAAGTATTCCCACGACGACTATTTCTATCTCTATGTCAACGGACAGCAGGTTGTCAACACCGGATACAACTGGGCACCCAACGAAGTGAAGCAAATCACCGGCGCTGCCAAGGCTGCTCTCCACGAGGGAGACAATGTCATAGCCGTCAGATGCTACAACCAGACAGGCGGTGCATACTGCGATTTCGGTCTCTACGAGAACCTCAAGACCGAGAAGGCGGAGGAAATCATCGCCACACAGACCAATGTTGACGTGTTGGCTTGCAACACTTACTACAACTTCACCTGCGGTCCTGTCAAACTGGACGTGGTGTTCACCGCACCGATGATTATCGATAACCTCGAGAGCATCTCCACTCCTGTCAACTACATCAGTTACCGTGTCACCTCAAATGACGGCAAAGAGCACGACGTGCAGTTCTATTTCGGACTGACACCGGAGATGGCTGTCTATGACGGAACACAGTCTACCAACACCCGAATCCATGCAAAGAACGGTGTGACATACGCCTATGCCGGAACGAAAGAGCAGAAGGTGCTCGGCAAGGCCGGTGACCTCATCGGCATCGACTGGGGTTACATCTATCTGCCGGCAATAGGCGGCGACGTGTGCGTTGCCTCTTACAACGATGCGGAGAGCGAGTTTGCCGCCGACGGAAAGATTTCCACACGCAAGGAAGGTGTCACACAGGCAGCCAACATCTCCGAATATCCTGTGCTTGCGCTCATCAATGACCTCGGCACAACCACCCATGCGTCGGGCTATATGATGGTGGGCTACGACGAAAGGTACGACATCATGTACTTCGGAAACAAATATAAAGGCTACTGGGCACGCAATGGCAAGACCATATACACCGCCTTTGAGGAGATGCGCGACAACTACACGGTCAACATGAAGCATGCACGCGACATGGACAAGGTCATCTATGATGACGCCTACAATGCCTCCAAGAGCGTCAAGTACGCAGAACTGCTGTCGGGAACTTACCGCCACTGCCTCGCCGCACACAAACTCTTCGAGGACAAAGAGGGCAACCTTCTCTATTTCTCCAAGGAGAACAACTCCAACGGATGCGTCAATACCGTTGACCTTACCTACCCTTCTTCGTCGATATTCCTCTCCTATAACCCTGCCTTGCAGAAGGCTATGATAACGTCTATCATAGAGTATTGCTACACAGGAAGGTGGCCTTACAACTTCGCGGCTCACGACCTCGGCACCTACCCCCACGCCAACGGCAATGTCTACGGCAACCCTGCTGCCAACGACGGCTCCACTATGCCACTTGAGGAGAGTGCCAACGTCATCATCCTCGCTGCCTACATCGCCAAGAAAGACGGTGACCTCTACTACCTGAAAAAGTACTGGGACGTGCTCACCTCCTGGAACCAGTTCCTTGTTGACAACGGCAAGGAACCCGGAAACCAACTCTGTACCGATGACTTCAAGGGGTCGAGCACACGCAATGCCAACCTTGCCGTAAAGGCCATCATGGGTATCGCCTCCTTTGCCGAGATGTGCAAGATGCTCGGCTACGACGATCTCTACGCACAGCACATGGCTACCGCACGCGAGTATTCGCACTACTGGGTCGACATGGACAAGGGTACGGACCACTATCTCATGGAGTTTGAGTCCGACAACTCCACATGGGGTCTCAAGTACAACATGCTTTGGGACAAACTGTGGGGCTGGAATCTCTTCAATGACGACTACACCGGAGACGTCATGGCAGTGGAAATCCCCTACTACAAGACCAAGACCAAGACTTGGGGAATACCTCTCGACGGTCGTGACATGACAGGAAAGAGCGACTGGAACGCATGGATTGCCGCCATGACCACCAGCAGTTCCGACTTCAGGTTCATCATGGACAAGGAGTGGAAATTTGCCAATGAGTGCACCACACGCTGGCCTCTCACCGACTGGCACTGGATGGACAGCCCCACAGCACGAGGCTTCCGTGCACGCTCCGTAATCGGCGGACTGTGGGCAAAGGTGCTTGTCGAGAAGGATGCAGGCAACTTGCCTCCTGTAGAGACTGGCATCCGCACCAATGACAACACCGCAACCGACGCTGTCGAGGTGTCACGCTACAACCTGAACGGACAGTTGCTGTCCAAACCCGAGAAAGGCATCAACATCGTGAAATACTCCAACGGAACAACAAGAAAGGAGACCGTACGCTGATACAGTCACCTATCCCAATTTACGAAAACAAAAAATCGCGCCGCAACACGTTTGTTGCGGCGCGATTTTTTGTTTTATGCTGCTATTTCAGTCGCTTCACCCTGACGTGCCGGAACCAGAGTTCCGAACCGTGACCGAGGAACCCTATATAGCCTGTTTTATTGAACAGACCGGGATGTTCCTTTCCGTCATGATTGCCGTTACGTGTCGCATCCTTTATGTTTCCCTCCGTTATGACCGTTCCGTTGAGCGTCACGCGGATATAGTTGCCCTTGACATATATCTCCTCTTCGTTCCACTCGCCCAGCGGTTTCAGGCAGTCGCGTCTCTGGGCAGGTATGATGCCGTATACCGAACCGTGATACTGGTAGTCGAGAAGTCCCGGTTGGTATATCTTGTCATAGTGGTCGAGCACCTGAATCTCCATACCGTAGTAGGCTGCGTCCTTGCCCATCTCGGCACGGATTCCTATGCCGTTGTTTGCCCCCGCGGTGAGTTTGAACTCAAAACGGAACACAAAGTCCTGGTATTCCTCCTTTGTATACAGATTGCCGAAACCGTTTCCGCGCGGTTTGACATAGATATTGCCGTCCTCGCAGTTGTAGTTTACGAAGTCGCCCTGGAAGTTGTTGAGGTTCGTGCCGTCAAACAGCAGCGTGTAACCTTCCTTCTTTTCCGCTGCGGAAAGGGCATAAGGCTCAGCCTGAGGCAGTTCGTGAATGTAGATGTCACGGTATTCCACCACCGAACCATGTGCCTGCAACTCTATCTGTTCCTTTAGTGGCAACGGGAGCGAACGGTCCCAATAGTTTTCCATAAGCACGTTTTCCACCACCAGTTTGCCGTTAAGCCAGACCGTCACGCGCTCGTCCACCATCTTTATATAGAAACTGTTCCACTCGCCGAGCGGATTGTCTGCCACGCAAAGAGGCTTGCTCTCGTTCTTCTGATTGTTGTACAGGCCGCCGGAACCCACCTCAGCGCCGACATTGGTGCGTGCCGTATCCCATATCTGAACCTGTGGAGTGCCACGGAGATAGACACCTGCATCAGGCTCTGCGCCGGGCAACAGACGCCAGTCAAGGTACATCTCGAAGTTGCCGTACTTCTTTTCCGTGGCGAGACTTCTGCCCTGTCCGTTAAACACAATCACCCCGTCACGCACGCTCCACGTCCTGTTCATCAGTTCGTCAGCCTCGCTCTGCAGTTTCTCGAGTTCCGCTTTCTTGAGTTGACTGCGCTTGAGAGGATTGTCGTAAGGTTCTGCCAAGAGTCCCTTCCAGCCTGTAAGGTCCTTGCCGTTGAACAGGCTTACATAGCCGTAATCCTCTTTTTCGAGGGCATCGAGTTGCTGTTGTATCTCGGTCTTGTAGTACTGGGAGTCCTGTCCAGCGGTGATTTCTTTCGCCTTTTTCATGAGGTTTCGTACCTCTGGGCCGTTGATTTCGTTGTGTCCGGAGGTAAGTGTCCTTATGGCTTGTGCCGCCGCTTGCGCTGTGGAAGCGTTGTCCAGATAGCGTCCGGCATAGTAAACTGCCGTCAGCACATTGGTCTTTCCCACCTTGACAAGCACCTGTGACATTGCGTCAGAGTTGCCCTTTGCCAGTCCCATGGCGTTGCGCAGCATCAGCAGACGCTGTGCTCCCGGGATGTTGTCGGCAATTGTAGCCATGTAGGCATCGAATGTCTTGCCCTGCAAAGCGGTGTTTCCCGATGCGACAAAATCCCGTCCCAACTTCAGCAGAGTTGTGCTGTCGGCGGTTTTTATGGCAAGAGGCCAATAGAGATTTGCCTTGTCTGCACCGGCCTTTTCCATGCGGTTGGAGATTACGGCATACTGTGCCGCCTTGTCCTTTGAGCCTATTGCGCTGAGGACAGCAGCCTCCACGTCGGGACGGAAGGAGGCATCACAAGTCTCAAGTTCCGTGTAGAGAGTCTCCAAATCCTTCCCTCTCGCTATGTCACGCAGTGCCGCATACGCTGCCGACTTCACGTTCTGGTCATCCGACTTCAGTGCGGCGAACACCTTGTCTGCCATTGTCGCGTCCTTGCGTGCGGCCATTATGGCGATGGCTTCCGGCGTGAGAGCGTCGCCCACGGTCTGCGCCACGGCAGCCGTCACGTTGCCCGGATAGCATTTCAGGCACGCTTCCGCCAGTTGTCTCTGCTGTTCTGTCCCTTTCAGAAGGCTCGCCACGGCAGCGACATCACCGATCTTGCCCACTCTGGCAAGTGTCCATGCGGCGGCGGCAGCCACCTCACTGTCCTTGCTTTGCAGCAACGGCACCGCCTTTTCGGTGTCTGCCACATCAGGATTCATCCCCATCCAGTGCAGCACATCCGCCTGTGCTTCATTGGGAATCTTGCGGAGCAGCGTCTCCGCCCGTGCCAATGCCGACGCCGTCTGCTCCTTTGTGCCGAATGTCTGGATAGAGTTGATGGCAGCCATACGTGCCTCACGCATGGTGACAGTCCTCTTCGTGCCATCGGCAAGCGTGGTTGTCGCGGACTGTTTCTTGCTCTTCAACAGCGAGGGCAGTGCCTTTATGTACGCTCCGACCTCATCTGCCGTGAGCGGATTGGCAACATCTGCCTTGTAGCCATTTATGTTGCGCAGCATACGGACAAGGAGTTCACGGTTGGTTACCGCCCAGGGGGTTGTCTCCGCATCCTTCTCTTCATCACCTGAAAGCGAGGCGTTTATTCTGTCAATGTGCTTTTGCAGTACGCCCTTCAGCGCTTCACGCTGCGCCTTGTCAAAGGTTGCACTGCCTGCATAGGCAGCGTAGGCATCCAAGGCGTACTCCACCTTGGTGCGGCTGGCGTCGTTTCGCTCGAGCATTGCTATGAGCATCTCCACTCCGTCAGTCCCTGTCGACGCTATGTCTGCCATGAGCCGGTCATAGAGTTGGCTGTTTTCGGCAGGCAACTGGTTGAGTGCATCGACGATTTTTGTGTCGTTGTTTCTCTGTAGAGGGGTCTGTGCCTGTAGCGCAAGGGCTATCATGAACAGGCCTATAATGCCAAAAAGTTTCTTCATAACTGTGTCTCCCATGATTTATTTCCAACCGTTTCTTTCCTTTTGGTACACGAGTGCGTTGGCGGCATCGTCGTTGATGAACTCCATCCTGTCAGAATCGAAATGGAGTGTACGGTTCAGTTGCAATGCCACAGCACCCATATTGACGAGCGTGGCACTGCGGTTGCCGTTGTCTTCATTGAGTGCGAACTTCTGTCGGGTGCGTATACACTCGTCGAAATCGGTGTTCTGCGGCAGCGGGTCGGGAAATTCCGCCAGTTTCATCTGCCAGTCGGGCACGTCGCATACGAAGTTGTTGTAGACATTGCCCTTGGGACCCGCTATGTAGGGAGTGTCAGGATTGCCGTAGTCACCACCCCACAGCACTATCTGACAACCGTCGGCGTAGGTGTATTTTATCTCTCTCCATGTGCCCACAGCGTCGGGATGCTGCTGCGGAGCATCCACTTCCACCTTGACAGGACTCTCGTTGTCCTTGCCCAGGAAGTACTGCACAGGATCCATATAGTGCTGTCCCATGTCGGTCAGACCGCCTCCGTCATAGTCCCAATAGCCGCGGAAGGTCTGGTGCACACGGTGTGCGTTGTACGGTTTGTAGGGTGCTGGGCCGAGCCACATGTTGTAATTCAGTTCGTGAGGTATGGGTTGAGGGTCGAGATGCTCCTTTCCCACCCAGTAGAACTTCCAGTCAAAACCTGTATGTTTGGATATTGTCACTTTCAAAGGCCAGCCCAGCAGACCGCTCTGCACGAGTTTCTTCAACGGAGCCACAGTCGTTCCCAGACCGTAGAAAGTGTCGGTAAAGCGGAACCAAGTGTTCAGTCGGAACACCCGGTTATAGCGTTCCACCGCCTCTTTCACCCTCTTTCCCTCGCCGATAGTGCGCGTCATGGGCTTCTCGCACCATATATCCTTGCCGGCTTTTGCCGCCTCTATCGACATCAGAGCGTGCCAGTGTGGCGGCGTGGCGATGTGTACCACATCGATACTCGGGTTGGCAATCAGTTCGCGCCAGTCGTCATAGAGCCTCAAGTCGGCGTCTACGCTCTTCCCTTCGCCGTGCAGTTGCCCGGCGAGTTGCTTGCCTGCCTGCAGGTGATTGCGGTCTGCATCGCAGATGGCGATAAGTCTTGTCTTGCCGTAAGTGAAGTGTCCGCGCCCCATGCCGCCCACTCCGATAATGCCTTTCGTGAGTTGGTCACTCGGGGCAACATAGCCCTCACCGCCCAGCACATGGCGTGGCACAATGGTGAAAGCGGCTATCGCTCCGCTCGTCTTTAGAAAGTGTCTCCTGTCCATAATACAATTCTGGGTTTATAGTTAGTGTTTCAAAATCTCGCTTTTTAGGTTTTATAAGTACAAAAGTAACAAAAATCACACAACGACACTACAAGAACGACACAAAAACCGATGTTTTTTGCAATCCGTGACCGGTGCTTGACATTGCCATTATATACGGCAAGAGGGGCGCAACTGTCCGTTGCGCCCCTCCTATACAGCGTTTCCGCCTTATCGTCAGCCTCTTGCGAGACCGTCATTTACCAGTCCCAAGTGGCATTCTCTATCTGTTGGTCACTGGAATCTGACGAAGGTTTGATTTCCGTCTGTGTGCCAGAAGACTGCATAAACGCCGTTGTGTCCATGGCTACTACCGTCGTTGACGGTGCAACATAATATTGTTTCTTGTTCATATTCCGTAATCTTGTTTTGTCATTGATTTCTTTTTCCTGTCTCTGCTTACGGTTTTGCCACCGCACGGACGGACGCACCATACACGCGACCGAGATTGTTTACTGCCGCACTGCCGTTTCCTACGACAAAGCAATCTGCCGCATTACCGTTTCCCAGCACGCTTGTCCAGTAGTAACCCACCGTACCGTCATTTTGCAATGTGCCTGACAGGGACGTATTACCTGTGTAGTGGCCACCAAAAGGAAGCATTATCGACTGGCCGTTTGTCTTGCTTTTAACCTCGCAATATCCGACACCGTCCTCATCATCAGCAACAGTCGTGTATGTCAAAGTGGTATTGTTCAGCAGTTCCGTGAAGTCATCAGGTTCTGGCATACGGCATTTGCTGCCCCAATTGACCGTTGCAGCATCATCAGAAGAAGCGAGAACATCCCCATCACTGGTATATTTTGTCATAAGACTTGAGTCGTAAGCACTTCCGTCAAAGTTTGTTCCTGCCGTTTTCTCACCCCAAGCGAAATAACTGCCGGCATCGCCCAAATCTTCTGCACCTATATTTGCATCAGCCCAAAGCAGTCCGCTGGGAAGACCGAGGTCTATGAAATCATGACCGTCAATAGTCTTGCTGTAGTTCGTATTGACTGTCAATGCCTTGATGTGACCTTTATCAATAGTGATGTCATTTGTGGTGTAGAATGTGGATTTTGTCTCACCGTTGGTGCCTTCACCTGCCACTGTCACGGCAAGACCTGACGTATAAGTGCCTGCAGGCAGAGGAAGATAGAACACGCCGGATGCCATTGCCGTAGCGCCACTGTAGTTGAAGGTGACAGTCTTGCCTCCTTCCGTTGGCGTTGCAAGGGTGCTGTTTTCTTCAAATGCGGCGTTTCCAGTGATATTCTCCTTTGCTGTCACGGTCAGAGTTCCCGCCGCAGACGGCATACGGTCTATCTTTATGGCGAGCACAGAACCGATGTGCTTGAATGCCACAGTGGTCTGATTGTCGTCAGTAAACTCCGCCATCATCGGCATACAGAAACTGTTACCCTCGACAACAGAATAGTTCTGGTCTACGCTGCTGTAGGTATAGGTGTCGGGAAAGCAGAATGTGTAGTTGTCGCCATCATATCCATGGTTCTCGTTGTAGGGATAGAAAGCATATGCCAACAGGCTGCTCTGGACTTTGCCAGTGAAGGTTGCCTTTGCCGTGCCGGCACCTTCTGTCATGGTAAATTTGGACATATACTTGGTAGAACCGTTCTCCGACACTACTGTGATGGCATCGCCGGTCTGCCAGAAGCCTACGCCACTGGCATCGAATCCCATGCGTGAGCCGGGCTGAAGGGCGGTAATGGTGACATCATGCGGTGTGAGAGTTGTGGTGACATCGTCGTCACCGGAGCACGCAGTTACAAGTGACACTGCGGCAAACAGCGCCGTTGGACACAGCGCCTGACACAATTTTGCGTTCATTTTCATGTTTGTTTCTCGCGTAAATAACATAACTAACCTACAAAGGTAGCCATTTTACCCCCCCCTACGGCATTATGTTACGGTTATTTAACGTTTTACAAACATTATTTCAATTGCCGTCAGAGCCTTATTTCCTCCTTGTTTTCAAGGTCGAAATATGCCATTTGCCCATTGAGCCGCGCCAAAGCCTCCGCCTCTTCACGCGTGTCGCAGACGACAGTGGCGTCGTAATAATACTGGTCATTGTCGGTATTGAGCCAACCACCGTAGGCATTCACGTCATCATGGGCGGTCACATAGTCAACCACGCGGGCAAGTCCCTCGGCACCGAAACTGTTCTGTGTGGCTGCAAGAGAGACGGCATAGCCCTTGGTGACAGGCTCCAACGTGACGGCATCGACGGTAAAGCCGTCGGCATTGTCGGCTGCAATCTGCGCCAGAACGGTCAACAGGGCGGATTTGTCGAGCGGTTTCTTGGTCTTGACACTTAAGTTTTCCGCATCGGAACGGCACTCTATCTGTCCTCCTCGGCCTGTTTTCCCCGAAGAGCAACCTGCGGCAAACAGACTGCTTACAAACAGTGTTGCCGCAAGAAACAAGAACTTCAGCCTATCCGTTTCCAGTGTTTTCTTCACCCTATTATGTGTTTATGTTGTCTTTCCGTCTTTGCCCAAAACAACCGGTCTGCCGTTCACGGTGCGCCAACCACCAGTCTGCCGCCACCTGCAACGTGCATATACTGCAAAGAAAGACAGGATATCCGCACCATTCCAGTGAGAATATCCTGTACTTATCAGGTTGTATCTATTGATTTCCTATCGGACCACTGCCCCGCATCAAGCCTCTGCTGTTGTCTCAGAAGCCTCCGCAGCCTTTGCTGCTTTGCGTGTGGTGGTGCGCTGACGCTTAGGTTTCTCCTCCACTTTCTGCTCCACCTCTACGCCGGCAAGTTCCGGATCGACGAGTATGCGGCCGCAGTACTCGCAGACAATGACCTTCTTGTGCATCATGATGTCTATCTGTCGCTGTGGCGGAATCTTGGCAAAGCAACCACCGCAAGCGTCACGCTGCACATAGACAATGCCCAGTCCGTTGCGCGCACTCTTGCGGATGCGCTTGAAAGCGGTAAGCAGACGCGGTTCGATTTTTGCCTCCAACTCGTGCGCTTTCTCCCTGAGGGTCTCCTCTGCATCGCGTGTCTCCTGCATTATCTCATCCAGTTCCGAACGCTTCTGTATGAGGTCTTTGGTGCGCTCTTCCACCATTTCGGTGGTCTTGGCGAGTTCTTGCTTCTTCTCTTCTATCTTGATTTGCGCCTCCTTAATCTTCTTGTTGCAGAGTTCAACCTCCAGTGACTGGAACTCTATCTCCTTTGTCAGGGTGTCGTATTCACGGTTGTTGCGCACGTCATCAAGTTGTTTCTTGTAGCGGTCGAGGCTGTCCTGAGCCAGTTGGATGTCGCCCTGCTTCTTGTCTACGGCATACTCATAGTCCTGAATCTCGCCCTGTATCTTCTCACGGCGTGTGTTCATGCCCTCTATTTCATCCTCGAGGTCTTTCACTTCAAGCGGCAGTTCACCGCGCATGGCACGCTTCTCGTCGATCTCAGAGAGTGCCGTCTGCAACTGGAAAAGGGTTTTGAGCTTTTCCTCAACATTCATTTCTGTCTGTTTCTTTGCCATAATACTGTCTTTATACTATATGTTTGTTTTCTTTTTCAGTCTTTTCCCCACTGCGGAACATCGCCCGCGGGACCTCAGAAGTACATTATCGGATTGGTGTTTATCTCCGATATGCAGCACCTGACGCCCAGCGGCTCTATTATGGAGCGCAGTACTTCGGCAGTGAACTGTTCGCTCTGGTAATGTCCGATGACCGCTATCTGCAACTCGCCGTCATGTCCGAAGAACTCGTGATAGTGCATCTCGCCGGTCACAAAGGCATCAGCCCCGGCACGGAGAGCATCGTCGAGCAGGAACGAGCCAGCCCCTCCGCACACCGCAACCTTACTCACGGGTCTCTGCAACGGACGGTTTGCCTGCACGCACTCCACATTGAAAGTCCGCTTGAGCATGGAGATGAAATCGTCGGCAGCCATTGGTTCGGCGAGCGTACCCACCACTCCCGATGCGCCGTTGACACCGTCAACACACTTCATCTCGCCTATTCCGGCAAGTCCATGCAATCCCATCTTTTCGGCAATCTTGTGGTTCACTCCGCCAAGAGCTGCGTCCAGATTGGTGTGCATCGACGCTATCGCAATATCGTTTTTTATGCTTTTTGCCACGCAACGCTCCACATAGGTGCTGCCAGTGACGTGAGCCAGTTTGCGGAAAATGAGCGGATGATGCGACACGATGAGGTTGCAGCCACGGCGCAAAGCCTCGTCCACCACAGCCTCAGTAACGTCAAGACACAATAATACCCCTGATACTTCCGCTTCTGTCAACCCAATCTGCAGGCCAGCATTATCGTAGCTTTCCTGTAGCGGCAGAGGCGCGAAACGTTCAAGGGCATCAATTACCTTTCCTATTTTCACGCTATAAAATGTTTATATGCACATTATCGCACTACAAAGTTAAGGCTTTTCGAGGGCATTACGGCTGCGTACGCCAGTTTTTTAATTATTCTTAATATTTCCGAACCTGTCGTAGCAGAACCTGCGGGCGGCCAACAACATGACCAGCACGCCGAGAAAGACGGCAACAATGACCGCCAATGCCAGCAGGACAACAAGGAGCAAGGAGTACACCCAGCCCGTACCGAGCAGCAGGGCAACAAAAAAAGACAACGGCAAAACGCCGAACGCCTCACGGAAAAGTCTCCTTTTCACCCATGCCTTCACCGCCTTACGCACTTTCTTCTCATAACCGTCGACAGCCACAGCCATTTCCGCTCCATTGCCAAGTTCGTAGAGATACTCCGCAGTGTGATAGCGTCTGGCGTTCGTATACACCCAAGCGCCACGGCGAAGAGCCGACACTACCGCCAGAAGAATTATGCCGGAGACTGCCACAAACAGAGCAAAGCCAGAGACTGACGGCAGTCCCGACAACAGGAGAAGAGCCAGTCCGCCCACCACAATCCACGCTGTCAGCACGCCGTAGAGCAGCGGCAGAGTCATCGTCTTTGATATCTTTACTTTCATATTGTGTCCTCCTTACAAGTCGTCTCTGTCGGTCACCACTATGACAACGCTTCCTTTCGCCGCCTTACCGCGCAATGCCGTCATCACGGAGCGCGCCGTCTCCTCATCCTGATGCGAGGCCGGGTCTATGCAGAGCACCACGTCCGCATCGCCGTTGACGGCATTCTCCACCATCTCCAGTTGCTTCCTGGCACAGTCATCCACCTTCTCGAAGCCCTCGGGAGCAGGGACATAGGCTATCATTTTCCGCAAGACAAACGCCGACTTCTCCGTCATCGGCATGCCGTCGAAGCACACGAAGCCGGCAGTAACAGGCTGGAAACCGAGTATGGCGTTGACTACGGCCTCGCCCACTCCACGCTCCAACAGTCTCAACTCGCCGTTCTTCACTATCAGCGAATAGCCGTCAAGAGCCTGTACGCCCGGTTTTTCCGATACGGAAACGTTCTTGAGTTCTACCATAACATATCTTTCTGCAAAAGTAACATAAAATTTCCACAACCCGAAAAAAAAGGGTAAATTTGCGGTCACTTAGATTTTTTATGACTGAAAGTGCTTTCTTTTTGCCACCCGAGTGGCATCCGCAACGGCGCGTGCAGTTGACATGGCCGCATGAAGCGACCGACTGGGCGCCCTATCTAGCCGAAATCACCGCCACGATGACCGAGATTGCCGATGCGATAACACGGTTTGAACCGCTCGTCATCGCCTCGCAGACGCCCCAACAAACGGAAAAGACGCTCGAGGAAAGGCTCTCCGACGAACAGATGAGCCGTGTGACGATAGTGGAATGTCCCACCAATGACACTTGGGCAAGAGACCACGGAGGTATATCGCTCGTGGCTTCCGGCAAGGACGCTGACGCTCCCGACAGCCACAAGACACAGATTCTCGATTTCCGCTTCAACGGTTGGGGCGACAAGTTCGAGGCTGCTCTCGACAACGGAATCACCCGCAGACTACACAACAAAGGCGTTCTCAGCGGACAACTCGTCGACTGCAACGACTTCGTTCTTGAGGGCGGAAGCATCGAAAGCGACGGAAGAGGTACGGTGTTCACCACCTCGCAGTGTCTGCTTGCGCCCAACCGCAACCAGCCAATGGACAGGAATGACATAGAGCAGGAACTGAAACGGCGGCTCCATGCCGACCGAATCGTGTGGCTCAACCACGGCAATCTCATCGGCGACGACACCGACGGACACATCGACACCATAGTAAGGGTATGCCCGGATGACACCTTATTATATATAAGAAGCACCGACCCCAACGACGAACAGCACAGCGATTTCTGCGCATTGGAGGAGGAACTGCAGGCTCTGAGGACGACAGAGGGCAAGCCCTACCGACTCGTGGCACTGCCGATGCCACGCCCCTGCCACTATGACGGGGAGCGGTTGCCCGCCACATACGCCAACTTTCTGGTCATCAACGGTGCGGTGATTGTGCCCACATACGGTCAACCCGACCTCGACAAACAGGCTTGCGACATCATCGGCAGCGTGTTTGCCGGACGTGAGATTATCCCTATCGACTCGCAAACAATAATCCGCCAGCACGGCAGCATACACTGCCTGACGATGCAATATCCGCTCTGACGGCACTGAAACACTGAAAAAGGAACGCAAAACGACCATACATCATGAGAGAACTGAAAATAGGCATACTGCAACAGCATAACACAAGCGACACGGAAGCCAACCGCAAACGGCTCGCCGAGGGCATAAAGAGCCTGGCAGAGCGCGGCGCACAACTCATAGTCCTACAGGAACTGCACAACTCGCTCTACTTCTGCCAGACGGAGAACGTGGACAACTTTGACCTTGCAGAGCCCATCCCCGGACCTTCGACCGATTTTTTCGGCAGCATCGCACGCCGCTTCGGCATAGTAATAGTGACATCCCTGTTTGAAAAGAGAGCACCGGGGCTTTATCACAACACCGCCGTGGTGATGGAGAAAGACGGCACAATAGCCGGCAAGTTCCGCAAGATGCACATCCCCGATGACCCTGCCTACTACGAGAAATTCTACTTCACGCCCGGCGACATGGGATTCCGCCCTATCGACACAAGCGTAGGTCGGCTCGGCGTGCAGGTGTGCTGGGACCAGTGGTATCCCGAGGGCGCACGCCTGATGGCTCTCTCGGGTGCGGAGATTCTCATCTATCCGACCGCCATAGGCTATGCTTCCAGCGACACTGAGGACGAACAGCAGCGTCAGCGTGAGGCGTGGACGACGGTGCAACGGGGTCATGCCGTGGCCAACGGACTGCCCGTAGTGGCTGTCAACCGCGTGGGCTTTGAGCCTGACCCGAGCGGAATGACCGATGGAATAGAGTTCTGGGGCAGCAGTTTCGTTGCCGGACCGCAGGGCGAGATGCTGCACCGCTGTTCTGAAAAAGACGAGGAAAGTGCCGTCATTACTGTTGACCTTGACCACAGCGAGGATGTCCGCCGCTGGTGGCCGTTCCTCCGTGACCGCCGCATAGAGGCGTATGGCAATATCCTCCGCAGATATAACGATTGACAACAGCGGCACTTCCATACAACATGAGCACACTTGTCAAGATAGCGGCAGTATTCATCGGTTCGGGCATTGGCGGAGTCTGCCGTTGGGGACTGTCCATCTGGCTCAACTCCACACACCCCTACGGCACTTTCGCTGCCAACATCATCGGCTGCTTTATCATCGGTCTGCTTTCACGCATGATGCCCGTGAACGACACGGCACGACTGCTGTTGACGGTCGGTTTCTGTGGCGGTTTCACCACATTCTCCACTTTTGTCAACGAGAACCTGATGATGTTGCGCGGTGGGCAGTTGGTTTCCGCCCTGTGCTACATCACTGTCAGCATCGCCGCCGGACTGCTTGCGGCGTGGGCAGGCTATAATATCAGAATCAGATAACGAAATTCAAACGACATGAGAAAAACATTCCTATCACTCGCCCTGGCTGTCGTCAGCCTCGCGCAAGGCTTTGCCCAGGACAAGGACGCCTGCACCTCGATAACGGTAGGCAGACTTGCATCCGCCGACGGCTCTGTCATCACGTCGCACACCTGCGACTCCTGGTATCGCACATGGATGAACATAGTGCCTGCAAAGGACTATCCCAACGACACGATAATGAGCGTCTATGACGGACTGATGCACACCGAGACCCCCAAAAACATGACCGGGGTGAAGGAAAAAGGCACTATTCCGCAAGCAAAACACACCTATCGGTTTCTCAACACCGCATATCCGTGTCTCAACGAGCACCAACTCGGCATAGGAGAAACCACCTACGGAGGCAAGGACACACTGCAGAACAAGAACGGAATGTTCATGATTGAAGAACTCTGCCGCATTGTCCTGCAACGGTGCAAGACGGCACGCGAGGCAATCAGAACGATTGACGAACTGACCAAGAAATACGGTTACGGTGACTCGGGCGAGTGTCTGACCATTGCCGACCCATACGAGACATGGCTCTTTGAGATACAGGGAGCAGGGCCAAAGAAACTCGGAGCGGTGTGGGCTGCACAGCGTATCGCCGACGACGAGGTGGCTGTCTCGGCGAACATATCGCGCATAGGCAAGATAGACTTTGCCGACAAGGACCACTTCATGGCATCTTCCAATGTGAAGACCGTGGCGAAAGAACTCGGACTGTGGGACGGCAAGGGCGACTTTTCCTTCTGGAAAGCCTACTCTGGAGGCAACTACTACAACGAACCGAAGAACTACTCGGTGCGCGAACTCTTCATCATGCAGCAACTTGCGCCCAGTGCAGGCTATACCAATGACATGGAAGAACTGCCCGTGTCGTTCAAACCTGACAGGAAAGTGAGCGTCGATGACATAGCGAAACTGCTCGGTTCGACCTATGAAGGCACGGAATTGTCACTGAGCAGCCGTATGGACTCCATTGCTGCAAAGGCCGGCAAGGAGCACCGGAACATGAGCGGGGCGATGATAACCAACCCCTGGATGCGTCCCGACGAGATTAGACTGCACGCCGCAGCACTCAATGACAGCACTATGGAGAACATCCGCACCGTGTCGGTCTCGTGGTGCGCTTACTCCACCATAATACAACTGCGTTCGTGGCTGCCCGACAATGTGGGCGGCGTAGCGTGGGTTTGCCTCGACAATCCCGGTCAGAGCCCTCGCTTCCCGATATTCTCCGGCAACACCCAACTGCCGACCATGCTCGGCATCTGCGGCCAGCACAGCCTGCGTGACGATGCCGCTCTCACCCACTACCGTGCCGCCAACCGCATTGCAACCGTGAGATGGGGCAAGACAAGACAGTCGATGCAAGAGGCACAACAGTATTTCCTTGACAAGGGAAAGCGTGAACTGCCGTTCGTGGACAGCACCTGGCAAAGCCTCAACGCCACCGACAGTGCTGCCGCAGAGACTTTCCTCAACGGCTATACTGCCGACTTCTTCGCTGCCACAGCGATGAAATGGGATGACCTCTACCGTCGCTACTGGCAGATGTTCTGGGGCGGATTCTAAACGATTGCTGTCCGTCTGAACTTCTTATACGCACAAACAAGTAGGAGGCAAATGCCTGTCAACAAGGGCATCTACCTCCTACTTTTGCATTTGCAACCTTCTCTTCCCCTACGCTTCCTGCCTTTCCTTCTTGCCAAAGGACGGGTCTATCTTGACGATAAGGCTGACAAGATAGGTCACGACACAGAAGGCACACACGATGATGAAAAACATGCGGTAGCCAACAGCCTCCTGCAAGGCACCGGCAAACAGTCCCGGAATCATCATCGACAGAGCCATGAACGCCGTACAGAGGGCGTAGTGCGATGTCTTGTATTCGCCTTGGCTGTAATAAATAAGGTAGAGCATATAAGCAGTAAAGCCGAATCCGTAGCCGAACTGTTCCACAAAGACACACACATTAACCAGGGTCAAGCCCACAGACGGGGTGAAAGCGAGGAACACATAAACGAGGTCGGGCAACGTGATGGCCATAACCATGGGCCACAACCACCGTTTCAGTCCGTCACGGCTCACCGCCATACCGCCAAGGATGCCTCCGAGCGTCAGTCCTATGACACCCACCGTTCCCTGCACAAGTCCGTACTCCTGCGGCGAAAGCCCCAGTCCTCCGTTGTGAACGGAGTCAATGAGGAACAGCGCACTCACCTTTGCCAGCAACCCCTCGGGCATACGGTAGAAGAGCATGAACAGTATGCCTGCCACCACCTGTTTCTTCTGGAAGAACGTGCGCAGCGTGCGCAGGAACTCTTTCCAGATGCTTTGCACGTTTATATCATTGCGCGGAGCGTCAGACTCGGGTCGTGGCAGTATCGTGCCGTGCCACAGCCACAGGGCGATAAATATGCCTGCCACGCCATAGAACATCAGACTCCATGAGTAAGGTATCGAGTTACGGAAGATGACCTGCAGGTTTCCGGCAATCATGACCAGCACTCCCTGTCCGAAAATTGTGGCGAGACGGTAGAAAGTACTGCGGATTCCGACGAACCAAGCCTGCTCATGCTCCGTCAGACCGAGCATATAGAAGCCGTCGGCAGCAATGTCATGGGTGGCACTGGCGAACGCCATCACCCAGAAGAAAAACAGTGTTCCCTGTAGCCAAAAGTCGGTCGGAATGGTGAAAGCCACACCTCCGAAGGCTGCTCCGATGAGCAATTGCATGGTGACAATCCACCACCGCTTGGTGCGGATGATGTCAACAAACGGACTCCACAGCGGTTTTATCACCCACGGCAGGTAGAGCCACGATGTGTAAAGGGTTATCTCGGCGTTGGAAAGCCCCAGTTGCTTGTAGAGAATGAGTGATATTGTCATCACAGCCACATAGGGCAGTCCCTCCGCAAAGTAGAGGGTCGGAATCCATGACCATGGATTGGCGAGCATCTTTTTTACCATATCTTCTTTATTTGTGCGTTTTTGTAATAGTGTGAAAGTATCGTCCTGTAGTCATAGCCCTCGGCTCCCATGACGGCAGCGCCTATCTGGCACATCCCTACTCCATGTCCCCAGCCGCGCCCGTGCAGACGGAATACCTTGCCTCCGTTGCCGTCATCGGCGACGGTGACACTGAAAGCGGATGAATAGAGATGCGTTTCACTCAGCCCTTTCCTTATCTCCAGTTCCTTGCCGACCACCACCGTGCGGAGCGAACCGACAATTTTCAGACGGCTTATGCGTCCGCTCTTGCCACGTTCCAAAGCCTCCAGAGCCTCCACACGGCCTACACCGAGATGCAGTTTGCGCTCCAGCAGTTCACTCAACTGACTCTGCGTGTACTCCACGTCCCACTCATAGAAGTCGGCAGTGGTCTGGTCATAGTCATTGAGTACCTGCCGCAGGATTTCCCCGTCGGAGGTATCGCAGAACACCGTGCCGTCATCCCTCGTGTCTGGAACGGACTTCAGATAAGGCACGCCAAGGTTTTCCCAACAGTATCTGTACTCCTCGGTGACACCGCCACAACATTTGGAAAAGCGCGCATCGCACACTTCACCGTCATAGAAGAGCACCTCTCCGCGTGTCTCTTCCACCGCCTGAGCCACCACAGGGTTCATTTTCGACGAGATGCCCTGGTATCTCTGGCAGTGGTCATCGGCACACACGTCGAACGAAATGTGCGAGTGGGAGTCATACCAGCGCACTACCTCGTCAGCCGAACCGTTGTCACCGACGGACGGAACATCCTGTTTCACCTTATTAATATATAGCGGACTCTTCATGCGAATCTGCCTCATGAGCCAACTGCGTGACACTACGGCATGGGCTTTCAGCAGTTCGAGACTGCTCGTCGCCGACATTTCCGACGATATGACACTGAGGAGATAGCGTTCCACAGGTATCCTGTTGACCGCCCACAGGGCGTCTTCCTCTGCGTTCTTGCGGCGTATCAGTTGCCCCTCATAGGTAAAGCGCCGGCGCTGATCCCAATGGAATCCGATGCCTATGCGCACGTTGTCGAGGGTGAAAGTGCCGTCGGCATTGTCCGTTTTTTCCATATCGGCCTTGCCGAGACCTACGTCGACCAGCGGTTCGGCGTCCTGACACTGGTTGAGAATATCGGTCAAGAGAGCCGAATCCACCTTTTCAAAGTCTTCCTCACGCGGCAATGGCACCACTCCGGCAAACTCCAGCGACGCAGGAGAGACGATTACCTGCTCCTCACCCACCGCATAATACTGCGACGGACGGTGCTTGCGCCGACCTATCACCCACCAGCGAAGTCCCTCGGGGGTATTCCAGCAGATGACATTCATGTTGTCTGACTTACAGAAATCCATTTTCACATCATCTGCACCGCACACTTGCACGCCCAAATCCAACTGTACGCTGTTGCCCCAAGTTGTCAACGGAACAAACTGTTGCGGCACTGCCTGGAAATGGAAATGGTCGGGAGCGGACGCACCTGATGCCGCTCCGTTGAAGAAAACAAGAAATCCCGGCAGTTCCTTCGCCATGAATGCCATGTCGCGAAGACGCTCCGAGGTCATCTGCTGAGGGCAGTGTCCGTCGTTGATAATGGTGAAATGATAAGGAAGAATGGGAAACGGATTGACCGAGAGGGAGTAAGAGAAAGGGCTGTCCGAGGGTTTCAGCACAATGTCTTCCTGTACTTCCGGACGGTTGTCACGGCACAGAAAGCAGGGGCGATCAACCTTTCCGTTGTCCACTTTCGCCTTTGCCGATGCCATCCGGGCAGGGTTAAACACGAGTTGATACTCGCGTCCGCTGACATCAACAGTCTTTTTCCTGGTTTTGGAGAGGTCGTCGTATCTCTTGGCACAGTCTGTCCAGACGGACAACTGGCGGTCAAAAAACGAAAGCAAGAAATCCTTTTCCATCAGCGAAGAGCCTTTCTTGCAAGTATCTCTATGGTTCTCAGTCTGTCCTTATAGAGATTGTTGCGGTTCACTTTGTCCACTGACAGGGCGGCATCGGAGTTGCCTTCCCACCTCCGACAGAGGTACAGTTCGTCGTAGATGCGTCCTATCCTGTAATGTCTCGACACCGCCAAGCCCATGGCATAGTCCTCTCCGTAACTCGTGTCGGGCATCTGCAGGCTGCGGAACACGGGGGTGAAGAACGCCCGCGGCGCTCCCAGACCATTGATGCGCAGAGCGTTGTTGGCACCGTTCTCGTCAGTCCACTCGTCGTGCCTTATCAGTCCGGGCGGCAGAGTGGCAAGATTGAAGTCGCAGATGCGGTAAGTGCCGACTATCATTGCCGCCTTTTCCTTATAGAAAGCGTCCACTATCGTCTGTAGTGTGTGCGGTGAAGAGTAGATGTCATCACTGTCGAGTTGCACCGCGAACTTGCCACAGGCAGAGGAATTGGCTGCCTCGTTCCAGCAACCGCCTATGCCCAAGTCCTCACGTTCGGGGACTATCACCTTGAGATTGGAGTGCTTGCCGCTTATCTCCGCCAGTATTTCGGACGTCCCGTCGGTAGAATGGTTGTCGACAACTATCACGTTATAGTCAAAAGAACAGGTCTGCGAGAGTGCGCTGTTCACCGCATCCGCTATCGTGCGGGCACGGTTTCTGACAGGTATGACGACAGAAGCCTCAACAGGGAAACTACCCGCAGAGAAATCTGGAGTCTGGCGTTTGGCGGCATCAACGAGTGCGCCTATTTCAGCAAGGTGATGCGTTGCCGCTGCCTCATACTCTATCTGCACGGCACGGTTCTTGGCATCCACATAGTCAAACTGCTTCTCACCGCTCTTGCGCAAGTCTGTCTCGTTCTCCGTGTAGAGATATTCGTCAAGATGAAAAACAGTGCCTTTCCTGCCCAGAAACAGCCTCAGAGCATAGATGCCGGCGTATTTGTAGCGTCTTGCTTCGTCTGTCCGGGCGAACTCTTTCACAAGTCTTGAGTCCATAAGCGTGACACTGCCGTAGTCAAAATCGTCGCGCACGCTGCCCAACTGCCAATCTATGACAGGATGAGGATGTCTCTCACCCGCCTCAATTTTCCAGTAATCACCGTAGAGAAGCGCTGCATTAACATTCTCCGCCACCTGCACCATACGCCGCAAAGCATTGCTGCCGAACTCAACATCGGGCTTCGTGACGAGCAATACCCATCTGCCGGTCAAGCCGTCTGCCTCGACAGCGTCAATCAAAGAGCCGTAGGAATTGAACACGTCCACGCCTCTGTTTTCCATTAAATCCATATTGCAAAGTTAGCAAAAATAGCCTGTAAAAGGCAGGATTATTGTTGGATTTTTCGTAACTTTGCGCCTTAGCGACAGTATGGAGTGTAACGTAATAGAGAAGAAGCCACTATTGGGATTGGACAAGGCAGAACTGACAGCCTTGGCAGTATCTCTCGGTATGCCGGCATTTGCCGGAGGACAGATTGCTTCATGGATTTACAGAAAGCATGCGGGCAGCATTGACGAGATGACAAACCTCTCGTTAGCCAACAGACAGAAACTTTCAGAGCACTACACCGTAGGTCTGATGCCACACGCAGACGCCCAGCACTCCAAAGACGGCACGATAAAATATCTCTTCCCGACCGAAAGCGGAAAGAACGTGGAGACAGTCTACATCCCCGACCACGACCGTGCGACACTCTGTGTGTCGTGTCAGGTAGGATGCAAGATGAACTGTCTGTTCTGCCAGACAGGCAAACAGGGATTTGAAGGCAGCCTTTCCGTCACCGACATACTCAACCAACTCTACGCCTTACCCGAATTTGAGAACATCACGAACATGGTGTTCATGGGACAAGGCGAACCGATGGACAACCTTGACAACGTGCTCAAGGCTACCGAAATCCTGAAAGCAAACTACGGACTGGCATGGAGTCCCAAGCGAATAACGGTGAGCAGCGTGGGCATAAAAGGCAAGATACAGCGCTTTCTCAATGAAAGCGACTGCCATGTAGCCATAAGCATGCACTCGCCGATACCCGAACAGCGCGCTAAGATGATGCCGGCGGAGAGGCAAATGTCCATAACCGACATCGTGGAACTCATGAAGCAGTACGACTTCACACACCAACGCAGACTGACATTCGAATACATTGTCTTCGGCGGAACCAACGACACGACGACCCACGCAAAAGAGATTGTAAAGTTGCTCAAGGGTTTGGAGTGCCGTGTAAACCTCATAAGGTTTCACCAGATACCGGGTGTGGAACTCAAGGGAGCGGACGACAAGACCATGGAAACGATGCGTGACTATCTCAACAGATACGGAATAAACACCACCATACGCGCATCAAGAGGTCAGGACATATACGCCGCGTGCGGTCTGCTGACTACTGCCGCCAAGGAGAAACTGACGTTTAGAACCCAGAACTATGGAGAACGACAAGATTAAAATAGCGATAACACAAGGCGACATCAACGGTGTCGGCTATGAGATGATACTGAAGACATTTGCCGAACCGGAGATGCTGGATATCTGCACACCCGTGGTATACGGTTCAAGGAAGGCCGCACTCTTCCATGCAAAGACGCTCGGATTGCAGTACCAGTTCAATTTCATCGACAAAACCGAGGACGCCGAGAACGGGAAAGTCAACTTCCTGAAATGTTCAGACAACGACAGCCGTGTGGAGTTCGGCAGTTCTACCGAGACAGCAGCAGCGGCAGCAGCCGATGCACTGAGTCGTGCGACAAACGACATACACGGCAAATTGGTTGACGCATTGGTATGCGCACCCATGGAAAAGGCCATTCCTGCACCGTATAAAATATATGTTGACGGCACGACGAAGACTCTGTTTATGGACAAGACAGGAGTGGACGCCATCGACAGCGAGGCCATAGCCGCAAGGATACGCCTGTTGCACAAGTCGCTGAGACGTGATTTCAGGACATCAGGTCCACGCATTGCCGTAGTGACCGACAAGAACGACAGCCGCAAGGATGTCATTACCGCGGCACTGAGCCTATTGACAGGCGAGGGCATACAGGCTTTCGGACCGTACAGCGCAGAGGCTTTCACAACGCAAATTGACAACGCCGTATTCAGCGGAGTATTGTCCATAAGCAGCAAGAAACCAGAATACGGCAGCGTGGCGTTGCTTGGCGGCATACCTGAAGTATGCGTCGTTCCCAACATCACAGCCCAATACGACATTGCAGGCAAGGGCATTGCCGACGAATCCGTAATGCGCAGAGCCATATATATCGCCGTTGACACTTGCCGATTCCGCAGGGAATATGACATCGCAACAGCCAATCCGTTGCAGAAACTCTATAAAGAGAGACCCGACAGCGGCGAGAAAATGCGTTTCTCCATACCCAAGAGAAAAGAAGAATAATGGACAACAGCAGACTGCAAGAGATAAAACGGCGGTACAACATCGTGGGAAACTGCGATGCTCTGAACCGTGCGCTTGACGTGGCAATGCAGGTTGCACCCACCGACCTGTCGGTACTTGTCGTCGGAGAAAGCGGTGTGGGCAAGGAAATATTCCCGCGCATAATCCACGACAACTCCCCACGCAGAAGGGAGAAATACTTCGCCATCAACTGCGGAAGTATCCCCGAGGGCACTATCGACAGTGAACTGTTCGGTCACGAGAAGGGTTCTTTCACAGGTGCAATAGGCGAAAGCGAAGGCTATTTCGGCATTGCCAACAAGGGAACCATATTCCTTGACGAGGTAGGAGAACTGCCCATGGCGACCCAGGCACGTCTTCTCCGTGTGCTGGAGACAGGCGAATATATCCGTGTGGGCGGTCAGCGCATCATGAAAACGGATGTCAGGATTGTCGCAGCCACCAACGTGAACATGCAGAAAGCCATAAGCGAGGGTCGCTTCCGCGAGGACTTGTACTACCGTCTCAACACTATCCCCATACAAGTGCCGCCTTTGCGCCAGCGCGGAGACGACATCGCACTGCTTTTCCGCCTCTTTGCGCTCCAGATGGCCGAGCGCTACAAGATGCCGAAGATACGGCTTACGGAAGACGCGAAGAGGATGCTCATGAACTACAAGTGGCCAGGCAACGTAAGGCAACTGAAGAACATCACGGAACAAATATCCGTTCTGTCGCCGGTAAGAGACATCGATGCCGAGGCATTAAGGCAGTTTATCCCCGTCGACACGGAGAGTATGCAACTGGCAACGATAGAGTCTCAGGGTGACCATTCGTATGCCAGCGAGCGCGAAATGCTCTATCAGATATTGATAGACATGAAGTCCAACGTCGACACACTGAAGGCTGAGGTGAAGTCACTGCGCACTCAGATGGACGAACAACGTTCTCTTGCCGGTGCACAGGGGTTCAACACGCCTACCGACGAGACCCTTTACAACTTGCCGGCAAAGCCCGTACATGACAACAAACAAAACAAAACGGAATTCCTCGACGCTGTAGAGATAAGGGACACGCAGAGCCTCAACCTGAAGGAACTGAGCCATCAGGCTCTGTTGAAAGTGCTTGAGAAAAACGGAGGCAACAGAAAGAAAGCCGCAGACGAACTGGGCATATCCGACAGGACACTGTATCGCAGGCTGAAGGAATTTGACATAAAATAAGCAAAACAACGGACACAAGTCTCATGAACGCCACCAGAAGCGCAAAAAGAAATACGCTATGCTGTGCCATCATCGGTGCAGTCGCACTGCTGTGCGCCGCCTGCGCATTCGAGGGATACAAGTTCAACGGCGCAAGTATCGACTACAGCAAGACCAAGACGATACAAATCGTCGATTTCCCAATACGCTCATCATATGTCTGGGGACCGATGGCTCCGCTCTTCAACAACAAACTGAAAGACCAGTTTGCGTCGCATACCAAACTGATACAGGTGAAACGCAACGGCGACTTGAAGATTGAGGGCGAGATAACACAGTACACCCAGCGCAACAAATCGGTGTCATCGGAAGGCTATTCGGCACAGACCGAACTGTCGATGACCGTGAACGTGAGGTTCACCAACGCATACAACCAGAGCGAAAACTTCGAACGCCAGTTCACAGCCACGGCATCCTACGAGACGACACAGAGCCTTGCATCGGTGCAAGAGGAACTTGTCACACAGATGTCAGAGGAACTTTGCGACCAGATATTCAATGCCACAGTAGCCAATTGGTAAGATGGAACTGAACAGATACATACAACATCCGGAACAACTCAACAGAGACACGCTCTATGATCTCCGCAGTCTGGTGGCTCTCTACCCCTATCATCAGGCGGCAAGACTGCTGATGCTCCACAACATGTATCTGCTTCATGATCCCTCATTCGACGAAGAACTGAGGCGTGCGGCATTCTATATCACAGACAGGACGATGCTTTTCAAACTTGTGGAAGCACGTCACTACACGTTCAACAAGCCCGAGTACACCGCCACTGCCGTGGGCACAGACCGCACCGACACACTCATAAACTCGTTTCTGGAGACCCTTCCCGAGGAAGAAGAACAGGTTACGGGACGCAAGCCGACTGCCGCCGATGCCACCATTGACTATGTTTCCTATATGCTTGCAGTGGAAAAGGACGACAAGAGCACAGCACTGCAGCAGACAGAAACAGCCACCACGAACCTGATAGACAACTTCCTGGAGAATGAGGGCGGGAAGATTACACTCCCGAAAACGGCGGAAGAGACATCTGATGCTCCCCACAACGAGGTCAAACTCGAGAATGACCGGGATGAACTCGGCGAAGGCTTCTACACAGAGAAACTTGCAAAGATTTACATAAAACAGGGCAAGTATTCCAAGGCTTTGGAAATTATTACCCAATTAAATTTGAATAATTCGGAAAAAAACGCTTACTTTGCAGACCAAATGCGTTTTCTGGAGAAAATAATTGTCGCCACTTCGCATAATCAAAGCAGCAAACAACAGGTAAACAAATAAAAACAATAATAAGATGTACACACTTTTAGTTATTATCATCGTAATAGTTGCCATACTCATGATTGGCATCGTATTGATTCAGGAAAGCAAAGGCGGCGGTCTTGCATCCAACTTCTCAAGCGGAAATCAGGTGCTCGGTGTACGCAAGACCACTGATATCGTGGAAAAAACCACATGGTCGCTCGCTGCCATAATGGTCATCCTGAGCATCGCCTGTGCCTATGTAGCCCCGAAAGCATCCACAGACCACAGCGTTCTTGAGGGCGTTACGCCACAGACAGAGAAGACCAACCCTGTCACAACTCCTACTTTTGGCGCTGACGCAGACCCTAAAGGCAATGCAGCAACACAGGCTGCTCCAGCCGCACCGGCCACTGACACAAAGGCAGAAACACCTGCTCCGGCAGCAAAAACAAAATAATAACGAACAAAAAATGCCGGTTTTATTTGGCAATCAGAAATAATTAGCGTACCTTTGCAGTCGATTTCGGAAATCACCTGCAAAGGTATTTGCTTATGGTGCCCGTAGTTCAGTTGGTTAGAGCGTCAGATTGTGGTTCTGAATGTCGTGGGTTCGAGCCCCACCGGGCACCCGAAATGCAGAGAGGCAAGTAAACACTTGCCTCTCTTTTCTTTTTCCTTTGTTCTGCTGTTGGCTATCGTTTATTACTCTTCCAACTTGAATTTGTCTGCCTCAAGACCATTTTTCGTATAAGCGGAAATCTGCGGAACGAGCCGTGTAAAGTGCTCCGCATTGGAGTGTATGGCAAGAGCCGCATCATCCTGCCACGTCTCGCAGAACACAAAACGTGCCGGATCGGTGGCACTCTGGAACAAGTCGTAATAGACATTGCCCTCGTCCTGGCGCGATTTCTCCACCAGTTCTTTACCCAAAACCTTTACTTCCGCTGCATCGGCAGCGTCTTTCAGTTCAAAAAAAGCATTCAGTCTGATCATAATAACATTGTATTTAATATTTGACATTAACCTTCACTTCCACGTTGTTTGCCGTGGCTTGCACATAAGCCAGCAGTCTGCCGCGGTACAAACGGCGGCTTGACGACTTGGGATTGCCCATATCACAGTTGTCGCCAGTTTCCAGTCCTATCAACCGAAGTCCCTCTCCCACCGTCACACTCACAGTCTTGCCACACGATGTGACCGTGTTTCCGTTGCCGTCAAGAGCCTCTATCATCACATGGGCAACATCACCCTGCCAATTGAGGACCGTCTTGTCAGACACCGTCTTGACATCAACGACATCGCCCGACACTGGTATGAGATAACTTGACACTACCTTGTCGTCAGCACCGAGCCCCTCTGCACAGAGGTTACCGGGAGCATAAGGCACATCCCAAAAGATTATTCCAGTGTTGTCATCATAAGGTTTCCTCTCGCCGATTACCTTGCCGTCGAGAAGCAAACGTGCCGCTGCTGCATTGGTATAGCAGCACACACGGATTAACTGACCGTCACTATAGTTCCAGTCATCAATGGCATCAATAGAGGGTGCATCCGATTCATGACCGGCAGAAACAGGATATGTGCCGATATAAGTCATCGGTTTGTCGCTCCAGAGGGCTTCACGGAAACGTCCGCGAGGCTTCGGCATCGAGCAAAAGTCAAGCAGACCTGTACCCATTCCACGTGACGGCCATCTGAGAGACTCGCCCAAATAGTCCGCGCCGGTCCAAAGGAACTGCCCGAAAACGAACTCCCGGTCACGGCAAGCCTTCCATGCGCTGAAGTCCATACCGTTTTCCGAACCGTAGATGACACGTTTCGGATATTTCCTGTGGTCAGCATCATAACGGTTTTCAGTGTAATTGTAGCCCACGATGTCAAGAGCGGCAGGATACTCCGTCTCGTTGCTCATCACCACTCCTGCCAGAGCACCGGTGACAGGACGGCTTTTATCGATGCTGCGAACCACGCCTGCAAGCCTTTTTCCTATGGTTCCGATGCGTGAAGCATCGGGACGCTCCGGATTATAACCGCCATACATCGGCTGCTGTATGGAACTTCCGTCAAGCACAGGGTGCGAATACGGATCATTAGGATAGTCCACCTCGTTGCCGACACTCCACATCACGACACTCGGATGACATCTGTCACGCAGCACCATGTCGGCAATATCGCGCGAAGACCATTCTTCGAAATAGTCGAAAGTACCCTGATAGCCGGGCGTACCGACATTCCAGCCTTCGAGCCACTTGCGCTTAGGAAATTCCCATTCATCGAAAGCCTCGTCCATAACGAGCAGTCCCATCTCGTCACAGAGGTCATAAAACATCGGAGATTCAAGGTTGTGACTGGTACGGATTGCGTTTACGCCAAGTTCCTTCAGTTTTTCGAAACGCCTTTTCCACACATCGCGTGGCACAGCCGCACCGAGCACGCCGAAGTCATGGTGCAGACAGACGCCCTTCATCTTTATATTCTTGCCGTTGAGAGCAAAGCCTTTGTCTGCATCAAAACGTATCTCACGCAGTCCCGCACGCACATTTCCACTGCACGTTTCCGTGCCGTCTTTCATAAGGCGAGCCGTCAATGTATACAGATAAGGTGTGTCCAGAGACCAACGGTGTGCGTTTTTCACACGCAGAGAGAAACGTTGCACAGTGTCACAGCCGACATCCAGACGGCGTTTTTCGGTTACTGCCACCACCTTGCCCGCAGCATCACGGAGTTCTGCACACAGAGTATACCCCTTTTCTTTTATCGGAGTAGTGGCAGAAATGACCGTTATCTCCGCGTCATTGCCGTCAAACGAGCGAAGTTCATAACTGAGTCCCCACTGTGCAAGGCGTGTCTTTGGTGCTTTCACAAGCCACACATTGCGATAGATTCCGCTGCCTGTATAGAACCGGGAGTCGGCATTGCGACTGTGATCCACCCTTACAGCAAGCACGTTTTCACCATTCTTCTTCAGGTAAGGCGTCATGTCATACAGCACAGAAACATATCCGTTGGGGCGCATTCCAAGCAGATGACCGTTGAGATAGACCTCCGAGCGGTTGTATATACCTTCGAAATATATGCCGTAAGTTTCTGCATCGCCCAGTTCTGAGACTTTGAAACACTTGCGGTACCAACCGATGCCTCCCGGCAGATAGCCCGTACAGGAAGCCAAAGTGTCAGAAGGAGTGTAGTCCACGCTCCAGTCGTGAGGCAGCACTACGCTGCGCATATCACCCACGTCACATGAACTGTCCTTGTAGGAAGCGTCGTCCTTTAATGCAAACTGCCACCCGGAATTGAAATCAACCTGTGTACCGAAACCTACTGACTGCGCGTTACACGTCAGCGTAACGAGCAACAACGCCAGCAAAACCTTTATTTTCACACTTGTCATTATATCTTTTCCTTTCGCGCGGCTTATGCCTTGACAGGGGCATCTTGCCTATGGCAAAGGTAACAAATTCTTTTGTAAGACCACAAACACATAGTTCAAGAATTGTGCAGACACAGTTTTTTCACATTTGCCGACGGCATATCCGTCTTGAGGAGACGTCTTTTTATGATATGGCAAGAGCCTGATTCGGGAAACCGAACCAGGCTCTTGGCTATTTGTTGCGCTGCAGGCTATTTCTTAGTGCTCATCTTGAACTCCAGCACTCCACCCTCCATGATGTCCTGCTGGGTGAATTTCAGGTCTTTCAACTCACGTCCGTTCAGTTTGACAGACTTCACATAGATAGCCTTGTCCGACTTTCTCGGAGCCTTTATCGTGAGGTCTTTGCCGTTGGACAGGTGTATCACTGTCTCCGTAAACAGCGGTGTACCTGTGACGAACTCGTCACTGCCGGCATTGAACGGGTAGAATCCCATTGACGAGAAGATATACCATGCCGACATCTGACCACAGTCATCGTTGCCGGCATAGCCGTACGGTTTGTCGTTATAGAACTTGTTTCTCACCTCATTCACCAGTTCCTGGGTGCGCCAAGGCTGGTGTGCGAAGTTGTAGAAGTAGACAGTGTGGTGCGAAGGCTCGTTTCCATGGGCGTACTGACCGATAAATCCCGACGCGTTCTCGTTCAGGTCGGCACTCTTGTCCTCCAGAGTGAAGTTCTCATTGAGTTTCTTCACGAAGGCTTTCTCACCGCCCAGAAGTCCTATAAGCCCCTGTGGATTCTGCGGAACGAACCACATATACTGCCATGCGTTGCCTTCTGCAAAAGGATAACCGCCATTCTTGCCGTAAGCGAGAGGGCTGAACGGACGGATAAAATTGCCGTTTTCGTCTTTCGGAGCGAAGAATCTGATAGAGGAATCCCACAGGTTACGGTAGAATTCCGACCGTTTCTGGAAGCGTTCTGCATCGGCAGTCTTGCCAAGTTTCTTTGCTACGGCATAGACACACCAGTCGTCAAACGCCTGTTCAAGGGTGATTGACACCGACTCGACCTGCTTTGTCTCGGGCATATACCCGTATTTTTCCCATATCTCAAACGGTGAGTTCGTATGCGACAAAGTGGAACTTTCTACCATCGCCTTATAGGCTTTCTCCACGTCTATGCCGGGAATGCCCGTCAGGATAGCCCTCGACAGAACCGGCATGGCATGGTTTCCTATCATGCAATAGTTCTCCTGTCCCCACAAGTCCCATATCGGCAGATAACCGTATTCCTGCTGGTGCAGAATCATGGAATTGACGAAACTGGCGGTGATTTCCGGGTCAAGGAGATTGTATAGCGGATGTGCAGCGCGGAATGTGTCCCACAACGAGAAGGTGGAATAGTACTTCTCACCCTTCGGCAACTGCTTTATCTCATAGTTGGTGGTGACATAGCGTCCGTCGACATCGCTCATCTCGTTGGGCTGTATCATGGTGTGGTAAAGACCGGTATAGAATATTGTCTTCTCCGTGTCAGTACCATTGACGTCAATCTTGGCAAGTTGCTTTTCCCAAACGTTGTGCGCAGCCTGTCGGTAGTCATTGAAATTCCACGATGCACACTCCGCACGGAAGTTGCGTCTTGCACCTTCCATGTCAACGGCAGATATGGAAACCTTTGCCATGACCTCTTGTCCGTTGTTGTCAAAACAGAGTGCTGCACGCAGTTTCTTGCCGTTTACGATTTTTCCGTCCCACACGTTTCTCTTGCCGTCCATAAGCATATGGCTCTTGAAAGGCTTGCTGAATTCGGCGTGGAAGTACACCCTGCGCACCTTTGCCCAGCCGGTTATGATGCGGTAGCCCTCCACCGTGTGGTCGTCAACGATGCGGAGTTGGCTCTGGAGAATGTTGTAACGGCGCGAACCGCTCACCGCATAGTAGGCATCATCACCGTTGTAGACCATCTTGGCAAGGTCGAAGACGACATTCTGGTCAGCCCCTTTCGGGAACGTGTACTTGTGTATGCCGGCATGAACAGTGGCTGACAGTTCCACCTTGACACCCGACTCCTTCAGGTTTACCCAGTAGTATCCCGGTTCTGCTCCTTCCTCGTCATGCGAGAAAGACTGCGAATAGTCTTCGCCGGAAACATACTCCGGGGTCAGTTTCTCCACTGACGGCATGAGCGAAACATCTATAAGGTCTGTGCAACCAGTACCGCTCAGGTGGTTGTGGGTTATGCCATAGATGCGGTTCTTGTTGTAGTCATAGCCGCAACAGGGGTCCCAGGTGACATAATACTCGGTTTCCGGGCACAGTTGGATGTTGCCGTAGGGAACACAGGCTCCGGGAAACGTAGAACCGGAAAGTGCGCCCGTGTCATCGGTCTGGGTGCCGATAAACGGGTTGACATACCGTGTGTGGTCATCGGCTACTGCGGTGCCGCCCACAAGGAGGCATGCAAGGAGAATGTTAAATCTGTTCATATCATTATTTTGTTAGAGGTTTTCACCGTCTGGTTTCCGCCCTTTGCCAGCGCAGGAGTACAACGCCCGCACCGACAAGGCTTTGTTTATTCCACCAGAGCCTTGGCTTCTTTCGTAAGATAAGGCTTGATGTCTTTGCAGGCGACATTGAAGTTTACAAGTCCTACAGCGTAGGCTGCTATCTCATATTGCTGGTAGACGAAATGCAGACTGTCATCTTTTATATACGGAGTATTTACCGGAAGCGGTATCATTCCCTTGTTTTCCTCCGGCAAAAGGAGACGGTCGGTTATGTTGGAAACATTGGCATCAGTCTCGCCACAGTCGTGGAAATATGCCACAATACCCCTGCGCAGTACGCTCTGGAGTGCTTTTGTGTGTGTCGAATCCACGCTGTGCTCTATCGGACGGCAGGTTATCTTGCTGATATTCCTGTCGTAAGAGATAAACGAACCGTGCGCACCGCCGGTATAACTGCTGTAGTTTATGTTGTAAGTGACATATTTCGGTGTCTCGTCAACCTTGCGTATTTCCAGCGAATACTCCATTCCCGGCACCTCATTTTCGGCACTCTCCATGCCTTCCATCATCTCCTTGCGGGAGTCTGCCAAGTACTTCAACACGCCCTTCGCATAGAAATCTGTCATCTGCTGCGGCTTTTCCGTACCTCCTTTATAGTATGGATATTTGTTCTTATCTTCGTCCATAGAGTTGATACGGGGGAAATATATGTCCTTCAACTGCGAAGCGACAAACTCCTTCACGGCATTTGAGAAAGCGTCATTTCCCGTCGGATAGTCGATATAGATGCTGCTCTTGACGGAAGAGCCGTGGTTCACGCGGCATACAAAACTGTCTACGGCGAGTGCCTCGTCGGAAATAACGGCAGAAACGCTGTCAACACTGTCAGCAGACAGGGTGTCTGCTCCTTGGTTCTTACTGGAGTTCTTGCATCCGGTGACGGCTAACGTCAAAGCGGCAAGAACAAATGCGGTCAGTGATAATTTTCTCATAACCAGTTGTAATGAATTGATTTGATTGTTAAGTTTGTATTTCTGTTGTTTATAACTGTCTTTTTCCCATACACGCAACTACCGTTTGATGAAGCGCAGCAGTCCGAACACATAGCGTCGGAAACCGGGGCGATAAGCCAACATACGGTCAAACCAACCGAGATGTCTGCCTGTCACATGCACCACATTGCCCACAAACACCATGGCAAAGAGCGTTCCTATGCCCACGATATGCCACTGCCATGCCCCGAAGAACACATAACTGAACAGCACGGCAAGTACCACGAGCGATACGTCTGTCCATATCTTGACCTTGGGAAAAGGTTTTCCTGTGACACGGCTTATCGCCACGGGGAAGCCCTCACCGGGCATTGTGACAGACCCGCAGCGCACTTCCACGGCAATGCCCATGCCGAGTATGATGCAACCGGCTATCTGTGCAACAATCTTATACCACAGAGTGGTGGGTTCTATCCAGGCTGTCAAGAGCATATTCACGTCTATCAGCGAACCGAAGACAAATCCCACAACGAGTTGGAAAAGTTGTATCAGTTCAAACTGACGGCGCAACACGAGTATCTGTCCCAAGACAAGCAGACCGTTCATGATGTATGTGTACTGACCGATAGTGAACCCCGGGATGCCCGAGATGCGCTCTCCTGCCGTCTGGAACACATAAGGCAGGGTTGAAATCACACTTGAACCGAGCATGCTTCTCACGCATACTGCCACACCAAAAGTCATCACATAAAGGGAAACGAGCAGCAACAGATGCTGCCAAAGGAATGAAACGATCTTGTCTTTTACTGTCATTGTCTGTATTGAAAAATATGTCCCCAACTGACTGACGGGTCGTTTGAGGCTCTTCACTGGCGCAAAGGTAGATATTTTCGGGCAGAAAAGAGCACTGGAAAAACGTTTTTTGACACCACAACCGCCATTCTATTGATACATATTGGCAGTGTATTCCCTTTTTCCGCAAGATTGTGACAGTTTTCATATCCGTATCTTTCTTTTTTATTAACTTTGCCGTCGGTTTTATGTTTAGGCATCCATAAACGGAGAATAAGACCGTAATAATCTTTTATGTCACAAAAGATGAACTCATTAAAGGAATTATACAGAATAGGCAAAGGACCGTCAAGCAGTCACACAATGGGACCGCAGCGTGCGGCAAGACTTTTCCTGGAGCGTTGCGGAAACGCCTCTTCATACGAGGTGACATTATATGGCTCGCTTGCTGCGACGGGCAAAGGGCACATGACAGATGTCGCAATAGAAGAGGTGTTCGGCGAACGTGGCATCCACATCAACTGGAAACCGCAGACTTTCCTGCCATTCCATCCCAACGGAATGACATTCACGGGCAAGGATGACAAGGGGAACGTCATTGACGAATGGACGGTCTACAGCATCGGAGGCGGTGCCATCTCCGACGGTACCAACGGCAACGACGAACTCGGTGCCGATGACGTGTACGACCTGAACACCATGGCGGAGATTCAGAAATGGTGCTATGACAACGGCCGTTCATATTGGGAATATGTGGAAAAGTGCGAGGGCACTGACATCTGGGACTTCCTTGGCTCTATCTGGCAGACCATGAAGGACGCCATACAACACGGTCTCAGCCATGAAGGCGTGCTGCCCGGTCCTCTGAAACTGCAGCGCAAGGCCGCCACCTATTATATAAAGGCAAAGGGATACCGCTCTTCTCTCCAGAGCAGGGGGCTTGTTTATTCGTATGCTTTGGCAGTGAGTGAAGAAAACGCATCGGGCGGAACTATCGTGACAGCCCCCACTTGCGGGGCTTGCGGAGTGCTTCCTGCCGTGCTTTATCACCTGCATACCGCTCACGACATGAGCGAACTGCGCATCCTCCGCGCCCTTGCCACAGCCGGACTTATCGGCAATATCGTGAAGCACAATGCCTCTATCAGCGGTGCCGACGTAGGTTGTCAGGGCGAAGTGGGTGTCGCTTGCGCCATGGCATCTGCCGCCGCCTGCCAACTGTTCGGCGGTAGTCCTGCCCAAGTGGAGTACGCAGCGGAGATGGGACTGGAGCATCACCTCGGCATGACCTGCGATCCTGTGTGCGGACTTGTGCAGATACCGTGCATCGAGCGCAACGCTTTTGCTGCTGCCAGAGCATTGGATGCCGACCTTTACGCCTCGTTCTCCGACGGTCACCACAGTGTTTCGTTTGACCGTGTGATAGAGGTCATGCGACAGACAGGACACGACCTGCCTTCCCTCTACAAGGAAACCAGTGAGGGCGGACTTGCCAAAGATTTCAAGAAACAAAACTGAAGAAGATATGAAAACGTCAATTGCAAGAGTCTTGGTTGCCGCTATTGCCGGCATACTCATGATTAAGTTCCGTGAGGACATGGTGACATGGCTGACCATTTCCATTGGTGCCATGTTTTTCCTGTCGGGAGTCATCTCGGTAATCTACTTCTTTGTGGCGAGAAACCGCCGACAGAAGATGCTGCTGATGCAGAGTGCCGACAATGCTGAAACAGCGAACGTGCCGTTGCGCAAGCCGACTCTGCCTGTGGCCGGCATAGGCTGCACCATTCTCGGAGTGATACTTGCACTTATGCCTTCGACATTTATCACCTACACGGTGTACGTCTTTGCCGCCATACTGATAGTCGGTGCGATAGGCGAATATGCCGCACTGATTGTCGGACGCAACAATATCCGCGACTTCGAGGACCGCACTGCCACTACCGTAGACATCCGTTGCGGTGCTGTCTACTGGGTTATCCCCACCCTACTGCTCATCTTCGGCATTGCTGCAATAGTATGGCCGACGACCATAGCCTCCGCTCCGTTCCTGTTTATGGGCATCGCCATGATAGTCTATGCTGTCGGTGCATTTGTCAACACTGTGAAACTTCATGCCGTCAGACGCCGCCTGAACAAGATGACACCACAGCAGGAGGAAATCGTCACCGCAGTGGAGGTGACGGAAGAAGACACTGCCTTGTAACAGAAGAAGATACCGCCATATAGAGAAAGACAGCCCCACGTTTCCGCGAGGCTGTCTTTCTCTATATCCGTCCGTACCGTTTACTGTTGTTCCCAACCGGCAGACTTTGCCACCTTGCCCGGTATCTCGGTGTTGTCAATGCGGCCTACAAACTGCTCGGCGCCAACTCCGACAGCAAACACAGGCACATATCCGTTGCTGTGACCGTAACTTGCCCATGAGATGCCCGACACTTCACTGAGTATCTTCCTCACTGTCGATGCCAGTTCATCGTCCTTCTGGTAGAGCGACTGCTCATCCTTGCCCTTGCCGGCCATGATGTCGTTGAATGCCGTTTCTATGCGCTTGTTCTGGTCGTCGCTGAGTTTTATCTTGTCCCAAAGGCCGAAATTTTCCTTGAGGAATTTCTTCACGATGTCTATATTGTATTTCTCGCCGTACTTCTCGTGCAGTTTATGCAATTCCTTGCCGAGTTTATAGACCGACATCTTGGCGTAACGCAACAGGTCGAGATGCAGTTCGTAAGCGCCGCGTCCCATTATCATCCCGCCAGTTTCGTGGTCTGCGGTGACAATGATAAGGGTCTCGTCCGGGTGCTGCTGGTAAAATTCGTATGCCACCTTCACAGCATCGTCCATGTCTATCAGTTCGGTGATGAACGTAGCAGGGTCATTGGCATGACACGCATGGTCTATCTTTCCGCCCTCTACCATGAGGAAGAAGCCGTCCTTCTCGTCCTGTTTCTTGGTAAGGAAATTGATTGCCGCACGCGTAATGTCGGTGATTGTGAGATCCGACTTTGAGCGGTCATTGGCATAGGGCAGTTCACTGCGGTCCAGTTTGTTGGCTGCGTCAGACTGGAAAAGAATCATCTTGTCTGCCTTTGATGCCTTTTTCTGATAGTCCTTGTAACCTTTCGCTATCGTGTAACCGGCGTTCTGCGCCTGCTGATAGAGGTTGTCTCCGCCTTGCTTCGGGTTGTCAGGAGTCACGAAGTCAGAACCTGCAAAGAAGTCAAAACCGCTGCTTGCCAACTGAACGCCTATGTCGTAGGTCTGTCCACGTTTCGGCACATGTGCATAGAAAGCCGCCGGTGTGGCGTTGTCTATCGACACGGTAGTGGTGATACCTATTGCCGCACCCTTGTCCTGTGCCCATTTTGCTATGCTGGTGACAGGCGTTTCCATGTCCGACAACATACCTATCGTTCCGTTATGGCTCTTGTAACCTGTAGCGAGTGCCGTTCCGCCGGCGGCAGAGTCGGTCACTCCATTAGTGCCGCTTTGGGTATTGACGAGCGCAACGTAAGGAAAACTCGGGAAACAGAGTTCCTTGATGCCGATCTTTCCCTCAAGTGCACCGAGGTAGGTCTCCGCCGCATTGACCTGATTGACGCCCATTCCGTCACCGATAAAGTAGAACACATACTTGGCTTTCCCCTCTGCCATCGCATTGACGGCTATGAAAGCAAGCAGAAAAAGAGCAGAAAAATGTTTTCTCATGTCTGTTTTAATTTGATGATATCTGTGTACAAAGGTAAGGAAAAAGGCGGCAAAGACAAAGGAAACGCCCGACTTTTCCCTCATTTTGACAATGAAGCCCAGAGTGATTTCAAGGCGGTTTCAAACCGTTTGCAATGTTGTTGTGCAAACGTTACGGTTTTGATACCACGCCCGACACAACAGACAGGGGGAAGCGACCGCTGCCGCTTCCCCCTGAAGAGATTGAAACCTATTGGCAAATACTATCTTCTTCCGCCATGTGAGCCGCCGGATGACGAACCGCCAGAGCGTGAACCGCCGCCGGAGAAACCGCCTCTGGAACCAGAACTGCCACTTGACGTGCCTACAGACCTGCCGGATGAAGAACCCGAACCACCCATTCTCATGGTGCTCTGCGAACCGCTCCGGGTGCTGCGTGAGCCGCTCATCGTACTTCTGGAACTGCTCGGAGTATTGCCGAAAGAACGGTTTGTCGATGTAGGCGACTGGCGCACATTGCCGGAAGATGTCGTGCTGCGTGAGCCTGACGTGCTGCGGCTGAAACTGCTGGGGCTTGCCGTGTTGCCGACAGTGGAGCGTGTACTGCTCTGACCCCTCATGTTCGCATTGTGGTCTTTGCCGTGATCCTTGCCGAAATCCTTGCCTCTGCCGTAGTTGCCGTTGTTGAATCCGTCACGCATACCCTTGTATGCCGTGCCGCGGTTGCTTCTTCCTGGTTCTCCATGCCACCCTTTGGCAAACTCGCGACCGTGATACCACGAGTGACCGCCGTTCTTGTGCCATGAGTGACCGCCATGGTATGTTCCCCAGAAGGCAGGACGGCCGAAGTAGAAGTAACTGCGGTGAGGATAGCGTGCATAGATGCCGAAGTGCCAATAGCCCGCAGACCAGTAGAGAGGACGGTAGAAATAGGAAGCGTCAAGGAACGCCCTGTACTGCCAGTCGAGCAATATGTAACTCAGGTCGAGGTTGCGCCGTGTCCAGTAATCACCGTAGAGGTCATCGGCAGAGGTTATTCCCATGAAATAGTCGAGGTTCACCTCATAACAAGCCTCATACTGTTCCTCGGTCAGATTCAGTTCGTATGCCATCTTGTCGGCCAGGAACAACGCCTGCTGACGTGCCTGTTCGTAACTCATTGCCTGTGATGATACTGCCATTCCGAGCAGCACTGCCATCGAGAATAAGAACTTTTTCATAGTCGTGTGATATTTACTGTTGTTTCTTTTTCCTTTCTTGCCTCCATCGTGACGGCGGCTTCTTTTTTCTGTTGCAAATCTACTCAACAAATGACATCCGCCAAAAGGATTTCCCCTAACGGGTGTGGGAATTTCCCTAAAGGACGTTCCTGACTCGCAAAACAGTGCGGAATACGCTGTTATCCTTGACTATGCGCCCACGAAAAAAAATCCGTTCCGTGATTAAATATGCAAAAAAACGGCACGGAAAACCTTGCAGGTAAGAAACAATTTCGTAATTTTGCACCGCTGGACACAGCACATGACCATGGGGTTGACTGGATTTGACAGCAGGCCGAGATGGTATGTAAGCATGCGGAGCTTCGTTACCCGGCTCCTGAATCTCAGGTATCGACAATTTAATTGGCGAAAACAACTACGCTCTCGCTGCCTAATCGAAGTACAGTAGATTACTGGCTTAATCCCGACACAAGGTGTTGGGACGGGACATCGCTCCAATGATGTGGTTCCGAATCAGAGGATCAAGCGGTGCAGGACAATCGGAAATAGTCGGCGCACGCCTCGTTGCGCAGGCGAAAACTTAGAGGATAAGGGTGCGGACTGGTAGTCCGGGTCTTGCCGCACCACGAAAACCGAAACCGGAATAAGCATGTAGAAAGCGTATGGTTTCCCTGTTTGGACGCGGGTTCGACTCCCGCCAGCTCCACAGACACCGTCAGACGAGACAGAGGAGGACTTCCGTTGGAGTCTTCCTCTGTCTGTTTATGCTACGGCGAATATCCGCATTTGCCTGTGCGAACCTATTTCATCTTAATCATAAAATCGTCGCATTTGCCTGTGCGATGGGCGAACTGGCGTGTCGTGGGCGATATTCCGAAGAGCGGCGAATAGGTCTTCACATGGATGGAATGACCGTCGGGCAGGAATTCAAGAATGCGAACCCAACCGTCACCGCCGTTGCCTTCCCAACCGCCACCGAGGGTCTGCACATTGAACATCATCTGGTGCACAATGTTGCCGGCGGCATTCTTGTCCTCACGATAAGCCACCGAGTTCTCAAAGTCGCCCGGTTTGCCGTAGTGACCGCACACCACAAGGTCGATGTTAGGCAACGGATAGACCAGTTTGTCCCACACCTGCTGTCCCCAGTTGTGCGGAGTTATCTTGTAAGGTTCGTTGTCCGTACGCTTGGCCTCACGCTCCGTAAGGAACGAATGGGTCATGAATATCACCTTGTCATCCTTGTATTTCTCGTCGGAAATGACACCTTTCGCCCATTCCAACACCTCATCGCGCGGGGCGAACTCGGTGGTGACGATGAGCAGTTTGCCCCAGTTGGGCACTTCCAACTCGTATGCGGAGTTCTCGATAGACACCCTTCCCTCACGGTTGGGAAAGTCGCTGACGATGATGTTGCGCCACATGGAGTTGCGCTTGAACGGGAAATAGTCGGGCAGATGTGTGCGTCCGTCCTCGCTGCTTCTCAGTCCGTAGTCGTGGTTGCCGCCCGAAATGAAGTACGGCACCTTGTTGTCGAGCCTCGCCATCGACCGTGAAGCCGACTCCCACATCTCCTCCGAGGTCTGGTTGAGCATCTTTCTGTTCATGCAGATGTTCTCGTTCTGCTCCACCATATCGCCCGTACAGAGCACCGCCTTGATGTTCAGTTGGTCTATATTGTCGGCTATCCAGCAAGTCGTAAGTTCGAACAGGGGCTGGTTGATGTCGTATTTCACATAGCCTTGCGGGTCACCCATGACTATGACCGAGAAACTTTCGGGGTCATCGAGCGACTGTCGGTCGGCACGGTCTTGTGCATTCACCGCAGCGGAGAATGCGAGAAACAGCAACAGAAGATTCTTTTTCATTGTCTTTTTGTTTTAGGTTTGATATGCAACAAGGGCAAAATTACAAAATAATCCCATAACCACGGCATTGCGTCCCTACATTTTCCGTTTTCCATGAAAACGTCCTGCCTCAGACCAACGGACATAAACGACAGAGGGACAGACATCATGCCCATCCCTCTATACTGTCCTCCAACACACTGCTTTCACCAGAGTATCCTGTTGGGATCTTCTATCGGACCGATGTTGGGCACTCCGTACAACTTCTGCCAATTGAATATACGGACAAAGTGCGACTGATAGAGATCGGCGCTCTCACGGTCATTGAAATTACGGGCGAAACCGTTGTGTACGCTCTCTTTGAGTGTTCCGTCGGCATTGAGCGAATATTCCGTCAGGTCGTTGGGGTTCATGTTGTATGACACCACTATCTCTCCCGTGCGTGAAAGTTGCGGATGCACAAACGCCCCATAGGTTATTGCCTGATTGGAAGGGATGCGGAAAAGGGCGTAATTCTTGGTAAACGGTCCCCAAGGATGCTCTGCCTGCTTTATCGTGATGTCGCCTCCTGTGATGCCCATTCCCACCATATAGTAATAGTCACCATACTTGAACACGCCGTAGTTGATAGCCCACTCGGCCGAGATGCGCAGTTTCTCTATCGGCAGAGATGAGTCATAGTCTGTTCTCCATGCAAATTCGTCACTCTCGGAAGTGGCGGTGTAATATTCCCATGTGCCGAGCAGGTCATGGCCTTTCACCCTTGCCACAGTGGGATAGCCTCCCAGTCCGCTGCTGCAGTTGCCGTAGACGTAAGTGTAACCGTCCTCGCTCTCCATCACAAAACCGTTCATTTGGTTTTTCAGTTCGGCATCCGTGTAGTGTGCAAGCAGTTTCATGTATCCCTCATCACCGGGTTTCCCTTCAAGCGAATATTCTGTCATGGCACGTCCCTGGCTTGCCATGGTGTTGTCAACTGCTCCCCACATGAGTTGCAGAATGGGCTTCCCATCACGCTTGATGACCGTTCCGTCACTCTCCCAATAGAGCAGATTGGAGTCCGTATCGCCGTTGTTTATCTGTTCATCGGTAAGCGACGCCTGCGGATGACGCAGCCATGTCTTCATCTTTCCATAGCGGTCACGGTCATTGGGGTCAAGACTCACATATTCTCCGAGTTGGTAGAAGTCGCGCCAAGAGTGCTCTCCGGTCTGTATCATCGCTGCATTGCGCACAAGATTGTTGGCTCTGTTGCGGTTGCGGTATTCGGTCACCATTCCCGTAAAACTGTCAGCAAACGACCAAAGGGTGTTGCCGTCAGGCAAGGTATAGGAGAAACAGCCGTCCGCACCGTTCCAACCCACGATGTGACTGGAGAACAGATGAAAATAGGTAAGGTCTCTGTAGACGTATGCGCCCATCTTTGCGAGGTCGCGTCCCACATACTCCAGTTCGATGCCTTCGAGGCGCGGGTCATCCAAATCCGGTTTCTGTGCGCTGGCGGATATCGCCAACGAAAGTACCGCAAGTGATAATATTGTCTTCTTCATAATAGTCCTACAGTTTGATTATCTTGGTGGTTGTCTTGCCGAAACCTTCTCCCACCGTCACCACATACACGCCCTTGGCAAGGTCAGACACCGTGACAAGAGTGTTGCCGCAGGCTTCCCCCGTCTTGGCTACTGCTCCCGAGAGCGATGTCACACACCATTTGCAGGTCACACCTGCCGGCACATCAACGGAGAAAGAGGCGCTCACGGTTGTCGGATACACCCTTACGCTGCCGTCGGAGAGGTTCACACCATGGACGGCATCCTCGGTATCCCACTCCAAAAGACCTGCATCCTGCATGGCTCCGATGTCTGCAATCTCGAACATCTGCTGCCAATTGAATATTCTGAGGAAATGCGGCTGGTTGAGAGAGGCGCTGCCCCACCCATAGCGATTGCGCTCTTCACCTGTCAGTGCGGTGGCTATGGCTTCGCCGTTGCTACCCTTCGAGTAGAGGGTTATGCCCTCCGGCTCGGTCACATACGACAGTACGAGTTCCCCCATACGCGACAGTTGCGGGTGCACAGAGACGTGGTTGACCACCGCCTCGTCACTTCTGACGGTGTAGATGCGGCGCTGTATCTTGAACGGTCCCCACGGATCGTCCGCCATGGACATCTGAATGTTGCCGTTGGAAGCGGTCTGCGACACCATGAAATATTTGCCGTTGTACTTGAATACGCTCGGACCGTATGTCTTCACCGCTCCGTTGATTTTCGACTTTGCCACCTGTTCGGCTGTCGGAAGTTCTGTCTGCCAGTTGTAATTGCCGGCATCATCCTTTATGTAGTACTCCCACTGGCTGCGGAGAGAACGCCCTTGGGTGCGTGCCACCACCGTATTGTAACCGCTTGTGCCAGTCTGCTTGACCGTGGCATAGAGGTAGTTGCGACCGCCGTCCTCAAGTATGGCGTGTCCATAGTCAGCCACAAACGGCATCTTCACCTTTGACAGTTCCAGCAGATAGCCCTTTTCCGTCGGGTCGCCCTGCACTCCGAACTCCACGACATAGAGGCCGTCACGCTCTCCCTCCTTGTTGTAGGAGGAGAAAATCTGCTGCAGACGGGTCTCGCCTCCCGACAACACGACCGTGCCGTCCTCGGGTCTGAGATAATGGGCATCGTCAATCACTCCGAGGTCAATGTCGCTCTGGGCGAGCGTAGCCTGCGGATGCCGCACCCAGTCCTTGCCCTTATAGTAGTACATCGGATTGTTCTGACTTGTCGAGACATACTCATTGAGCGTCACGAAGTCGTCTTCCCCATAGAGTTCACCCTGTTGCACCTGCACTTGGGCGGCATTGTGCGGACGGTTGTTGTACTGCATACGGTCACGGAACTCGGATATCCTGCCGAAATAACTGTCGCCGAACGTCCACAACGTGTTGCCGTCAGGCAACGGTATGGAGTTGCAGTCGTTGCCTCCGTTCCAGCCTTTCTGGCGCATAGCGAACAGATTCCAGTAAGTGATGTCACGGTAGACACCTGCCGCATTGCTGGACGGTGTTGCTCCCACCCAGTCGAAATAGAGGTCTTTTATCGGTTCCTGATTGAGGTCCACCTCCTGTGCCGAAGTCCCGATACACGGTGCGAGCAACGCCGCAAGGGACAATGTCATGGCTATATTCTTCATTTTCTGATGTATTTTCTGCCGTTTCTGATGACAATGCCCTTGTAGTCGCCATTCACCGACATACCGGCCGTGTTGTACATACGGTTGTCTTCACCCTTCATGCCAGCGGTTATCTCCTCTACCGGAAGCAGTTCGTCGAGTATGGGATATGTGTCGCCAATCTTGCGGAAGACAGCGTAGATGTAGCGGTCGGGGGTGTCCGACCATGTGCCTTCATTGAACAGTTTGTCCTTACCGGGATTGTCAGAGTTGCCATCGTCACGCAATGGCGAGACGACATTGACTATTGCGCCGGTGCCATTGACGCCCATCGCCTCGGTGGCATACGTCCATTGTCGCGTGTCACCGTTGGTCGAGGATGCCTCACGGTAGATGTCGGCAGCGAGAAAGATGCCGTTGGAGAACTCCGGCTCATAGGAATAGCACACGAACTCATAGCCTTCCGACGGCTTGGCCTGCACCACTGCCTCATACATGGAGGCTCCGTCGGCATCACTGCCGTTGTTCTCCAGCGTGGCTTTCATTGCCGACACGCTGCCCCAACCGGTGGATTCCTTCACATACGAGGAGTGGTCCGGGCGGGCGGAGATATAGACTTCACCTGCTCCAAGCGGCACTGCCTCCACTTGGGCGTAGATGTTCTTCAACTCGACAGGGTTCGCCCAAACCGACGGCACGACAGCAAAGGTCAAGGCGACAGCCATGAGTCCAAGGATAAGATTTCTGTTCATCTGTTGTTTGCCAATAATAGATTCTGCTTACAAGCGGTGTTATCCACCGATGCAAAGGTAGACACTTAGGCACCGCACAATACTAAGAATCGCACCTTTTTATGTAAATCCCGAACCAATCACCCCCTTTCCCCATTCAGAAAAGCGTCATCTTGCACTGGAGTCCATACGATCAGGTCATGTCAGAACGGTGGTTTGGCGGTGCGCAAACGGCGGAATGGCGGCATGAAAGAGGCGGAATGGAGTCGGTACATCAGATGAAGTACGCGTGTACCACAATTGATGTACACCCGTACCACGGTCGACATTCGTTCGTACTTCATCTGATGTACCGCCGCAAAAGCGGTGTCTACAGAGTGCGAAAACACCGCTCACGCAATGCGCAAGCGGTGTCCGTGGAAAGCGTCTGCACTGGTTGTGCAGCGTAAAAGTGTGCTATCGGCTGATTTTCATGATACGGTTTTCTGTGCCGCATGACAGTTTGACCAGATAGATTCCGCGGGCTGACGGCAGCGGAACGAGCGTCTCGCCCTTGACGGAACGTTTGTCGACAAGCGTGCTGTCGGCGGTATGGACGGTGAGGCGTGCGGTTGAGGGAGCGGAGACATACATCTTGTCACCTGCCCGACGGAGGGTAAGGGACGACTCCTTCTCCGCATTGTCAATGCCTGTGGTGAGGTCTTCAAGGACAAATTCCGCTCCTGTGGTCTTGTCACTGTAGACATACGAACCGTTGTTGCGCGAGTCGAAGTTGAAGAGGCGGCTCTCCTGCCATGCTCCGCGCAGGTGTACGTTGCCGTTGTCGAGATGTTCCACCTGCACGTATCCGTCGGCATCGCTGCCCGCGGAGAGCGAGGAGATGATGCGCCAAGAGGCATCGTCGTCCTTGCAGAGGTAGCGTGTGGAGTTCCTGAGTTTGTAGAGCGAAGTGAAGCCTGCCACTTTCATGAAGTTGAAACGGTAGTTGCGGTCGCTGCTGGAGAACGTGCCGAGACAGTAGTGTCCCTCGGTGGAACTGGTCTGATAATGGAGGTAAAGTCCCGACTGCACCTCTTTTATGCGGTAGGAGTGCGCCGTATTGACAGGCGTGAGGGTGCTTTCCATGTCGTCGACCATGGCTTCCGCCCTGACATACAGTTCGGCAGCAGAGGCGAAACGGTTGTTGTCAACCACGCTTTTCACCACAAACTTCATGTACCGGGCCTCGGGTTTGTCCTTGACATCCACGCTCTGGATGTCGCTTGTGTTCTCAAAGTTGCCGCTTGCAGCAGGTGTTCCCCACGCCTTCGGACTGTTGCTGAAGTACACTTCATAGCGGTTGACACGGCCGTTGGAACCGTCATTGCGCCCCTTGTAACTGAACGAACTGATGCGGTAGGTGTGTCCCATGTCGACAACTATCTCGTGGGGACAGTCGGGAGTGGTGTTGCCGTAACTCGTGTGCCATATTGTGTTCTCGTCACCGTCTATCGCATTGGTGGCAATCTCATTGCCTCCCTGCTGGCTGTCATAACTGACGATGCTCCAGTCCGCCTTGTCCACAAAGTAGCCGAAGGTGCGTTCGGTGACCAGACTTTGTGCCCTGCCGTCGCCAACGGCATACGCCTTCACCGTACCGCCACGGCGCATATCCACCGGCTCGCCTGTATAGGCTGTGTAGTCTGCACCGTCAACGCTGTACATTATCGTGGTCTCGGCATCCGAAGTGGTCATCTTGGCGTAGCCGTAGCCATTGTCGGTGATGATGACAGGCTCGCACACGGGATTGGCTATGCGACCTTTCTCCGCCAGTTCAGCCTCCGTCATGGCACCGTCAAGCGGCATGATGATGAAGCCAAACGGAGTCTCGGCACTCTTTATCTCATATCTGCTCATCACGTCAGGACCGCACGAGGCGTTGCCGAGGGCACGGTTCCATGCGTCGAGGCTCACCACCGTGTTGTCGACAAACCGGTATTCATGCGGATGTTTCACCCTTACGTTTGAGGAAGTATACAGTTCCTCGGCTCTCCAATGTCCCACCGTGGTCGCCATGCGGCCGGGAACGGCATACATCAGACCCTTGCCGTCGTCCTGTGTAAGGGCGAGCCAGCGCACGTCTTCCTTGTTTCCTGTCTCCTGAGGACGTATGTGGTTGGTCCACTGAGCGTCTACCGTACTGTTGTAGATAGCCGGCAAGGCGGCGGCTTTGCGGTCGCGGTAGTTGTCCATTGGACCGCATCCGAACCATGTCATGTTGCTTACCGCACCGGGCATCTCCAGTCTGAAGCCCATCTTCGGCAACACCTGACCGGGAGTGCCGGGCGTTGTGACGGTGCTCACGCTGATGACACCGTCGGGATAGACACGGAAACGCTGCGCCACGGAGAATGTTGTCGCTCCGTTGGAGGACTTGTATGTGTCGGTGATACTCATGTCCACCCACTTGTGGTCAGCATCTTCCGTCACCTCCCAAGTGCCGCGCGTCATGGAGAGAGACCTTATCCCGAGGTTGTCCCACGCTCCTGAACGGGCTTTGTCATTGTCTGTCGGTGTTCGGAAAACGTTGAGTTTCATCGGCGAATTGATGAGTGTGACACCGTCATACACATATCTGTTGAGAGTGCCGTTGCTGAATGTGGCGGTAAACTTGTCGCCTGTCACCGTGTAGAGGAACTTGCTGGTAGATGTCACTGCGACCGTTCCGTCACCCTTATATATATAAGGTGTACGCCCTGCGGCTTTCTTCAGTTCCGCTCCCGATACTGCCAGTTCGTGTCCGGCGGCAGCCCACGACGTGGCATTGCGCAGTGTCGTCACGAAACGGATGTTGTATTCGCTCTGCGGACTCATCGTCATGTCCTTGCAGTCGTCTATCGTTATGACGGTGCTGTCACCCGGTGCGATGTCCAAATCGACTGTTCCGCTCTTCACAACCACACCGTCCTGCATGATGTCGTAGCGTGTGTCGACATCGCGCAGACGTGTCTGCTGCAGTTTGTTCTTCACTTTGAACGTGCCGGAGAGGCTGTCGAGCATGATGAAGTCCACCGGCTGGTAGACGGCTTTCATGTTATAGGTCTTCGCAGTGGGCGTGCAGTCGGGCAGAACGGCGCCGTTGCAGCAGAAGTTTCCGTCGTTGGGGTTGTCTCCGAAGTCACCTCCGTAAGCCCAATAGTACTCTCCGGTCTTTCCTGCAACAGGCATCTTGAGCCCCTGGTCCTTCCAGTCCCACACAAATTCGCCCGCCATTGCCGGATAAGGTTCATAGATTTCGGCATACATATCCTTCTGGTTGCCCATGGCGTTGCCCATGGAATGGGTGTTCTCGCACTGGATATGGGGACGCTGGGCAGCCCCGTTCCTATAACCGTTGGAGCGTTCTTTAGCCACGCTCATCATGTAGTCATAATTGGCATACATCGTACTCGACACGTCACTCCAGGTACTGTTGCCCTCATAATGGGTGATGCGGCTGTTGTCAAGAGCCTTTATGGTGTTCATGACCGTCTGGAAGTTGTCGCCTCCACCGCTCTCGTTGCCTGCGCTCCAACCGAATATGCACGCATGATTGCGCAGAGTGAGCACATGACGGCGGTTGCGTTCCACCATGGGAGCACGGAATGCATCGACACTGCTCAGCCCTGTGTTGCCGTGGCACTCCACGTCTGCCTCGGCGAGGACATAGAGACCGTACTTGTCGCAGAGTTCATAGAAATACGGATTGTTGGGGTAATGGCTCGTGCGCACGGCGTTGACATTCATCCGTTTCATTGTCAACACGTCCTGGAGCATCTCCTCACGGCTAACCGTACGTCCTGTCTCCTGACTGAAGTCGTGACGGTTGACACCGTGGATTATAATCCTGTTGCCGTTGACAAGCAGTGCTCCGTCCTTGCGGATGGACACTGTGCGGAAGCCGACCTTGCACGAACGGATGTCGACAACGTCTGTTCCGTCGAGCAAACGGAGCGTGAGGTCGTAGAGTTTGGGATTTTCAGCACTCCAGCACTCTATTCCCGTGGCTGTAAGATTCCGTGACATATCCGTCGCAGAGACTGCCGCAGAGGAAGTGCATACAGTGTTGTCGCCGTCGCTGACGGTCGCTTCCAGCGTCAGACCGTCGGTATTCTCCGCTGCCAGACTGACATCAAGCGTCGCCGTAGCAGAGGTGTTGCCGGACGAAAGTGCCGTTGTGCGAAAGAAGAAATCGCCGATGCGGCTTTTGGGAGCGGAGTAGAGATACACGTCGCGGGTGATTCCCGTCAGACGCCAGTAGTCCTGACACTCGAGGAAAGAACCGCTCGTGAAACGGTAGCACTGCACTGCCACGGTGTTGACACCCTCGTGCACCTTGTCGGAAATATCGAAATCGCTCGGCAGATAGGAATCTTCCGCATAGCCCACAAACTCGCCGTTGACCCACAGGTAATACCCGTGTCCGGCGCCGTTGAACCGTATGTAAGTCTGACGTGCAGTCCATCCGTCGGGCAAAGTGAACGTACGGCGGTAGCAGCCCACCGGATTTTTCATCGCATTGTTGTAGGTGTAGTCGTCGGGACGGTCTGCCATGACACTGTAGTCTGACGTGTAGGTGAACGGATAACGGGTGTTCACATAGAGCGGTTTGTCCCAAGACTTGCCGTTGCGCACGCCGTAAACCTGCCACGGACAGGGCACCGTGATGTCATCCCACGCCGAATCGTCATAACCGGAGGCGTAGAATCCCTCGGGGACACCTGTGGGCAGAGCCGACCAATGGAATTTCCAAGTTCCGTCAAGGTCAAGATAATAGGGAGACTGGGCCATGTCCAGGTTCTTCGCTTTCGCCTCATCCGCAAAGGGGATGCTGAGGTCATGGCTCTCCACACGGTTGATACTGGTAACGCTGACGTCATCCCACTCTTTCATGGTCTGCGCTTTCACGATGCCGACAGTGCCCATCATGACTGCCAGACTTAGCAACAAGTTCCGTTTCATTAGTGTTTGATTTAGATTCCTATTTAGTTTTTGGAGTATACGATGTTCTTTTCTGCCGCATCTGACGGCTACAGTGTGATTTCCGCAGAACCGTAGCAGCGGTGGTGGTTGCCGTCATAGATGACGCAGAACTGCCCCGGAGCAACGCCGTGAATGCGCACGGAGGAGTGCACGATGTAAGTTCCGTCGCCCCTGTCTTCGAGTTCCGCACGGAAATAATCTGACGTATGGCGAATTTTGAACGTTATTTCCGCCTTGTGGGAACTGTCAAACTCCAGCGGCAAAGTCAGCCAGTGCATATCGTGAACGGTGAATTTGTCGCTGTAGGCATCGTCGGGATTATAACCGTTGGACACATACAGGATGTTGTTTGCGATGTCCTTCTTTATCACAAACCACGGTCCTCCGCCGAAACCGAGCCCCTTGCGCTGTCCGATAGTATGAAACCACAGTCCCCTGTGCTCCCCTATCTTTCTGCCGGTCTCCAGTTCCACCACTGCACCGGGGTTCTCTCCGAGATACCTGCGGAGATAATCGTTGTAGTTGATTTTGCCCAAGAAACAAATGCCTTGGGAGTCCTTGCGCTTCGCATTGACGAGTTTCTCACGTTCGGCAATGCTTCTCACCTCCTCCTTGGTCATGTTTCCAATCGGAAACACTGCCTTCTGGAGTTGCCAGTCGTATATCTGTGCGAGGAAATCCGTCTGGTCTTTCACCGGGTCGGGACTGGTGCAGAGCCACTTGTGTCCTGCCCCGTCGGTCTCCGTACAGGCATAATGGCCTGTGGCAATGAGGTCATAGTCCTTTCCGCGCTTGTCATAGAAAGCACCGAACTTTATCAGACGGTTGCACATGACATCGGGATTGGGAGTGTAACCGGCACGAACCTTGTCCATGGTGTAGCGTGTCACCTTGTCCCAATAGTCCTTGTGGCAGTCCACCACCTCAAGTTTCAGACCATATCTGTGGGCTATCGATGTGCACATCTCGAGGTCTTCCTCCGACGAACAGTCCCATTCAGCCCCTTCCTCGGGTCCTATCTTTATGTAGAAACAGTCGGGCTTGACGCCTTTTTCACACAAGACGTGCACCACGACCGCAGAATCAACGCCGCCAGACAGGAGAACGCACACTTTCTTCCCGGCAGACATTGCGTCAAGCAAGCCGTCGTTGACATTGTGTTTTGTAGTGTCTGTATCCATAAAAAGTTCTGTCTTTGTGTCCCTTTTCTGCTACCAAAAACGGAAAGGCGGCAGATGCCGCCATATCAATAAGGTGCTCTGTACTTGCCGTCGTCCTTGTCTTCGAGCATGGAAACATACGACTGGTAGCGCGAAAGGGCAATGTAGTGGTCGTCAAGAGCCTTCAGCACAGCGCAGCCAGGCTCATGCGTATGTGTGCAATTACTGAAACGACAGTCCTTGGAGAACCTGAATATATCCTTGAAATAGCCTGTCAGTTCCCCTGGTTTCATGTCGAAAGTGCCGAAACCCTTTATTCCCGGAGTGTCAATTATCGCTCCCCACTTGCCGAGAGGGGCGAACTCGAGCATTTCGGAGAATGTTGTGGTGTGCATACCGGTGTTATGGGCGTCGGAAATGTCCGCCGTACGCAACCCCGCACCGGGAATCAGGCGGTTTATGAGAGTGGATTTCCCCACTCCACTGTTGCCACTCAACAATGTGATTTTATCCGCCAACAGTGGCAGGAGTGCCTCTGTGCCCTCTCCATTCGCCGCCGATATCGCCACACAACGGTAGCCCACGGTGTCGTAGAGGTGCATTGTCATCTCCTGCACACGGCGTTCGTCGTCGGTGAGAAGGTCGGTCTTGTTGAACACAAGCGTCACCGGCACGGAGTAAGCCTCGGCAGATGCGAGGAAACGGTCTATGAACTGGAGCGGTGTCTCGGGATGGTTCACCGTCACAATGAGGAATGCCTGGTCAACGTTAGCCGCGATTATGTGGCTCTGTTTGGACAGATTCTGCGACCGGCGGACAATATAGTTTCGCCGATCTTCTATGTCTGTGATGAAAGCAGTACCCTCCTGATTGGGCAAAATCTCCACTCTGTCACCCACAGCGACAGGGTTTGTACTACGGATACCCCTGAGTCTGAAATTCCCTTTGACCTTACAGTCTATTATCCGCCCCTCATCGGTCTTCACCGTATACCAGTAACCGGTATTCTTAACGACAAGTCCTTTCAAATCAAAGGGTCATTATCTCCTTGTTCTTTGCGTCAAGCAGAGCGTCAATCTTCTTTATATAGGTATCGTGAACCTTCTGCAGTTCACCCTCAGCGTCCTTTTCGAGGTCTTCGGAAAGACCGTCCTTTATGGCTTTCTTCAGCGTTTCCTTCACCTCGGCACGGATGTTACGCACGGTAACCTTTGCCTTTTCAGCCGTCTTGGCGCATTGTTTAGCGAGGTCACGGCGGCGTTCCTCCGTCGGCTGCGGTATGCCCAGACGTATCACTTCACCGTTGTTCTCGGGGGTGATGCCTACGTCGGAGTCCATGATAGCCTTCTCTATGTCGCGTATCTGCTTCTTGTCCCACGGTTTGATTGCTATTGTGCGTGCGTCAGGACAGGATACATTGGCAACCTGATTGAGCGGCACTTTGGATCCATAACTCTCCACTCGCACACCGTCGAGTATCGCCACGTTGGCACGACCGGCTCTCACATGAGACAACTGCTCGTCCAAGAACATGACACTCATCTCCATTCGCTCGCCGGCTTCACTTAGTGTAGACTTTACATCTATCATTTCAATGTCGTTTAATTAGGGTTTAGGGCAAAGGTAGGCAATAACTTCCAATTCTGCAAGCGATTCATTGCATTTTTTGAGCCTGTGCTGCATAATGGTGTTTGCGGTATTCATTGGGCGACATACCGAGGCGCGCCTTGACATATTTGCCGAAAAAAGACACGTTGGGGAAGCCCAGACGGTTGGCTATTTCCTTAACCGAGAGAGCCGTATTCTTCAGATAGTGGATGATTTCATCCATCACTGCGGTCTGTATAAAGTCGTTTGCCGACTTTCCGCTCACCTCTTTACATACATAGGAGAGGTATTTTGCCGAGACATACAGTTTCTCTGCGTAGTAGTAGACAGGTCTGTGCTTTATGTCTTCCTCACGCAGCAGTTCAACGAAACGCGAGAACAGTGCCTGCCCCTGCGGTGAGCGCACGGACTTAGAAGGGAATGCCTGTTCCTCCTTTTCCTTTTCCGTCTGACGTGCGCAGAACGAGAGCAGCACGACTTGGAGCATCGAACGAAGCATCTCTTCCCTGAAAGGGTTCTCCTTGAAGGCAAGTAACGAACTCACTATCTCCATGAAATGCCACCCCATGAGGAGGTGTTTGTCGCTGCCCTCATAATTCGGAGGCAGCACAACATGCTCTTTCCTCACATACACCGCCCTGTTCCAAATGTTCATGTTGGTGGTCAGAAGTGACTGTATGACGCGGTCTGTGAGACACAAAACCATGAACTTGAAGTCAGGACTGACAAGTACATTGTCCACGATAGCCCCCGACGGACAGATAACTGTACTGCCTTCCTCCACCTCATAGTGCGTTCCGTTGACGTCAAGTTTCATTTTTCCCTTGACACACGAACAGATTACGTTCACTTTAAGTTTGGACGAATAGAGCCGGGGGAGCGATTCGAGATCCTTGATGAACAGGATGTCGTTGTCCATATAGGTGATAGGAATCTGCAGATTCTGGCTGTCATCAAAATTGTCCAACAGTTCGTCTATGTTCTTTTCACTCATAAGGATAAATTGTTACATATTTCTGATTTGGCGACAAAATTACTCATATTGTGCCAAACGACAAATGCCATTTGTCCACAATAATGTTCTTTTTATCACTTTTTATACAATTGAGCAGAAATAAGGAGCACTATCTGCTCCATATAACACCCATCAACATGGTCAAAAGTGCCCAACTCGGGCGAGTCAACATCCAAAACGCCCACGACACTGCCGTCAGCACCGTGCACTGGAACAACTATTTCGGAACGGCTCAGGGAAGAACAGGCTATGTGTCCGGGAATTTTTTCCACATCTGGCACTATGACTGTCTCGTCCCTTTCCCATGCCGTGCCGCACACGCCTCTACCTTTACTTATATGAAAACAAGCCACCGGCCCCTGAAAAGGACCTACTGTCAGCACACCGTCACGCACGAGATAGAAGCCCGTCCAAAGCCAATGGGGAAATGCAGACGCCATTGCCGCCGTGACATTTGCCAGCACTGCCGTCTCGTCAGTCTCGCCCGAGATGAGCGAGCGTATCTGTCGCAGAAGCCCTTCGTAGATGTCCTGTTTTCCGTTTTCCATACGTCTACCGTGTCAAAAAGCCGTATCAGGCTGTAGAACCGCCGCCACCTTGTTGGTCAGACTGACGAAATCGCTGACCGAAAGTTGCTCGGGACGCATTGTCATTACGTCCTGCGCGAAAAACTCGGGAGGTGGAACTGTGCCCGTATTGAACAGTTGCCGCAACGAACTACGCAACATCTTGCGGCGCTGGTTGAACGTTGTCTTCACCACACGGCGGAACAGTTGCTCGTCGCAACCGAGATTCCGGGTGGCATTGCGGGTCATCCTTATCACCGCCGACTTCACTTTCGGCGGAGGGTTAAACACATTTTCGTCCACCGTAAACAGATATTCGCAGTCATACCACGCCTGTATCAGCACCGACAGAATGCCGTAAGCCTTGTTGCCGGGCTTCGATGCTATGCGCAGTGCGACCTCTCTCTGTATCATGCCTGTACAACACGGAATGAGGTCGCGGTTGTCTATCATCTTGAAGAATATCTGCGACGAGATGTCGTAGGGGTAGTTTCCGGTCAGCACAAACGGCTGTCCGTCAAACACGGAGGACAAGTCCATACGGAGAAAATCACCGCCTATAATCTGCAGGTCGGGGTAGTTTTCATTGAGAAAGGCAACACTCTCGCGGTCAATCTCCACCACTTTCAGCGGTCGGGGCTTGGGTATGAGAAACTGTGTCATCACTCCCATGCCCGGGCCGACCTCCAATACTGGAACGTCGGGGCAGGCATCCACCGTGTCGGCTATGGCCTTTGCGATGCCGAGATCCGTCAGAAAGTGCTGTCCGAGATTCTTCTTTGGTGTCACCAAGCCGTGGTTTGCCCCACGGACTGTCCCTGTCTTGTCGGCACGGCGGTGTCCGCGGGCATTGCGACTGCCTGCCTCACGCCATGTCTGCTGCGTTGTCTTGTCCTTGTAACCCATATCTTTTACAGGTGGCAAAATTACCACAATGGAGCGAAAAAAGCAAATAAACCTTTGCCTTTTCACCGTTTTTAGATACCTTTGTGTCTCGTTTTACCGTTAAAAAGCATATTTCCGACTTTATGACAATAGGTATAATACTGGCCATGGAAAAGGAACTCGAACAGTTGCTTCCGCTCCTTTCCGGACTTGAAGAGAAGACCCTGCACGGCAAGAAGTTCTACACCGGCACGCTGAGCGACGGCAAGGAAGTGGTCATCCAGCAGTGCGGCATCGGCAAAGTGAACGCCGCCATTGGTGCAGTGGAGATGATTGACACGTTCCACCCCGACTGCGTAGTGTCGAGCGGCGTTGCGGGAGGAGCAACAACGCGCGTTCCGAGACTGCACGTCGTGGCAAGCAGCGAGGTTGTCTACCATGACGTGTACTGCTTCAGCGACAATGCCTACGGACAGATACAGGGCATGCCGGCGCGCTTCACCTGCGACAGCCGGCTCGTAAGCACCGCTTCCGCTATCAGCAACGTCACAACCGGTCTGATAGCATCGGGCGACTGGTTTGTCGACACGAAGCAGAAGGCAGGCGAGATACTCGACCACTTCCCCGATACCCTCGCCATTGACATGGAGAGCGGTGCCATTGCACAGGTCTGCCACGTCTATTCCGTGCCGTTCATATCGTTCCGCATCATCAGCGACATACCGCTCGACGACAGCAAAGGCGAACAGTATTTCGACTTCTGGGACCGCATTGCCAACGGCAGTTTCTCTGTATTGCACGATTTTCTCACACGTCTGTCACTATGAAAAAGATTCCTTCGTTTACCATAAACCACGAGAAACTGCTGCGTGGCATATACGTCTCACGCAAGGATATGGTCGGAGACGAGGTCATAACCACCTTTGACATCCGCATGAAAGAGCCCAACCGCGAGCCGGTTATGGGCGCTCCCGAACTCCACACCATAGAACACCTGGCTGCGACATACCTCCGCAACGATGCGGAATGGAAGGACAGGGTCATCTACTGGGGACCGATGGGATGCCAGACAGGCAACTACCTGCTCCTGAAAGGCGACCTACAGTCGCGTGACATCGTGGAACTGATGAAGCGCACATTCCGTTTCATCGCCACGTTTGAGGGCGAAGTGCCGGGCGCAACGGCACGTGACTGCGGCAACCACCTGCTCATGAACCTCCCCATGGCACGCTACGAGGCGAAGCAATACCTCGAATTGCTCGACCACATCACTGATGCCAACCTCACATATCCCGAGAACTGACCACAGGGAACAAATGCATATAGACCACACACAACGCCGTTATGACCGACTCATAACGGCGTTTTTGCTAAAAAAAATGCCGTACCGGTGTAGCAAAACAAGTGCGACGGGCGTTTATATAGCAGGAAACGACAAAACAAAAGACAATGGACAACAAGGAAAAAGAGTTTGAACAACTGGTGCACAGGTACAAAAGTACTGTATACACCGTGTGCTACATGTTCTCAAAAGACGAGGACGAGGTAGCCGACCTGTTTCAGGAAGCACTGATAAACATCTGGAAAGGCATGGCGAAAGCCGACCTCTCGGACAACCTGAAGGGATGGATTTACCGCATCGCATTCAACACATGCATATCCAACGACCGCAAACGGCGCCGCCATTCCGCCACACGGCTGACCATGGATATCAACTTGTTTGATGCGGAAGAGGAACATTCGCGGCACGCCGACGCACTACACAGGCGCATAAGCCTCCTCCAGCCCTTCGACAGAGCCATTGTCCTGCTCTGGCTCGAGGATATAAGTTACGAGGAAATAGGGGCTATCCTCGGCATCAGCGCAAAGAATGTGTCAGTCAGGCTGGTGCGTATCCGCGAGCAATTGAAACGAATGTCTAACATCTAAAATAAGGTAAAGGAATATGGAAAACGTAAAATCAATAGAAATGGAAAACATGCGCAAAGAACTGGAATCGCTGAAGGCCGTGCTGCAAAGCCAGCAGATAGTAAACGAAAAATACATACGCCGGACTATGGATGCCGCCATGAACAAGGAGAAAAGGAGCATACACGCCTCCATAGCCATGGCTGTGGTTGCGACAGTCATCTACTTCTACTTCTTCCCCAAATTCGGCATACCGCTCTGGTTCACCATTGTCACGACACTGTTCTTTGCCGTTGCCATCGCCGCCTCGATATTCTCCACACACCGTCTCGGCAATGTGAGCCTGATAACAGGCAACCTGATTGACGCGGCAACGAGAATTACGGAATACAAACGTTTCGGAAACAACTGGCTGAAATTCTCCATTCCGTTCGTGACAGTATGGCTCGGAGCATTCATATACTACGGCAGCGCTGGGATGCCGCACGATATGCGATACGGTTTCTGGGGCGGATGTGCCGTCGGACTGGTCTTCGGCATTGTCGGCGGAATACGCTACCTCATCGCCTCACGACACAGACTGGACGACATCATGAGGCAAATAGAGGAACTGGAAGGCGAATGACACGCCACGGAGGCAGCGTCTACGACATGACCATCACCGCCGCTCACAATGCAGCGTGACCCATGGTGCGACGCAGGTTGAGTTCCACACAGGGATGCACACGGTACTCTCCGTCAATGTCGACTATCATCATGTCCACTCCGAACGGTCCTGCATACTTGCCATAAAACAACCTTGAGGTGATGTCTACTATGCTCCGGCACACCTCGTCAAGCACTTCGTCACCGACAAACCTGCCCAAACGGGCACGTTTGTCGGTTTCCGTGTCAACGACATTTCCCAAGAACGCTCCGTTGTTTGTGTCAAACAGATTAAGTCCAAGATAGTGTGTGCCGTCAGCCTTGCCCGACATGAACTCCATGGCGAAGTCGTGCACTTTGTTGTAAAAAGGTTCTATCATCAGCGATTTCTGCTCTCCGAGAACATTGCGGCACCAGCCGCGCAGACTGTCCGTCACCTCTCCCGACACGAAGCGCACCCCTCTGCCGCTGCAACTCCACGGAGATTTCAGCACGAAACGGGCACTGTCGGCAGCCTCTACAGCGTTAGCGAAGAGCACCTCCAGTTCTTCCGCTGACCTTATCGTCCGAGCCTCACCAACAAAACGGGTGTCTGAAGCGACCAAGAGGGGCAGAATCTCTGTGGCAGCGAACTCCCTCGAACTCATCCTTCTTATTGTTTCGAGCGTCTGCAGGTCGGGAACGAGGCTCGAGAAAAGAGGATTGCACCTAAGCAACCTGCCCACAAGCAACTTGTCCCACCCCCACGGCAGTATCTCGGACGGCATCTCGTCCGCACGGAGACGGCTCAGGTCGTCCATACACACGAACCTCACATCAGCGTGACGGTGTGTTTCACGGTCGAGCATAGACTGCGCATGAGGCACGTCATCCACCAAAATCCAGTCGCCGTCAGCCGCCCAGAACGCCGGAACGTGCCCATAGGCACGGCGTGTCATGGCAGCCGCTTTCGGAGGAGTGAAGTTTTCGGAGTTCTTGCCCAAAGCAATGTCATGCTCGGGGTTGTATATATGCAGTCTGAACATAGCCGTGAAACGGTGTCAATAATTTCTGCAAAAATATGAAAATAATCTTATATTTGCAATCTACACTTTGCAAATACGGAATTATTTGCTAACTTTGTCTTGTCTTTGCCGGCGGTAAAGAACAGCAGACCGGCAGTAATTGAACGCTATGGAGTCTTTCTATGAAACACATGCCAACCTTGTGGAGTCTTCCACAGCCAATGTCCGTCGCTCCCTGATGGACGAAATTGACTGGCATGACCGCCTTATCGGCATCAAAGGCACGAGGGGAGTGGGAAAGACGACTTTCCTTCTTCAATTCGCGAAAGAGCACTATGGAGCCCACGACCGACGCTGCCTTTATGTCAATATGAACAATTTCTATTTTCAGGGACGCGGTTTTGTGGACTTCGCCGGCGAGTTCGTGAAGCGCGGAGGAGAGTGTCTGCTCATAGACCAGGTGTTCAAACAGCCTGACTGGAGTGCCGAACTGCGGCGCTGCCACGACCTCTACCCCACCCTGCAGATAGTGTTCACCGGTTCGAGTGTCATGCGATTGAAGGAAGAGAACGAGGAAATCGGCGGCATAGTGGAGAGTTACAATCTCCGCGGGTTCTCCTTCCGCGAGTATCTCAACCTCATGACAGGCAACAATTTCCGTGCCTACACCCTCGACGAGATATTGGAAAACCACGGACAACTGGTGCGCCAGATACTGCCGTACACCAGTCCGATGCAGTATTTCGACGACTATCTGCACCACGGATTTTATCCTTTCTTCCTCGAAAAGAGGAATTTCTCGGAGAATCTCCTAAAGACCATGAACATGATGACGGAGGTTGACATTCTCCTGATAAAGCAGATAGAACTCAAATACCTCACTAAGATAAAGAAACTGTTCTATCTTCTGGCTCTCGACGGACCGAAAGCGCCGAACATATCAACCCTTGCCAACGACATAGAGACCAGCAGAGCCACGGTGATGAACTATGTGAAGTATCTTGCCGACGCCCGTCTCATCAACATGATATACCCCGAAAACCAGACGTTCCCAAAGAAGCCGTCGAAGATAATGATGCATAACTCAAACCTGCTTTATGCCATCTATCCCATAAAGACGTCCACTCAAGAAGCCATGGAGACCTTTTTCGTGAACTCACTGTGGAAAGACCACACCGTAAACCAGCGCGGCAGGGAACAGAATTACATCATTGACAACAAGTTGCAGTTCCGCATCTGCGATGCGCTTGCCGACAAGAAGGTGAAGTATCAGGACGATTGCTACTACGCAAGGTACAACACCGAGGTGGGACTTGGCAACAAACTGCCTATATGGCTCTTCGGTTTCCTCTACTGAAAACCGTTGTTCAGACTACACAAACACATTTTTATATACATATAATATTTGTTATGGCTAAAGAAAAGAAATTTGTAACGTGGGATGGCAACACCTGTGCCGGACATGTGGCATACATGTTCAGCGAGGTGGCAGCAATCTATCCCATCACCCCGTCCTCTCCTATGGCAGAGCATGTCGACGAATGGGCGGCTCAGGGACGCAAGAACCTGTTCGGTGACACCGTGCTCGTTCAGGAGATGCAGTCGGAAGGCGGCGCAGCAGGAGCAGTCCACGGATCGCTTCAGGCAGGTGCCCTGACGACTACGTTCACCGCTTCGCAGGGACTGTTGCTCATGATTCCAAACATGTACAAGATTGCCGGAGAGTTGCTCCCGTCTGTTTTCCATGTCAGCGCCCGTACAGTGGCATCGCATTCTCTGTGTATCTTCGGTGACCACAGTGATGTCATGGCGTGCCGACAGACAGGTTTCGCAATGCTGTGCGAAGGTTCTGTACAGGAAGTCATGGACTTGTCTGCCGTGGCACATCTGTCTGCCATCGAGGCACGCGTACCTTTCATCAACTTCTTCGACGGTTTCCGTACATCACACGAGTACCAGAAGGTTGAGTTGATTGAGGAAGACGACGTCCGCGACCTCGTTGACATGAAGGCTGTAGAGGCTTTCCGTTCACGCGCACTGTCTCCTGAGCATCCGCAAGCAAAGGGTATGGCGGAGAACCCGGAGACTTTCTTCGCTCACCGCGAGTCCTGCAACCGCTACTATGATGCCGTTCCGGCGATAGTAGAGAAGTATATGGCTGCCATATCGGAGCGTACCGGCCGTGAATACAAGCTCTTCTCCTACTACGGAGCAGATGATGCTGACCGGGTAATCATCCTTATGGGTTCTGCCACAGAGGCTGCACGCGAGGCAATAGACTATATGAACGCCAACGGCGAGAAGGTTGGTATGGTGTCAGTACACCTCTACCGTCCATTCTCCGTAAAGCATCTGCTCGCCGCAGTGCCCAAGACAGTGAAGCGCATAGCAGTCCTCGACCGCACAAAAGAGCCTGGTTCAAACGGTGAACCGCTGCTTCTTGACGTGAAAGACGCATTCTACGGCCAGGAGAACGCTCCGCTCATCGTGGGCGGACGCTACGGTCTCGGTTCTGCCGACACCACTCCGGCAATGATTATCGGTGTCTACGAGAACCTCGCACTGCCGCAACCGAAAGACCATTTCACCATTGGCATTGAGGACGACCTCACATTCCGCTCTCTCCCTGTAAAGGAAGAGATGGCTTTGGGCGGCAAGGGCATCTTCGAAGCAAAGTTCTTCGGCCTTGGTGCTGACGGTACTGTGGGTGCCAACAAGAACTCTGTGAAGATCATCGGAGACAACACCAACAAGTACTGTCAGGCATATTTCTCCTATGACTCCAAGAAATCAGGAGGCTTCACATGCTCACATCTCCGCTTCGGAGACACCCCCATACGTTCCACATACCAGATAAAGACCCCGAACTTTGTGGCTTGCCACGTTCAGGCTTACCTGCATATGTATGACGTGACACGCGGTCTTCAGCAGAACGGACTGTTCCTCCTGAATACCATTTTCGACGGTGAGGAACTCGTGAACTTCATTCCAAACAAGGTAAAACGCCTGTTTGCACAAAAGAATATCACTGTCTACTACATTAACGCCACGAAGATAGCACAGGAAATCGGTCTCGGCAACCGCACGAACACCATTCTCCAGAGCGCATTCTTCCGCATCACGGAGGTCATTCCGGTAGACCTTGCTGTAGAACAGATGAAGAAAGCCATCGTCAAGTCTTATGGCAAGAAGGGCGAAGACGTTGTCAACATGAACTATGCAGCCGTGGACCGTGGCGGCGAATACAAGCAGTTGACCGTAGATCCGGCATGGGCTGACCTCAAGGACGAGGCTGTTGTCGAGACCGATGAGCCGGCTTACATCAAGAACCTCGTGCGTGTCATCAACGCACAGAACGGTGCAGACCTGCCGGTTTCTGCCTACAAGGGCATCGAGGACGGTGCTTGGGAGCAGGGAACAGCCGCTTACGAGAAGCGCGGTGTTGCCGGTTTCGTACCCGTATGGACAGCAGAGAACTGTATACAGTGCAACAAGTGTGCATTCGTTTGTCCTCACGCTTGCATCCGCCCATTCGTTCTCACCGACGAAGAGAAGGCCGGTTTCGAAGGCAAAACACTCGACATCAAGGCTCCGGCAGCCCTCAAGGGTATGCACTTCGTTATGCAGGTGGGCGTAAAAGACTGTCTCGGCTGCGGCAACTGTGCCGATGTCTGCCCGGGCAATCCGCGTCTCGGTGGTCCGGCACTCAAGATGGTGGCCTACGACGACTCCTCCGAGGCAGCAGCACAAGAGGCAAAGAACTGGGACTACTGCGTGAAGAACGTGACCTCAAAGCAGGATCTCATAGACATCAAGCAAAGTCCCAAGAACTCACAGTTTGCTACTCCGCTCTTCGAATTCTCCGGTGCTTGCTCGGGATGTGGCGAGACTCCTTACGTCAAACTCATCTCCCAACTCTTCGGAGACCGTGAGATTGTGGCAAACGCAACGGGATGTTCTTCTATCTACTCCGGCTCTATACCGTCTACACCTTACACAAAGAACGCCAAAGGACAGGGACCTGCATGGGCAAACTCACTGTTTGAGGATTTCTGCGAGTTTGGCCTCGGTATGGTAATCGCCACAAAGAAGATGCGCAAACGCATCCAGGAGACACTCGAAAAGATGATTGCAAGCGAGGATGTGCCTGCAGACTTCAAGACCGCAGCACAGGCTTGGATCGACAGCAAGGATGATGCTGACGCTTCAAAGACTGCGGCAGCCACTCTGAAACCGCTCATCGAGAAGAGCGCAGAGGCAGGTTGTCCTGACTGCAAGACGCTGAAGGAACTCGACCATTACCTCGTTAAGCGTTCACAATGGATAATCGGTGGTGACGGTGCATCCTATGATATAGGTTACGGAGGTCTCGATCACGTCATCGGATCGGGTGAAGATGTCAACATCTTTGTCATTGATACGGAGGTTTATTCCAACACTGGCGGACAGGCATCCAAGGCTACTCCTATCGGTGCAATTGCCCAGTTCGCAGCCAACGGCAAGCGTGTGGGCAAGAAAGACCTCGGTCTGATGCAGTCCATCTACGGCAACGTATATGTCGCACAGGTGGCTATGGGCGCAGACCAGGCACAGTGTCTGAAAGCGTTCAGGGAGGCTGAGGCTTGGCACGGTCCCTCTATCATCATCGGATATGCACCTTGTATCAACCACGGACTTAAGGCTAAAGGTGGCATGGGCAAGAGTCAGGCTGAGGAAGCCAAGGCCGTTGAGTGCGGCTACTGGCATCTGTGGCGTAACAACCCGGCACTTGCCGCAGAGGGAAAGAACCCGTTCACTCTCGACTCCAAGGCTCCCAACTGGGACAACTTCCAGGCATTCCTTGAGGGTGAGGTACGCTTCCTCTCGCTGAAGAAGGCTGCCCCGACAGAAGCACAGGAACTGTATGACGCTTGTAAGGCTGCCGCTCAGCGCCGCTACAAGACCTACATCCGCAAGACACAGGAAGACTGGTCACTCGAAGAGCCTGCCACTGAGGCGTAAAGACAGAATCCCATTTCCTGCCGAAAAGCAGGAAAGAACAATACAAAAGGGGGCACAGCAAAATGCTGTGCCCCCTTTCTGTTTCCCGAGACGACCGTTTCAGTAATGCAGGAAGTCCTGCTGACCGTGCGGGATATGCTTAATAACGGTTCGGAGCAAAGAGATCAAACAACAATATAAAGATGTTGTCGCGTGTGGAAGAGGTGACTTTCCTCGCCGGGAAATCCATTTTCAGACCGATGTTGAAGCCGGTACTGAGGTTGCTGTTTGTGTGCACGGAGGTCTGTCCGATAGAAGAACCGCTGATAAAGCGCACTTCCGAACGGTTGTGTCCCCATAAACCGTAATACAGGTTATAGTCAAAGGTGAGCGAAAGACTGCTGACCACACGTATGTCAACGCCAATTCTGGGGGTCACGCTCAGTGCCGGACACTGCACATCATACTTCAGTTCCACCGCACTACCGGGGTAACCGTATTGCACGAGATGCCTTTCCGTGCCTGTAGAAGTGCCGAGATTGAGCACATTGGTGCGCAAACTGGCTCCTATGTGGGGCTGTATAATCCAACGGTTCGACAGTGGATATAACTCCGCACCTGCCGACAGACCGCATCGGTTCACCTTTTTCAGTCCGATTCCATCGGCCAGATCGGTGACGAGACCGTCCTGTTGGAAGTAGAAACCGCCAGTAAGGGCAAACCTGTCATTGAGGAAATAGTTACCCATAACATAGAAATTGTTGCCCTGATCCTCGGACAAATAGAAGTCCTGATTGCCGGGGCTGTTGTCGGCAATGGTAGTTCCGCCCACTCCCATCATAACAGACCACAACCGAGGATGGTTGTCTGACTGTGCGAAAGAGGGGCATACAGTAGAGGAAAGTACTGTGGCTGCCATTGCCGACAGTACAAAATGTCTTGTAATCATAGTGGTATACAAATAGAGGGGCTTTGCGCCCCTCCATGTAAATTATTCTTTGTCTTGTTTGTCTATGGCGGTTATCTTGTCCTTGGTGAGTTGAAGTTCGTCCTTCAACTTGTCAATCTTGCGGGTGATTTCCGTGACAAGAGTATTTCCTTTCTTGCTTGCTGCGGAGAGGAAACCTAGGTTGTTCTCATAGGTCTGTATCTCTTGGCGCAGCATATCGTAGTGTCTCATCAACCGTGAACGCTCGCCTCCGATGCTGTCTTCGTCTTTCTTGGCGATAGAAGCCTTGAAATTACCAAGACGGCGGCTGTTGTTGCCTTGGCGCAACTTGCCGTACGCTGCATCGAGAGCGGCACGGTATTCCTCGAAGATGGTGTCTTTCTCCTTGAAGGGGACGTGTCCCACCTTATTATATTCGTCGCGCAGAGTCTGCAGTTTTTCCTGTATTACTTCGCCGGCTTCCTCTGCAAGGGCTTTGATTTGTTCTATTATGTCTTTCTTTTTCTCTAAATTCTCACGCTCTTCACTGACATTTCCCTCGGTGGCAGCATTGCGTGCCTCAAAGAACTTGTCACATTCCGCACGGAATTCTTCCCATAATTGGTTGCTGATTTTCTTGGGTACGGCACCTATAGCCTTCCATTCCTTCTGCAAAGCGATGAGTTTGTCGCCTGTGGAACGCCATTCTGTACTGTCGGAAAGTGCCTTTGCCTTCTCGATGATAGCACGCTTCTTGTCTGCGTTTTCAGCGAAGGTAGCCTTCAGTTTCTTGTAGTATTCCGCCTTGGAGGTGAAGAACTGGTCACAAGCAGAGCGGAAACGCTCGAATATCTTCACGTTCATCTTCTGCGGAGCAAAGCCTATCTGCTTCCACTCTGCCTGCAAGGCGATAATCTCTTTGGAATGTTTGTCCCAATCAGAGTTGCCGTTGTTAGGCTCGCTTATTATAGACTCAACCTTTTCGCAGAGTTCTGTCTTCTTCTTGAGGTTTTCCTCCTCGCCGGCGCGGAGAGCCTCGAAATGCTGCTGGTGCGCCTTGTTGATGACGGTGCTTGCCGCTTTGAAACGGTTCCAGATTTCCTCGCGAAGTTCCTTTGCGACAGGTCCTGTCTCACGATACTGGTTGTGCAGTTCCTGCAACTGGTGGAATGCGCTGACCACATCAGTCTCTTCTGCGAGTTTTTCTGCTTTCTCACAGAGTGCGGTCTTGGTCTCAAGGTTCTTCTTGAAATCGTAGTCACGAGCCTCGAAATTGAGTTTCAGCAAATCATAATACTGCTCCGTGACGTGCTGGTAGTTGCGCCACACCTCGGTAGAATTCTCCGGCGGCACTGTGCCAATCTCTTTCCACTCTGTCTGGAGAGCCTTGAACTCCTTGTATGTCTTGTTGGCTTCATCGGGTGATGTCGCCATTTCCTTCATCTTCTCGATGATTTCGAGTTTGCGGTTGAGATTCTCTTTCCGCTGTTCCTCCTGCTGCTGGATGAATGCGGCACGCTGTTCCCTCACCTGAGCCATGGCAGTCTTGAAGGTCTCTTCGTCGGGATCACGCTCCGCAACGTAAGTTTCGGGGTCGCCTCCTGCCTCGATATAGGCTTTCTGCTTGGCATCGCTGTCGGCGATAAGCAGTTTGTAGAACACGTTTTTGAGCAAGTCGAGTTCCTCGCGTTCGGCGTTTTCCTTGTTTTCAGCAATTTCCTTCACACGATCAATGACCTCCTGTTTGGAGGTGTAGATCTTCTTTGTTTCTTGAGAGTCCATTATGTCAGGTCTGCGTTTATGAGTTATTGTTAATGCACATTGACAGTGGCAAAGGTAGTAAAAAATTTTTATCCCCTTGCCTTTTCGCCTGTTTTTTCTACAACAGATTCTTGTGACGCAGTATAAACCAAGAGCCTACGGCGGCAATAATGGAGATGACGATGGCCACGATGAAGCCTATCGGGCTTTGCTCCATACCGTTGAGGAGGTTCATGCCGAACGCCGAGGTGATGAGCGTGGGGAACATCAGTATGATTGTTACCGACGTCAGGGTACGCATGACCGTATTCATGTTGTTGTTGATAATGCTCTGATAGGTGTCCATCGTGGACTCGAGGATGTGTGAATAGATATTTGTTGTCTCCCGAGCCTGGTTCATCTCGATGTTGACATCCTCTATCAGGTCAGCGTCAAGTTCGTCAACCTGCAACTTGAACTTAAGTTTTGCGAGCAGGTTTTCATTGCCTCGAATGGACGTCTGGAAGTAAGTGAGCGAGTCCTGAAGCCGTGACAGTCCGATAAGACTTTCGTTGTTGACCCCCTGGTCAAGGTTCATCTTCGCCTTTTCGATAAGTGCCGATATCTGTTTCAGACGTTTCAGATACCACACTGAGGAACTCAGGAAAAGCCGGAATATCATGTCGACATAGTCGGTGAACCCCTCGGCACGTTTCTGCTGATAGGACACGAAGTCTATCATCATGTTTGTCTCGTGGAAACAAATGGTAATCGTGACGTCACGCTTGTGGATTATACCCAGCGGAACAGTGGTGTAAGGTGTACGGGAACGCACTTCCTTGACATAAGGAATGCGCAAAATGATGAGCATCCAACCGTCATCATACTCGTAGCGCGCACGCTCGTCGGTATCCGATACGTCGGAGATGAAATAATCAGGCAACTTGTACTGCGCTTCAAGTTCACGCTGTTCCTCCTCTGAAGGGCACGTTACCTGCACCCAGCAGTTTGGCTCCCACCCCGCAATTTGCTTCAGGCAGCCGTTGGTATTCCAATAAGTTTTCATTTCTGTCAGACCTCCATAATAATGTGGACGGGAGGCTTGACAGCCCCGCGTCTACGAATTTACAGTTTCCGCGTGATAATCGTCCATTTTGTTGTCAATGTTGTTTTCGGCTGCAAATGTACAAATAAAAAGCGATTAAAAGAACGTTTGCACGCAAAAAGTGCCGTTTTTGCCGCATCAAGTCGGTTTCCTTTCCGTCTGAAAGCGGCGTCATTGCCACCGAAAAAAGCAAAAAGGCGGAAGTCTTCACAGTGAGACTTCCGCCCTTGCAGAGCATTTCGGTTCGTCTTATTTTGCCGGCACTTCCTCCAGAGTCTTCTGAAGCAAAGTCCAGAACTTTGGCATTGTGGAAATCTGGCAACGCTCCTTGGCCGTATGGGGGCTCTCAAGCGTAGGACCGAAACTTACTATATCGAGACCGGGATACTTGCTCAGGATGACAGAGCACTCCAGTCCTGCGTGCACAACAGTCACTTTCGGTTTGTTGCCAAACTCGCGCTCGTAGATGCGTTCCATAACTTTTATTATCTCAGAATCCGGATTCGGATCCCAACCGCCGTAACTGCCGCCGAGTTCAACCTTCATTCCCGCCATGGAGAAGCAACTTTCAAGCGTAGAGGCGATGCAGTCCTTCTGGCTCTCGGAAGCCGAACGCGCCAGAATCTTTATGTGTGCCTCGCCACCCTCTATGTCGATAATGGCAAGGTTGCTCGATGTTTCCACGATGGAAGGAATGGACGGAATGTAGCGGAGAACACCGTTATGGCAAGCATAGATGGCGTCAACGAGGTTGTCCTGTATCTCTTCCGGCACTTCTGTCTTTGGTGTCTCCACACTCTCAACAAGCACAGAGATGGGATTCTCCACGCCTTTGTATTCTGCGTTGAAAGTGGTCTCCCAAGCCTTGGCAGCCTCTTTCACCGACTCTACATTCTCCTTCGGCAGGGTAACGACAACGCTTCCTTCAAACGGAATGGCATTTCTCATGTTGCCACAGTGCCATGAAGCCAGACGAGCCTCGTCGCTACAGATGATGTCTTCAACCACACGGGCCAGCAGTTTGTTGGCATTGGCACGGCCTACGCCTATCTCCAGTCCGGAGTGACCTCCCTTGAGACCTTTCACGGTAATCTTCAGAGCCACGTCCTGAGGGTCTGTTTCCACCTCTTTATATTCCAGTGTGGCAGTCACGTCAACGCCGCCGGCACTGCCGATGACCATTTCTCCCTCTGTCTCTGTGTCGAGATTGAGGAGTATCTCACCGTGAAGTTCACCCTCCGGCAGTGCGTTCGCTCCCACCATACTTGTCTCTTCGTCGGCCGTGATGAGCGCTTCTATCGGGCCGTGCTTCATGTCCTTAGCCTCCATTATTGCCATTATTGCCGCCACGCCCATACCGTCATCGGAACCGAGAGTGGTGTTGTTGGCATAGACCCAGTCGCCCTCGATGTGCGTCTCGATAGGATCGGTCTCGAAATTATGGTCAGATGTCAGTGCCTTTTGTGGCACCATGTCCATGTGAGCCTGCAGTATGACACCCTTGCGGTTCTCCATTCCCGGTGTGGCTGGCTTGCGCATGACCACGTTACCGGCAGGATCAAGGAAGCCTTCGACCCCTGCCTGCTTTGCAAACTCCAGCAAGAACTGCTGTATTTTCTCAAGATGTCCCGACGGACGGGGCACTTTTGTGAGTGCGTCAAAGTTTCTCCAGATACACTCAGGTTTCAGATTCTTAATTTCGCTCATATCTTTTTTTGTAATGAAATCCTTGTCCATGCGTACACGCCGAGTACTATCACCAGCAGGGTCTGCACCGTGTGCACTATCAAAACGAAGTAAAGGGCGTCGGTAGCGGCAACTCCATAGAGCACAAGCATGGTCTTTACCGCAAAATGCCACGGCCCCGCACCGTTAGGAGTGGGTACTATCACGGCGATGCTGCCCACGATGAACGTCACGAGAGCGCATATCACGCCCAGCCCTGCCGTGGCTTCAAAGCAGAAAAACGTCAGGTAATAGTGGAGGAAATAACTCACCCAGATGGCCACACTGAAGAATATGAAGAGGGGAATGTTCCTCACTCCCTTGAGTGAAGTGATGCCATCGAAAAGCCCTTTCACCGTAAGTCTCACCTTATCATAGAATGCCAGCCGCTTCAGAAGGAAGTACAGGAATATCACAGCGACAATTCCACAGGCGACAGTCACGAGATAACCCTCATGGGAAAAGCCCCTCAGGGTCTGCTTCAAGTCCACGCCCGTTATACTGAAGAAGCGGTTGAAGATGCCGAGTTGCGACATCACCACCAGTCCGGCAATGATTACGATGAGCAGAGAGTCTATGGCACGCTCCATAACAACCGTACCTACGGCTTTCGTAAACGACACTCCGTCCTGACGTTTCAGCACACCGCAGCGCGCAAACTCGCCGATGCGCGGAATGACAAGGCTGACTGCGTAACTCAGGAAAATGGAGTTCACGCAGGTGGAAGTCCTCGGATGCTCACCGATAGGTTCGAGCGTCTGTCTCCAACGCCAACCGCGGAACGCCTGTGCCAACACTCCGAAGGGAAAAGAAGCGAGCATCCACCACCAGTTCATCTCCTCTGTAGCCACCCGACGCACCGCTCTGAAGTCGAAGTCACGGTACATCCAATAGAGGATTGCACCACCGAGCAGCAGCGGAAAGGCTATTTTGAAAATGTTTCTGATACTCTTTCTCAATTGCATAGTCTCCTTTCCACTATCTGTTGATTACCTTTCTGCCGTTCCTGATGACAATTCCCTTATAGTCGGAAGACACCTTCTGTCCTGCCATATTGTAGCAGTTGCCTTCCTCTGCGTTCCTGTCACAGTCTGTAAGAGAGTTGATTCCGGCTGCCGTTTTCCGTTCTGTCAGAGTGTTGTGCATACGCACTGTGTTCTCATAAAGTGACGCTCCGCTTGCCATAGCCCCCATTGAAGCCGGGGTGGAACTGCCGTAATTGTAGGTCTCAGCCCAACCGTAGGGACAGTACATCGTGGGATATTTGCTCTTGTCGAGCCCTTCCCACAGCGAGTCGGCATTCTTCTGGATGTACAGAAGCACATATTTCCGGCGGATGTCAGACATCTCTTCATCAAGGACAAAGTTCACCGCATAGGGTATGAGCACCGCCTTGAAGATGCTGTTGTCCATGTTTTCGCCCTCGTTGCGGAGGATTCCGTTCTGACCGTTGCGTGTACTGTTGAAGGCATAGTAGATGAACAGCCCTGCCTTGTCCCTGTATTCATCCTCGCCCGTTATATGAAAGAGATACCGGCAGGCTTCTCCGAATGTGCCGTTGGTGTAAGACAGCGGCGGCTCTCCCACTCGCCCGTCATCAAAACAGTGCGCTTCTATCATGTGGCTGTAGAAGTCCTTGGCATTCTGGAGATAGTTCTCGTCTCCGTATTTCAGGTAAAGTTTGGCGGCAACGAGACAAGCCGGTCCTTCCGTACAGGTGCCTCCGTCGGCATTCTTGTAAGTTCCGTCATCATTCTTGTCGGTGTTCCACGGCAGATGAAGACCGCCCTCGGACGAGGCTCGGGTGATTATGTACTTGTCATACACCGTTTTCGCCATGCTGGTGTACCTCTCTGTCTCCAAGGTTTCGCCCATATGCAGCAGCGTAAGGCATATCCACGCCATGTCATCGGTAAACGGATTCTCGAAAGTTTTGCCGTAATAGTTGTTCGCATAGTTGGTATACCACTTGCGGATATAGTTCTTGTAGACCGTCGCTGTTGTCGGGTCACTGTCTTTCAGACGCTCGTATGCGTAGATGATGACATCTATTGCGTGTGCCTGTTGCCAGTAGATGTTCCACGAACTGCCTGCCACATCCTTGGGAGTAGACCAGAATGTGCCTTTGTCCTTATTGAGAAAATTCTCTATAAAACAGTAGTTCAGGGTATCTGCCTTGCCTGTGTAATCGCCCGAAATGCTTTTCGTCAGGTCTATGGCACGGCAAGGCGCAAGCGAAATCAGCGCCAATGCAAAAACGCAAAAGAATTTTCTCATGAGGAGGAACTAATTTCCCACAAAATTAGAAATATATCTTCGGATGACCAAAGAAAAGACTTCATTATTTTGGACGCCACATTATATTATATTAATTTTGCGGTATCAGAAAACTTAAATCGCTATGAGAAGGAACCTATTGGCTTTTACCGTATTTTTTCTGTCGCTTTTGTGTGCGCAGGCACAGCAGGAAACACCGTATATGAAGCCCGCTCCCAAGACCGACAAATTCCATCTTGGCATGGCAGGCTACACTTTCGTGAACTTCGACATAGACCGTACGCTCGACGTGATGCAGCGTCTTGACGTACACTGGCTCTGCATCAAGGATTTCCATCTGCCCCTTGATGCGGATGCGAACACCATTGCCGCATTCAAGAAGAAACTCGCAGACCACGGAGTCGAGGGCTATGCGGTAGGGCCAATCTACATGAAGAGCGAGGCGGAAGTGGACCGTGCCTTTGCATATGCACAGCGTGTGGGAGTGAAAATGATTATCGGCGTTCCCGATTACGACCTCCTCGACTATGTGGAACAGAAGGTCATCGCTACCGACATACGCCTCGCCATCCACCTGCACGGGCCTGATATGCCCATCTATCCGTCGGCAACAGACATCTGGAACAATGTTTCCAAGCGAGACAAGCGTATGGGAATGTGCCTCGACATAGGGCACGACCTGCGCTACAACCAGGATCCGCTGAAGGATTTGAAGCGTTATGCCTCACGGATATTCGACATTCACCTGAAGGATGTCACGGGAAACACCAAGGAAGACCACGCCATAGAACTCGGCCGCGGGCGCATTGACTTCCGCCGCTTCGTGGCTCTGCTCCGCAAGACGGGCTATTCAGGGTCATGCAGTCTGGAGTATGAGAAAGACATGAAAGACCCTTTCATGGGCATAGCCGAGAGTGTCGGCTACTTCCGTGCCGTGTGCGACATGTCACGTTAATGTGCTGCGGTCTCCCAAGACCAGTGCTGCCGCACAACGCAAATCAGTATTCCACCTTGTCAGTCTTGTTTTCCCAGTCGGAAAAAGCCTGTAGTGCCTCATCTCGCATAAGCGGTTCGGCAGGAATGGCACGGCTGTCAACCGGCTTGTCAAGTTCCTCGTAGATGAAATTGTCGCCAAATCCTATCTTGTCGGCATCGTGCTTCGTGTTGCCGTAATATATCTTTGAGATGCCCGCCCAGTATATTGCGCTAAGGCACATGGGACACGGTTCGCACGAGGTATATATGGTACATCCGTCCAACTTGAAAGTTTTGGCGTTGGCACACGCCGCCCTTATGGCACTCACCTCGGCATGGGCAGTGGGATCATTGTTGGCAGTGACGCGGTTGACACCGCTCGCCAGCACCTTGCCGTCCTTCACTATGACTGCCCCGAAAGGTCCTCCACCGTTCTTCACATTGTCTATACTCAGGTCTATAGCCTGCTTCATAAAATCTTTATCGACCATGTTCAATATATTGTTTCTGCCGTCTTGACGGCGCATCTTTATGGTCGCAAAGTTAACAATTTCCGCTTTCTCCGCCAAACAATACCGATTGCGAATTGCAAGATCTCTTCATCACTAACGCTTTACAAGGGAGACGACAATGCGAAAATGAGGCAAAAAAGTGGCACATTCCTTTTTCTTTCCGCTCGTTTGCATTAACTTTGCACAATCCATAACACCTACTCATGCTACAGATTCGCTGCAAGAACAACATGGTGACCAAGGAATTCCCCTTTGGCACAACCCTTTTGGAAATACTGGAATCCTATCCCGAACTGACATTCAAGTATCCTGTCGTGTCGGCAAAGGTCAACAATGTGTCGGAAGGACTGCGCTTCCGGGTGTACCAAAACCGTGACGTGGAGTTCGTTGACATCAGCGATCCGTCGGGCATGAGGGCGTATATGCGTTCCCTCTGCTTCATTCTCTACAAGGCTGCACAGGACATTTTCCCCGGAAGCAAACTGTTTTTCGAGCACCCGATATCCCATGGCTACTACTGCAACTTCAAGAAACACGACGGCAGTGCGCCCTCCGAGGACGAGGTGAAAAGCATTCTCGACCGCATGAAGGAACTGGTCAATGCCGACATTCCGTTCCACAGGATTGAGGCGACCACCGAAGACGCAGTGAAAATATTCCGCGAAAAAGGTTTCCCCGACAAGGTCAAACTGCTCGAAACATCGGGACAACTCTACAGCGACTACTTCTCCCTCGACGGCACAGCAGACAATTTCTACGGTTGTCTGGCTCCTTCCACAGGCTACATCAAACTTTTCGGGCTTGAGAAATTCGGCAACGGAATGCTCCTTTTGTCACCTGACAAGAACGATCCGGCACGCCTGTCCGTCCCCATTCCGCAGCCGAAGACTTTCGAAATCTTTTCCGAGAATCTGAAATGGAACATCATCATGCGTCTCTCCAATGTGGGTGACGTCAACAGGGCGATACAACGCGGACATGCATCGGAACTCATTCAGGTGTCGGAAGCACTGCAAGAGAAGAAGATAGTACAGATTGCCGAGGAGATAAACCGCCGTTTCCGACTAAAGGAATCACCGTGCAGGGTGGTGCTTATCACCGGTCCCTCGTCGTCAGGAAAGACCACTTTCTGCAAGAGACTGTCCGTTCAACTGCTCGCTTGCGGTCTTCGTCCCATATCATTTTCCACCGACGACTACTTCGTCAACCGTGTTGACACGCCACTATTGCCCAACGGCCAGTATGACTTTGACAACATCAAGACAGTCAGCAGCGACCTTATGTCGGAGCATCTGAGCAGACTTATCAACGGCGAAACGGTGGAAGTGCCGGAATACAACTTCACAACTGGAAAACGGGAGTACAACGGCAAGCGGCTGAAACTCGACGACAACAAGGTTCTGATCATCGAAGGCATTCATGCTCTCAACCCACTGCTGACAGCGCAAATACCCGACAGCATGAAGTTCCGCGTCTTTGTATCCACGCTGACGAGCGTCTCCCTCGACTCGCACAACTGCATTCCGCCGTCGGACAACCGCCTTCTGCGCCGCATAATCCGCGATTACAACAAAGATGCGTTTACTGCACAGGAGACAATAAAACAGTGGAAGAATGTCTGCGACGCCGAAGACCTGTGGATAAACCCCTATCAGGAGAATGCCGACGTGATGTTCAACTCGGCTCTGAACATAGAGTTCGCCGTGCTGCGCAACCACGCCGAGCCAATCCTTTCCACTGTCCCGCGCTGCTGTCCGGAGTATTCCGAGGCACACCGACTGCGCAAGTTCATCCACTATTTCCTGCCCGTGAGCGACAAGGAGATACCACCGACCTCCATCATGCGAGAGTTTGTCGGCGGTTCCGTATTCAAGTTCTGACACCGTCACGGTACTTACGCCCGCACGGTTATACCCTTGGAGCGGAAAAGTACGCACAAATCTTGACATAGGAATAGTTTCTGCGGCGGACAGGAGGATTCGTCTGCAAAGGCGTGACCATATCGCACATTATAAGTACCTTTGCACCCAGTTATATTATAAGACTGTAGCAGGATAACAAAAACTACAAGAACGGTATGGTCAGACAGTGTTTCATCCTCTTCGGATGTATGGCGTTGGGCGATCTGGCGATAATGCTCACCGGCATAAAACTGCCTTCCAGCATCATCGGAATGCTGTTGCTCACTTTATTGCTGAAGGCAAAAGTCATCAAACTGGAATGGGTAAGGGGACTTACCGACTTCCTCATCGCCAATCTCGGGTTCTTTTTCGTACCGCCGGGCGTGGCTCTGATGCTCCATTTCGACCTGATAAAGGCAGAGATTGTGCCCATCACATGCGCCACAATCGTCAGTACAGCCTTGGTATTGCTCGTCACGGGGCACACCCATCAGGTGGTTGCAAAGGGCGAAAAGAAGATTACCACGAAGATAAAGGACAAGATTGAAGACCGAAGAAAGAACAATGATGACTGACATAATAACCAACCAATACTTCCTGTTGGCACTCACTTTCGGTGTCTATCAGGGTGCAAAGTTGCTGCAACGCAAGACCGGGTTTGTCCTGCTCAACCCCATACTTATAGCCATAGCGCTGATTATACTGTTCCTCTCGGCTTGTGACATCTCATACGACACCTATTACAAAAGTGCCAAGATGATTGACTTCTGGCTCAAACCGGCCGTAGTGGCGTTGGGAGTGCCGCTTTATCTGCAACTGTCACAGATAAAGAAGCAGTTCATACCGATACTTGCATCGCAGATGGTGGGGTGTCTGGTAGGTATCGTCAGTGCCGTTCTCACCGCCAAACTCCTCGGTGCTTCACCCATTGTCACGGTGTCATTGGCGAGCAAGTCGGTGACTACGCCTATCGCCATGGAGGTGACGCAGACCCTCGGAGGCATCCCTTCGCTGACGGCAGCCGTAGTGGTGATAACAGGACTGATAGGTGCTGTGGCAGGATTTAAGATTATGGCAGTCGGCCACATCAACAATCCCATGGCACGCGGACTGTCCATGGGAGCGGCGTCACACGCCCTCGGAACGTCTGCGGCAATGGAACACGACGAGTTTGTGGGTGCTTACGCCAGCCTGGGACTGACCCTCAACGGCATCCTCACCGCCCTGCTCACTCCCTCCGTCGTGGCTTGGCTGTAGTCTACAACCTCGTCATCGCATTCAGACTGTTCCGCAGATTCAGCACAAACTCCCTGTTTTTGGAACGCATCGCCCCAAAATAGCCACCTCGTTTCAGTCCGTTTACAAACTCCAAAGTCGTCTGCGGCTCTGAGGAGAACGCGCGATGCCGTTTTTCATTGTCGACTTCTGTAACGAATAGATACTCTTTGTGATCCGAAAATTCCGTTTTTCCTGCGTTGAACGGGTTGTAGGAATGCGTAAACACTTTTGTTTCGCCACACTTGTCCAACACGTCTTGGATTTGTTCCAGTCTGATTTTATTCTGCGAAGAGGTGCTTTTTGATTTGTATGTGTTGTTATACGACACCACTATATATCTTGTGTCTATATTGGCAACAAGGTCTGTGAACGCCCTGAACGCCGTCACACGACAGTAATCGCTCATGTTTTCCTCCTTGGGCTTTCTCGCCGTGCCTTTCAACTCAGGCTTATCCCATTTCACGAGCACCTCATACACATGATAGAACCTGCTGTACTGCCGCGAGTTATACGGTGGGTCCATATACACGACATCCGTATGCACTTTCCTTGCCAGAGCATTCGCATCTTCCTTATAGATTTGTATTCCGTCTATACACTGGTAGTCAATCGGCCTCATGATGAATTTCTTCGGCTTGATTTCCTTTTTTATGTAAGCCTCGAAATGTCCCAACGTATTGGCTATCTTGTCCATGCTGTATATCAGAGACGCTATAAGGATACAGTATTCTTTCTCTGTCAGGGTGCATTTTATGTCTTCTATGACATCTCTGATGTGCCCGATAAGTTTTGCTGAAGTCCTGTCGAAATACTTGTCTCCGTAGTTCTCGGAAAAGTAGTTTTCCCTTATCTCGTTTGAATCTATATTGTTGAACGCATCGATAAGGTCAAGCAATTTCTGTTCGTTCCATTCTCCCTCGGCAAAGAAAGCCTTGTATAAGATGTTGTTTGAGTACAAGAAGTCATTCATAATGACATTTTCATACAAGTGAACAGCCTTGTTTGACACAGAGCCAGTACCCGCAAATATGTCACAGAAACTGTGTACGTCATGCGTCTCTTTTTGGACTATGTCAAATATCCAGTCTGTCAATTTTGCCTTACACCCTATGTACCGGCGGCTTTCCAGTCTGTATTTATGGGAATACACAGCATTTTTCCAAATGGGTATAATCCCATCTCCATATTCGGAAACGGCTTCTCTGAGAGTAAAAGTCTCTATATCGTCGAGATTTATCTTGGTATAGTCCATCTTAATTTATTCCTTTTCGGAAGATTCGACCATGGTTTCGACGGCTTGCTTGCACTGTTCCATAAGCCATTTCGGGGTGCTGGTGGCACCGCAGATGCCGACAGTTTCCACACAGTGAAGCCATGACGGGTCTATCTCATCGGGACTTTCTATGAGGTGGCTGTTGGCGTTTACCGACAGACACTGGCCGAACAACACTTTCCCGTTGGACGATTTGTTGCCGCAGACGAACAGTATCAGGTCGTGCTGGGCAGCGAACAGTTTAACCCTGTCCATGCGGTTGGCGACCTGTCTGCATATTGTGTCAAAACTGCGGAATACCGCTTCGGGCGATATGTGCCGTTGACAGTAGTCCACGATGCGGCGGTATTCGTCGAGCGACTTCGTCGTCTGGGAATAGAGATAGATGTCACGCGAGAAATCCAACTTGTGCACATCGTCGAGACTTTCTATGACTATGGCCTTCTGGTTGGTCTGTCCCACCAGTCCCAACACCTCCGCATGGCCTTTCTTTCCGAATATCACAATCTGCGCATCGGGATGTTGTGCGAACTGGCTCTTTATCCTGCGCTGCAAGGCAAGCACCACCGGGCAGGTGGCGTCAATGACTTCTATGTTGTTTCTTGCCGCCACCTCGTATGTCTGCGGCGGCTCTCCGTGGGCACGGAACAGCAGTCGGGCATCGTGGAGGTTTGCCATCTCCTCATGGTCAACGGTCTTCAGTCCTTTTGAAGCCAGCCTTTTCACCTCTATGCCGTTGTGCACGATGTCACCCAGGCAGTAGAGCGTGCCGTCCCCGGCAAGTTGCTCCTCTGCCTTGTTTATGGCGGTTGTCACCCCGAAACAGAAGCCCGAGTTCTCGTCAATCTCTATCTTCATCGTCACCTTATATTGATATTGACGAGTATCTTCTGCCTCTCCGGGTCATTGGTAATCATCAGTATGCGCGGCACTGTCTTCAGATGCTTCAGTTGACGCGGCAGTGTCGTTACCTTGAGGCGTGCCGTTTCGTTCGGTTCAAGCGATGTCTTGTTGAGTTCCACCTTCAGTCCTGTCGTGAGCATCTGCATCCGCTGTATCTCCAGACGTGTCTTTCCGGTATTCTGGATTGTCACTGTCTCCGTGCGTTTCTTGCCGTCGGCTATCGGCATATCCACGGTTGTCTGCGACATCTCAATCTTCGGGGCGAGGGCTTTCTGCGTCGTTGTCATGGCAGATTTTGCCGGAAGGAATATCGCCGACACGTCTATCTGCTTCGAAGCCGACACCTTCTCGCCCGGATTCGCACCGAGATAAATCTGTGTCTCCTCATATCCGAAATCATGTATGAACCGCGAGTCCAGCGTTATTGTCACCTCTGCCGAGCGGTTGGGGGCCACTTTCGTGGGCGACACCTCCGCCTTCAGGTAGTTCGGCAGGTGCATTATCTGCGGCTGCACGGTCTTTCCCGTAGGGTTGAACACATGGAAGCGCTGCTGTATCTGCTCGCCCAGATGCACATCCTCAAAGACCACAGCATTGCAGTCTGCCGTGAGAGAGCCGAGGGTTATGGGGAAGTCGCCCACATAATCCTGCACTTCCTCCACCACCACTCCGCTGAGTTGCAGGGCGAGAGGACTGTCCGAAGCGTTGCTGTAGACATCGACAAACTTTTGGAAATGCCCCATCTGCCGTGCGTCGTAGGTCACATTGACCGTGAAACTCGCACCCGGCTCTATCGGTTCGGTGGGATATGACGCCACGGCACAACCGCATCCGGTATCCACATCGGATATCTTCAGCGGACGGTTGCCGGTATTCTTCAGTTCAAAAACGCCGGTTGCCGGCAGACAGTACTGCACCTGCCCGATGTTGAGAACCTCTGTTGATGCCTTTATCTTCTGTGCCTCCACATTGCCGCAAAGCAGGAGGGAGACCACTGGAACCATTATCTTCTTCATCTTATCATTTTGTTTCAATATCAAGACCCTTGTCCCGAGCCTGGTACTCGGGAGCATACAGACACTTGGCGGTAACCGTTCCCGACTTGTAAGCGCCTGCACGGTCCACATAGTAGGCCGTTTCCAGCACATGCTTGCCCTTGGCAAACTTGTCGAAACTGTATACTGTCCTGTTGTCACGCGGTGATTCGTAACAACCGTTTCGGTAGCCTGAGGTCTGCATGAGCGGTTCAAGACAGGCGGCACGGTTGTCGGTTATCTCCACGAAATCGAGGTCACGTTTCGCCACCACAGTAAGTCTCACTTTCACGGTCTGTCCCACCTGCGGTGCGGAAGCGAGCCTGTTGCCGTCCTCGTCGAGTATCTCACGCTTCACGGCAAGGCTCTCTCCGGCTGTCTCCACGTCGCTCAGCGGCTGGGTGCACACGGCATACACCGCACCCCACGATATGTTGTCGGAAGTCTTCACTGCCTTGAAAGAGGAGTGACGCCCCTCAAGCGTGCGGCTGACATAGCCCTTTCCTGACACCTTCTCACCGCCAGTCAGCAGTTTGCCGTCCACATACAGGCGTGTCGGCTCCACGCTCTCCGTAGCCTCAGCCACAGCGTTGGCATTGTCAGAGAAGTTCCAGCCGTTGAAGAAAGCATAGATTGCCGAAGCCGTGTTAAGTGGAGTGTTCCACTGCTGGGTGCGCTTTTCCTGTAGTAACCACTGCTGCATATCGGCTATGGTCTGCTTGTCATCAGGCGTCAACGTCTGCAATGCCTCGATGGCAGCCGTCTGTGTGGGTATCTTGTAGTCGCACCATGAATACTGAGCCTTTGGAGTGTCAAAGTAGCGGCCCATTTCTTCGGTCTTCACGGTGTACTGTCTCACGCTCTCAAGGAGTTGCTTTGCCAGTGCCGCATTCTTCTTCACGGGATGCAGAGCCGACACTATCGCCATATTCGCCTTGCCGTAGATGGACAGTTTCGCCGTCAGGCCGTCAGTCAGAGACAGCAGATAGGCGGCATTCGACGCTGCCGTCCCCTCCACGTCATCGCCGCTTACGGACTGTATGTACAGGTAGTCCAGCGCCGACTCCGACGGAACGGGCTTCGTCTTGCCGTCCTTTTCCTGTTTCTTCAGGCTGGTCACATATTTCGACATCTCACCGTCAAGCCAGCCCATGGTCTTCTTCAGCATCGGGCGCACGCTTGCATCGGCAAGTCCGAGGTGCTTCATCCGGGCGAGAATCTTCGCCACAGACTGCGTGACATAATAGGACGGCATCATTCCGTCATACCAAGAGAACGAACCGTTGGCGTTCTGCAGGTTCGCCAGTCTGCCTATCAGGCGTTCCGCAGATACTGCCACGGTCTTGCCAATCAGTGTGTCTGACGGCATCTGGGTCTTTATCTTCTCCGTTATACTGTTGGCATAGAGTGCCACGGCAAGGGATATCGCATTCTCCGAATCAGGGTCTCCCACTGCCGGAAGAGCCTCAAGCATCAGCCATGCAGGGTTGTCGGTGTACTCCACTTTCAGCGATTCCTTCTCTGCATTCTTGCCGTACAGTGCCTTCACGTCTATCGTCTTCTCGCCCGGCTGCACTTGTGTGAACGCCCTTGTGGTGGTCACTTCCACCTTGTCAGAAAGTATCGGCAGGTACTGCTGCTCCCCATCGGAACAGCCTGACGTCTGTGCCGTGACACGGCAAACATAGATGTCGTCTGCCAGATTGTCGGGAATGGAGAACGTCACAGGTGTCTGCTGACCGGGCTTTACGCTAAACTGTGTCTCCGATTTCGCCACTGTCTTGCCGTCGGAAGAGCGCATCAGCATCATGGAAGCCTTGCCTGAGAGTTCGCTGTCGTGGTTGTTGGTGATGACAGCCGACATCTGCGCCTTGTCACCCACACGGATGAAGCGCGGCACATTGGGCTGTATCATCAGTTTCTTCTGTGCTGTGACAGTGCCGGAGAGCATTCCCGTGTTCATCTGTTTGTCGTGCGAGAGCGACATGAACTGCCATGTGGTGAGACTTTCGGGCAGGGTGAACTTTATCGAGACATTGCCCGACTTGTCCGTAACGAGTTGCGGCATGAAGAACGCCGTCTCATTCAGGTTCTCGCGCACCTGTATCTGGTCAGCGTCGATGTCGGTTTCCGCAGTGCCACTTGCATCCGCCTCACTGACCCTGGCGGCTGTCTCCGCCTCCGACACGGCCAGCACCTTGGCCATTGCCATGACTTTTCCGCCATGGATATTCATGTTCTGTACCCCCGAACGGCTAAAACCGTTTACTGAATAGTACTTTCCAAAACCGAATGTCGGAATGTCGAGGCGGCTGAACTCCAGTTGCGGTTCAAACAGGTACTTTATTTCCTGTTCGCCGTAGAGCCAGTTTGGCGAACAGTCATATCCCGCCTGCTGTCTTATAGAGGGCGGAGAGTAAGTCACGCAGTGGTCGAGTGACCAGTTGTGTTGTCTGAATGTGTCGAGCGATTTGTCATACATCACCGCCATGGTCTGCGCCTTTGCCGGAGTGCCGTCGGCGTTCTTCACCGTCATGACCCACTCTTCCTTCTGTCCGGGAGTAAGTTTGTCGCGGAACGTCTTCCACTCTACGGTGAGTTTGTTCTCCTGTGTCGGCTTCGCATAACGCTGTTCGTAGGTGTAGAGTTCACCGTTTCTCACCCACGCATACCTCACTGCGATGCCGTCACCCCACTCTTCCTTATATTCTATAGTGCGTGTCCTGACCTCGTCATTGAGCACCATTTGTCCTTGCTCTATGACTGTCGTGTCGGCCACAACGGCATAGAGCACAGTCTGGTCACGCTCCGCCGTACCGAATTGTATATACTCCGGCACGCCGTATTTCAGTGCCGACGTGGTGTTGTTGCCTGTGGACGAATAGTACCAAGCCACGGTGTCGACCGGCACTTCGGTGTCTTTCAGCGAGAACACGGTGAACTCCTGCCGCAGAGTATCGCTGCCACAGCACGCCGTGAGGACGTGTCTGCCAGAAGCGAGAGCCGCAACGTTGAGGGTCGTTTCTGTGTTTGTGCCTATCTGGACAGGCGCATCGGTGTCCACACGATAGGTCATGACGGTGTCAATCTTCTCCCCCGAGTTGTTCAGACAAGAGAATGTCAACGGTGTCTGTCGCTCTCTGCACTGGTTTGTGTCGAAGTTTTGGAGTGCGAAAAACGTCGGTTTGTCGCTCACCGGATAATCCGCCTGTGCCGAGTGGCTCTCTCCTGCCCTGTCGGTGACAGTGGCAGTGACGATGACCGAGGCAAAACGGTTGCCTTTCTTCGCACCGTCGGGCATCTTTATCGGCACGTCCACGATGAACGAACCGTCGTTGCCGCTTACCGCCTCACCGCTGAAGAACTTGCCGGAAGCTGGATTTTCGGCGATGCACCACAGTCTGAAGATATTCTTGACATCATATTTCACGGTGGCATTCTGCACTGCCACGCCAGAGTAAGTCTTTGCCCATCCCTTCACGCGGATAGTGTCGCCCTCCTTGTATGTGCCCTTGTAGTCGTCGAAAGTGACACTGAACGTGGGACGTTTGTACTCTTCCACCCTGAACGAACTGCCGTTAGCGTGACCGTCTTCCGTCTTCGCCCAGACACTGTAGTAGCCAGTGAGGCAGTCGTCAGGCAGCGTAAACTCTGCGGAAGCCACGCCCCACTCGTCGGTGACGACATCTTTCTCCTCGACATTGCCGCCTTTGGGGTTGCGCAGGGCGATGTGCACGCTGCAGTTCTCTGCCACCTTCCACTCTTCACGCGAGAAGATGTCAAAAGTCAAGACCGACAGTTTGACAGTCTGTCCCGGACGGTATATCGCCCTGTCAGTGTATGTCCTTGTCTGTCGGGACGTGCCCCGCATCGTGCCGATACTGCCGTTTGACCAGTTGTATCCGCTGACAGTCTGCCACGGAAACGCCTTGTCGGTGTCGGTAGCCACCATATATTTATAGGGTGCAAGTGTCGACGTGAACACCACCTCGCCGTCATCCTCAGTGGTCAGGGTGCGCTTGTCCTCGCTCATTTTACGGTTTTTCCAGCCACGGAACAGCAGTTCTATCTTTGCTCCGGCAACAGGTTTGCCCGAGGTGGCGTCCATTACCGCCATGCGCATCTTCTTTCCAGGCAACTGCATACAGACAAGCCGCAGGTTGGAAACGTGCAGCATGGCACGCTCCACCGCAACATCATCGTTGTCGGTAGCAAACTCCACCATATAGACACCTGCCGGCAGAGGGGCTATCTTCATGGTGTCCCTCACCTCAAGATACTCCGGCAGTCCGTAGTAGACACGGCTGTCGCTCCACACGGGCTTCGATGAGAGTTTCGAACGGAGCACGTTGTAGTCGTCATTGTCGTTGGGATCGAACTCGTCGCCCCCCGTGATGTTCACCTTATACACGTTCATGACCAGTCTGTCAAGATGTGTCAGCGAGGTGATGTACACGGGAATCTCCTGTCCCGGAACGACAAGCCGCTTGGCGATACTGACGTTGAACGACGGCAGGGTGAGCCTGTTGCGTGCATTTTTCAGCACTGCCATACGCTGCCAAGTAGGCCAGTTGACGAGTGCATAGTCTATATACTCCACCTTTTCGCGCGCCGACGCGTCGGTAGCACCGTCGAGATAGTTGAAGTGTTCGATAGCCAGTTCGCCCGCTTCGGGCAGGTCACGGTAGACGTTTATGAGCGAATCGATGGTCGCAAGATACTTTGACTTCCTTGTAAGCCGCACGTCATCCATGCGGTCTTTCTGTGTCTGGTAGTATGCGGAGAGACAAGCGGCAGGGCGGTTGCCTGCCTTCTGGTAGTAGTCATGCATCATCCCGTACTCCTCAGCCTCCATTGCCAGCACGTGGAACAGGTCGTCGCCGAATGTGGCGGAGGCGTCACCGTCGGTCACAAGCGGTTCGTAGCCGCCGGCTTTTGTCGCCGCCAGCAGTTTCGGACTGTGCAGCGAACGGGCGTAATACAGCCGTGCTATCGCCCTCGCACTGTCCTGCGGCATATCGAGAGCACTCCAGTAGTCACGGTAGATATGCCCCAATGTGGAGCAGTAGACCGCTCCGAGCACCGTGTTGCCCTCCTTGGCGGCTATCGCCTCATAGCGTTTCAACTGGGGGAGCAACGAGTCCGGCGACACCGAGGACTGCACGGCCATCGCCCGCAGTTCCGATTTCAGCAACTGACCGTATGCCTTGTCATCACTTGCCTTAGCCCTTATCTTCGCCAAAATGGCGAGTTCATCCTGAGGATGGTCTTTTTCGCAAGCCTTATCAAACTGTTTCCACAGCGACGAATAGTTCTGCGACATCGCCGTGAACGGAATTGCCACCGACAACAAGGCGGCGACGAATATTTTTCTGCCTTTCATTACCGTTTCGTTAAGCGGTTACCCGACGGCTGCCAACGCCGTCTTCTACCTATTATAATCAACAAAATTAATCAAAAAGGGCGGTATACGGCACCGCGACACACAAAAAACGGCGGCACACCACGTTAAAAATAGTTTACCCGAGACAGCCATTCCAAACGGCGAAAGGGACGCCATGGTTTCCCCCGGACACCGTTCCCGCAGTGTCACAACGGTGTTGTCGCAGCGCAAGAGCGGCGTTCTTGCAGCGGTACTCCACATGAAGTACGGGCGTACATCACATGAAGCACACATGGCACACCACATGAAGTACGTTCGTACCACACATGATGTACCGCCACAAAAACTGCGGTTACGGAGCGCGTGCAGACCGCTTACGCAGCACTGGAAGTACCGAATTGTCAGAAGAGGAAGTTTCAATGGGGAGACAAAACAACGAAATCGGAAAACCAAAAAAGGTTTTCCGATTTCGTCTTTAGTTGGGATACCCGGACTCGAACCAGGAAAAACAGGACCAGAATCTGTTGTGTTACCATTACACCATATCCCAAACTGTTGCGGGAGCACCTCTCCCTTGCAGCACCCGATTTCTCGTTTGCGAGTGCAAAGGTACTCTGTTTTTTTTATTTGAGCAAGGTTTTGGCATCTTTTTTTCTAAAAAAGGTGAAAACGGGATGCGCCAAACATTCTTTTGCAAAGGCTCAACGCACATTGTCAACAAAAAGCCGTAAATTTGCAGAGACAAGGCATTCAGCCGTTTGGCACGCTATTTGCCCGATACCAAAGTACAGACGAAACAAAACAACAACATAATATAAATGGAGAAAAAAAACAGTTTGGTAGACACCATTGTGGAAGGAATACAGGAGAAGAAAGGCCATGGCATCGTCATTGCCGACATGTCGGGGATAGACGGAGCGATAGCCCACTACTTCATAATCTGCGAAGGCAACTCGCCGACACAGGTGGAAGCGATAGCCGGAGAGGTGTCTGACCGCTGCCGTGAGAAACTGCACGAAAAGCCGCAGCACTGCGTAGGACTGGAGGAAGCCGTGTGGGTGGCAATCGACTATTTCGATGTCATGGTGCACATCTTCACTCCCGAGACAAGGGAATTTTATGACCTCGAGCATCTGTGGGAGGATGCCAAACTGACAAAAATACCAGATTTAGACTGACATGAACCAGAACGACCAGCAGCCAAAGATGCCCCGGTTCAACATGAACTGGATTTACGCATTGGTAATCATTGCCCTGGCAGTCCTGTTCTTTACCGGAGGAGGAAATGCACTCGCCAGTGGCGCAGGACAGGAAAAGACAACCTACACGAAGTTCAAACAGTATGTTGCCAACGGCTACGCCTCCAACATCGTGGTAAACAAGAGCGAGAGCAACCTGAAAATGTATGTCAAGGGAAAGCACATCCGTGATGTCTTCCACAAAACAGCACAGCAGGTCGGCGCGAACCCGTATGTCACGGTGGAGTTCGGAAGCGTTGACGAACTGGAAAGTTTCCTCAACAAGCAGATAGAAGCGAAGACTTTGGGCGACTACAGTTATGAAAACAAGAGCGGAAACGCCTTCATGTCGTTCCTCTTCAACTTCGGTCCGATAATCCTGCTTGTGCTCGCATGGGTATTCATATTCAACCGTATGGGCAGCGGCGGAGGCGGTGCCGGAGGCGGAATATTCTCCGTTGGCAAGAGCAAGGCCAAGATGTATGAGAAAGCAAGCGGCACGGGCGTGACGTTCAAGGACGTGGCCGGTCAGGAAGGAGCGAAACTGGAGATACAGGAAATTGTCGATTTCCTGAAGAATCCGGCCAAGTATACCGAGTTGGGAGGAAAGATTCCGCGCGGCGCACTCCTTGTCGGTCCTCCGGGAACAGGCAAGACCCTGTTGGCGAAAGCCGTCGCCGGCGAAGCAGGAGTACCTTTCTTCTCGATGAGCGGTTCCGATTTCGTGGAGATGTTCGTGGGCGTGGGCGCAAGCAGAGTGCGTGACCTGTTCCGCCAAGCAAAGGAAAAGGCACCGAGCATCATCTTCATCGACGAGATAGACGCCGTGGGCAGAGCACGCGCAAACCGCTCTTCTCTCGGCGGAAACGACGAGAGGGAGAACACGCTTAACGCCCTACTGACTGAGATGGACGGCTTCGGCACGAACAGCGGAGTGATCATCCTCGCCGCAACCAACCGTGCAGACATGCTCGACAAGGCACTTCTGCGTGCCGGAAGATTCGACCGGCAGATACATGTAGACTTGCCTGACCTGCAGGAAAGGAAGGACATATTCCTCGTACACCTGCGTCCGCTGAAGACGGACGACACCCTCGACGTGGACTACCTGGCCCGCCAGACCCCGGGATTCTCGGGTGCCGACATAGCGAACGTGTGCAATGAGGCTGCCCTCATTGCCGCCCGACACAACAGCAAGGTGGTAGGCAGACAGGATTTCCTCGACGCTGTGGACAGAATAATAGGCGGACTGGAGAAGAAGACCAAGGTGATGACGGCACAGGAGAAGCGCACAATAGCCCTGCACGAGGCCGGCCACGCCACCATCTCATGGTTCTGCGAATATGCAAACCCGCTCGTCAAGGTGAGCATAGTACCGCGCGGACAGGCTCTGGGCGCAGCATGGTATATGCCGGAAGAGCGGCAGATAACGACAAAAGAGCAGATGCTCGACGAGATATGCTCGCTTCTCGGCGGACGTGCAGCGGAGGAACTGTTCACAGGACACATCTCCACAGGAGCGATGAACGACCTCGAGCGTTCCACGAAGGCGGCTTTCAGCATGGTGGCATACGCCGGCATGAGCGACAAACTGCCGAATATATGCTACTACAACAACCAGGACTACCAGTTCCAGCGCCCCTACTCTGAGACGACAGCGAAGATTATGGACGACGAAGTGCTCAAAATGATCAACGAGCAGTACTCCCGTGCGAAGCGAATACTGACCGAACACAGAGAGGGACACAACGCTCTGGCGGAACTGCTCATCAGCCGTGAGGTCATCTATGCGGAGGATGTGGAAAAGATTTTCGGCAAACGTCCGTGGGTAAGCCGTACCGAAGAGATTATTGAAGCCAACGAAGCGATAAAGGCGGAGGAGGAAAAGCGCAAGGCAGAACGCCTCGCTCTCGACAACATGCCGGAAGAGGTGAAGAACGCACAGGCTGAGTTTCTGAAGAACAACGGCAATGCCGACACGGCAGAAAGTGCCGCTTCCGACAACAGCAACACTACTTCCGAGAACGGCAACAACGACACCGACAACCCTGAAACAAACGACAAGAACAATGAGTCCAAAGGTTAAGAACTTGGCAGTGCGCGCCGTGACAGGCGTAATCTACGTTGCAATAATGGTGGTCAGTTTCATGCGACCCATAGCAACGGCGTTTCTCTTCGCGCTGATAACAGGAATGGCGGTGTGGGAGTTTGCCGGACTGGTGAACGAAAGGCGCGGCGTGACCATCAACCGCTTCATCTGCTCGGCGGCAGGAGTGTTTCTGTCGATAGCAATGGCAGGATTCTGCTCGGGCTTGACAACGGCAGTGATATTCATTCCGTACCTCGTCACGATTATCTATCTGTTCATCTCGGAACTCTATCTCAAGCAGGAAGACCCGATAAACGACTGGGCTTACGCCATGATGAGCCAACTCTACATCGCCCTGCCCTTGTCTACCATATACATACTGGCATACTACAAGGGCGAGTTCTACTGGCTTCTGCCGCTCATGGTCTTCGTGTTCCTGTGGTGCAACGACACCGGAGCATATCTCAGCGGCTCGCTTTTCGGCAAGCATAAACTGTTTCCGCGCGTCAGTCCGGGAAAGAGTTGGGAGGGCAGCATCGGCGGTGGCATACTCGTGGTTGCCGTCTCTCTGCTGATATGGAGCATCGAACCCAACCACGCTTCTGGTCTCAACGCCGCACAATGGGTCGGCCTTGGCCTGACGGTAGTGTTCTTCGGAACATGGGGAGACCTGGTGGAAAGTCTGCTGAAACGCACTTTGGGAATAAAGGACTCAGGCAACATACTGCCCGGACACGGCGGCATGCTCGACCGTTTCGACTCGGCGCTGCTGGCCATTCCTGCCGCCGTGGTCTACATCTACACCCTGTCAATGATTTAAGAGGGAACGCACCATAATGTGGGCGGCATTGTCGGAAGCGACGGTGCCGCCTATCTGTTTGTGCACATCGAAATATCCAGAGAACACGGCGTCACGCTCACGTCTGCCGTGAAGAATCTTTTCGAGTTCCGCAATGACCTTTTCGACAGTGAATTTCTCCGCCATCATCTCCGCCACAACTTCCCTTCCGGCTATCAGATTGACCAAAGAGATGTATTTCACAGAGAAGAAATGATTCCACACGAAGCGTGAAACCGGGGGAAGAGGAGTCTTGTAGAGCACGACCTGAGGCACGTTGAAGCAACACGTCTCGAGTGTTGCCGTGCCGCTTGTCACGAGAGCCGCCGTAGAATGCGAGAGCAGTTCATAGGTCTCGCCGGTCACCCTCTTTATGTCAGAACTGCCAAGATATTTGTCGTAGAAAGCCTTTTCCACCGTCGGGACACAGGCAAGCACAAACTGATAGCCGTCAAAGCGCTTCGCCACCTCCGCCATCAGCGGCAGGTTGTCCTTGATTTCCTGCCGGCGGCTTCCGGCAAGCAAGGCAATGACAGGACGGCTGTCGAGACCGTGACGGGTGCGGAACCGGGCGGCGGTTTCGTTGTATGACAGTCTGAAATCGCTCACCTCGTTGGCCGTAGGGTTGCCGACATAATGCACTTTGTAGCCGTGCTTGCGCTCGAAAAAGTCCACCTCGAAAGGCAAGATGCAGAACATCTCGTCCACATCACGCTTGAAATACTTCACGCGACCTTCCTTCCAAGCCCACACCTTGGGCGAGATGTAATAGTATATGGCCGGCGACTGGCGCCCCATATCGGCAGCATAATGGTGCTGACCAAACACGTTGTCCTTAGTCCGCAACGAACGTTTGCGGAGGAATTTCGCTATATTGAGGTTGAAACCGGCATAGTCAACGAGAATCACGGCATCGGGTTGCCACTCCACGATGTCACGTTTGCACTCCCTGCGAGCCTTCAGTATAGTGCCAAGATGCCTGATTACGGGAATGAATCCCATATATGCTATCTCCTTGAAATGGCGCACCCTCTCGCCGCCCTCGGCGGTCATGTTGTCTCCGCCGATAAACCTGAAGACGGCACTCGGGTCCTGACGCTTCAGGGAACGCATCAACCGGGAGGCATGAAGGTCGCCGGAAGCCTCGCCGGCTATGAGGTAGTATTTCATCCGTGCAGCATCTTTTCCAACAGAGCGTGGTCTGTCAAGTCGGCAGTAAGAGGCGTCACGGAAGCATAACCGTGTTCCAATGCCCAGGCATCGGTGTCCACACTGTCAGGCTCGTCATTCTGATAGAAACCCGACATCCAGTAATAGTTGCCGCCACCGGACGGATGCTCACGCTTGACAATCTCTTTCCGCCAGTGTCCGAGCGCCATACGGCAGACACGGTCACCCTTGTATTGGTCGGTCAAAGGGAAGTTTATGTTAAGGCAAGAGAAGTGCGGCAGTCCCTCTTCAAGCACCTTTTTGACGTACTTGCGCACAAGTTCGCGCATCGGAGAGAAGTCCGCATCCTGATGGAAATCGCAGAGAGAGAAGGCTATGGACGGTATTCCGCGCATCGCTCCCTCTATCGCTATGCCCACCGTTCCGCTGTACTGGGCGTTCACAGACGAGTTGTCACCGTGGTTGATACCGCCCAACAACAAATCCGGACGGTGCGGACAGACCTCGCTGTAAGCCATTTTCACACAGTCGACGGGCGTACCCGAACACCTGTAAACGGTCTTCCCCGGCTCTTCACTTACAATATTGAGTGTCAGAGGCATCGGCATTGTAAAAGCGCGAGACTGCCCCGAACGGGTGCTGTCGGGTGCACACACAATGATGTCTCCCATGTCGGAGATCATATCAACAAGCGACTTCAGACCCTTGGCCTGATAGCCGTCATCATTACTGACAAGTATCAGAGGACGCTTTTCTTCCATTTCGCATAACATGAGATGCCGACTGCCCAAGACGGAAGCATTGCCGCCTTGGCACAGACAGTCTGTTTTCCTTGCAAAGTTACACTAATTGCGTGAGAAAAAGCCGTTTTTGCACAAATCTTAATAAAAAATCACACTCGCAAAAAGCGGATATTTCCGACTGCCGGACAGGGTTAAAAAGTATGATTTATCCTAAAAACTCACAACGCAAACACATTGTTCCAATTATTTTAAGTACCTTTGTAAATAGAACATATGTGCCCTCACGGTATGACCAAGCGGCGATTGCATATCCGCGCAACGGCAGACCGGACGGCACAAACGGACAAACCTCTATTCTGAAATGGGAAAAATAATAGCACTGGCAAACCAGAAAGGCGGCGTGGGAAAGACCACCACGGCAATGAACCTCGCCGCATCCATCGCAACACTCGACAAGTCTGTATTGCTCGTTGACGTCGACCCACAGGCCAACGCATCAAGCGGACTGGGCGTAGACCTCAATGAAGTGGAGAGTTCGATATACGAATGCATCATCGACAACGCCGATATCCACGAAGCAATCTACACCACTGACATCGAAGGACTGGACATCGTGCCGAGCCACATCAACCTCGTCGGAGCGGAAATAGAGATGCTCAACCTGGAAAACAGGGAGACGGTGCTGAAGAGAATCCTCGCTCCCGTCAAGGACGAGTACGACTACATCCTCATCGACTGCAGCCCTTCTCTCGGTCTCATAACAGTAAACTCGCTGACGGCAGCCGACTCCGTGATAGTGCCCGTACAGTGCGAATATTTCGCCTTGGAGGGTATCGCAAAACTGCTCAACACCATAAAGATAATAAAGAGCAAACTCAACCCGGCTCTGGAGATAGAAGGATTCCTGCTCACCATGTACGACAGCCGTCTGAGACTTGCCAACCAAATCTACGACGAGGTAAAACGCCACTTCCAGGAACTGGTATTCAAGACCGTGATACAGCGTAACGTGAAACTCTCGGAGAGCCCCTCTCACGGACTGCCCGTAATATTGTATGACGCAAACTCCGCCGGAGCGAAGAACCACTTGTCGCTTGCCAAGGAGATAATAGCCAAGAACAGTTAAACGAGATGGCAGTAAAGAAGAAATTTGACACCAAGAGCAAGTTCGCCGCACTCGGCAAAGGACTTGACGCGCTCATATCTACCGAAACGGTAAAAACTGACGGAAGCAGTACCATAAGCGAGATTCCGGTAGACCAGATAGAAGCGAACCCCAACCAGCCACGACGAGACTTCGACGAGACTGCACTGCAGGAACTCGCCAACAGCATAAGTGAAATCGGCATCATACAGCCTATCACCCTGCACCAAGTGTCGGAACACCGCTATATGATAATAGCGGGTGAACGCCGTTGGCGCGCATCACAACTCGCCGGACTAAGCACCATACCAGCCTATATCCGCACTCTCGACGACGCAAGCATCATGGAAATGGCGCTTGTAGAGAATATCCAGCGTGAAGACCTCAACGTGATAGAGGTGGCATTGGCATACCAGCAACTCATGGAAGGCGAGGGCATGACCCAGGACAAGGTGTCGCAGAGAGTGGGCAAGAGCCGCACCGCCGTTGCCAACACCCTGCGTCTGCTCCGCTTACCGGCACAAGTGCAGGTGGCACTCCAGAAGAAACAGATTGACATGGGGCACGCAAGGGCACTCCTGTCGATAGAAAGTCCGTCGCAACAGGTAAAACTTTTCAAGGAGATAGTCAAGAACGGATATTCCGTAAGAAAGGTAGAGGATCTGGTACGACGGATAAAAGAAGGAGGCGAAGAGTCGGAAGGCAACAGAAAACCGGCATCCGCCGTGGCACTCGTCAAGCAATACGAACCATACAGACGCAACCTTGAGAAAACCCTCAACGCCAAAGTAAAGATAAAGATAACGACCAGCGGAAAAGGGAAAATAGACATCCCGTTTGACAGCGAGGAGGAACTCAACAATCTCATCCACCTGCTCGGGAAGACAAAGGAACAGTAATCCCCTTGGAAAAATCACTGCCAAAATACATAGCAGCAATCGTGGTAGTGGCAGGATGCGCCCTATCACAAACGGCAAAAGCCCAGACTGACAGCACATCACAGGCTGCCATGCCCGACACACTGACAGAGGAACGGACGATATACGCCGACTCCATAAGCACACTGTCGGGCAAGACGGCAAAGGTGAAACGCGACTGGACAGAGTGGAAGCCAAATCCCAAGAGGGCGATGTGGCTTGCCCTGGTGTTCCCCGGCGGCGGTCAGATATACAACAGGAAGTACTGGAAACTGCCGATATTCTACGGCGGGTTCGTCGGATGCGCCTATGCCTGGTCGTGGAACAACCAGATGTACAAGGACTACAAGCAGGCTTACCTCGACCTGACCGACGATGACGACAGCACACACAGTTACGACCAGTTCCTGCATCTCGGCAACAAGATAGACGAAAGCAACATTGACCGCTACACCACTCTGTTCAGCAAGCGCAAAGACCGCTTCCGCCGATACCGCGACCTCAGTTTTTTCTGCATCCTCGGAGTGTACGCCCTCAGCGTGATTGACGCTTATGTGGACGCCTCCCTCTCGGAGTTTGACATATCCGACAACCTGAGTATGCGCATCGAACCGACATTCATTGACAACGGAACAGGCTGCCGCACACTGCACAAAGGCAATTTCGGAATGCAGTGCAGCCTGATTTTCTAAGAAGACATACAGCAAATGAGAAAACCGCAATTATTCATAACAGCGATATTACTGGCATTTTCAAATTTCTCCTACGCCCAGTATGACAACACTGAAGACAGTGTCGTAGAAGTGATAGAAACGGAAAGCGAAGACGAAAACGCCGAAAATGCCACGACAGACGACAACGAAGAGATAGACATGCCCGAGGCCATGATTGCCGAAGTGGACAGTCTGCTGCACCTCTACAACACCAAGACTTATCTGAAAAACGATGTCGACTGTGACTTCCCGGACATAAACCCGACTTACGAACCGTCTGTCTACGAAGAGAGACTGCGCAAATTGCCCACCATAATAGAAATGCCCTACAACCAAGTAGTGCAGCGTTTCATCGACAGTTATTCGGGCAGACTGCGCCATTCGGTAAGTATCATGCTGGGAGCATCCAACCTCTATATGCCGATATTCGAACAGGCGCTGGAGAGTTACGGCCTTCCACTCGAACTGAAATATCTGCCTGTCATCGAGTCTGCACTCAATCCGAAAGCCGTTTCGCGCGTCGGGGCGACGGGACTGTGGCAATTCATGCTGGGCACAGGCAAGAACTACGGGCTGGAAATCAACTCGCTCGTTGACGAAAGGCGCGACCCTGTGAAGGCATCATACGCCGCTGCGCACTATCTGTCCGACCTCTACAAAATCTTCGGAGACTGGTCTTTGGTGATAGCCTCTTACAACTGCGGTCCCGCAAACGTTGACAAGGCGATACACAGGGCTGGCGGAGTGAAGGACTATTGGAAGATTTATCCTTATCTGCCCCACGAAACGAGGGGATATGTGCCGGCGTTCATAGCCGCCAACTACATAATGAACTACTATTGCGACCACAACATCTGCCCGATGTCTGCCACACTTCCGGCACACACGGACACGATACACATAAACAGAGACCTGCACTTTGACCAGATAGCAAGTGTACTCGGAATAGACGTAAAGGAAATAGAAACCCTCAATCCGCAGTACAGACGCAATATCATAAACGGCAGTTCATCCCCCTCTATACTGCGGTTGAAGTCGCAAGACATACTCTCGTTCATCGACAAGCAGGACTCCATATACGCCTACCGTGCCGACGAACTGCTGACAAAGCGCAGCACCGTGGAGATTGACGAGACGACCGTGGCGAGCACAAAGACCTCTGCAAGAAAGAGAACACAAAGCAGAAGCAGCCGCACAAGGTCGAGATCTGTCACCATAAAGAGCGGCGACACCCTGTCGGAGATAGCAAAACGCAACGGCACCACAGTGGCAAAACTGCGCCGGCTCAACCCTGGCATAAAGGGAAGCAGCATCCGTGCCGGCAAGAAACTGCGCGTGAAGTAACCCATAACAACAGAGTCGCAAGGCTATGAACACAGCGAACAACGTTATCGGAGACGAGGAGAAGATGGTGGACGATGCATTCCAGCATCTTCTCGACACCTATCTTGCCTCACCACACCGCAAGAAAACCGACATCATCACAAAGGCTTTCAATTTCGCCAGACAGGCTCACAAGGGAGTGAAGCGGCTGTCGGGCGAACCGTATATAATGCACCCCATTGCCGTAGCGCAGATTGCAAGCGAGGAAATGGGACTTGGCAGCACGAGCATATGCTCCGCCCTACTCCACGATGTGGTGGAAGACACCGACTACACGACAGAAGACATAGAGAACCTGTTCGGTTCCAAGATAGCGCAGATTGTAGACGGACTGACCAAAATATCTGGAGGCATCTTCGGAGAGCACGCCTCCTCACAGGCAGAAAACTTCAAGAAGTTGTTGCTGACGATGAGTGACGACATCCGTGTCATCCTCATCAAGATATGCGACAGGCTGCACAACATGCGCACGCTGAGTTCCCAACCGGCGAACAAACAATACAAAATCGCGGGCGAGACATTATATATATATGCCCCTATCGCCAACCGTCTCGGGCTAAACAAGATAAAAACCGAACTGGAGAACCTCAGTTTCAAGTTCGAGCACCCCGATACCTATGCGATGATAGAAAGGAAACTGGCATCGACAAAGCAGTCGCGTGACGACCTGTTCAGCCAGTTCACTTCCCCTATACGCGAAGTTCTCGACGGAATGGGAGCGAAATACTCCATCAAGGCACGTCTGAAAAGTCCTTATTCCATCTGGAACAAGATGCAGACAAAGCACGTCACGTTCGAGGAAATATATGATATCCTGGCAGTAAGGATTATCTATACGCCTGACAAACCTGACGAAGAGATAGACGAAGGTTTCCGTATCTACAATGCGATAAGCAAACTCTACCATGCCCATCCCGACCGTCTGCGTGACTGGCTGAACCATCCCAAAGCCAACGGATACCAGGCTCTGCACGTCACACTGATGAGCAAACAGGGCAAGTGGATAGAGGTGCAGATACGTTCGGAACGCATGGACGAGACAGCGGAACAGGGGTTCGCCGCCCACTGGAAATACAAGGAGGGCGGAAAAGGCATCAATGACGACGACGAACTCAACAACTGGATTGGCACAATCAAGGAAATTCTGGGAGATCCGCAGCCCGATGCCATGGATTTTCTGGACTCCATAAAACTCAATCTCTTCGCTAACGAGATATTCGTGTTTACTCCAAAGGGCGAGATTGTTACCATGCCGGCAGGGTGTACAGCCCTTGACTTCGCATTCCAGATACACAGCTTCCTCGGCACACACTGCATCGGGGCAAAGGTAAACCACAAATTGGTGCCGCTGAGTTACCACTTGCAAAGTGGTGACCAAGTGGAGATACTCACCTCCACCTCACAACATGTCCACCGCGAATGGATAGATTTCGTCACCACTGCCAAGGCAAAGACAAAGATTGAGACCGCTCTACGCCGCGAAACGCGTGAGCAGCAGAAGCAGGGAGAGACCATGCTGGGCAACTGGTTGGCGGAAAAGAACATCGAAGCGAACATCTCTCTGCTCGACAGACTGTGCGAGGCATACAATCTGAAGAAGCGCGAAGACCTTTTTGTAGAGATAGCACAGGGCAACATCGCACTTGACGACAAGTTCCTGCAAAATGCCAGCGGAAAGAAAAAGGACGGCAAGTGGCGCAAGTATATCCCCTTCTTGAAGAGCGACAAACCGAAAGAGACACAACCCGGTCCGAAGAAATTCACCGTCGGAAGCAACTTCAACAAGAAGAAAGCCGTCATTGTCACCGACGAGAACATCAGCACATTCAACTATCCGACGTGCTGCCACCCCATTCCAGGCGATGACATTCTCGGCTTCATCACCGACAACAAGCAGATAACAATACACCGCAGGGACTGCAATGTGGCGGATCGCCTGAAGACAAGTTACGGCAACAGAATCGTGGATGCCGTGTGGCAAATGAGCCACAAGACACTCTTCGAGGCAACAATCATGATAAAGGGCATCGACAGAAAGGGTATCCTGCACGACGTTGCGGAGATTATCTCAGAACAGATGGACATAAACATCCGCAAGGTAACGGTCAGTTCCAACGAGGGCATCTTTGATGGCGTAATCGAACTCAGGGTTCATGACCGCAACGAAGTGGACGATATAATGGAGAATCTGAAGAAAATCGATGATTTGAAAGAGGTCACAAGCCTGTAGAAAACAAATGTCACACCTGTCAGACACAACACTGACAGTTTTACACAACAGCATATTAACTATTCCAGAGATTATTCGTAACTTTGTAGAAAACAAGAATAAAGAGTTTCAGATATGATGACTGCAAAAGAAATACGCGAGAGTTACAAGAAGTTTTTCGAGCAGAAAGGACACACTATCGTCCCCTCTGCCCCGATGGTAATAAAGGACGACCCCACACTGATGTTCACCAACGCAGGCATGAACCAGTGGAAAGACATCATCCTCGGCACGCGTGACCCTGAGCCGCGCCGCCGTGCCGACTCGCAGAAGTGTCTGCGCGTAAGCGGAAAACACAACGACTTGGAAGAGGTAGGTCACGACACCTATCACCACACGATGTTCGAAATGCTTGGCAACTGGTCGTTCGGCGACTACTTCAAGGAAGGTGCTATCGACATGGCATGGGAGTATCTCGTCGACATACTGAAACTTGACCCAGCCGATCTCTATGTTACCGTATTCGAGGGTGACGAAAAAGAGAATCTGAAACGCGACGACGAAGCCGCCGGATATTGGCTCAAGCACGTGCCTGCCGACCATATCATCAACGGAAACAAGCACGACAACTTCTGGGAAATGGGTGACACAGGTCCGTGCGGTCCCTGTTCTGAGATACACCTCGACAGCCGTACGGCGGAGGAAAAGGCTAAAGTGCCCGGCAGGGAACTCGTAAACAAGGATGACCCGCAAGTGATTGAGATTTGGAACATCGTGTTCATGCAGTTCAACCGCAAGGCTGACGGCTCACTCGAGCCGCTCTCCATGAATGTCATCGACACCGGTATGGGCTTCGAGCGCCTTGTGCGTGCCATTCAGGGCAAGCACTCCAACTATGACACCGACATCTTCCAGCCGATGATAAAGGAGATTTCCCGTCTCTCAGGCAAGGAGTACGGCAAGACGGAAGATATCGATGTGGCAATGCGCGTCATCGCTGACCACCTCCGTGCAGTGGCATTCTCCATTGCCGACGGACAGTTGCCTGGCAACGCAAAGGCAGGATATGTCATCCGCCGCATACTCCGCCGCGCAGTGAGATATGCCTACACGTTCCTCGGACAGAAGGAAGCATTCATGTACAAGATACTGCCTGTACTCATCGAAGAGATGGGTGAGGCGTACCCGGAACTCCCTGCTCAGCGCGAACTCATAGGCAGAGTGATAAAAGAAGAGGAGGATTCGTTCCTCCGCACCCTTGACAAGGGCATCTCAATGCTGTCCTCTTCCATCGACACACTGAAGTCCGAGGGCAAGACAGTGCTGGACGGCGCACAGGCATTCCGCCTCTTCGACACATTCGGATTCCCTCTCGACCTGACCGAACTCATCTGTCGCGAGAACGGCGTTACCGTGGACGAGAAACAGTTTGATGACGAAATGCAGAAGCAGAAAGAGCGCGCACGCAACGCCGCTTCTGTCGAAACGAGCGACTGGACCGAACTGAAAGACGGCGAACAACAGTTCGTTGGCTATGACTATACAGAGTATGAGTGCCACATATTGCGCTATCGCAAGGTGACACAAAAGAAACTCACATACTTTGAAATCGTACTTGACGCCACACCTTTCTACGGTGAAATGGGCGGTCAGATCGGCGATCAGGGTGTGCTTGTCAGCGAAACGGAGACAGTGGAAGTCATCGATGCGAAACGCGAAAACGGCCAGACAGTACACATAGTAAAGGAGTTGCCGAAGAATCCGGAGGCTGATTTCATGGCTTGTGTCGACACGGACCGCCGCAAGGCATCGGAGGCTAACCACACTGCAACCCACCTTCTCGACCAGGCTCTCAAGGAAGTTCTCGGTGACCATGTGGAGCAGAAAGGTTCTCTTGTCACTCCAGAGGCACTGCGCTTCGACTTCTCACACTTCCAGAAAGTCACCCATGAGGAACTGCGCAAGGTGGAACAGATTGTCAACGAGCGCATCCGCCAAAACATCCCATTGCAGGATCACCGCAACGTACCCATTGAGGAGGCGAAGAAACTCGGTGCCATTGCCCTCTTCGGCGAGAAGTACGGTGACCGCGTACGCGTTGTTCAGTTCGGTGACTCCGTAGAGTTCTGTGGCGGTTGTCATGCCAAGGCGACAGGCGAACTCGGTTTTGTCCGCATCGTGTCGGAGAGTTCCGTTGCCGCAGGAATACGCCGTATAGAGGCCATCACGGGTGCTGCCGCAGAGCAAAGCGTGTATAATATGGAGGACACAATCTTCGCCATACGCGACATACTCAATACCAAGGACGTGCAGGCAGCACTCCTGAAGATGCTCGAAGAGAACGTTGCACTCAAGAAACAAGCCGATGACTATATGAGAGAGCGTCTTCTGAAGGTGCGTGACGATATGGTTGCAGGTGCCAAGGAGATAAATGGCGTGAAGGTAGTAAAGCACGTTTTCGTTGCCGATATGGATGCCAACCTTGTCAAAGACCTCGCTTTCCAAGTGGCAAACATCCTTCCCGAAAAGATGTTCTGCGTATTCGGCAGCAAGTCTAACGACAAACCGCTCATCACTGTGATGATAAGCAAGGACCTCATAGCGGAGAAAGGACTGGACGCAGGCAAACTTGTGCGTGAGGCCGGCAAGTGTATCAAAGGCGGCGGAGGCGGTGCTCCACACTTCGCCACAGCCGGTGGCAAGGACACTACAGGCATTGATGCCGCAGTAGAAAAGGTGCTTGAACTCTGCGATTTCTAATCTGCGGACTGCCGAAAAAGGGCAATCCGTCTGCAGAAGAATCCCTATGACATAACAAACAGCGGGAGGACATTTCTCTGGAAATGTTCTCCCGCTGTCGTATTCAATGCCCGCAAACGTGCTCCGCCATCTGCTTAGGTAAGCGAATCAAGCTGTTTCTTAACCGCAATCAGTTGGTCGCGCGAGGAAATGAGCAGTTCCAAGACCTCGGCACTTTTGTCCACGCCCTGTCGGTTGCGGCTTATCATCTTCTTGGCGGCATCGAGTTTGAAACCGCGCACTTTCGCCATATTGTACACAAGGCGTATCTCCTCGATGTTCTCCTTGGTGTACTGACGTATGCCACGGGCGTTGGTCTTGGGCTGAATCTGCGGAAACACCTTTTCCCAATAGCGCAACGCACTCTCGTTAACGCCGAACATGGCGGCAACCTCCTTTATGGAGTAAAACAATTTCAGGTCTTTGTCTCTATTAAGTGCCATAACAAAAAACTTCTGTGCACAAAACTACAAAAATAATCTCACAAACATCGCACCTGGGAAAATATTTTTTCGTCAGGCACACGGCGTACTTTCACATTCCGCTATCGGCACAATGCCTCGCAGACACGGTCCTGGAATGAGCGTGCCGTGGCGGCGTGCAGGATACCTTGGTTGAGGATGCAGAACGCCAACATGTGGTTTTCGGGCGATATGCAGTAACCAGCCAATGTATAGATGCCTGCCAATGTGCCTGTCTTTGCCATGACATTGCCTTGGGCAGACGTATTTCTCATGCGGCGCTTCAGCGTTCCGTCTACGCCGGCACACGGCAACGACTGGCAGAGAGTGCCGAAGATGCGCTTGTTGCGGTAGGCATACCGCAACAGCATGACCTCACATTCGGCAGAAAGATAGTTGTAGAGCGACAGTCCCGAACCGTCTGCCAGACGGTAGGCGGATGCATCCAGCCCTGCGCTTTCCAGGATTTTCCTCTCCTCGCGCTGTGCCGCCTTGACAGAGGAAGTGCCTCCCGACAGTGCGCCAACCTGATAAAGCATCGACTCGGCATAGAGATTGTCCGAGTCTTTCATCATCTTCGACAGTATCGGTTCTATCGACGAATAGCGCACCGACAGTGTTTTGGCATCCGCAGGGACTGTTCCCTCGCCGCTGAAACCTGTGACCACAATCCCCTGATCACGCAGTTTCTGCATCAGGACGGCTACAAGATTGTCCTTTTTCTTAAAGACCAACGGCGACAGGACGGGGTTGTCATCGTCCCAACACCACCCTTCGCCCAAAAGCGAGGCATCCTTGAAAGAACGGTCGGCTATGATATTGCCGGCTATGGTGTCCACATGCAGTTTCACAATGTCCTCCACTATGCAGTCAAGATCATAGTCTTCGAGCGACGGGTCCATGCCACCTTTTATATATATGTCACCTCTAAGCGCAGTAGAATCGCACTCCCCAGTGTAATAGACGGATGTGGTGTAGCGATAGTTACGCCCCAAACGGTCAAGGGCAGTTATTGCCGTGAGAAGTTTCATCGTGGAAGCCGGACGCATCAACTGCCGTTCATTGTGGGCATAAAGCACTGTGTCGGCATCCAAATCATATACCATCAGACCTACCTGCGACGTCTCGAACATCCTGTGTTCCAACAGACTGTCTATCCGCAAGACTGCACGCTGAGGATAAGGCAACGCCACCTCATGCACGGAATCGACCTCGAAACTGTCGGGCAACACCGCAATGAGGTCGTCATGATCCGCCGACTGCGCCCTCAACGCTGTCGACGCACCTAACAACAGTATATATGTAATAAGGTGGGGAAAAGTCTTCATCATGAGTACAAAGATACGAAAAAATGTCCACAACACCGTTTCCGCCACAAGAAATCATTCCGCACGTTATTGCCCACAAGGTAATTGTTGCAGCGAGAACATCACTTGGATTATACGGAACAACCTTTCACGCATCACAGGAAAGGTGGTCTGACGGGGCAGAAGATGTGCACAAATGTACCTATTGTGTGCATTTTGAAAACTATTATTTGTGTGTACGGATTATATTTCGTAATTTTGCCTATTGAATTAGAACTCCAAACAGTCTTTATGCGTACCCTGTACGCATTACAACGGAACAGGAACAGAAAATTAATTATTACATAAATGAGTTTAAAGATTGTAGTACTTGCAAAGCAAGTGCCGGACACAAGAAACGTTGGTCCTGATGCTATGACTCCCGAAGGCACCGTTAACCGTGCAGCCCTTCCGGCAGTCTTCAATCCCGATGACCTCAACGCTTTGGAGCAGGCCCTCCGTCTGAAGGACCAGTTTCCAGGTTCAACCATTTCAGTAGTAACGATGGGACTGCCCAAGTCAGCCGAAGTGATACGCGAAGCTCTCTACCGCGGTGCTGACGAAGGCTTTGTCGTAACCGACCGTCCGCTCGGTGGTGCTGACACACTGGCCACAAGTTACACACTGGCTCAGGCAATCAAGAAGATCGGCGACTATGACATCATCCTCGGAGGACGCCAGGCTATCGATGGCGATACAGCCCAGGTGGGTCCCCAAGTGGCTGAAAAACTCGGACTGACCCAGGTAACTTACGCAGAAGAAATCCTCTCTCTCGACGAGCAGACACGCAAAGTCATAATCAAGCGCCACATTGATGGCGGCGTGGAAACGGTGGAAGCACCGCTGCCACTGGTCGTCACGGTCAACGGAAGTGCCGCTCCCTGCCGTCCGCGCAACGCCAAGCGTGTGATGAAATACAAGAACGCAAAGGCAGTAGCAGAGCGCACAGCGGAAGAAACAGAGGCTCTTGCCGACATACTCGCCAAGAAACCCTACCTCACCATTACCCAATGGGGTGCAGCCGACATCGATGCTGACCCGGCACAGATAGGCAAGGCTGGCTCGCCTACCAACGTCAAGGCGGTGCAGAACATCGTTTTCAAGGCGAAGGAGAGCAAGTCTCTGACCGGCAGCGACGAGGATGTGGAGAATGTAATCATTGAATTGTTGAACGAAAAGATTATCGGCTAATCCCTGAAAGGAGAGAATATTTATGAACAATGTATTTGTATATTGCGAGATAGAAGGCACTACCGTCAAGGAAGTCTCTCTCGAACTCCTTACCAAAGGACGCAAACTGGCCAATACTCTCGGCGTTCAGTTGGAATGTATCATAGCCGGCTCCGGGCTTGACGGAGTGGAAAGTCAGGTGATGAAATACGGTGTTGACAAGGTACACGTATTCGATGCTGAAGGGCTTTTTCCCTACACAAGCAATCCGCACACCGCCCTTGTCGTCAATCTGTTTAAGGAAGAGAAACCGCAAATAGCCCTCTTGGGCGCTACAGTCACAGGCCGCGACCTCGGACCGCGCGTCAGTTCCGCACTGCACAGTGGTCTTACGGCTGACTGTACCGAACTTGAAATTGGCGATTTCGACATGAAGAAGCGTGTCGGAGACGAGGTCAAGTCATTCCATTACGAGCAGCAACTCTATCAGATACGCCCTGCTTTCGGCGGAAACATCGTGGCTACGATTGTCAATCCCGACCACAGACCGCAGATGGCGACCGTTCGTGAAGGCGTGATGAAGAAAGAAGTGCTCGACGAAAACTACAAAGGAGAAGTCATACGCCATGATGTCGCCAAGTATGTGCCCGACACAGAGTATGTGGTAAAGGTGCTCGACCGTCATGTGGAGGCTGCGAAGCACAACCTCAACGGTGCTGCCATTGTAGTGGCAGGTGGCTACGGAGTAGGCTCAAAGGAAGGTTTCGACAAGTTGTTCGAACTCGCCCACGAACTCCATGCAGAGGTCGGAGCGTCCAGAGCAGCCGTTGACGCCGGCTGGGTGGACCACGACCGCCAGATAGGACAGACCGGAGTGACCGTCCGTCCGAAGGTTTACTTCGCATTCGGAATATCCGGTCAGATACAGCATATTGCCGGAATGCAGGACTCAGGCATCATTGTCTCGGTCAATACCGACCCCGATGCACCCATCAACAAGATTGCCGACTACATCATAACAGGCAGTGTTGAGGAGGTAGTTCCCAAGATGATCAAGTATTACAAGAAGAACAGCAAGTAAAAATGGCTAATTTCTATACAGACAATCCGGAGATTAAGTTCTATCTTAGTCATCCCCTGATGAAGCATATCGTTGAACTCAAAGAGCGCAACTATGCCGACAAAGACAAGTTTGACTATGCTCCCCAGGACTTTGAGGACGCTATCGACAACTACAACCGTGTGCTTGAACTCACCGGCGACATCTGTGCCAACATCATCTGGCTCAACGCAGAGGATGTGGATGCAGAGGGACCGCACTGTGAAAACGGCCGTGTGCGCTACGCAAGCAAGACTTACGAGAACCTCGATGCTACTGTAAAGGCAGGTCTCAACGGTGTTACCATGCCGCGCCGCCACGGAGGTCTCAATTTCCCTTCAGTGCCTTACACAGCCATAAACGAGATGATTGCTGCGGCAGACGCCGGTTTCGAGAACATCTGGTCACTGCAGGACTGCATCGAAACCCTCTATGAGTTCGGTGACGAGGACCAGCACAAACGCTATATCCCCCGCATCTGCGCAGGCGAAACGATGTCCATGGACCTCACCGAGCCTGATGCAGGTTCTGACCTTCAGTCAGTAATGCTCAAGGCAACGTTCGATGAGGAAAACAACTGCTGGCGTCTGAACGGCTGCAAGCGTTTCATCACCAACGGCGACAGCGACATTCACCTCGTGCTTGCACGCTCTGAGGAGGGCACGCGCGACGGTCGCGGTCTGTCAATGTTCATCTACGACAAGCGTGACGGCGGCGTTGAGGTGCGCAGAATCGAGAACAAACTCGGCATTCACGGCTCTCCGACCTGCGAACTTGTCTACAAGAACGCCAAGGCAGAACTGTGCGGAAGCCGCAAACTCGGACTTATCAAGTATGTCATGGCACTGATGAACGGTGCCCGCCTGGGCATTGCAGCACAGTCGGTAGGTATAAGCCAGAGCGCATACAACGAGGCTTTGGCATACGCAAAAGAGCGTTGCCAGTTCGGAAAGGCAATCATCAACTTCCCGGCAGTATACGATATGCTGTCACTGATGAAAGCCCGTCTCGACGCAGGACGCTCCATTCTCTATGCCACAAGCCGCTATGTGGACGTCTACAAGGCACTTGAGGACATCTCACGCGAGCGCAAACTCACTCCGGAAGAGCGTGCCGAGTGCAAGGAATACTCCAAACTCGCCGATGCATTCACGCCTATTGCCAAGGGCATGAACTCCGAATATGCCAACCAAAACACCTATGACGGCATACAGATACACGGCGGTTCGGGCTTTATGCTGGAGTATGCATGCCAGCGTCTCTACCGTGACGCACGCATCACATCCATATATGAGGGTACGACACAGTTGCAGACAGTAGCCGCAATCCGCTATATCACCAACGGATTCTACAGTTCTGTGATAGCCCAATACGAGCAGGAAGAGACTGCACCGGAGTTTGAGGCACAGCGCAACACCGCAAAGGAGATGGCAAAGAAGTTCAATGCCGCCCTCGAAAAGGTGCATGCCGACGGCAGCGACGAGTTCAAGGACTTCTGCTCACGCCACCTCTACGAGATGGTAGCATCCACCTTGATGGCCAACCTCATCATTACCGATGCGTCAAAGAACGCCGAACTCTTCGGCAAATCAGCGCGCATCTACACCCGATGGGCTTCAGCCGAGGTGGAGAAGCACTACAACTTCATCATGAGTGCCACTCCGGCAGACCTCGAAGACTACCGTAAGTAACAGACCGACAAGGGGAGTCCAACGCAAAGATGATAGACAGGCTCACCGTAGACAGGATTAAGGAGACAGCCAACATTGTGGAGGTTGTCTCCGAATTTGTTACCCTGAAGAAGAGCGGAGCCAACTATAAGGGACTGTGTCCGTTTCACAACGAGAAGACACCGTCGTTTATGGTCAGCCCGGCACGCGGCACCTGTCACTGTTTCGGATGCGGCAAGGGAGGCAACTCCATAAGTTTCATCATGGAACACGAGCAACTCACCTACCCCGAAGCGTTGCGTTGGCTTGCAAAAAAATACGGAATAGAAATCCAGGAGCGTGAACTCTCCGACCGCGAACGAGAGGAACAGAACGAGCGGGAGTCCATGTTTATCGTCAACGAGTGGGCTGCCGGCTACTTCGAACGGCAACTCCACGACGACCCCGACGGCGTTGCCCTCGGTCTGCAGTACTTCAGAAGCCGTGGCTTCCGTGACGACACGATACGTCTGTTCCGCCTCGGTTATGACCTCAACAACCGCCACGCCTTGGCGGCAGCGGCTCTCAAGGACGGTCATAACGCCGACTTCATTGTAAAAACAGGACTTTGCTACCGCACCGACGAGGGCGATCTCATCGACCGATACTCCGGACGTGTGGTCTTTCCGTGGATAGGTCTCAGCGGCAAAGTGGTGGGATTCTCCGCCAGAGTGCTTGATTCGCGCACGAAAGGAGTAAACCAGAAGTACGTCAACTCGCCCGACTCGGAGATTTATCACAAGGAACGCGAACTTTTTGGAATATACCAGGCCAAGAAAGCAATAGCCCGTGAAGACCGTGTATTCATAGTAGAGGGTCAGACAGATGTCATCTCCATGTTCCAGTGTGGCATCGAGAATGCCGTCGCAAACTCAGGTACTGCACTGTCAATACACCAGATTCACATGCTCCACAGGTTCACCGGGAACATCACGTTGCTCTATGACGGTGACGCAGCAGGTATCCATGCCGCCATGCGAGGTACCGATATGCTGCTTGCAGAGGGCATTAACGTGAAGGTGCTGTTCCTCCCTGACGGTGACGACCCCGACAGTTTCGCACGCAAGCACACGGCAGAACAGTTCCGCGAATATGTGGAACAGAATCAGGAAGACTTTGTACAGTTCAAGATAAACCGCTTGCTCAAGGGGCAGACCGACCCCCAACTGCGGTCGCAGGCCATTGACTCAATCATCCAGAGCGTGGCGGTAGTGCCAAACCAGATACTCCGCGACACCTACATACATGAGTGCGCATCCCACACCGGAGTGAAAGAGATGGCGCTCATCAACCGCATGAACACCATCATAAGCCAGAGCCGGGGCAACGGAGACAAGTCTGTCGCCAGTACCGCACCCGCTGTGCCAGAGACCGAACAGACATCCGCACTGGCAAAGATAGAGCGGATGATTGCCCAACTGGTGGTGAGAAGCGGCGAGCAAATATGCATCAACGATGCCGTAGACGAGGACAACAACCAGATAAGCCTCACCGTAGCACAGTTCATTTACCTCAATCTGGCGAGCGACGACATCACTCTGCAAGACCCGAACTACCGCCGTATGCTTGAGGAAGCCTACGTCCACAGCGGCGAAGAGGGTTTTGTGGCGGAGACATACTTTGTCAATCACAACGACATAGAGTTGAGCCGAATCGCCACAGAACTGGCTGTCGACAGGTATTCCCTCACCTTGAACGACAAGGAAGAGGATGCCTACAGCAAGTTCGACAAGGAAGGCGCGATGCAGAAAGCCATGGAAAAACTGCGCCAACAGACCGAACACCTCGCCCTCGACCTGCGTCTCATCTATGTAGAGGACAAACTCAAGTCGCTGAAAGAACGGCTCAAGACCACCCCGCTCGACTCTGACGAGGGACGCGAACTCGTCAGCGACTATTCCAAGATGCAGCAGTACCGCAACGGAATAGCAAGGAAAATCGGACAGAACGTCATCTGACGGTCAGCGGCAATCATCGTCCCGCATCGCTTACCAGCCGCCTGACCTGACGGCAAAAAGTCTCATCACCAATCAGTTTCTCTATGTTGACGTGCATTCGGTAACGCCAATAGTGTTTCGAATCTGCCGGCACATTAATCCGTTCGGCATCAGCGTCAGCCAGTCTGAGGTTCTCGTCAATGGCAAGCCAATCCTGCAGACTGATGAGACACAACATTGACGGACACTCCAAGTGTGCTTTCACTATGTCGGCAGCGACACTCCCGGGCAACGGATGAGGTGCTGCGCCCGGCTGACACAACACATTGTTATAATAGTCTTGGGTGCGTTCACTGTCCTCATCCCACCATTGGCGCAGCGTAGGCATATCGTGTGTGGAGATTGTAGCCACACTCCGGTAGGGATTTTTCGCCAATGTCCCGAAGCGGACGTACATCTCTTTCGGCATAGACTGTATCTCCAGGCTGAGGATGCGCAGTTCGTTCATCGCCCAAGGCACACACTCAGGCACCATGCCCAAATCCTCCGCACACGTCAGCATGCGTGTCGACTGCGTGAGCAAGGGCAGTTTACGCATTGCCTCACGATACCAGAAATGGCTGTTGCGGTGGTAGAAATAGTCCTCATAGAGACAGTAGAATGCCTGTTTTTCCTCCTCGCCGAGCGTCTGATAGACGTGACTCGTCTGGGCGGAGATGCGCGGATGATACATGTGACAATCCTTGTTGTCACGCACAAACAGCACATCGCTGACCAGAGAGTACAGTCCGTCGCGCACCGACACGGCATTTCCGTCCTCCATATCGCCAAATGCAGCCTCTATCTTTCGCTGCGTGTCATATTCTGATTTCAGGCTGTAACGCCCCTGCCCCATACTGTCAAGATACTTCTCCCGCACTTCCTGCGCACCGTCACCGAATGTGTCGGCAAGCACAAGGTCGGTTATGTAAGGACGAGTGAACAGTTCTTCACGGAACTGAACACCGTAGCCCTCTATCTCTTCCTTACTCATCGGAAGCGAGGGAGAGAACTGTCCCAAGGTGGCATGGACGCAATCGCCAGGAATTTCCCATATACGGAAGAAGCCCAACACATGGTCTATGCGGTAAGCATCAAAGTATTGCGACATCTTGCCGAACCTGCCTACCCACCAACGGCAGCCGTCCTCCAGCATCCGTTCCCAGTTGTAGGTAGGGAAGCCCCAGTTCTGGCCATTGGCGGAAAAAGCGTCCGGCGGAGCACCCGCCTGTTTGTCGAGATTGAAATAGTAAGGTTCGACCCACGCCTCCACACTGTTGCGGTTGATGCCTATGGGAATGTCGCCCTTCAGTATGACAGAGCGTTTCCGGGCATAGTCGTGCGCATCCCTCATCTGGGCATCCAACCAGAACTGCACACAGTAGTGGAAGGCTGCGTCAGAGTACTCTTTCGTCCCCTTACGCTCCCATTTCCTGCGGTCTGAATCGGAGAAAGTGCCGTGTGCAGGCCATTGGCGGAAGTCGGCAGTACCGTACTCGTCGCGATGACAACAGAATGCGGCATACGGCACAAGCCAGTGTCTGTTGGCGGTAAAGAACCGTTTGAACGCCGCCGAACGCAAGGTCTTGTCGCCTTCCTGGGCAAACAACAGTCGCAGATAAGCGGTCTTTGCCCTGTTCACACGCACATAGTCAATCTGCTGCAACGCGTTGAGTTCCCGTCGCAAAGCCTCAAACTCCGTCCTCTTCGCCTTGTCCGCAAGAGGCGGCAGGGCATTAAGGTCTATGTATTGGGGGTGCAGGGCATAGATGCTTATACAACTGTAGGGATATGAGTCTGCTGCCGTATGGGTGACAGTGGTGTCGTTTATCGGCAGCACCTGCAGGATTTGCTGCCCCGTAAGTGTCAGCCAGTCAACCATCAACTTCAGGTCGCCGAAGTCGCCGACACCGAAACTGCGGTCGCTGCGCAAAGAAAAGACTGGTATGACGGTGCCTGCCCCTCGCCACGGTTCTATCGGGAAGCGCGCTGCGGACAGTTCGTAGACCTGTAGGGAACGGTCTTTCTTCTCCGCAACATCCACTCTGCGGTTGTCGCCAAGTTCCCACAATAGCGACAACCTGTCATCATACATCGCCACAAACTTGAACTCCAACACACCACCGGCTATCCTGTCGGCATCGAGATTGACCGTCCATTCCCGGTAGTTGCACTCCGTCATCGGCAGCGCAGCAGACTTTTTCCAATCGCCCAACTGCTCTCCGGCACCCGTCAGAAACAATTTCTCGCCCTTGCGCAACTGTGGAGCGCGCACCTTGAGGCACACCGTCCGACCATAGGAGAGTTGCTTTCCTCGAGAAAGGCTGTCGTTTGTGATACAGTCAGTGAATGCACTTGAATACAGAAAAGCGTCTTCCGGAATGTCTATCCATTTGTCATAGACGGCGACACTCTCCGTTTCCATGCCGTCAAGCACCAGTCGGTGAGCCTCAACCCGCCATTCACGGCGCTCGACAGTACCGTCATTGACGACACTGTAGTAATAGTCAACCTTGCCATCCAAAGGTTCTTCCATGGAGAGAACTCCTGTCCAGTGGTATCCGTCGGTTGATGTCATGCACTGACCGTCCGTCTGACCGTCAGCGCAAACTATGTTTATCTGCAGTTTCTGACCAGAAACCACACCATAATCTATATTGAATTCGATGCTCATAAAACACTTCACACCGTTCCTTTGGTCGGAACTGACGATTGCAATGTACTTTCTTTATACGGCAAAGGTAGTGTTTTTGAGCGACAGAGACAAACCGACAACGTTTTTTCAGCCTCCCACATACGACAAAAGACACCAGATTTCTCTGATGTCTTTTGTCGAGGTGACAGGACTCGAACCTGCGACAGCCTGGTCCCAAACCAGGAACGCTACCAACTGCGCTACACCTCGCGGCAAACCAACGGGAAGTGTTACCCTCCTCTGCGTTTTGCGTCTGCAAAGGTAGCACTTTTCTTTGGTTTTACCAAATTTAACCGTACATTTTCTCTGTCCGCACGCCAAAGTGCTCACGAGCGGTACTGCATCTTAGCCCTACCGACCTGACAGAGAATCTTATCGGTGTCTTATTTCAGTATGCCGTTGTCCTTGAATACTTTCTTCAGGGCTACTACGGCACGCTCAACCTGCTCTTCGGTGTGGGTAGCCATGAGTGCAAAGCGCACGAGAGTATCCTGCGGAGCACATGCCGGCGGTATTACCGGGTTGATGAACACGCCAGCGTCGAACGCCTTTGCGGTGACAAGGAACGTCTTGTCCACGTCTCTAACATACAAAGGAATAATCGGGCTCTCGGTGTCACCTATCTCGAAGCCTTCCTCACGGAATCTCTTCAGTGCGTATCTTGTCACCTTCCACAGTGCCTCTATGCGTTCCGGCTCTTGCTGGATGATGTGGAGTGCCTCCATAGCAGCGGCTGTTGCAGCCGGTGTGTCACTGGCAGAGAAGATATAGGTGCGTGCCGTGTGGCGCAGCCAGTTTATGGTGTCGCTGTCCGCAGCGATGAATCCACCGATGGAAGCGAGCGACTTAGAGAAAGTACCCATTATGAGATCCACCTCCGAAGCCAGTCCGAAGTGGTCGCACACTCCCCTGCCCTGCTTGCCGAATACGCCGAGACCGTGAGCCTCGTCAACCATTATCGATGCGTTGTACTTGTGCTTCAGTTCCACAATCTTTGGCAACGGAGCGAGGTCACCCTCCATTGAGAACACGCCATCGACAACAATCAGTTTCACCTTATCGGGGTCGCATCTCTGCAGGACACGCTCAAGGTCTTCCATGTCATTGTGCTTGTAGCGGAAGAACTTGGCGAAAGAGAGACGTCTGCCGTCTACAATGCTCGCATGGTCGCGGTCGTCGCAGATGATGTAATCGTCCTTGCCGAGGAGTGCGGGGATAACTCCGCTGTTCACGGTGAAGCCCGTAGAGAAGCAGAGGGCGTCATCCTTGCCCACAAACTCTGCCAGTTCCTTTTCCAACTGGACATGCAAGTCGAGCGTTCCGTTGAGGAAGCGGCTGCCAGCGCAACCGGTGCCGTATTTGTCAAGTGCTTTCTTTGCTGCTTCGATGATTCTCTCGTCGCCGGTAAGACCGGTGTATGCGTTAGAACCGAACATCAGGACTTTGTGTCCACCCATCTCCACTTCCGTCCCTTGTTTTCCTGTTATTGCGCGGAAGTATGGATAGATGCCCTTCGCCATAGCCTCTTGCGGACGGCGATAACTTTTGAATTTTTCCTGTAAAAATCCCATTTTTTATAGAGTAGTTATTATTTCCCAAGTATCACATTGACATAGGTATGTCCGTGCAAAGTTACAAAAAACTATTCAACGACAAGGAGTTTTGTAACACAAAAGACACCATTTTGGCATTTTCACAACCTCCGTAACTGTACTTTTATCTATTTTTTCGTAATTTTGCAACAAATATTCACTATGCAGGATAGCCTGTCATGGAAAAGAAAACAGTCCTATTCATAATGAACCCCATATCGGGCACGTCAAGCAAAGCCCGGATTCCCAAACTCATAGACCACTATCTCGACCACGAGAAGTTCGACTATGAGATTAGGATGACGGAGTATGCAGGACACGCCACCGAGATTGCCAACGAGGGAAAAGCCCGCGACATCGACGTGATTGTTGCCGTCGGCGGCGACGGGACCGTCAATGAGGTGGCGCGTGCGCTAACCCATTCGCGCTCGGCACTTGGCATCATACCCTGCGGTTCGGGCAATGGACTGGCACGGCACCTGCTGTTGCCCATGAACATCAGGAAGTGCATAGACATCATCAACGCCTGTGAGATACGCGAACTCGACTACGGCACGGTGGAGGGACATCCGTTTTTCTGCACCTGCGGTCTCGGTTTCGATGCGTTCGTGAGCAAGAAATTCGCCGAGGCAGGCAAGCGCGGTCCCATCACATACCTCGAAAACATCCTGCGCGAAGGTCTGAAATACAAGCCCGAGACCTACGAGATAATCGACGAGAACGGTGCTGTGGAGTACAAGGCGTTCCTCATCTCCTGCGCCAACGCGTCGCAATACGGCAACAATGCCTATATTGCCCCCCAGGCATCTATGAGCGACGGACTGCTCGATGTCATCATCATGGAACCGTTTGACATCCTTGATGCACCGCAGATAAGCCTCGACATATTCAACAAGACGATTGACCGAAGTTCCAAAATCAAGACTTTCAAGACCAAGGAACTGCATATCCGCCGGAGCAAACCCGACGTCATACACTACGACGGCGACCCGGTGATGGCCGGCACTGACATCCATGTCAAGATAGAACCCAAGGGCATCCGCATCGTGGTCAACCCTTCCGGCGACACCGACACCAGAAAACCCAACGCATTTCAGACTGCCACGGCAGAACTGTTCAACGACATCAACTCCGTGAAGGAGACCATACAGAAGAAGTTGACATCATGACACACGGCTCCGAAAGCCGTTCCTGACATTGACAACAGGACGAACGGCATTGGAGGCGGCAAAAACCAGGCATTCCGATTCTTACAGATAGAAGTCCGCAGTAAGTCTTCCGAACCATTCGGAGCGGCCTCCGTCATCGTTCATCAGCAACTCCGTGGTTTCCGTCGGCACGGCAGTGCGCACACGGGAGAACTGCATCAGCCGGCGCTTCACGGGCTTCCCCCTTTTCGTGACAATCCTTACCGCTTTTTTCAAGTACAGTCCGGCAAACCAAGCCTCATTGATGAAATCACGGCAGCACTCCTCTGCCATCACCGCAGAGAACGTGCCGTCTTGGCTAAGGAGTGCCGACACGCATTTCGCCAACACCCCAAACGGCAGCGCATCGTTGTGTCTTGCCGTGGCGCGTGCCTTGTCGGGATTCTTCAGCGAAGCCTCAAAGAAGGGAGGATTGCTCACTATGCTGTCATACAGACCGGCGTTTCCGTCCTCTGCCCCACCCCCAACGGCACACCGCGTGAAGTCCTGCAGCGACTTGTTTTCCACCTTTATCCTGTCGCCCCACGGTGATTTGTCCGCATTCGCCCTCGCCTGACGGCAACAGTCAGCCATGATGTCAATGGCCGTGACCGAGGCTTCCTGACAGCGTTGAGCCACCATAAGCGCCACGATACCGGTGCCGCAGCCAATGTCGAGCACCCGTCTGCCGCCCTCCGCCCACGCTCCGAGCAACACACCATCAGTGCCCACCTTCATGGCACAAAGGTTTTGTTCGATGCCAAACTGCCGGAACTGGAATGCGGAACTCATCGTCTTGGGATATGGAAAATGTCTGTTTGTGCGGCGAAAACGCCGAAAGGAAAAAAGCGAGGTTGTCCCGATGATGTGATGAAAACTCCTTTTTTGGAAGTTTAGAGAATCCTCATGTCTTTGTAATCCACCGGCTTGAAATCATGCTTGGGTCTTTTGGACTTTATGTGGCCCGCCATCGACAAGAGCAGTTGTCTCCGTTTCAATCATTATTTTTGATGAGTATCCCGATCGAATCGGGACAACCTCTGATGCAAAGGTATGCCAAAAAGGCGACACATCCAAATTTTCCGTCTATTATTTTGACCGCCCTGTAATCGGCAAAGGCGAATGCATGACGGTCAGGACAACCGTTTTCGCTGTGCAGGAACACCGTTCCGACGATGCAAAAGCGGTGTTCTGGCGGTGCGAAAGCGGTGCTTGCGCGGGTTGCTCACGACCGTGGTTCGGGCGTACAACGGTCGGTATCCGATCGTACAACGACCGTGATACGCCTGTACTTCGAACGATGTGCAACCGCCAACAGACTGTTTACGGACTGCGTGCATACAATACTTACATGGCAAAAAGGAGGGTATGGCAAAACATGCAGCTGCCATTACAGGGCGCACCGTTGGCTTATCCGTTCATCCCCAGGGTGCCGTTGCTCCGCAACTCTGCCCCGGGCTGTGTGCAACCGGGCTTTCAGCCCGTTCACAAGAGAACTTGTCTGTTTTTGACACGCCCTCCTTTTGTATGACAAGACTGATGTTTCAGGAGAGTATGTCAGCAGGTTTGGCGGCGAAGACCGTGGCTCCGCTCTCTTCGAGAAAGGCTCTGTCACGAAATCCCCAGAGCACCGAGATGCATGGCAGACCGCTGTTGCGCGCCGTCATCACGTCCACATCGCTGTCGCCGACATACACTGCGCCGTCGGCAGACACGCCCAGTTGGCGCATGGCTTCTATGACCGTGTCGGGCGCGGGCTTCTTTCTCACTGCGGCACTCTCGCCTATCGCCACCTCCACAGTGTCGGGAAAGAAGTGGGCGCACAGTTGCCGTGTGGCGTCATTGAACTTGTTGCTCACCACGGCAACCCTGTTGCCACGCTGCCGGAGCGCCGTCAACAGTTGGGGAATGCCGTCGTAGGGGCGTGTCGTGTCCAGTCCGTGGTCGAGATAATGCTTGCGAAAGACGTCGAGCGTCTCTGCTGTCTGCTCGGCGGAAGTGCCGTCGGGGACAGCCCTCTCGATGAGTTTCGCCACACCGTTGCCCACAAAGCGGCGCACCTCGTCAAGTGTCCGCTCCGGAAATCCCATGGCTTTCAGGGCGTAATTGCAACTTGCACACAGGTCGCCGAGTGTGTAGAGGAGTGTGCCGTCAAGGTCGAAGATATAAGTGGAATACTGTTTCATAACGTTGGAATCGCTGCAAAGGCATTCGGAAAATGCGCCGTGTGCCTGCATGACGGTGCAAAGTTAGTCAAAATAATCGGCTGGTATAATGGCTTTTAATTATATATTTCGTAATTTTGCAGTAACTTAGCAAGCGTCAAGAACACACCGCAACGCCAATGAAATCACCAAAACGGAAATACCTTTCAGCCATTATCGGTTGCACGGCAATAATAGCCGCCACCGCATGGTTCTCACTCTTCACGTCCCTTTCGGGTGCCGACAGCACGCAATACATATATATAGACAATGACGACACCGTGGACTCGGTATTCGCCAAGGTGGAAAATGCGGCGGCAGGCAACGGCATCAGCACATTCAGGATGCTCGCCCGGTGCTGCAACTACGGCGGGAACATCCACACGGGACGCTACGAAGTGAAGCCCGGAGACGGCACTTTCAAGGTGTTCCGCGCCATGAAGAACGGCATGCAGTCGCCCTTGATGCTCACGATACAGTCGGTATACACGCCCGAAATCATGGCCGGCAGACTGTCGAAGAAACTGATGGCTGACAGCACGGAGATTGTCGCAGCGCTGAAGAACCCCGATGTGTGCCGGAAATTCGGGCACGACACCGCCACCATAATGTGTATGTTCGTGCCCAACACCTACGAAGTGTTCTGGAACGTGTCCGTGGATGACTTCCTCAAACGCATGGACAAGGAGTACGGCACATTCTGGAACGACACCCGCAAAGGCAAGGCTGCCGCACTGAAACTCTCGCAGGACGAGGTGTCGACACTGGCCTCCATCGTCGACGCGGAGACCTCCAACAATGCGGAAAAGCCGATGATAGCAGGTCTCTACTACAACCGTCTCAACACGGGGATGCCCCTTCAGGCCGACCCCACGGTGAAATTCGCCACCAAGGATTTCGCTGCACGGCGCATATACCACAACATGCTGACCACGGATTCGCCCTACAACACATATAAATATGAGGGACTGCCGCCCGGTCCGATACGCAACCCTACGGTGGCAGGCATTGATGCGGTGCTCAACATGGTGCACCACGACTACCTGTATATGTGCGCCAAGGAGGACTTTTCGGGCACTCACCGCTTTGCGGCGACCTATTCCGAACACAAGGACAACGCCGCCAGATACTCTGCGGCACTCAATGCACGAGGCATAAAATAACAACAAACAACATAAAAAGACATGGCAAGCAACGAAGAAAACGCAGTTGAAGAGAAGAAAAGTCTCAACTTCATTGAGCAAATCGTCGTCAACGACCTTGCAAAAGGCAAGAACGGCGGCAGATTGCAGACACGTTTTCCACCGGAACCCAACGGCTATCTGCACATAGGACACGCCAAAGCCATTGCCCTCGACTTCGGTATAGCGAAGAAATACGGCGGCGTGTGCAACCTCCGCATGGACGACACCAACCCCCAGAAAGAGGACACTGAGTATGTGGAAGCAATCAAGAAGGACATCGAGTGGCTCGGATTCAAGTGGGGAAACATCTACTATGCGTCCGACTATTTCCAGCAGTTGTGGGATCTTGCCGTGGCTCTCATCAAGCAGGGCAAGGCTTATGTGGACGAGCAGACTGCCGAACAGATAGCCGAGCAGAAGGGTACGCCGACCACTCCGGGCACAGAGTCGCCTTTCAGAAACCGCCCCGTGGAGGAGAATCTCCGTCTTTTCGAAGAGATGAACTCCGGCAACATGGAACCGGGAAAGATGGTGCTGCGCGCCAAGATAGACATGGCGAGCGACAACATGCACTTCCGTGACCCTATCATATACCGTGTGCTGAACATTCCGCACTGGCGTACAGGAAGCAAATGGAACGCCTATCCGATGTATGACTTCACCCACGGACAGTGCGACTACTGGGAAGGCGTGACACACTCACTGTGTACTCTCGAGTTTGAACCGCACCGTCCGCTCTACGACCTGTTCGTCGACTGGGCGAAAGAGGTGGCAGGTGACGACAAGCCTCTGGACGACAACCGTCCGCAACAGACCGAGTTCAACAAACTGAACCTCACCCATATCCTCCTGTCAAAGCGCAATCTGCTCATCCTTGTCAAGGAAGGCGTGGTCAACGGATGGGACGATCCGCGCATGCCTACTATCAGCGGATTCCGCAGAAGAGGCTATAGCCCAGAGGGAATACTTGCCTTTATCGACAAGATAGGATACACCAAGTACGACGCTCTCAACCAGATGTCGCTCTTCGAGAGCGCACTGCGCGACGACCTCAACAAGCGCGCACTGCGCGTGAGTGCCGTTGTCGACCCCGTGAAACTGGTTCTCACCAACGTGCCGGAGGACACGGTGGAGGTCTACAAGGCGCAGAACAACCCCGAAAACGAGGCTGACGGCACACATGACATTGAGTTCAGCCGTGAACTTTGGATTGAGCGCGACGACTTCATGGAGGATGCGCCGAAGAAATTCTTCCGTCTCGGTCCCGGAAAAGAGGTGCGTCTGAAGAACTCCTACATCATCCGCTGTCCGGAAGAGAACTGCTGCAAGAAAGACGAGAACGGCAATATCGTGGAAATCTACGCCGAGATAATCCCCGAAACGAAGACCGGCGAGGCAAACGCCAACATGAAGATAAAGGGCAAAACCATACACTGGGTAAGTTGCAAGCACTGCCTCGAGGCGGAGGTACGCAACTATGACCGCCTGTGGATGGTGGAAAATCCGCGTGACGAGGTGGCAGCCTACTCCAAGGAACAGGGCAAGAACCGCATCGACATCGACGATATGCGCAAGTTCATCAACCCCAACAGCCTGGAGATAAAGAAGGCTTATGTGGAAAAGTTCCTTGCCACGACAAAGCCGCTTGACTACCTGCAGTTCCAGCGCATAGGCTATTACACTCCCGACTACGACTCCACTCCCGACCACCTGATATTCAACAAGACGGTGGGGCTGAAGGACACTTGGAAGAAATAAGGACTTTTCGGCATGAATACAGCAGACTTGTTCCTCTGGATACTTGACCACCTGAACTACTGGGTCGTCACTCTCTTCATGGCGATAGAGAGTTCTTTCATACCGTTTCCCTCGGAAGTGGTAGTTCCGCCGGCTGCGTGGAAGGCGATGGATCCCGATAGCGGTCTCCACATTGTCCTCGTCATAGTGTTCGCCACGGTGGGTGCCGACATTGGCGCACTCGTCAACTACTATCTGGCAAAATGGCTCGGACGCCCCATTATCTACCGTTTCGCTGACAGCAGGATAGGACACATGTGCCTGATAGACCGCCAGGCGGTGGAGAAAGCGGAGCAATTCTTCCGTGACCACGGTGCTGCCTCCACTTTCTTCGGCAGACTTGTGCCGGCGGTAAGGCAGTTGATAAGCATCCCTGCCGGACTTGCGGGTATGCACCTGGGCAAGTTCCTCACCTACACCACTCTCGGTGCAGCCGCATGGAACACCGTTCTGGCAGGCATAGGATGGGCTATCTACCACTACACAGACTACAAGACAACCAACGACGTCTACCAACAGGCGGTGCAATACAGCCACGAGATAGGCTACGTCATACTGGTTCTTGCCGTCGTGGTCATAGCCTTCCTCGCTTACAAGGGCATGAAAAAAGACAAGAAATAAGCGATACCGTCATTTCTGCGGACAACTCTTTCCGCAGCGAGACATAAAATGAGAAGTCCGTTTCCACCGAGGGAGACGGACTTCTCTTCGTTAATATAAACCCAAAACTGAAAACCTAATGTTTCTTGTCATTGTTCTTCGGGCAACAGGCACTGCCGCACTGTCGCCGTCACGCCAGCCTCTTCGCTGACGACAGCGGTCAGTGGTTTGGCGTCAGCGGCATCCTTTGCCACAAGCACCCTGTACTCCCCCGCCTCGACCTGCCACTGGCTGTCGGCCTCATTAAACGAAGCAAGGCTGGAGTAAGGGATGTTTATCTTCACCGTTTCCGTCTGTCCGGGATTCAGACAGGCAGTCTTGGCAAATCCGCGCAGTTCCCTGGCTGGTTTGTCCATGTCCTTGCCCGGTGCCGACACATAGACCTGAACGACCTCTTTGGCTGCACACTTGCCCACATTCTTCACGTCCACGCTGACGGAAATGTTGCCTCCGGTGTCTTTCTCCGCCTTCATGTTGCCGTATTTGAACGTGGTGTAACTCAATCCATAGCCGAACGGATATGCCACAGGCACATTCTTGGTCTGGTAATGGCGGTAGCCCACATAGATGCCATCGTTGTATTCTGTGTAGTCGACATTCTTTTCGTTCTTGCCTTCAGATATTCCCTTGCCCATGAACATGCCCAATATGTCCTTCACCTTGATGGAGTCAGGTGTAGGGAAGTCATCCTTTGAGAGGACGTCATCATAACTTACAGGCCACGACATGGGCAGACGTCCAGAGGGAGACACCTTGCCGGTGAGGATGTCGGCTACGGAGTTGCCGCCCTCCTGACCTGCCAGCCATGACAGAAGCACAGCATCAGGACCGTCAATCCAACTCTTTGTCTCGATGACACCGCAGACATTGAGGATGACAACGACTTTCTTGCCAGCCTTATGGAACGCTCTGCACACGCCGTCTATCATGTCCTTCTCCTCTTTGGTGAGGTTGAAGTTGTCGGACAGGCGACGGTCGAGGAACTCTCCCGATGTCTTGCCGACAGTGACAACAGCCATGTCATTGTTCTTTACCGCACTTGCCATATCCAGACGTGACAGGTTCATCTCCGGGATAGCATTGCCCGGGAGGAACGCCTCAAAGGGATTTGCCGGCTTGGGCATACTCTCCTTTGCCTCGGGAATATATTTCTCATAGGCGGCACGCACGTTGCCGTCCACCGCAAGACCGGCGTTGCCCAGTCCCTCGAGAAGGCTTACGACATACGCATGGTTCACATTGCCCGACCCTGTACCGCCGGCAATGAAGTCATAAGAAGTGCATCCAAAGAGTGCAACCTTCTTCTTTGACGACGAGAAAGGCAGCACCGACTTGTTGTTTTTCAGCAAGACCATACCCTCGGTTGCGGCATTGTGAGCCACCTCTGCATGGGCTTTGAGGTCCGGATTGTTGTCTGCCACATACTGTTTGAACCGTGGAGTCTTCATGATATACTCCAGTATGTGACGCACATTGCGGTCAAGGATTTCGAGAGAGAGGTGTCCGTTGAGGACAGCCTTGCGGATTTCTTTCTTCTGGACAGCCTTTCCCGGCATCAGAAGATCGTTGCCCGCTTCCATCTGAGCCACCGCATTGCGACCGCCATACCAGTCGGTCATCACCATGCCACCATAGCCCCACTCATGCCGGAGTATCTCTGTCACGAGGTCGGCACGCTCGCTTGCCATAGTGCCATTAATCAGATTGTAGGATGTCATCACAGTCCACGGCTGCGACTCCCGCATCACTATCTCAAAAGGTTTGAGGTATATCTCACGGAAAGTGCGCGGTGTCCCGATGACATTGTTGCCTGTGCGGTTGGTCTCCTGGTTGTTGAGGGCGAAGTGCTTCACCGAAGTGCCCACCCCATTGCTCTGTATGCCGTTGACCATTGCCGCGCAGACCTTGCCGGCAAGGAGCGGATCTTCGGAGTAATACTCGAAGTTGCGGCCGCAGAGAGGGTTGCGCATGATGTTTGTGGCAGGTGCAAGAAGTACGTCCACACCGTAGTGTTTCACCTCCTCGCCCATGGCATTGCCCACCGCCTTCACCAAGTCGGTGTTCCATGTGGCACCCATCACCGTTGCCACCGGGAAGTGGGTGCAGTAGTAAGTCCTGTCACTGTCCTTGCGCTTGGGGTCGATGCGCAGTCCGGCAGGTCCGTCGGCAACGACCGTCACAGGTATGCCCAGACGCTCGATGCCGTTAACCTGTCCGGCAGCACCGGCCACTAACTGCGCCGAGTTGCCTATGGTTGCCGCCATCATGGACTCGAACTGCCCCATCGAACCTACCACAAGGTCGAGTTTCTCGTCGAGTGTCATGGCATTGATGACATCCTCTATCGGTGACACACCCAGTTTCGGAGTCTGCGCCTGTACGGCAGCCGCCGAGGAGACGAGCAGGCAGGACGACAATAATACGTTTCTTATCATAGTCTGTATATATTATAATAGGTGTACTCTACTGTGCTTCTTACTTGAACAGTTTCTGTGCGAACTCTGCGAGATATATTCTCCAGTTGCGCCAGATGTGTCCGCCCTCAGTCTCCATATAGGTGTAAGGATAGTTCTTCTCGTCGAAATAGCGGCGCAGGTCGGCACTGCTCTTGTAGAGGAAGTCGGTCTTGCCCATACCGATCCAGTAGAGTTTTATCTTTCCGTCGAATATCTTGGCAAGTTGCTGCTGTGCCTGTGTATTCTTCTTCAGGTCTGCATAGAAGTCACTCTGGTAGTTGTCAGTGCCCACGCGCAGTCCTGCGGAGAAGAGACCGACATAATCAAACTTGTCGGGGAAGCGGCGCGAGATGTCGAAAGAGTGTCCTCCGCCCATCGAAAGACCGCAAATGGCGCGGTGAGCCTTGTCCTTTGCCACCTTGTAATGGCTCTCCACATAGTCCATGACATCGGGGAAACTCTCGTCCATAGTCGCCACCGCCTTGGCACCCTGATAGCCTGTGAACGACGGGATGTACATTCCTGCAGACCACTCGCCCGGTGCAGCCTGGCAATTGGGGTTGCCGTTGGTCATCACCACGACCATCGGCTTCACCTTACCGGCAGCAATGAGGTTGTCAAGAATCTGCGATGCACGTCCGAGAGTGGTCCAGGCGTCTTCATCGCCACCCGCTCCATGCAGCAGATACATAACCGGGTAGTCCTTGCCCTGGTCGTAACCGGCAGGAGTATAGACCGTCATGCGGCGCTGCATCTTGAGTGTCGGACTGGGATACCACACCTTATGGACATCTCCGTGGGGCACTTCGTTGACGGCATACAGGTCACCCTTGTCACCTTTCTGGTCGGAGATGATGAATATGTTGGTCTCAGAGGTGATGTCGCGTGTGATGTATACGCTTCCCGGATCTACGATTTTCACGCCGTCAACAATCAGATTGTATGAATACAACTCGGGTGACAGGGCACTGCAAGTGTATGTCCACACTCCTTTTTCGTCCTTTGTGAGGTTTTCGACACCCGGCTGCTCCATCTTGCCGAACGGGGTGTCCACGCTCTTCGGAGCGAGGAAGTCGCCTGTAATCTGCACTTGCGCTGCCTGTGGAGCGGCAAGACGGAATGTCACAGTGTTGTCGGCGTTGACCTCGGGGGAAACTACAGGCACCTGATTGAACAGCGCCTGTTGTGCGAAGCTGCCCATACAAACGAAGAGAGCAGCGGTCAGAATACTTGTTTTTTTCATAATCTATTGTTTGTTGTATATTGTTGCCTTTTCATGTCATTACTTCCAGACCTCTCCAAGTTTCTTCATAATCTTCGGAGTGCAAGCCACCCAGAACGCCCAGTCGTGTGTTCCGGTGCGTGTGATATACTCGTTGGTCACCTTATAGCCGTCGAGAGCCTGTTTGAAATATCCGGCAGACTGATAGAGGAAGTCCTCTGTGCCTATCTCCATGGTTATGCCCGGGAGATTGGAGACATCCGCTTTGCCAAGCAGTTCATAGAGGTTAGGTGCACCGTCAATGTATGTTGCAGGGCTGCAGGCATACACATAGGAGAACATCTCGGGGTGCAGCAAGCCATAGTAAAGGGAGCCGAAGCCACCCATGGACAGTCCTCCGATGGCTCTCGACGAACGGTCTTTCTTCACCGAATAGATGTTTTCCACTGTCGGAAGGAACTCGTCGAAGAAATAGGTCATGTAGTTGAATCCGTTGCCATTGTAGTTGTCGCAGTAGAAATTGTCACCACCGCAATCCGGGCAGATGACTATCATCTCGGGAGCGGTGCCGTTTTTGGCGGCAGTAGAGGCGTTGGCGTTGATCATTCCGCCGTTGAGCCAGTCGTTGTTGCCTCCTCCTGCACCGTGAAGCATATACAGCACCGGGTATTCCTTTGTCTTGTCATAGCCAGCAGGCAGATATACAGAATACTTCATGGTGCATCCGAGCACCTGGCTTTCTATGGTCTGGTCTCTCAGTTCATAGCCGGTTGTCTCCATATAAGTGGCGAACTTGACAGAGAACGAGCCTGTTGTCGAGGTTGCTGTTCCGTCGGCTGTAGTAGTACCGAGACCGCTTGCGGAGAAGTTATAGAGTGTAGCGCCCTCGCTGCTTGTGGCTGTGGAAACAGTGATTTGTCCTGAGGTGATGTACTGTTTGACACCGTTCTGGTCAACATAGTAACTTCCTCCTGCCATGTTATAGGCCGGCACGACCCAACCGTTGTCGCAAAGCCATGGCTCATGAGAGTCGCCCTGCACGGTGTAAGTGCCTACGAGGTCGGCAGCGGCAGTGCCTGTCGCATTGATAAGGTCAAGGTAAAGTGTCGTGGCCCCATCGGGCGACATCATCGTGACGGAGTATTTCATCACGCCATCATAGACTGTAGTCTGTCCTGTTGCCCAGTTGTAGGAGGTCACAAACTGCTGTGTCAGCGTCATCATGTAGCCTGATGCTTCCGGGTCATCCTCGCCCACAACAAACTCCAACAGTCCTTTGTAGTCGAGTTTATAGCGTTTTCCCTGTGCGTCAGCAAAGAGACCGCTGATGTAATAACGGCCGTCAATGATGTTCACATCGGCATCTCCGCTGACAATCTGCGTCCCGTTTGCCGTGGCATTGCACTTGCCTTGTGCCACGTCATCGGCTATGGTGTAGGTTCCATTCTGGAGTATCCACTCCGAAGAACGGAATCCAAGGGAATATGTATTGCCGCTATTGTCGGCAAAGTCCACATTCAGTGACTTTATCCCCTTGCCCAATTTCGTGGTGGGTTGCACTGTCGCATTCGATGTGCTACAGATATTCATATCCGAATAAGTGCCCTGAAGAGGGTCTATCGCGTCATTGCTGCATGCCGTAACCGAGAGGGCTGCAATGGCAAGACTTAGCATTTTGACATATCTCATCATAATATTGATTTTTTATTTGGATTAATTGACGGTTTCTTTTCACCAGCCTTCATTCTGTTTGATATTGGGATTGAGTTCCATTTCCTTGAGAGGGATCGGCAGCAACTTGTGCTTTGCCTTGAATCCGCAGTCGCTGTTGGAATAGTTCCACGACACTCCGTTGGAAGAGAACACAGGTATCTCTTTTCCCTGAGAAGCCAACACGGTCTCCGCATCACCCCAACGCACGAGGTCCTGATAGCGCACACTCTCGAGACAGAGTTCCAGACGCTTCTCCGTCTTTATGTCATTGAGTGTGACAGTAGCAAGTTCCGTCTCCTTGGCACGTGAGCGTATGAGGTTCACATAGTCCGTTGCCTTGTCTGCATTGCCGTTCTGCAGGTGTGCCTCAGCGGCGAGCAGGAGCACCTCAGCATAGCGCATGATGCGCGAGTTGGTGTACTGCAGAACCTGGAATCCCGGGAAGTCGTTGACACAGTCAGCCTTCAGCGCACGGTTCTTGAACATGAAGTAGCCCTCGTTTCCATAGACTGACGTACCCGGTTGGACTGATGCGCCATAGTCTTCCAACTGCTCATAGGTAAGCATAGTGTGACGCAGACGGTAGCCATTGGCGCCTTCCGCACTGACAAAGGCATCATAGAGCGACTTGCGCGGATTGACAAAGCCATAGGTTCCGGTGGCTATCTCTGTGGCAGCAGTGCCGCTGAAATTCATCAGGTCGGTGCGCCAGCCCTGCATGACATAGAGCATGGAGTACTGCACCCACGCTTTCTCGGGGTCATTGCGCAGTTGGCACTCGAGCATCGACTCGCAGTTGTTGTTTGCCAGAGCATGGAACTGCAGGTCATAGTCGCCTTCATAGAGTTTGTATTTTTTCGACTCCACGACCTTGTCAAGCATTTTGGCTGCCTCGTCATATTTCTTCTCGAAGAGATAAGCCTTGCCGAGCAGAGCCTCAGCCACCTCAAGGGTGACGTGTGTGCCGGTCTCACTGTCGTCGGCAGATGACTTTGACTCAAGTGCTCCCGACGATATGGCAGCGTTGAGGTCACTCTCCACGGCAGCCCAAAGGGTCTCCGGGGTGCTGTTGCTCCGCCTGTACTCATCGGATTGGAGGAGATGGTCCACAAGGGGAGCTGTGCCGAAGAGGGTCACAAGTTCAAAGTTTGCCCATGCACGGAAGAACTTTGCCTCCGCCACAGTGCGGGCCTTGACATGTGTGTCGGGCTCAACCTTTTCTATAATGAGGTTTGCCTTATAGATGAGAGAGTACATACTTGAGAACACACCCTGTATCATGCCGTTGTCAGTACCGTAGGTATATTCGTTGAGTTGCTCCATCTGGGTGTTGTCACCGCGCTGTCCTCCACCGCACCACACATCATCAGAGAGCAGGTTCTTGGTGAAGAACCAGTTGTAATAAAGCCCTCTCAGAGTGGTGTACATGGATGCTGCCGCACCGAGAGCCTCGTCATCGGTCTGATAGTAGTCGTCCTGACTGCCCATATTGCCGTGTTTCTGTATGTCAAGCCTGTCTTCACAACCCACAAGCGCGAGGGAGAGCAAGAGTACGAGACTGTATATGATATTCTTTTTCATGTGCTTTTGTTGTTTTGGTTATTTGATAGCGTCTTGTCAGAACTCGAGATTTACACCGAGCACCACTTTCTTTGACATCGGATAAGCACCCTTGTCGATGCCCATGCCCGACGTTGCATTGACGGATGCCTCGGGGTCAAAGCCGGGATAACCGGTGAACGTGAAGAAATCATCGAGTGAAACATAGAGGCGCAGACTGGAGATTGAGGCACGCTTCAACAGTTGTTGCGGCAGGGAATAGCCCAACTGTATCTGCTTGATTTTGAAGTATGAGCCGTCATAGACCATGGCACTTGAACAGGCATACTTGTCCATATTGTCAGCACCGGCACGCGGACGGATGCCGGCGTGGTTATCTGCTGTCCAGCGGTTGTCGTAGAATACCTCCTTGAGTTTGTTGGTCATGGGGAAGTCAGGGCGGTTTATGCAGTTGAAAATCTGGTTTCCGTGACTGCCAGTGCCGAATACCGTGAGGTCAAGTCCCTTGTAGGCAGCGGTAAGGGTGATGCCGTAGGTGAAATCAGGAATGGCATCTCCGATATTGGTAAGGTCGCCGTCGGATATGTCGCCGCTATTGTCGAGGTCGGCAAAGAGCGGATTTCCCGTTTCGGAGTCAATGCCCGTGAACTTGTAACCACGGAAATAGTAGACAGGATAGTTCTGTTCGAAATAGGTCACAGTGTAGGTGTGGAAGGTCGAACCGCCAAGTCGTGTGATGGAAGGATCTATGTAGGTCACCTTGTTGCTGAGGGTTGCGAGATTTGCACGCACACCGTAATGGAAGTCCTTTATCTGATCACGCCAGCCAAGTTCAAACTCGAAGCCCTTGTTCTCCACATTTCCCGCATTGATGGGAGATGTAGTTCCGCCAATCACAAGCGAAGGAGTAGTGCCGGAAACGAGCAGGTCCTTGGTCTTCTTGACATAGTAGTCAGCGGAGAAATTCAGGCGTCCCCTGAAGAGATAGGTGTCTATACCGAAGTCAAGTTGCTCGGATGTTTCCCACTTGAGTTTGGCATTGCCCATGGTTGACGGCGCTACGCCTGTGGTGTAGACATTGCCCGGAGCGAAGGCATAGATGCCTCCGTTAGCCATGTCGGTGCTGTAGAGATAGCCGGAGAGGGCTGCCAACGAACCGTTTTGTCCCCATGAAGCGCGCAGTTTGAGACTGTTGACAACGTCACGCAACGGTTCGAAGAACTTTTCTTCAGACATTGTCCAACCTGCCGACACTGCCGGGAAGTAGCCCCAACGGTTGGTTGACGGCAGTTTGGAAAGGTCGGCGGCATCTGCACGGAGTGATGCCTGGAGCATATAGCGGTTCTTGTAGTCATAGCCGACACGTCCGAAGTAGGACAGTTTGGAACTGCGTGTCTTCTCACCGCCCACTCCCTTGGTTGCGGAAGAGGAGGCATAGTTGAGGTAATAGAACAGAGGGTCGTTCTTTTTCAGGGCATCTTCGCCGTTGGCAGAGAGCGAACCGTTCACATAGTCATAACTTGTCTCCTGATAGGACATGCCGACCATGGCTGTGAGGGTGTGCGCATCGGCGATGCGATGGGTATAGTTGGCGAAATTCTCCCACTGGTAATATATAGATGTAGAGGATGTGCCGCTCTGCGACAGGTAGTCATTGCTCTGCACTGCATTGCCGTAATAAGGAAGCGTAGTGGTGGACGAGCGTGTGCCGGAAAGTCTGTAGCCGAAACGCGAAGTGAACACAAAGCCCTTGAACGGTTTGAAGTCGAGGTATGCCGAACCGTTTATATTGAACCCGCTGTTGCGTGCTATGGAGTTGTCACGCATGATGAACGGATTGAAACTCTCGCCGTTGAAGAAACGTGATATGCCGTAATAGTTGCCGGAAGCATCTGTGAGAAGCGTCTTGCCGGAAGCAAGTGCAGACGCCATGTGTACAGGCAGATTGTCAGGAGAACAGGTTACGGGCGTCAGAGGGTCCATAAGCAGTACGGAGGTAAGCGTGCTTCCATACTCATAACTGCTGGAAACAGACCTGTAGTTGTATTTCTCTATCTGGTTGGTAGTGCCCACCTTGAGCCATGTCTTGATGTTGTACTCACCGTTGACAGTTCCTGTGAGTCGGCGATAGAGGTCTTTGTCGCCACGCACGATGCCGTTGTTGTCAAGATAGGTCAGTGAAGCGTAGTAGTTGCCGTCCTTGTTTCCGCCGGCGAAACCCACATTGTGCTTCATCATGTGCCCCTTGCCGTAAATGGCATCTATCCAGTTGGTATTGGTCGTTCCGTCCCAGTTCTTCAACAGGTAATCCTCGGTGAAAATGTTGCCCTCGGTCATATAGTTGATGTATTCCTCGGAATTGAGCAACTTGGGCATGTGTGCAAGGCTCTCGGTAGTGTACTGGAAGTCATAGAAAATCTTGCCTTGCCCGTTCTTGCCCTTCTTTGTGGTGACGAGAACGACGCCGTTGCCGGCCTCAGCACCGTAGATTGCAGCGGAAGCAGCATCCTTAAGCACCTCTATGGACTGGATGTCATTGGGATCGATACCGGAGATGTCACTCAGCCTGACACCGTCTACCACATAAAGAGGATCGGACGACACGTTTGAAGAAAAGCCGCGTATGCGTATCGTAGGTGACGAACCGGGAGAGGATGTGTTGCCTATAACCTGCACTCCGGCGGTCTTTCCCTGCAGCGCAGACTTGGCATTGGTAATGGTGCGGTTCTGCATGTCCTCGCTCTTTACCTGGGAGATGGCTCCCGTGACAGAACTTTTCTTCTGCACACCATAGCCCACCACTACCACGTCATCAAGGCTGTGGGTGTCTTCCTGCATCGATACTTTCATCAGAGGAGACGCTTCCTGTTCCAGGTTCTTGTAGCCCAAATAAGAGAACACGAGCGTTGTGCCGCGCGGAACACGGATAGTGAACTTTCCGTCAACATCGGATACAGCGGTGATGTTGTCGTGTCCCTTTGCCTTGACAGTCACTCCTATCATCGGTTCAGAACTCTGGTCGACAATCGATCCGACCGCTTTCATTAACTGTTGCGCCAATGCCGGCGATGCCGACAGTGCAAATACAAGCAACAGACTGGACAATTTCTGTAGATTCAGATTGTACGTCATAGATTAAAATTTTGTAGTTATTGATTGTTGTTGAACACTTGCCACTTGTCAAAGCGACCGTTTGACGACAGGCATTTCCCGGTCTTTCTTCGACGGTTGCAAAGTTACGGATGATGAAAAAGCAGGTCTTTCTCAAATGATGCGAATAGTTTATCTGTGGTTAAAACGGCGGTTGCAATTATGTTCAAAAGATTGCGTTTTTGTTAAAAACAACGGTAAAACCTTGTGAATATCAGGCTTTGACATTAGTTTTGCACTACAGCAATGCGACATACACCTTATTTATATATAGGGAAACAGGAAAACAGAAAACAAGAAAAATCTATGACACTATCCAAAGGTCTCATCTATCGCGTCTGCCTGACGGCTTTCGTGTGCACCATTCTCGCCGTCAACATTTCGTGCGGAAGCAAGACACATGACACAAAAACGGCTTCCGAGCAAAGCAACATCATTGCCGACCGCATCTCAAACAATGACGTCAGATGCATCGCAGAAGACCAACACGGACAGATATGGATTGCTACGTTCCGCGGGCTCAACAAGTATGACGGCACGCACTATCATCAGTTCTTCTGCACGGACGACTCTGTCGGACTGCCTGTACCCAACATTACCACACTGTATCGGGACAGAAGAAAACGCCTGTGGGTGGGAACAAGTAACGGAGTTGCCATATATGACGGGCGTGACGGTTTCCACAGGATAGATATGGCAGCGGAAAGCAAGTTCATCAACAAGTTCATGGAGGACTCGCACGGCAACATATACATCTGCACGAGGGACTGCATATACCGCTATGACGAGAGCAAAGACAACGTCCTGCAATGTCTTTCCGGTCTTGACCCGCGCAGTTCTTTCTGTGCCAATGCCTTCATTGACGACCGCGACATCATCTGGGTGAACACGCCATTCCAGTTGAGAGCATTCCGCACTACCGATTTCCAAGAATTCTTTTCCTTGTCGACAGAGGCCTTCCACCCAATGTTCTCCGATGCCCGCGATGCAAGTCACCTCTGGCTCTACGGCAATGACGGGCTGCGGTTGTTTGACACCCACAGCCACAACTTCGTCACTTTGCCGCAGAAACTGCAGCATCTGCCGTTCAAGAACGGCGAGTTGAACTGCATACACCCCTACAACCAGTCGCAAATAATCATCTCTGCCTATAACCACGAACTCCATATCTACGACTTCAAAACGGATGAACTGACAAGCGAAAGCGACAATACATTCCCCTTGGGGAAACTCGGGATAAGCGTAAAAGGCATTTTCACAGACTCAAGAGGCAACCTCTGGTTCTGCAGCAACGACCAGGGATTCCGTGTGATATACCGACACAAGGACATGTTTAATGCCCACGATGCGATGCGCAGAGCCATCGGCAGCCAATCGGTAATGTCTCTGGCTGCCGACAGAGAAGGCAACGTGTGGTTTGCGACCAAACAAAACGGACTGTGCGTGTTTGACACCAAGTCACACCAACTGCACAAACTGACAGTCGAAGGGGCTGACCTTGAACTGTCACACGGCAAAGTGTGGCACATAACAGTAGACAACTCGAACCGTGTATGGGTGTCAAGCAGGACTGTAGTCGCCCGGTGCCGCTATGCGGAAGGACGTCTCACGACAGAACAGATATACAATATCTTCCTGCCGATGGAACTGCTGTGTGACGATGCCGGCGACATGTGGGTCACCACGGCAGGCATCAATGTCTACCGCATAGCCAGTGACACCGGGGTGATGACGGAGAAACAGGTATACCCAAAGGATTATGTATTCATTCCAAGTATCATACAACTCAACACGAACCAGATGCTTGTGTCGGCATTCAACAAGCCTCTGATGCAGATAGACCGCCGCACCATGGAGACCAGCGAGATGTCCACACTACAGAAGAGCCTTGACTCGTGCGCCCTGCGCTTCTCGTTCATCCCCACAAAGGTGCTGAAAGACAAGACCGGAGACATCTGGATAGGCACGGTGAGCAACGGTCTGCTGCACTACTCCACTGCCGACAACAGAATGGAACACATCTCAGGGCTGTCGTGTCCTGACGTGTCGAGCATGGAAACCGACCATAACGGCAACATCTGGATAAGTACGATGGACGGACTGGACAAGTTGAGTCCCACGACAAAGGAGGTGACAAACTACAATGAGGCCGACGGCATCGGCGGATTCCAGTTCTATGACCGTTCGTCATGCCGTCTCAACGACGGCACGCTCATCTTTGGCGGCACACACGGGATAACCGCTTTCAATCCCGAAAAGGTCAGTCCGACAAAGAATATACGCCTGCTGTTCCAGAATCTGAAGATACACAACCGCCTCATAATGCCCTCTCCCGGCTCCTGTCTCGAGGAAAGCATGGAGACGGCACGGCGCATACGCCTCGGATACAGACAGAACAGTTTTTCCATTTCTTTCTCTGCCACGGACTACAACGACTACAAACGCATACACTATCTCTACAAAATGGAGGGTTTCGACCAACAGTGGACAGACGCAGGAAGCAACACCGAGGCTTACTATTCCAACCTTCCCTCGGGGCATTACACCTTCAGAGTAAAGATTATAGCCAACGACTCAAACCATGTTCTGGACGAACACAGCATAAAGGTGAGCGTCGCCCCCATGCCGTGGAACACCTGGTGGGCATATCTCATCTACCTTGCGGCAGTGTCATCTGCAATATGGTTCGCCATGCGAACACGCCAGCGCATAGTCAGGGAGAGGTATCTCGCCCGCAAGGCAGAGGAAGAGAAAGAGCAGGAACAGCGCATCAACAAGATGAACATGAGTTTCTTCGCCAACATATCGCATGAGTTCCGCACGCCACTTACCATGATTTCCGGCCCGGTAGAACAGTTGCGGGACTGCTCGACGACAGGAACACACGACAGGCAACTGCTTACCATTATTGACCGAAGCGTGAAACGCATGCTGAGACTTGTCAACCAACTGCTCGACTTCAACAAACTCGAGAACGACACACTGCGTCTCCATGTCTGCCGTGCGGATGTCATAGCCGAGATGCGCCGCATTATGGATCTGTTCATCATGAATGCCGAGGAAAAGGGAATAAGCATCGAGTGCCGTGGCATGGAGGGTTCTCTGCTGATATGGCTTGACGTTGACAAACTGGAAAAGATTGTCAACAACCTCATGTCGAACGCAATGAAGCACACACCGCACGGAGGACACATCGACGCAGTGCTCGACCTGACCGCCGACAGCACCGGCAAGCAGACGCTACAGATAACCGTTGCCGACACGGGAAAGGGGATACCGGCAGCCGAACTCGACAATATCTTCAAACGGTACTACCAGTTGAACAATCACCAGGAGGGGGTCATCAACTGGGGGACAGGCATAGGACTTTACTATGCACGCACCTTAGCGGAACTCCATCACGGCACTCTGACTGCTGCAAACCGATGTGACGATGCTGCACGGCAGGCTCTCGGCACAGGAAAAACAGACAGTCCCGAACAGACAGGAGCAGTGTTCATGCTCTCGCTGCCTGTGGATGACAGTGCATACAGCGAGGAAGAGCGCACCAATGACAGCGAAGCGCAGGACGTGTCATTCCCCCTTGACAACCAGCAGAGCCACATGGCGGAGATACGCACGGCAGAAACGGAGACGGACAACCGCCCCACCGTGCTCGTCGTAGACGATGACACCGAGGTGGTGCACTACCTGCGCACGCTCCTTGCCCCCTACTATCGCGTGACCTATCGCTTTGATGCGGAGAGCGCACTCAAAGCGGCACGCGAGGGAGAACCCAGTATCATCCTGAGCGATGTGGTGATGCCGGGCATCAGCGGCTACGAACTGTGCAAGGAAATCAAGCATGACATACAGTTGTGCCACATCCCCGTCATACTGATAACCGCCAAGACGACATCGGAAAACCAGGTTGAGGGTCTTGAGAGCGGTGCCGACGCCTATGTCATAAAGCCGTTTGTGCCCAAGGTATTGTTGGCAATGATCAGTTCATTGCTGACAAACCGCGAGAAGGTAAAGACCATTCTCAACAATGTGACCGAGGCAGACAAGAACGTGGAAGAGATGCTCTCGCCGCAGGACAAGGCATTCATGGACGACCTCTACAAGATTATGGAGCAGGAAATGGTCAACTCTGAACTTGACGTAAACCGTGTCAGTTCGCTCATGCACATGTCACGAACCAAACTATACTACAAAATCAAGGGACTGACAGGCGAGAATCCGAGCGTATTCTTCAAGACTTTCAAACTCAACAGGGCTGCCTCTCTCATCACCGAGGGGAAATACAACATATCCGAGATTGCCTATATGACAGGTTTCAACACCCTGTCACATTTCTCCACAAGTTTCAAGAAGCAGTTCGGATACACCCCAAGCGAGTACAGCAAGAAGACTTATTGAGCAAGAACAATATTGTGACACGTGTTGAAAACGACAACCATTGAGGAGGATATACCAACAACAAGAAGTGTGCACATCAACGATGCGCACACTCTCTTGTTGACTTATGGAGAGGAGGTCATTCTCCCCAGCAGACTTTCATTGTGTTACTTCTCTCTGATTACGTATGTGACGTCAACCTTGTTGTGATAGAGACCTGCCGCACCGGAGATATAGTCAGAGCCTGAGGTCTGGAGAGTCATTGAACTCTTGTAGGTGTCAATTGTACTCACCTTTGCATCCACATCAAATGACTTTGCTTCCATAGCAGTCATGTCAGCATTGTAGTCATCCGCAGTGAACTGGCTGAGAACATAAGAGGATATCTTGACATTTCTGTTCAGCAGGAATCCGATGAACAGGTCCTCCTTGGTGGTCATCCAAGAGTAGGTATTAAGCAGGAAAGCCGGTTCAACCGTTGCAGGGAATGCACGGAGTGTGTTTTCTGAATCCGTGCCGAAATCAAGACTAAAGGTATAAGCCTGCATATTGTTGTCTGCATAATATGCACTCAGAAGGGTCTCATCGGCAGAAGCAATGCCGACAAGATAACCGTCCGCATTGTATGTCCAATTGTAAGTTACTTTTTCTTCCGTATAAGGATCATATGCCGTGCTGCTCACAATGCGCTTGTTTTCATCGAGAGTATAGGTGTAAGGCAGACCGCCATTCATCTGACCCTCAAATGAAACGGTATTGCCAGAGTAGTCAAGTGTCCACTTCAAGTCTTCAAGATTGGTTGTAACAGCCTGCAAAGCGCCATCTTCATCATACTCCATTCCAAGTTTCAGGTCATTGCTTCCGTCTGTTATATTGAAGAATCCATAAGTAACATACATATTAAACATGTAGTTGTCGGAAATAGTAATGTTGCTGATGTAACGCTCAAAATAAGAATATGTCTGGCCAATCTTCCATACAGAGTTGCCACGATGGAGGTAAACATTGACCTCACCCTCAAGAGCCACTGACGTGTTTACCACAACACCATCAGCAGAAACCTTTGTGTCAAGTTTTATCTTCTCGTCACCATCATTGGCTGCAATACTGATGACATCACCGTCAGCAAAGCCTATGCCGGCTATAGTAACATCTGACAGGAGAGGCATCTGGCTTGGAACAGAGACTACTGAAACCGGATTGTCGGCAGCGAGGATTGTCATCGTGCCAAGCGGCCAATCCTTATCGTTGGCGTAAACAACCAGTTTGGCTGTCATTCCTTCTGTCAATGTATAAGGTACGACAAAATCAATACCGTCAGATGATACACCCACATTCTCCAATTCAACTGGTACAGCACTGCTGTTATTGGCATCTGTAAGGTAGAACTTCTCGCATTTAGCGAATCCCTTGCCCTGAATGGTCACCGCAGAACCAATCTGTGCAGAAGCAGGCATCACTACATTTGTGACAGGGGACTTGGTTTCTTCTCCCTCGTCTTCAGAACATGCTGTGAATGTGACTACCGCACAAAGCATCAGCATCATAGAAAACAATTTCTTCATAATGTTTTGTTTGAAAATGATTTGATAAATTTATAAATACTCTCTTATTTATTACAATCCTTGCTGGGCATTCAGTATCTTCTCTGTATCCTCACTTGACGGGCGTGTCATGTCTGGATTGACAATACGGCCATTGGGGTCAAGGAGAATGAAACGCGGTATTCCGCTTATGCGATAGTCTGCCTGAAACTTGGAGCCACGTCCGATATAGAGTTGCGTACCGCAGAGTTCACCGCTCTTGACGCGCGCTTCCCACTTCGCCTTATCGGCATCTATCGACAGCCCGACGAAAGTTATGTTGCGCCCACGGAACTTTTTCTCAAGTTTCTCGAGGTATGGCAGTTCTTTCTGACACGGTCCGCACCATGTCGCCCACATATCTATATATACATACTTGCCACGGAAATCGCGCAACGACATCTGCTTTCCGTTGATGTCTTCTCCCTTGAAATCGGGTGACGGACGTCCCACCGCAGCCTTGTCCCACTTGGCGCACGCCTGTTTGAAAATGGCATTGAGGCTCGGTGAAGTGACATAGGTATAGTACAGATTCTGCAAATCCGTGATATCATCAGTGCCGTTGCCCTCCACATAAGTGAATGCCAGATGATGGATAAGTGCCTCACGCACCTTCTCGTTGTTGAAATGCTCAATGATGAAATTCATCTCTGCCAACACCTTGGGATAATACTGGCGTATGTCCTTGGCGGTCTCGTCAAGCACATGGGAGGTCTCTATCATGTAGTTGCGGTATTCGTCAATATCGACAAGGTCGGAGTCTTCCTTTGCATATTCTCTGAGAGTGTTGTAATAGTCGGCACGAAGCACCATCGTGGTGTCCTGTGTGAGATAGAGATGACTCACCGGATACATGAGGAAAGCATTGGCATAGAAATAAGTAATCCTGCCCTCTTCCATTTTCTGGAACTTGTCGTCAGCAGGGAACTTTCTCACGTTGAGCAGGCGTTTCATGGAATGCATCTTGTTTATGACAGCCTTCTTGAACTGCTCCCACGGCAATGCATAATTGTCATCCGGCAGATTCACCAGTTGTATCTTGCCGAGATAGTCCACAGCCTTATCGTTTCCGCCAGTCACCGAGAAAGTGTTGTCAAAGTCATTGGCGTCAAAAGAGATTGTCATGTCGTCTCCTCTTTGCAGATAGATGTCGCGGTTTTTCTCTCCATAGAACACCTTGGCATACAAGGCATCCATATCATCAAGTTGTACAGTCGCCCTACCGGCATCAAGAGAAAACTCGTTTACACTCTGATGATACACCAATACCACATTGTTGAGCACTGCATTCTTGATGTCAAACCTAAGCGTGATGTTGTCTGAAGCCTTTATGCTTACTGCTATAAGCAGCAACAGCAGAAACGTTGTTATCTTCGTTTTCATAATCGTTATTTATATTTCCTTTAACTTGTGCGTTCTCTGTATGTGGTGTCTACTATCTTGGCAAAGCCTGTATAGACAGTAGGCTTCACGGTGGTAAAGTCACCTTCGGTGGTCATACCGTCATAGACACGAAGCGTCCCCTCACCGTTTTTCTCCGAACCGACTATCAGGTCGTAGTCATGATTGCTCGAAGTGTTCTGGTAGAGATTGAATTTCATCATCGTTACAGTTTCGTTACTGAGAGCAAACTGCTTCTCTGCCTTGAGCGGTTTCTCCGAGAGATTCACACGGTAGACAGTGCCTTCAACGGCATAATACATATAATTGCGCAGTGAACTGAATGCGAAGTGCGATGCCTTGGCTATGTCCTTGCAGTCACTAAGGTCACCGTAATAGGCTTTGCCAAGCACATAAGTGCAGTCAGCGAAGGTAAGCATATCGCCAAGTTGTATGCCATACAGGCAGTAATTGCTGCCGTCACGCAACACAGTATAGGTCACTCCCATCTTGGCATTGCCCGGATCGTACTTTGTATTCTCCATATACACGAAGTCCATACCTACCGGATAATCCGTAAAAGCCGTGCCTGTCACCATGTCACTGCCCTTATAACCGGTTGCTATTTCCTCCATCTCCGCCATCGTGTGGTAGTTGGTGTCTGACAGAGACAGGCTAACCAGGAACGGACAGCACGACATGAAGCATTTGTTTACATCGTCATAGAGCAGGTAAACCGACGCATAGGATGTGGCACCGACATTGGCACCGACATAAGGAACGAGGACCGGCTGCTTGTTTGCAGCGGCGAAGAGCCCCTGTATGCCCATATTCGAGGCGGTATAAACGATGCCGTCACTCACGCACGCTCTCATCATACTGCTCTGGTCACACACCATTGTGTGCGGATGCAGGTCTATTGACTTTGCCACCTCATACTTGAAGGCATAGTTCTTCTCCCATGCGAAATTGTTCTTCGACAGTCGCGTGGCGCCGTCTGCGGTGAAAAGATAAAACGGAGAGTCACTGTAGCCGTTCTTCGGGGTGTATTGTATGGCGTATGGACCGTTGAGTTCATCCATTCCGTTTGTGGCAAGGACATCCCTATAGGTCTTGCCTGTCACATCTGAAATGATGTCAAGGCGCGTCTTGCCGTTGGCATCGCACAACACCATCCAACCTTCGGACGAAGAGTCACTCACTGTCAGAGTATAACTCTTGCGCCAAAACAGTCCGGAAGACTTCTCCTTTACAGTGAAGTAAAGAGTGTACTTGGCGGCATTGAGGGTTATTTCCGTTTGAAGATGTTTGTCCGTACCCAGCACCGTTTCCTCGTTGTCCCCCGAGTTGCAGATGACTTTCCACTCATAAGTGTAGGCATCAAGGTCTGTTATATTGTCCCCCAGAGACGGGTCAAGGTCGAGAATGTCGTGTATCAGCACCGAGTTTGTCTCCGCCACTCCCGTGATGTCCGGCTCGTTCAGGGCATGATAGTCGTAGTTGCCCTGGTCCTGAGAACAGGCGGCAAACGCCATTGCAAGCACGAATGCCGCCAGTGTCTTTATCTTGTCAGTCATTTCCTTTTCTGTCTTTATCATGAATCACGCCGATGAATACTTCCGTCCTACTCGTCAGCAAACTTCAGTGCATTGCCGTCAGCATCAAAGGCTTCCCTGTCATACGCCAGTCCCTGATTTCTCAAATTCTCCTGTTGCAGCACATAAGTCTGCATTTCGGCACTCACATACGACTGCATTGCGAGGGTCATCTTTGAACTGTCATTGAAATCGGAGGGGTCAAGGTCGAGCACAGAGCAGGCAAGTTCGAACTTCTGTTGCGTGAATGCCCCGAGCAATCCCTTCTCCCACGCCTTGGGGGCTGTGGTAAACTGGTCCGAGAAGATTATCGTATAGGCAAGTGTCGTAACCTCATCGCCATTGGAAGTTGTCTCCGTTGTCACGGGCAAGCCAAAGTTGCCGTTTGCCTGAAGAGTGAGTTTCAGCCTTTTCTGCCGGGTTTTGATGGCTGTCGTGCGCTTCAGTCTCACAGTATACTCACAAGTCGTTTCACCCTTTGGCATAACGGCCGTTGCCGGAAGTTCATAATCCGTACCCGGCAAGGCATCGTCTGTACTTACCGTGAGGGCTATCTCCCGGTCTTGGTCGGAAGGACGTCCCAACAGTTGTATGGCGACAGGCACATCCATCTCATCTCCTTTCTGGTAGACGAAGGTCACTTCGGTAGAGTCCTGGAGTATGTTTGTATTGCTACGATTATTGAAATACACGCCAGAAATATCCTGAAAGACATCGGGAGACTGTTCGCTGCACGAGACCAGTACCAGTGCAGTGAATGCCGTCAACACAGCCTTCTTCATCTTATTGCTTGTCATTCTTCAATGTTTTACCGTTATATATTCAATCCGTTTCACCTAATAGAGAGACCTATCTGTTTTCCGTCTCCGAATCAGGAAGCGGCACAACGAACACGAGATCGCTTGCTTTGGTGTTCTTGCTGCTGGATGCACTTGTTATGATGTCGCAGTTGAGACGCTTGTAGAGATAGAACAGTTGCCCCTCACCGTAGAGTTCACGGATATATTCATATTTCAGCAGGTCGGGAGTGAGCGTCTGCAGATTGGCCACGCCACGGTTGCGACGCAATATGTTGACATACTGCAGACCCGAAGCGAGGTTGTCACTCTGGCTCTCTGCTGCTATCAAGAACATCTCGCCCAGCCTGATCATCGGTATCATGGTGTTCTTGATGCTTCCCGTAGCCACCATGTCACTGTACTTGTAAAAGTATCTGTTGCTGCCGGTTGCTATCCAGTCGGCACGATAGCGGTAGTCATCCTGATAGCCGCCGGTGGCAGTCGCACCTCCGTATATCACATTTGTCATCAGCGAATTGTCCATACGGAACACGTAATTGGGCAGTCGCGACGGGTCATAATAGTTCTTGAACAGATTGCCACGGTTGGTATTGGTCAGCGCGAAGATGACTTCCGACGCGAAGATGCGGTCAGGATCCGACGGCGAACCCACCACCAGACTTTTGTCCACAAACGGGAAGATGCCGCTGTCCACAGTCTTGATTACATCCGTTGCATACTTGTATGCGTTGGTTTTGTCACCGATATAGAGGTAAGCCCTTGCCATAAGTGCTTCCACAGCATAGTAGTTGAGCCGCAAAGCCCTATAGCGCAGGAAATTGCTCGTACCGTCTTCCGTACCGCTCATCATGGTTCCGTCTGTCCTTACCGGGTCATTTGCCAACAACACACGCGCTTCCTCAAGGTCTGCAACCACCTTCTCCGCCACCTCTTTGGCTGTGAGAATCTCCTCGGGGGTATTTCCCACCTTTGTATAATAAGGAATGGCCGTCTTGTCATTGTCCTTTGAATAGACAGGACCGAAGAGACGCAACATGTCAAAATGGAGCATGGCACGCAGAGCCAGGGCTTCACCTTTTATGATATAGTAGTTGCTGCCGGTGAAAAGCGACTGTTTGTCGTCAATACTCTCCAGTATCTTGTTGCAGTTGAGTACGAGCGCATACGCCTTGTTCCATGTCTGGTCCATGCGGTCACGCCAATATTCCGTGGCATATTGGTAGGACGACAAATCCTTGTAGTCCCCCCACACACTGTTGTCACTGCCTATTGTGTAGGCACCGCCCATCACTTCTATCATCTCTACGGTAAGCGACTTGCCGTAGAGAGCATCGCTGTTGAGGTCGATATAGATGCCGTTGAGCATTTTCTGGTATCCCTCCTCACTCTGCAGAAGTTCGTCCTCTGATATCTTGTCATACGGTTTCACCTCAAGCCAACCGCTGCATGACGCCAGCATACCGCATATGGCGAGTACCGTTACATATATTGTGTTCTTGATTGTCATAGCCTTCGTCATATCATTTAGAATGTTGCACCGACAGAGAACGACACTGTGTGGGCATAAGGATAATCAATGCCACGCTCAGCCTTTATCGTTGACCAACGGAAAAGGTCGTTCATATTCGCCTGTACTGACAGTGCCTGCATACCGAGTTTCTTGGCTATGTTGAGCGGAAACTCATATCCTATGCCCACAGACTCGCAGGTGAGCGTGTTGTCATCCATAACGAAGCGTGACGACTTGTCGGTTTTCTGCACCATGGAGATGCCCTTGAACTGCGCATTGCGGTTGTTGATGCTCCAGCGGTCATAGAGGGCACGGCGGTCCTGGTTGTTGTAGACCTCCGCTGTACTGATGTTCTCCACCTTGTCAAAGAGCGAACTGTTGAACTCCTGACCGCCATACTGATAGCGGAAATAGCATGAAAACGACAGTCCCTTATAGTAGAAGGTAGTTCCGAGAAGTCCCTCTACATCAGGCTCGGTGTCACCGCACACCACCTCATCGTCGGTGTCGTAGGTAAACGAGTAGGTGCCGTCCTTCTTGATGAACAGTTCCTTGCCTGTAGCCGGGTCGATACCAGCCGAGCGGACTGCCCATATTGCCGTCGGACTGCCACCGTCATAGTAGCGTGTTGTACTGTGGAGCGCAGCCTTGCCGCTCTCGTTGAGCGCGCTGAAGGCATTGCCTATGTCGGCATATTCAGACCGTGAGTGTGTGGCACTCAACGAGATGTTCCAGTTGATACGGTTCTGCGGCATATATATCGGCGAGAATTTCACCGTCGCCTCCCAACCTTTTGTCTTCTGCTTACCGGCATTCAGAGCCTCGCTTGTCACGCCCATTGAACCCGGAGTGGTGATGATTGCGAGCAGCGGGTCTGTATCCTTGATATAGTAGTCGAGGGTAACGTTGAGACGGTTGCCGAGAGTTGTGATGTCTGCACCGACATTATAGTTGATTGTCTGTTGCCATGCCAGGTCTTTATTGCCGAGGGCATTGACCACCACTCCTGTACCGAAGACGTTGGTCATCAGACTATTGAACACATAAGTGGTATATGCCTGGTATGCCGAAAAGTTCTGGTTTCCGGGATTACCTACCGACGCACGGAGTTTCAGAAGTTGGAAAATGCCGTTCTTCTGCATCCATTCCTCATTGTGGATGTTCCATCCCAGTCCGACTGACCAAGTGGTACGGAAACGGTTGTCGGTGCCAAACATCGATGCTCCGTCGTTCCTCAGGTTGAAGTCAAGCAGGTAACGGTTGTCATAGGCATAGCCTCCATTGAGATAGAAACTGGATGCGTGCTTCACGCTTTCCGAGTAACTCGGCTTGCCGCCGTCGGGATAGTTGTTGGCAAATGACGGTGCAGCAAACTGGTCATCGGTGAATCCCGTAGCGGAATACCCGTTGGTCTTGCTCGAAGTGTTGCTGAAATTGAAGCCCAAAACGGCGTTCACCTGATGCTTGCCGGCAAACAGTCTTCCGTAAGTGGCTGACACATCGCCCTCGTAACTGAGGTATTTCTGCAGGCTGTGGGTGAACAATCCCTTCTGAGTATCGTCCTTGTCGTCAAAGTCAGTATGCTGCGGAGAGAGGCGTTCGTCCTGTGTGTCGTCATATTTTGTTATTCCGAACTTGGCGCGAAGGCGCAGTTCGTCCGTGGCAAACCACTCTGCTATGAAGTTATTGGTGAACCCGAAGCGCTGCCCTTTATCGTAGTTGTTGAGATGAGCGTTCCACAGCGGGTTTGACACCGGGTTGTCATCAAGCCCGTCTTCCGGGTAATAGAGATACTTGTTGATTTTTCCGTCGTCGCCGTACTTCTTGTAATAGGGGTTGGCTTGGGCGTATTCGGAAAACGAAACCGTCGGATTGTTGGTCTCAAGATAGTCTATTGACATCTTGTTACTGAACTGAAACTTGCCTGTACGGTAGATAAGGTCGATGTTTCCGCCGGCAGTCTGTCGGTCTGAACCTTTCATCACGCCGTTCACCTTGCCGTAATTGAGGCCTATGCCATATCTGACATTACCCTCACCGCCCTCGGCATAGAGGTTATGCTTGTGGGTTATGCCGGTGCGGAGCGGCACACTCAACCAATAAGTGTCCACTCCTTGCTCTATGCTGCGCAGGCGCGAGTTGTACAGGTCATCGAGTTTTATCTGGTTGAACGGGTCGTTGGTGTTGTCCTTGTATACGCCTGCCAACCGTTCAAACTCCAGTTTCTCGCGCGAGTTCATGAGGTTATAGTCGGACAGGTCGGCAATCTCCATGCTGTAGTCGCCCTTGTAGGAAATCTGCAGTTTGCCTTTCAGCGGCGCTTTTGTCTCGATGACAACGACACCGTTGGCAGCCTTGGAACCGTAGATGGCTGTAGAAGCGGCATCCTTGAGCAGTGTCACCGATGCCACACGGTTCATGTTGAGGTTCATCACCGTCTCAAGTGTCGTCTCAAAACCGTCGAGGATGAAGAGCGGTTGGTTGGGGTCACTGTCGTATTCCTCCTTCAGTCCTGCCACACTCGACTTGCCGCGTATCTCCACATCGGGCATCTTGTTCGGGTTGGAACCGGTGAGGTTGTTTTCCGCAATCTTGAACGAGGGGTCGAGAGTCTTCAGGCTCTGCAGCACATTCTGCGCCCCGACGCTCTTCAACTCGTCGCCGTTGAATGTCGTTGAGGAGCCGGTGAAACTCTCTTTCTTGCGTCGGTAGACACCTGTCACCACCACATCCTTGATGTCAACGGCATCCGGCTTCATCTCTATCTTCGAGAAATCCGACTTGTTGTTGCCGTTATAGCGCACGACAAGTTTCTTGTAGCCGATGAAAGAGAACACTACGGCGCACTTGTCATTGTCGACAGGCAGAGCAAAAGTACCGTCTATATCCGTAACCACGGCATTGGTCGTTCCCTCGACAGCCACTGTCACACCGACCATTGGCTCCGTGCCGCCAGTATCAAAAACCTTTCCTTTGATTGTCTCTTTCCCGTCTTGCCTTTCCTGTTGCGTCGTCACCACAGCATCATTCTGACCTTGAGCCAGCGAAGGGCAAAAGAGAAAGAACGCACCGCATATCAGGGAACAACGCCAAAGATTATAATATGGCAGGTATATTCGCATAAGAATGTATATAATCGTCTTGTTATTGCAAAACCATAATATGTATCGTGCAAAATTACAGTTTTTTTGTTACAATGCCTTTACCGTTGGCAACAAATCCCCGCACAAGTCGCTCATTTTGACTAAAAACAACACAAAAAGTTATACACAAACGCAATCATCATGTATAACATCAACACGCAGGCCAATCAGACGGTGGTCTTATATCAAAAAAAAACCGTCGCTCCCTAAGGGAACGACGGTATACTCGGTTTTGTCCGTGTCTGAATTACTCAGCAACTGTTGTGTCAGCAGCAACTGTGTCAGCAGCAACTGTGTCAACAGAAACTACAGTGTCAGTGTCAACAGGAGCAGCCTGCTGTGTTTTGTTACCACAAGAAGCGAATGAAATTGCTGCTACAGCAACGAACATCAAAACTAACTTTTTCATTTTCTTAAGCTTTTAAATCAGTAAAACAATCAATTGTTATTTCTAAAACCGATGCAAAGGTAATGCTTTTTTCATTTTAGCATCAAACTTTTTTATGTTTTTTTTGTCGTCTTAGTGTAACTTTCTTGTAACATATTGCAAATTAACGCATTGTGCAGTGTTAACAAGTGCTAACAACAAGCCGGGTTGACATAAATCATCTGAAATGCTTTCATTACACGGCAACGGTGTTCCTACTCTTCGTAACCGTTGGGATTGTTCTTCTGGAAGTTCCAGGAGTCGCGGCACATGTCCTCTATTCCGTACTGTGCTTCCCATCCCAGTTCTGCCTTTGCCTTGGCCGGATTGCAGTAACAGGTAGCAATGTCACCCGGACGGCGCGGCTTTATCGAGTACGGAACTTTCAGTCCGTTTGCCTTCTCAAACGCTTTCACGACATCGAGCACCGAATAGCCATGGCCAGTGCCGAGGTTATAGATGGCCACACCGCACTTTTTCTCTATCGCCTTGAGTGCAGCAACGTGTCCGCAGGCGAGGTCTACCACGTGGATATAGTCGCGCACGCCTGTTCCGTCGGGTGTGTCATAGTCATCGCCGAATACCCCCAGTTCCTTGCGCAGACCGATTGCCGTCTGTGTGATGTATGGCATGAGGTTGTTGGGGATGCCGTTAGGATTCTCGCCTATCAGGCCGCTCTTGTGCGCACCGATGGGATTGAAGTAGCGGAGCAGCACCACATTCCATTCAGGGTCTGCCTTCTGCACGTCCATGAGCACCTGTTCGAGCATGCTCTTCGTCTGTCCGTAGGGGTTCGTACAGTGGCCTTTCGGGCACTCTTCGGTAATGGGAATGATGGCAGGGTCGCCGTATACCGTGGCGGAAGAGGAGAAGATGATGTTCTTGCAACCGTGTTTGCGCATCACGTCGAGCAGCACGAATGTGCCGTTCATGTTGTTCTCATAGTACTCGAGCGGTTTTGCCACGCTCTCTCCCACTGCTTTCAGCCCGGCGAAATGTATCACTGCGTCGATTGTGTGGGCAGCAAACACTTTCTCGAGACCCTCTCTGTCGCGTACGTCTACCTGATAGAAAGGTATCTCCACGCCGCCGAGAATCTTGGAAACTCTGTTCAACGCCTCTTTCTTTGAGTTGTAGAGATTGTCGATGACCACAACTTCGTGGCCGGCATTCTTCAGTTCAATGAGCGTGTGGCTACCGATATAGCCAGCACCGCCGCAAAGTAAAATCTTCATGTCCTTAGGTCTTTTATGTCTGTTAAAACTTTTTTCCGAATATGATTGCCACGAATGTGAGGAACAGTATCTTGCAGTCAAGCCACCATGAGCGGTTCTTCATGTAGTAGAGATCCAGTTCCAGACGCCGGAGCATCTTCTCCATCGTGTCGGTATAACCGTTGTAGAGCGTGGCGTAAGACGTCACCCCGGGGCGTATCTGGTAGAGATAGGCGTAGCGAGGGTCGCGCTCCATTATCTTGTCAATATAGTATTTCCTCTCGGGACGGTAGCCCACGAACGCCATGTCACCGCGAAACACGTTCCACAACTGGGGCAGTTCGTCAAGGTGATGCGCACGCATGAACCTGCCCACAGGTGTCGTCCGCGAGTCGGCATCTCCGTTGGCATTGCTCAGCAGAGGACTTTCATCCTCGGCATTCACGCGCATGGACCTGTATTTATATATGTAGAAAGGTTTGCCAAACCGTCCTATGCGCTCCTGTTTGTATATCGCAGGTCCTCCGTCAGTGAGTCTCACCGCCAGCCAGCACAGCAGTGCGAGCGGCGAGAAGACGACCATACACACTCCGGAAATGACGACATCACACGTCCGTTTGACCACTCTCCCGAACAGGTTCATACCGTCGGAGTAATGTTCGGGCGTTGCGTCCTCCCCCATTGCGCTGTTATTGTCTGTATCTTGTAAAGTCACAGTCTCGTAATTGTATCTTTTCTGTATGTATTCCACAGCAAGGCGTGATTGTCGTTTCACCGTTGTCAGTCTCTGTGGAATATGTCCCTGGTATAGACTTTCTCCTCTATATCGTCAAGAACGGTGTCATATCGGTTGGCGATGACGGCGTCGCTCATGGACTTGAACTTGTCAAGGTCGTTGACTACCTGCGACCCGAAGAACGTGCTTCCGTCGGGCAGTGTCGGCTCATACACTATAACCTGCGCGCCCTTTGCCTTGATACGCTTCATCACGCCTTGGATTGCGGACTGCCGGAAGTTGTCGCTGTTCGACTTCATGGTAAGCCTGAACACTCCCACTGTCACGGTCTTGTTGCCCGCATTCGGCTGATACTCGTTGTCAAGGGTGTATGCATACCACCCCGCTTTGCGCAACACAGCGTCGGCAATATAGTCTTTGCGTGTCCTGTTGGACTCTACTATGGCGGTCATCATCTGTTGCGGCACGTCCTGATAGTTCGCCAGCAACTGCTTGGTGTCCTTTGGCAGACAGTAGCCTCCGTATCCGAACGACGGGTTATTATAGTGTTTGCCTATTCTGGGGTCCAGTCCCACGCCCTGGATTATGGCCTTTGAGTCGAGACCTTTCACCTCTGCGTAGGTGTCCAGTTCGTTGAAGTAGGACACGCGCAGCGCAAGGTAAGTGTTGGCGAACAGTTTTACCGCCTCGGCATCCTTCATTCCCATGAACAGGACAGGCACATCCTTCTTCACTGCGCCCTCCACAAGGAGTTTGGCAAAGGTCTCTGCGGCTTCGCGCAGGTGGTTTCCGGCTATCGACCTTATCGCCTCGTTGGTACCGTCACTGTCGTCTGCAGTTATCATCTTGGGGTAACCGACGATGATTCTCGACGGGTAGAGGTTGTCATAGAGAGCCTTGCTCTCGCGCAGAAACTCCGGCGAGAAAATCAGGCGCAGTTTGCTTGTACTGTCCTTGTGCTCCGCCTTGAACCGCTCCGCATATTTCGCATACAGGCTGCGGCAGTATCCCACGGGGATAGTCGACTTTATCACCATCGTGGCATCAGGATTCACGTCGAGCACAAGGTCTATTACCTCCTCCACATGAGTGGTGTCGAAGTGGTTCTTTTCGGAGTCGTAGTTGGTCGGGGCGGCAATTATCACGAAGTCTGCGTCCCTGTAGGCGGCTGCACCGTCGAGCGTTGCGGTGAGGCGAAGGTCTGTTCTCTCCAGCCCCGAGACATCTCCCCGGCGGAAAGCCTTTATCCCCTCATCGTCCGCAACACGGTATCCGGCAAGGTAAGCCTCTATGTAATCGTCCTGAATAGGACTTATCCGACGGTTCACCTTGTCCACTTTCTCCGGCAGGACATCCACCGCCGTCACCTGATGATGCTGCGACAGGAGCGTGGCAATCGACATTCCCACATATCCCGTTCCAGCCACTGCTATTTTCAGTTCCTTATATTCTCTCATGGTTTTCAGTTATTCCATTTCCTGAAGTCCGCTCATTGTCACTGCACCGGACTTCGACACGTTTACTTCAACAAGCATATACTCGTCCGCCATATCGTCCGGAGAGCCTATGGTTGCCACGAACACGGCGTTGCCGTTCTCCACTTTATTGAACACCAGACCCTTGATTATGCTCTTCGAAGGCTTGATGTAGTCGGTATTGATATATGGAGTGAAGTCGCCCTTGCGGAACTCACGCTTTACCGACAGACCGTCCGGACTGTCCAGCACGAGCGTCACCACGTTGTCATAGTACTTGTTTCCGTCTTCATCTTTCACCACTGGCTGCCCCTTGTCCGCCGTTACGGAAACCCTGGCTTCGCAGTTTCCGCTGCCCCACTGGAACGTCTGACTGTTGTCACCGGTGCAGGCTGCCTTCGTCTCTTTGCTGACTTTGGGGAGTTCTATCTTGGTAATGATTGTATCAGTATCCTTCTTGCGCGAGCATGAACCCATGACCAACGCCAGCATTACCGCCAGAAACAATTTACCGTTGTATGCTTTCATTTTTCTGATTGTCAGATTGTACTGTGCAAAGGTAACGTTTTTCCCCCTTACGACAAAATAAAAAAATGGGGAAACACCCACAAGGTGTCTCCCCGTCGAACAAGAATGATACTTCAAGAGGTGCCCACGCACCCCACACAAAAGTATTTTAACGTCTGCCGCGCGGACCTGCCGGCCTGCCGCCACCACGGTTTGCACGCTGCTTTTCCAGTTCTTCATACTTGGCAAACTGCTCCGTAGTGAGTATCTTTTTCAGTTCTGCATTGAACTCTTCACGCTCCTTCTGCATCGTCTCCTGCATCTTTTTCATCTCCTCCTCCGACGGACGCTTCCTCTCTACCGAGTCCTTGCGCTCACCGTCGGGACGGCGTGGCGGACGGCGGAAATCCGGTCTGTCTGAATGTTTGGAGAGCAACTGCACCACCGAAGCCTTCTGCAGGCTGTCCAGTCCCAGTTCTTTCGCCATGCTTTCAGCCCTGCGCTGCACCATCTCTTCCTTGTTGAACTTCCTCTCAGGACGCTTCTGCGTATCCTGTGCATTGGCGTTGACGGTCATCAACGCCACGGCCACCATTGCCAAAATAGTCTTTCTCATAATCTTTGTCGTTATGTCTGTAATGTCGTTTCTTGTTGACAGCCGGCCTGCCAACGGTGTTCTTGGTACGCAAGACATACATTTGACTGAAGAAAGAGAAAAACGTTTAATCGCCGCAAACAATTGTTTTGCGATGCAAGAACACAGTAATCGCAGCCCAAGAGCACAGTAATCGCAGTCCGAAAGCACAGTTTCGGCGGCGTACAACGGTCGTGGTACGACCGAACCACGGTCGGTAACCAGTCGGACAACGGTCGGTATCCGACCGTACCACGACCGTGGTACGGTCACAAAAACCTACTTGAAGAACGAGAAGTTCACGCTTCCGTAGGCTCTATGACCCACAAATCGCGGATGCTGCGAGAAGTCATTGGCTGCCCCATGCTCCAGTACGAGGATGCCGTCGGGGGCAAGCAGTCCCTTGTCAAGGACGGTATCGGGTATGGTGTCGAGTTTTTCCAGTGCGTAAGGGGGGTCGGCAAAGACAAGGTCATACTGCTGTCGGCAACTGCCGACATAGCGGAAAGCATCGCCACAGACAAGCATACAGTTGTCAACAGCGAGTTTCTTGAGACACGAACTGATGAATGCGGCGTGGCTTCTGTCCTGCTCCACGCTCACCACCGACTGTGCTCCGCGCGACAGTATCTCGAGTGTGATGCTGCCCGTACCGGCAAACAGGTCGAGGGCACGGCAGTCCTCGAAATCTATATAAGCCCTGATGACATTAAACAAATTCTCCTTGGCAAAGTCGGTAGTGGGCCTTGCCTTGAACGAACGCGGCACTTCAAAGCGGCGTCCCTTGTATTTACCTGTTATTATACGCATTGCCTATATAATATAATAAGGTGTACCCATTGTCGCGGACAGGGGGTGTCAGTTGCCGTTTACGGTGCTTCTGCCGAATGCGACCATCATGTCGAACGGCATATCCTCCACTTGCGTGAAGTCGGCACGGTTGAAATCGCCGGAAGGATTGATGTAATAGACCCGGCGGAGAAACTGTTTGGCATCGTTGACGAGGGCTTCGCGTGCCGGAATACGTCCCAAGAGGAACAGGTCGTCGACCATTGCCTTCGCCCCGATGTTCTTCCATACGCCAAGCAGATAGTAGAGTGCGTCGTGCGAATCAGAGACACTGAAACGGTTGCTGAACAGGAAACGCCCCCTCGAAAAGGAGCACACCTCCATCACACCGTCATGAAAATAAGCGAAAAGTTTCTTGTTTGCGCCTCCGAGACTGCGCTGCAGGAGAAACTCCCACAGATGTGCCATGAGCGGCAAGATGCGTATCTCCTCGAAGTGGTCACTGAGAACGGTGCGCAAATCCTTGCTGACAGCATAGACCGCGACGCTGCCAAGCGACGGCAACACGACGCTTGCCACCACCGTACCCTCGGGTTGCGTAAACACAAAGCCGTACTGCTCCTCCGCCTCTTCAGCCTTGTATTCCTCTATGGGGACAAGCAACACGGGCGAATCCACTATCGCCGTCACACGGCGGTCAGCCCTTCGGAGCATCTCGACATCACGAAACGCCTCGCGCAAGTTGGCTTCCACCGACATGCTCCGCTTCATCTCGTAGGGTTCGTAGGCAACAGGCGTGCCGTCATTGCACCTCATGGCAAATGAGAGAGCAGTGTCAGTGATGCGTATTATGAATTGTTGTGTCATTGCCATCGGGTTCTGTTACATCGTGACCGGCCATAGTTCCGCAGATGCTCAGCGCGCAAATCAGCAACAGGAGGAAAGCGCAAATCAGCAGGATGCAATTATTCCACTTTTTCATCTGCATATTCTTTTTTTGTGCTACCTTTGCACAGGGTGAACAACATCCCTGCAACGGTCAGCATACAACCGTCTGCAAAGATACGAAATACTTTTCACAAAAACGATGACGGCAAGTGAATTAACCGCTGAAATATTCCGTTCGTTCGCACACGAACCCTCGGCCGAACAGGTCGGAGCGGTGGGCACGTTTGCCTCATTCATGTTTGACACGTCGGCAAACGGCGTGATGCTCATGCGCGGTTCTGCCGGCACGGGCAAGACGAGCATAGCCGCCGCCATAGTGAAGACCCTCCATCGTCTCGGGCAGAGGGTGGTGCTCATGGCACCGACAGGCCGTGCCGCCAAGGTGTTTGCCGTGAACAGCGGCATGCAAGCCTACACCATACACCGCCGCATCTACCGCCAGCGCACCTTTTCGGGCAATGACACGCCGTTCAACATCTCCAACAACCTCAACCGAAACACCCTTTTCATTGTCGACGAGGCATCGATGATCTCCAACAGACAACCGTTCGGCGAGGGCGTGTTCGGCTCGGGACAATTGCTCAACGACCTTATCCGCTACGTCTATTCGGGCGAAAACTGCCGTCTGATGCTCATCGGCGACAAGGCGCAGTTGCCACCTGTGGGCGATGACGGGTCGCCTGCGCTAGACGCAAGCACACTTAACGGTTACGGACTGCACGTCTTCAGTTGCGACATCAACGAGGTTCTGCGCCAGAGCGAGGGCAGCGGCATACTCTGCAACGCCACATCCATAAGACGGAAAATAGAGCGTGACGACACCACGGAACTGCCACGGATAAGGCTAAAGGGATTTGCCGACATCGCGGTTGTAAAGGGCGACGAACTCATAGAGCAGATTTCAAGCAGTTATGCACACGTCGGCATCGACGGCACTATGGTGATAACACGCTCCAACAAGAGGGCAAACATCTACAACAACGGCATCCGCAACATGATACTCGGACGTGAGGAGGAACTCACAAGGGGTGACCGGCTCATGGTGGTGAAGAACAGTTACCACTGGACAAAACCGCAACAACAGGGCAAAAGAGAAGATGACGGAACGCCCTCGTTCCTCGCCAACGGCGACATAGCCACCGTGGAGCGCGTCTCAGGACAGAGGGAACTCTACGGATTCCGCTTTTCCGACGTGCGGCTGCGCTTCCCCGACTACGATGACTATGAGGTCGAGGTCACCATGCTCATGGACAGTCTGTCGTCAGAGTCGCCCTCTCTCACCGCAGAACAGCAGAACAGGCTCTACGAAGGGGTGCTTGCCGATTATGCGGACATACGGTTGAAGACCGACAGAATGAAGGCTCTGCGTGAAGACCGCTTCTTCAATGCGCTACAAGTGAAATACGCCTACGCCGTCACTTGCCACAAGGCGCAAGGCGGACAGTGGGCGCACGTCTACATAGACCAGGGATACATGACCGAAGAAATGCTCGGCAACGACTACTTCCACTGGCTCTACACGGCATTCACCCGGGCAACGGAGAAACTCTTTCTCGTGAACTGGCCCGACAGACAGGCGGAATAACGAGGACAGAAACACACATATAATAAATAGGTACGGCAGTACGTTATCAACAAAACGGCAACAAACAGAAAGGAACATAACATGAACAAGATCATTACTACACTGCTACTGCTCGCCATGACGGCGACAGCGACAGCACAAACGAGGATTGTAGCCCATCGCGGACACTGGAAAACGGAGGGTTCGGCACAAAACTCCATCACGTCATTGCACAAAGCAGCCGAAGCCGGATGCTGGGGCTCGGAGTTTGACGTGTGGGTTACCGCCGACGGCGTGTGCGTCATCAACCACGACGCAACTATTGACGGAGTGAGGATAGAGACCTCGAAATACGCCGACCTGCGCAACCTGCGCCTTGCCAACGGCGAGACTTTGCCCACCTTGGAGCAGTATCTGTGGGAAGGCTCGCATCTGTCTCCCATGCGACTGGTACTGGAAATAAAAGGCCATTCCACAAAAGAGGCAGAGAGCAAATGCGTGGACGAGATGCTGAGACTGGTGAAGAAATACGGCGTTGTAGACCAGACGGACTACATATCATTCAGCCTTCACGTCTGCGAAGAACTGGTGGCGAAAGCCCACAAGGCACTTGACGGCCCCAACGGACAGCGTGCAGACAAGAAAGAAGACAAGGTCAACCTGTGCGTGGAGTACCTCTCGGGTGACCTGACACCACAGGAGATAAAGTCAAAAGGGCTCACCGGCATTGACTACGAGCAGAGCGTACTGCTCAAGAAGCACCCGGAATGGATTGAGGAGTGCCACAGACTCGGTCTGACAGTGAACGTATGGACTGTCGACAACCTCGACAACGTGTGGACACTCATGGAAAACAAGGTGGACAAGATTACCACCAACCGCCCAATAGAATCACTCAAACTAAGCAAATAGACATGAAAAAGATTTTTCTCACGGTTCTTCTCGCCTGCGCCACGCTGACTTTCACGTCATGCGAGAAAGACCTGAAGTGGCACGACAGCACCGACACGGAAATCAACTATTGGACACGCACCAGCCTGTTCCTGTATTTCATCGACAAGAACAACAAGCAGTTCTTCAGCATCGACGCCCCGCACTCTTGGCCGGTCATCACCGACAAGGTGCTGACAACATCGGAGGTGCAGACTGCACTCAACAACATGACGGCAACAAAACAGACCGTAACCATAGGAGGAACGAGCAGCGAGACGTTCACAGGTTACGGATTCAGTGACAACAACGGATTCATCGCCAACGACCCCTCTTACGGCATGGTGTTCATAACGCCCTCTGTGAAGGTGGACAACACAGGCGAAACCACAGCATATCTGTATATTCCCACAAGCACAGGCATCGATGTCGACACCCTGACGACAAAAATCCGCTATGCAAAAGAGGACGGCGAGACCTACTCGGAGATAAAAAGCATTTACTACAACAAGAACCAAGTGTACGCAGGAGGAGGCAAAACAGTCGGTGTAGTCATACAGAAATGACCGCAAACAGACCGTCTGCACAGCGACACACCGCATAACACACGGTATAACTCCACCGGTTGCAATACCACAACCCTGGACTACAAAAGCGCAAAAGTTTCCTTCTGAAAAGGAAACTTTTGCGCTTTTCTTTCCTTTTCAGAAGGAAACTTTCTTTTCTGAAGAGGGGCAGAAGACCGTGAAAGGGCACTCTCCACACTTCGGCTTGCGGCTTTGACAGGTATATCTGCCGTGGAGGAGCAGCCAGTGATGGGCGTCGGGGACAACCGAATCGGGGATATACTTATGCAAAGCGAGTTCCACCTTCAGCGGAGTATCTGCCGTCTTGGGCACCAGACCCAGACGGTGGCTGACACGGAAGACATGGGTGTCGACAGCCAAAGTGGGCTTTCCGAACCACACAGCCTGCACTACATTGGCAGTCTTGCGCCCCACTCCAGCCAAGGACTCCAACTGTTTGCGGTCATCGGGCACTTCTCCGCCGAAGTCATCGACCAGTTTCTGCGCCATCAGTTTCAGGTGCTTGGCTTTCGCATTGGGATAACTCACGCTGCGGATGAGGTCAAACAAGTCCTCTTCTTCCGCCTGCGCCATAGCCCGGGCATCGGGATAGCGGAGAAATAGGGCTGGCGTCACCTGATTGATTCGGGCATCCGTGCACTGAGCACTGAGCATTGTCGCCACCAGCAACTGGAATGCGCTGCCGAAATGCAGTTCGCTTGTGACGACCGGCATCTGCTCCTTGAAGTAGCAGAGAATGCGCTCTACCCTCTCCGAACGTGTCATCAGGTTATTGGTGTTGCTCGCGCAGGAGGTCGTTGACAGTCTTCACAGGATTGAAGGTTGACTGTGGAACTTCCACGAAGATGGTGTTCCAGTCGCTCATCGCACCGTTCCAAAGTCCCGGCAACTCCAGTGCTTTCAGTTCCTTGCCGTCCTTGCTCTTGTTGGAGATGAAGCCTGTGAGAGGGTCAACATACTGTTTCAAGTCGAATTTCTCACCCTTATAGTTCTTCAAAGCGCAGACAAGGTCTACCGGATTGAAGTGTGTGCCCTGGCGGAACATCTGCATATACTCCTCGTTGCCGGGGTCTATCTGGCTCGACTCAAGTATCTGGAGCGACGAAGTGCCGTCCTGATTGTAGGCAACAAACGGACCTCCACCAGGTTCGCCGGCATTTCTCACCACACCACAGACACGCATCGGGCGGTTGAGTTTCTTTCTCAGGTATATCACAAGTTCCGCATCCTCAAGATATTTTATGTCGTCCTTGCGGCAAAACAGGTCTTGCTGGACAAATCGGATAATCTCTTCCAACTGGCTGTGGCTGTATTTTCCCGTATCAAGAAGTTCTATATAGCCGAATGCCCTGCGCTGCACCTCGACGAGAACACCTGCAAGCAACTGCTTGTAGTCCACGGTGTCGCCCTTCAGACGGTCGGGAACGACATTGTCTATATTCTTGATGAACACCACGTCTGCCTCGATGTCGCCAAGGTTTTCTATCAGTGCGCCATGACCTCCGGGACGGAACAGAAGCGAACCATCGGCATTCCTGAACGGCGTGTTGTCTGCATTTGCGGCGATAGTGTCGGTAGATGGTTTCTGCTCTGAAAAACTCACATTATACTTAATGCCGTATTTTTCCGCATATTTGCCCACAGTCTTCTCCACACGGGCACGGAACAGTTCCTTGTGGCTGGCAGAAACGGTGAAGTGGACATTCGCCTCGGAGTTGCTGCTTGCATAGAGTGCAGCCTCCACGAGATGCTCTTCCATGGGAGTACGCGCACCGTCAGGATAGGCATGAAAGAGCAACAGACCTTTTGGAAGTTGTCCGTAGTTGAGCCCATCGGCATCGAGCAGATTCCTGACAACAGCCTTGTAGCCACCGTCGGCAATCAGTTCATCGAGGCTCTTGCCATTGTTTTTCAGACATACGGCCGACAGTTCGTCGGCGAAAGCGAACTTTCTTATATCAGAGAAAAACTTCTTTTCAAAGTCAGTTTCGGGCTTGTCATACGGCGCAGACACAAAAGCGAAGAGGTTTTTGAACATCCTGCTCGCCGCGCCACTCGCCGGCACGAACTTCACGACCTTGTGTCCTTCCGCCTTATAAGCGTTCCATTTCGCAGTGAAAGCGCTGCGTTCAGCGTCGTCGAACGCCTTTATGCCGTTGCCCACGGCTGCTGCCGACTTCAGACGAAGGTACGGGAAGCCCTCCGAAATGCTCTTCAACTGACTGCACACCTGCTCCTCCGTGATGCCACGAAGGGATATCTGGTTCAAATCTTTCTCTGAAAACATATATCCGTTTGTCCTTTTATTAAAATTGTTAACCTATTTGTAAAAATACGATACAAATGTACCCAGATTTCCCAAAACGAGAAAACAATTCATCGTTTTTTTGTAACTTTGAACCACAAAACGACCGTTATGGAAGAGAAACTCATTTTTTCCGAAAAGGAAACCGCAGAAGCAAAAGAACTGATCAGCCGACTGCGCCGCAGCCTCGGCGACAGCCTGAAGAAAGAGGAAGAGGAGAAAGTCCTCTCATACCTGTCAAGTGCAGTCGAGGAAGGCAAACTTTGCCGCGACGTATTCGGACTTAACCCCATACTGTCAGCCCTCCAGACATCAGTCATCGCAGTGGAAGACCTGCATCTCGGGACAGAAACGGTACTGGCCACGCTCCTCTACTGCGGCATATCGGCAGGTTCGCTGACCCTCGAAAAGACCGGGAAAGAGTTCGGGGAACAGGTGGCACACATCATGAAAGGACTGCGCAAGGTGGGCGAACTGTACAGCAAAACGCCGACGATAGAGACGGAGAACTTCCGCAATCTCCTCATTACCTTTGCTGAGGACATGCGCGTTATCCTCATCATGATTGCCGACAGGGTGAACGTGATGCGCCTCATCCGCGACACGGACAACACCGAAGCACAGCGCAAAGTGGCGGAAGAAGCCAGTTATCTCTATGCCCCCATAGCCCACAAACTTGGTCTCTACCGACTGAAAAGCGAACTTGAAGACCTGTCGTTGAAGTATCTTGAACATGACGCATACTACATGATCAAGGACAATCTCAACGCTACAAAACAGGCAAGAGACGCTTATATCGACTCGTTTATAGCCCCCGTGCAGGAGAAACTCCTTGCTGCCGGACTGCGTTTCCACATGAAAGGGCGCACCAAGAGCATACACTCTATCTGGCAGAAGATGAAAAAACAGGGGTGCGGATTTGACGGCATATATGATTTGTTCGCCATTCGCATCATCATAGACGCCCCTCTTGAGCAGGAGAAAATGAAGTGCTGGCAGGCATACTCCATAGTTACCGACATGTACCAGCCTAACCCCAAACGTCTGCGCGACTGGCTTTCCGTACCCAAGAGCAACGGTTACGAAAGTCTGCACATCACCGTTCTCGGTCCGCAAAACAAGTGGGTGGAGGTTCAGATACGCACGGAGCGTATGGACGAAGTGGCCGAGAACGGTCTCGCAGCACACTGGCGATACAAGGGAGTCAAGAGTGAGAGCGGACTGGACACATGGCTTGCCGACATACGCCAGGCTCTCGAGGCCGGTGACGACATGCAAATGATAGACCAGTTCAAAAGCGACCTCTATGAAGACGAGGTGTATGTGTTCACCCCGAGGGGCGACCTCTACAAACTCGCCAAGGGAGCCACGGTGCTCGATTTCGCCTATCATGTACACTCGCAGGTGGGCAACCACTGTGTGGGAGCGCGTGTCAACGGACGCAATGTCTCCATGCGCGAGAAACTCAACTCGGGAGACCAAGTGGAGATTATCACCCAATCGAACCAGACACCGAAACAGGACTGGCTGCATATAGTCAAGACCTCGAGGGCGAAATCCAAACTCCGCCTTGCCCTGAAGGAGACTCAGGCGAAGGAAATCCTCATCGCCAAGGAACTGCTTGTACGCCGCCTGAAGAACAGAAAGATAGACCTTGACGAAGGAATAATATCCAATGTGGCAAAGAAAATGGGCTACAAGGTCATCAGCGACTTCTATAAAGCCATAGCCGATGAACGGCTCGACATTGCCAACGTCATCGACAAATATGCCGAGGTGCGCGATTTCACGCTCCATCTCAATGCCCCTGCCGCCACACGTTCGGCTGAAGAGTTCACCTATGAAAGTCCCAACGAGCAGTTGGCTCACAGTTCCGAGGACATCCTCGTCATTGACAAGAACATCAAGGGCATAGACTATTCACTGGCAAAGTGTTGCAATCCTATCTACGGTGACGATGTGTTCGGCTTCGTGACCGTAAGCGGCGGCATAAAGATACACCGCAATGACTGCCCCAACGCCACCGAACTGCACAAGAGGTTCGGCTACCGCATACTGAAAGCGCGCTGGAGCGGCAAGGGACAGGCACAGTACTCCACCACCCTGCGCATAATCGGCAATGACGACCTCGGCATCGTCAACAACATCACTTCAATCATTTCGAAGGAGGAGAAAGTGGCGATACGCTCCATAAACATCGACTCGCATGACGGACTGTTCTCCGGCAACGTCGTAGTAATGGTGGAAGACACCGCCCGAATGGAACTTCTCATGAAGAAACTGCGCACCGTCAAGGGCGTCAAACAGGTGAGCAGACTTTAAGCCCGCAACCTGTCAGAAAAACGGAATCGAAAGCGAGATGATAAAAAAAACTTATTTTTTCGTAGACGAGACGGGCATTTCCTTTGCCGTCTCTCACATTTCGTGTAACTTTGTGGTACTGTTCGCAGGCGTGACAAACACTATGGCAACTTCTGCGGAAAGGTAAGATTGTTTTACAAGAGACTTAATATTATTGGATTTATGGTGAAGATCACGAAAGAAGAAGCACTCCGCTATCACGAGAAAGGCAAACCGGGCAAAATTGAGGTAATACCCACCAAAGCACACAGAACACAGACTGACCTGTCATTGGCATACTCTCCAGGTGTGGCATTTCCATGTCTGGAGATACAGGAAAACCCCGACAATGCCTACAAATACACCGACAAGGGCAACCTTGTGGCAGTAATCTCCAACGGTACAGCGGTGCTCGGTCTCGGCGATATAGGCGCAATGAGCGGCAAACCGGTAATGGAAGGCAAGGGACTACTGTTCAAGATATACGGCGGCATCGACGTTTTCGACATCGAAGTGAACGAGAAAGACCCTGAGAAATTCTGCGAAGCGGTGGAGAGAATCGCCCCTACTTTCGGCGGAATCAACCTTGAGGACATCAAGGCTCCAGAGTGTTTCTACATCGAGGAACGCCTCAAGAAGAATCTCGACATACCTGTCATGCACGACGACCAGCACGGTACGGCAATCATATCCGCCGCCGGACTGAAGAATGCACTGGAAGTTGCGGGCAAGAAGATAGAGGATGTGAAGATTGTGGTCAACGGTGCGGGAGCGGCAGCCATATCATGTACCAAGATGTATGTTGCCCTCGGAGCACAGACAAAGAACATTGTGATGCTCGACTCCAAGGGTGTCATCACGTCGGACCGTCCAAACCTCACAGAACAGAAGAAACTTTTCGCCACCGACCGTCGTGACGTACACTCGCTGGAAGAGGCCATCAAGGGAGCAGACGTATTTGTAGGACTCTCCAAAGGCAACGTACTCAGTCAGGACATGGTGCGCTCCATGGCGGAGAAACCTATCGTATTCGCACTTGCGAACCCTGTTCCCGAGATTTCCTACGAGGACGCGATGGCAAGCAGACCGGATGTTCTGATGTCCACAGGCCGCTCTGACTACCCCAACCAGATCAACAATGTCATCGGCTTCCCATATATTTTCCGCGGAGCACTCGATGTCAACGCCTCGGCTATCAACGAAGAAATGAAGATGGCTGCAGTGCTTGCCATCGCCGAACTGGCAAAGAAACCCGTGCCGGATGTGGTCAATGAAGTTTATCATGTCAATGACTTGACCTTCGGTCCGAAGTATTTCATACCGAAACCGGTAGACCCACGCCTCATCACCGAGGTGAGTGCCGCCGTCGCAAAGGCTGCAATAGAGAGCGGAGTGGCACGCAAACCGATTGAAGACTGGGACGCTTACAAGAGCAGTCTGCGCCAGTTGCTCGGACAGGAAACAAAACTCACGCAGAAACTCTACGACACTGCGCGCAAGCATCCGCAGCGCATAGTCTTCGCAGAAGGACTGCACCCAACCATGATAAAGGCGGCTGTGGCTGCACTGGCGGAAGGCATCTGCCACCCGATACTGCTCGGCAACGAGGAGATGATTGCCAAGAAGGCAAAGGAACTGGAACTCTCACTCGAAGGCATAGAGATTATCAACCTGCGTCACGACAGGGAACGTCCGCGCCGTGAACTGTTCGCAAAATTGCTGGCAGAGAAGCGTCAGCGCCAGGGTTACACCCTTGAGGAAGCGAACGACAAGATGTTCGAGCGCAACTATTTCGGTATGATGATGGTGGAGACAGGTCAGGCAGACGCCTTCATAACTGGTCTCTACACGAAATATTCCAATACTATCAAGGTGGCGAAAGAGGTTATCGGCATACGTCCGGACCACAAGACATTCGCCACAATGCACATTCTCAACACGAAGAAGGGAACTTACTACATCGCCGATACGCTGATTAACCGTCACCCCGACGAGAATGTCATAGAGGATATAGCAAAGTTGAGTTACGACACAGTGAAGTTCTTCAATGACGAGCCGGTAATGGCAGTGGTCAGTTACTCCAACTTCGGCACAGACGAAAAGGGCTCTCCACTGAGCGTGCACAATGCCGTGGAGTCACTACAGAAAAATTATCCCGACATGCTTGTGGACGGCGAGATGCAGATGAACTTTGCCCTCAACACCGAACTGCGTGACGAGAAATATCCGTTTACACGTCTCAAGGGCAAGGAAGTCAACACCCTCGTATTCCCGAACATGTCATCTGCGAACTGCAGTTACAAACTCCTGAAGGCGCTTGCGCCCGAAGTGGAGGTCATCGGCCCCATTCAGATGGGACTGAACAAGCCTATCCACTTCACAGACTTCGAGTCTTCGGTAAGGGACATCCTCAATGTCACCGCCGTAGCGAGCATCGATGCCTATGTGGAAAAGGTCAAGCGAAACCTTAATGAGTAAGCCCCAAGCGAAGATAAACCTCGGTCTGAATATCGTCAGAAAACGTCCTGACGGTTATCACGACATCGAAACAGTGTTTCTGCCCGTTCCTCTCTGCGACGAATTGCGCATAGAGGAGCAGGCAGAAGCCTATCCTTTCCCGTGCCGCCTGACCGTTACCGGCGACACTATAGAGTGCGACGAGCAGACAAACCTTGTGGTCAAAGCCTACAACCTCTTGGCAAAGGATTACCACATGCCGCCCGTCCACGTCTTTCTCGACAAGCGCATCCCGTCTCAAGCAGGCCTTGGCGGTGGCTCGAGTGACGCCGCCTATATGCTGAAAGAACTGAACACGAAGTTCCACATCGGACTTAGCGACAAGGAACTCGAGACATACGCCGCACAACTGGGTGCCGACTGCGCCTTTTTCATAAAGTCACAGCCCGCCTATGCCGAGGGTATCGGCGAACGGCTCTACCGTATTCCCGGCATCTGCTATCAGATGCGCGATATGAAACTCGCCGTTGTCAAACCGCCATTGGCCATTTCTACAAGAGAGGCTTTTGCCAACACGACACCGCACTCCCCCATAAAGAACTGTGTGGAGGTGGTGATGCAGCCAATGGAAACTTGGAACGGGATACTCACAAACGACTTTGAGGAATCACTGTTCCCACGCTATCCCGAACTCGCAGAAATCAAACGCACACTCTATCGCATGGGTGCAACGTATGCATCAATGAGCGGCTCGGGCAGTGCTATCTATGCTTTCTTCCGTCAAGAGAGCCGTGTCACGCGGCGACAACTGCGGAGAATCTTCCCAGAATGTTTCACTTCACTCGTCGCACTCGGTGCTCAGGACGATGGACAACAAGGCTGAACTGTTTCCAAGGGTTGATGCCGATGGCAATGTGCTCGGCAGCGTGACACGCGGAGAGGCACACAACGGCAGCCGTATACTGCATCCCGTGGTGCATCTGCATCTTTTCAACAGCCGTGGAGAACTCTTTTTACAGCGCCGTCCCGACTGGAAAGACATACAGCCCGGCAAATGGGACACCGCATGTGGAGGGCATATGGACTACGGAGAGACCCCTCAGGAAGCCCTGCGGCGTGAAGTGAGCGAAGAACTCGGCGTCTATGGCTTCACCCCCACCTTCATTGACAAGTACGTCTACAACAGTTTGACCGAGAGCGAACTGGTGTATGTCAATGCCACAGTCTTCGACGGAGAGGTTCGCCCAAGCCCGGACGAACTTGCCGGAGGCCGTTTTTGGGCAGCGGAAGAGATTGGGGAAAACATCGGAAAAGGTGTTTTCACCCCAAATTTCGAGAGCGAATACCAGAAATATTTCGTCGGCAAGGACATCACACAAATGCTTTTCAACAGACCTATCATCTGAAAAGTGTAACTATTCTGCATTTTTACCGTTAGAGAAGCATATCTTCGTAATCACACAACCTATATATCAGGTCTTTACGAAGAGAATGTTCTCTGTTCTCAACCTGCCCTATTGGAAAAAGAGAACTATTGCTTCACAAGACACATACTTTCGGTTTTGACATCGGTGTATGCATTACGGTCTGAGATATGCAGCTGACCTATCCTGGCTCTGCACCTAAATTATGGAATATTCCGGCAACAAAAAAACAGCGTCCGGAAGAGTCAAACCTTCCGGACGCTGCTGTGTTGACAACTATGTAACCGACGGATTATTTCTTGTCCTTCTTTTCCTCGGTTGTAGCCTTTGACGGCTTGTATGTCTTGTTCAGCCCCTTGATGACATCATCAGTGATATCACACGACTTGTCTGCATAGAGGATGTTGCTTACGCCACCCTTGGTCAGGATGAATGAATATTTCTTGTCTTTGTTGTAAGATGCGAGGTAATGGTCAATGCTGTCCTGCAATGCCTGCTGATATTTCAGTTGTTCTTTTTGGAACTCACTGGTCAACCGCTGATTGAGTGCGTCAAGGTCACTTGCCTGTTTCTGTATTGCTGCCTGACGAGCCTGTGCCTGTTCCTGCGTAAGGCTGTTTGACTGGTAGTCCTGCTGGAGCTTTGCCGCAGCTGCCTGCACTGCTTGCTGCTTGCCGTTGAGCGTATTCTGGATGTTAGTGCTCTTCTTCTGGAGAATTGCGGAAAAATCTTTTGCAAACTGATACTGGCTCATGATGCTGTCGCTTTCGATGTAGGCAATCTTCAGTTCGGAGGAAACCGCAGGCACTGATTTTGTGTCATTGGCCTTGGGAGCATTGTTACATGACGTCAGCACTGTAACTGCCATTGCCGCAGTGGACAGTGCAAGTGATAATTTGTTCATTGTTTGACTGTATTTTTTTTGTTTTTTATTTCCTAAAAGAATTTGTTCTTTGCTCTCGCTTCCCTATCCTGATCCACGACGCAGTGTATTCCACGTTCCTTCATAGCCTCGGAATCGTGTATATGAAAAGAGGAGAAGCGTCCGTTTTTCCGTAAAATCACACCGACAGAGAGCAATATTACCGCTATTGCAATAATTAACACACTTGCCAAAAGAGTTTCAATCATTATTCTCTATCTTTGTAAGCAGATTTCTAAACTTTATGCTTGCAAAATTAGCACAATTACAGAAAGAACGGAAATATTAATGAATAAAAAAATATAAAAGAGACTATTATGAACGAAAGCGAATTGACGCCAGCCCTTGTATTTGAGAAGTTTGCGGAAATAAACAAGATTCCCCGTCCGTCAAAACACGAGGAAAAGATGATCAAATATCTAAAAGATTTCGGTGAGAGCCGCAATTTGGAAACTCTGGTGGACGAGACCGGCAATGTGCTTATTCGCAAAGGGGCTACTCCCGGCTACGAGGATAGGGACTGCATCATACTTCAGAGTCACATGGACATGGTGTGTGACAAACTCATTGACAAAGAGATTGACTTCATGAATGACCCGATAGAAACTTATGTCGACGGAGAATGGCTGAAGGCACGCGGCACTACTCTCGGTGCTGACGACGGCATCGGTTGCGCCATCGAACTGGCTATACTTGACTCAAACACCATTGAACACGGTCCGATAGAGTGTCTGTTCACGCGCGACGAGGAGACAGGGCTTACAGGAGCTGCCGGTCTGAAGGCTGGATTTATGACCGGCAAGATGCTCATCAACCTCGACAGCGAGGACGAAGGGCAGATTTTCGTGTCATGCGCAGGTGGAAGGACGACAAAAGCCACGTTCAAATACACTGCGGAAGAGGCGCCTGAGGATTCTTTCTTCATGCAGTTGACGATTAAGGGACTATTCGGCGGACACTCTGGAGACGACATCAACAAGAAGAGAGCCAACGCCATCAAACTTGTAGCACGCTTCCTCTACAACGAGAATGAAAAGTACGGAGTGCACTTGCACTCTTGGAATAGTGGCAAAATGCACAATGCCATTCCGCGCGATGCGGTGGTGGTGTTCTGCGTACCGAGCGAATACAAGGAACATGTGCGTGCAGACTGGAACGTGTTTACCGCTGACGTGGAAGACGAGTTCCACGTTACGGAAAAGTCAATGGAGTTCTCTATTGAAAGTCACGAAGCCACCACTGTCATGCCGAAGAACGTATCCGACAATATCATCCGCTCACTACAAGCGGTAGACAATGGCGTTCTCGCCATGTGTCAGGACAAAGAAGTCGACTGGCTTGTGGAAACTTCAAGCAACGTAGCAAGCGTACAAACCGACAAAAACAAGGTTGTCGTGGTAGCATCGCAGCGTTCCAACGTAATGAGCAACCTCGTCAATATGTGCAACACGGTGAAAGCAACGTTCCAACTAGCCGGTGCCGAGATTGAGACAGGCGATGGTTACCCGGCATGGAAGATGAATCCAGACAGCAAACTCACGAAAATGACGGTGGAAACCTACCGGGAACTGTTCGGTAAAGACCCGATAGTACTCGGTATACACGCCGGTCTGGAGTGCGGACTGTTCTCTGAGCGTTATCCAGAACTTGACATGGTAAGTTTCGGACCGACACTTCGCAACGTGCACACGCCGGAAGAGAAACTCCTCATTCCTACCGTGCAAATGGTGTGGGATCACTTGCTAGCCATACTGAAACGATAACCCCTGAGGGCGACGGCGCATATCCTACACTCCAGGCAAAGGCAGACGGTGTGAGTTTTTTACCTCACCCAACACGAAAGAGGAGTTGAGAGAGCCTATGGCAGGGATGTCGCCGAGAATCCGCATCACAAAACTCTGGTACTGTTTCATGTTCTGAACGTAGATTTTCAGCAGAAAATCAAAGTCACCGGAGATATTATAAACTTCTACAATCTCGGGTATCTGCTGTACCCGCTCCATGATTTGGACTGCGTTTTCGTGTGTGTGCTGCTTCATCTTCAGATAGCAGAACGCTACGAAACCGCAGTCCAACTTGTCTGCATCAAGCACTGCTACATAACCTTTGATGTAGCCTTTTCGTTCCAGACGACGCACACGTTCATACACCGGCGACACACTGAGATGAACAAGGTGCGACAATTCCTTTACGGTGAGGTGACCGTCATTCTGCAACTCCTGCAATATGAGCAGATCAATATTGTCCAGTTCTTGAGTCATATACACATTATTATATAGGTGACACTTATATCCAGTAATGTAATACCGTCCTTTCTGTTCCTGCAAGACAGCCACAAACAATAGAAAAGCAAGCAGTTTTTACTGCAAAACGACACAAAGTTAGTTTTTTTTACCGTATTTCCCAAATTATTTGAACGTTATTTCCAAGAACCGTAACTTTGCAAACGAAAATAAGAAGTAAAACGTATAAAACAAAAAGAAAGGAAACCCATTATGGCAGAAAAGAAACTTCACCTTGAGACTTTGGCACTTCATGTAGGTCAAGAAAAGCCAGATCCGGCATCAGACGCGCGTGCAGTGCCTATCTATCAGACCACCTCGTATGTGTTCCGCAACTCGCAGCATGCTGCCGACAGATTCGGCCTGCGCGACGCGGGCAATATCTATGGTCGTTTGACCAACTCCACCCAGGCGGTGTTTGAAGACCGAATAGCTGCTCTCGAAGGCGGTGTTGCCGGACTGGCGGTAGCTTCCGGTGCTGCGGCAGTGACGTATGCACTGCAGAATGTGTGCCTTACCGGTGACCACATCGTGGCAGCCGACAATCTCTACGGAGGCTCTTTCAACCTCATAACCCACACACTCGCCAGTATGGGAGTGGAGAACACCATCGTCAACGTGAATGATCTGGAGGCTCTGGAAAATGCCATCCAGCCCAACACCAAGGTAATCTATGCCGAGACTTTCGGCAACCCCAACTCCGATGTGACCGACCTTGACGCCATTGCAGAGGTGGCTCACAAACATAATATCCTGTTCATCGTGGACAACACCTTCGCCCCCATCCTTATCAGGCCGTTAGAGCACGGAGCAGATATCGTGGTTCACTCAGCCACAAAGTTCATAGGAGGTCACGGAAGCAGCCTTGGCGGCGTGATAGTTGACGGTGGCAAGTTTGACTTCAAGGCCAATGCTGACAAGTATCCGACCCTTGCAAAACCTGATCCGTCGTATCATGGTGCCATATTTGCAGATGTTGCCGGGGCTGCTGCATTCGTCACACGTATCCGTGCGGTCATATTGCGTGACACGGGAGCAACCATATCACCGTTCAACGCATGGATTTTGCTTCAAGGAGTGGAGTCGTTGCCGCTGCGTATAGAGCGCCATGTAGAGAATGCTCTCAAGGTAGTCGACTACCTGAGCAAGCACCCCAAAGTGAAGAGCGTCAGCCATCCGGCACTGCCAAATCACAAAGACCACGCCCTCTACCAGAAGTATTTCCCCAACGGAGCGGGGTCAATCTTCACTTTCGAGATAAACGGAAGCAAGGATGACGCATGGAAATTCATCGACTCTCTGGAGATTTTCTCACTCCTGGCAAATGTGGCTGACGTAAAATCCCTGGCTATTCATCCTTACACAACTACCCACTCGCAGATGACAGACGAAGAGCTGGCGGAGCAACACATCACCCCTTCTACTGTAAGACTGTCGATTGGTGTGGAGCACATCGATGATATCATTGCTGACTTAGACCAGGCTCTCGCCAAAATCTAAAGGAAGAAAGATTGCAACAACTTTCCTCTGGCGACTGCCAGAAGGCACATCTGAAATATCAGGATAACAGGCGGAGGGCTTCAATGGGGTCTTCCGCCATTAAAAAAGTACCATTATGAAAATATACAATTCAATCACTCAACTTATCGGCAACACACCTGTGGTGAGACTCGGCAAGTTTGCGAAGTCACGCAACATCAGCGCCAACATCCTGGCAAAGGTAGAATACTTCAATCCAGGTGGTTCCGTAAAAGACCGTATCGCCCTCGCAATGATTGAGGACGCCGAGATCAAGGGGCTTCTGAAAGCAGGAGGCACAATCATAGAACCGACGAGTGGCAACACGGGAGTGGGACTTTCGCTTGTCGGAGCTGTAAAAGGCTACAAGGTGATACTCACCATGCCAGAGACGATGAGCGTAGAACGGCGCAAACTGGCAAGTGCCTATGGTACAAAAATTGTGCTCACTCCCGGGTCAGAAGGAATGAAAGGGGCTGTAAAGAAGGCCGAAGAACTGCGTGACAGCACCCCAGGAGCAGTCATTCTACAACAGTTCGAGAACCCCAGTAACCCTGCTGTGCATGAGCGCACCACAGGTATTGAGATTGTCAGCACAGCCAACGCTGACGGAATAAAGATAGATGCTTTCGTGGCAGGAGTTGGTACGGGAGGCACGGTCAGCGGTACGGGAAAAGCCATAAAGGCAGCATTCCCCGAAGCCAAGGTCTTTGCCGTTGAGCCGGAAAGTTCGCCCATACTATCGGGAGGCACTCCCGGTCCGCACAAGATACAGGGCATCGGAGCAAACTTTATACCTGGAAACTACGATGCAAGCGTCGTTGACGAGGTGATAACGGTAAGCAACGAGGATGCCTATGCCACGGCAAGAAGTCTCGCAAAGGAAGAAGGATTGCTTGTGGGGATATCCTCCGGTGCTGCCATTTATGCCGCCAGCACATTGGCAGACCGTCCTGAGTTCGCTGAAAAGAACATTGTCGTGCTGCTGCCCGATACCGGCGAACGCTATCTGTCGACAGATTTGTATTCGGAATAAAACAGTTTTGTGTGTTCGGGAACATCGTGTACAACCCACAAGTTACCCCCGATGACACTGCCCGTCCCTATCGTCACACGACCGAGAATGGTCGCATTGGCATAGACAATGACATTATCCCCCAGAATAGGATGTCGCTCTATTCCCTTGACAAGAGAGCCGTCTTCGTTCTGGGGGAAATTTTTCGCCCCCAGCGTGACACCTTGATAAAGTGTTACATTCTGTCCTATGATACATGTAGCACCTATGACCACGCCCGTGCCATGGTCTATTGCAAAGCCACCGCCTATCTTCGCTTCCGGATTGATGTCTATTCCCGTCTCAGAATGCGCCATTTCCGTGATGATGCGAGGTATCAACGGAACGCCCAGCTCCACGAGTTTATGGGCAATGCGATAACTTGATATAGCTTTCAATCCTGGATAACACATAATGACTTCACCGAGGTTGTGAGCAGCAGGGTCGTTCCTGTAGTGAGCCGTGACATCCAGAGCGAGAATGCGTCTCAATTCAGGCAGGCTGTTGACAAACGCCTTCGCACGCTCTTCGGCAGCAGCCCACAGCTTGTCTTTCGACGGATACAGAGTGGTGTGAGAGTATGCCAAGCCGGCAGCAATCTGCTTTGAGAGTTTGCAATAGAGGTTCTCCGCATCGACGCCAATGCGGAATTTCAGCGATCCGGCATTAACAACACCCTTGCCGTAATAGCCTGGAAAGAGCAGACCACGGCACAAGTCGACAATCTCGACAAGCCTTTCGCCAAGAGGAAAGGGTATGTTATCATCACTGTAATGGTACATCTCGCTGTCTGACAAGTCACTCAGACTGTTTACAACATTCTCAAAATCCATCTTTGCCTTTTCTTATGTTCGTACAAAGGTAACCATTCCACTCCAAAACTCCAAAAGATACCTGTCGACAGAGACCATAATCTTCCGTATCTACATATTTATTGTTACCTTTGCAATGTAAGATTGAGTATTTCACACGGAGACAAGATCACAGAACTCACATAACATAAAGGAAAGAAATGGAAAAGAAGACAGTACTCATAACAGGTGCCACAAGTGGCATAGGAGAGAGTTGTGCATACAGATTCGCACAAGAGGGATGCGACGTCATCATTACAGGAAGAAACAAAGAGAAGTTGCTGTCGTTAAAAAACGAACTGTCCGAAAAGTACGGAGTATGCGTTATGGCATCAGCTTTTGATGTCAGCAATAGGGAAGAAGCCGTAAAGGCAGTGGGTGAAATAACCGACCTCTTCCCCAACATAGACGTTCTGGTCAACAATGCCGGTCTTGCCAGAGGTCTTGACCCCGAATATGAGGGTGACTTCAAGGAGTGGGACGAAATGATAGATACCAATATCAAGGGGTTGTTGACCATGACACGCCTCATCGTTCCGGGTATGGTAAGACGCGACAAGGGCCATGTGATCAACATTGGAAGCCTGGCAGGCGATGCAGCCTATGCCGGTGGAAACGTATACTGCGCCACCAAAGCAGCGGTGAAAGCACTGTCGGACGGTTTGAGAATCGATGTGGCACACACAAAAGTGAGAGTGACAGACATCAAACCAGGGTTGGTGGAGACTCATTTTTCCAATGTCAGATTCCGCGGAGACGACCAGAGGGCAGACAATGTATACCGTGGTGTCAAACCGTTAACGGGCGATGACATCGCAGATGTGGTTTATTACGCTGCGAACGCACCCGAGCATGTACAGATAGCAGAAGTGCTTGTACTTGCCACACACCAAGCAAACAGTTTTGTGGTACACAGAGAAGAATAGGTTGCAAAAAAAATTTCAGCAAGGAATAAAAATACAGAAAAGTCACCAAACGGTGGCTTTTTCCTTACTATCTGTACTTTTTCCATACAAAAAACTTTCGCATCTGTTCTTTTGTTCGTATCTTTGTATACGTGCAGAACAGGCGTTTTCTGCATTCCAGCATATACAACCAACAACAATAAAAGAATTAGAGAATGAAAGCAGCAGCAGTCATTGAAAATCTCAAACAGAGATTTCCAAACGAACCTGAGTATATTCAGGCCGTAAGTCAGGTGCTCCCGACTATCGAAGAGGAGTACAACAAGCACCCGGAATTTGAAAAGGCGAATCTCATAGAACGCCTCTGCATCCCCGACCGCGTCATAGAGTTCCGGGTTACATGGGTTGACGACAAGGGAAATGTGCAGACCAATATGGGCTACCGCATCCAGCACAACAATGCCATCGGTCCCTACAAAGGCGGACTGCGTTTCCACAAGTCGGTGAACCTCGGCATTCTGAAATTCCTTGCCTTCGAACAGACGTTCAAAAATTCTCTCACCACGTTGCCGATGGGCGGTGCAAAAGGCGGTTCCGACTTCTCTCCACGTGGCAAATCAAACGCTGAAGTAATGCGTTTCTGCCAAGCCTTCATGACAGAACTCTACCGCCATGTGGGTGCAGACGAGGATGTTCCGGCTGGTGATATCGGTGTCGGCGGTCGCGAGGTGGGCTATCTGTTCGGTATGTACAAGAAACTCACCCACCAATTTACTGGAATGCTCACCGGCAAAGGACTTGAATTCGGAGGTTCACTCATCCGTCCTGAGGCCACAGGCTACGGCAACGTATACTTCCTGGTGAATATGTTGAAGACTCGGGGCATAGAGTTGGCGGGCAAAACCGTGCTCGTTTCTGGTTCCGGAAATGTTGCCCAGTATACTTGCGAGAAGTGTATTGAGTTGGGAGCGAAGGTCGTCACAATGTCCGATTCCGACGGTTACATCTATGATGCGGACGGTATCGACCGGAAGAAACTTGACTACATCATGGAACTGAAGAACGTTGAGCGCGGTCGCATCAAGGAATATGCAGAGCAGTATCCGTCCGCCAAATATGTGGCAGGTCAGAAGCCGTGGGGTGAGAAGGGTGATATTGCACTGCCGTCCGCTACACAAAACGAGATAAACGAGGAATCTGCGAAAACTCTGATTGCCAATGGTGTCATCGCTGTCAGCGAAGGAGCTAATATGCCAACTACCCCAGAGGCCATCAAAGTGTTCCAGGATGCAAAGATACTCTACTCTCCAGGCAAGGCCGCAAATGCCGGTGGCGTGTCCGTGTCGGGCCTTGAGATGAGCCAGAACTCCGAACGTCTGCGCTGGACATCAGCTGAAGTGGACGAGAAACTCCACGGAATAATGGACGACATACACGCCAACTGCGTAAAGTACGGTACCGAAGCAGACGGCTATATCAATTATGTGAAAGGTGCAAACATTGCCGGATTCATGAAGGTTGCAAAAGCCATAATGGCTCAGGGCATAGTATAGGTAAAGTTATAAATAATTTACCCTGTGTCTTTCGCACACAATACGCAAAGACGCTGTGACTTCCAATAAAGACAGGATGTGTCAACTGATGCATCCTGTCTTGTATCTTCATATACAAAAGCGATGCTTCCGACATATCCATAACACCGAGAGAGATAATATTTTCCGTATTCTTTCGTTATATACATATACAATGTATGAGGATGGATAGGACTTTCAGGAACTACATACTGTTGCTTTCACTCTTGCCGATGCAGATTTTTGCCCAAAAGGAATGTCTGACCGACGGACTGGCAATCGGATTCGAGACGCAGGTAAGTGTCTCTGATGGCAAGACGCCACTGTGGCTCAACGCCAACAAACACGGTCTTTCGTCTCTCGACAAGACCAACGGTTATGTACGCATCTCCGCCTTGCGTCCTACAGAAGCTGACAGTGCGAGACTCTGGAAATGGGGTTACGGTATTGACGTGGCACTGGCAGCCAACTACACTTCTACGCTCGTGGTACAGCAAGCCTATGGGGAATTGTCATGGAAACACGGAATGCTGAGCGTGGGAGCAAAAGAATATCCGATGGAACTGAAAAACCAGTCATTGTCAAGCGGCAGTCAGACGTTGGGCATCAATGCCCGTCCCGTACCTCAAGTGCGACTTGCACTGCCAAAATACTGGTCTCTGCCTTTTGCCAATGGGTGGATTCAAATGAAGGGACACATCGCTTACGGCATGATGACCGATGGAAACTGGCAGAAAGACTTCACCAACAGACAGTCAAAATATTCCGACCATGTGCTCTACCACAGCAAGGCTGGATATATAAAGATTGGCAACGAACAGAGATTATGCCCATGGAGCATAGAATTAGGACTTGAAATGGCAGCGGAATTTGGCGGCAATGCCTACAAGGAAACAACCAATGGACTTGAACTGCAACCCACAGAAAAAGGTCTGAAAGGTTTTTGGCATGCATGCATTCCCAGCGGTTCTGATGCCCGTGACGGCGTTTACGGAAATGTAGCAGGCAACCAACTGGGATCCTACGTCATGCGTATCAACTACGAAACCCCGTATTTGACAGCCCATCTCTATGCAGACCACTTCTTTGAAGACCACAGTCAAATGTTTCTTGTTGACTATGACGGCTATGGCAAGGGCGATGAATGGATGATAAAGAAAGACAACCGTTTCTTCCGCTATGCCCTAAAAGACATATTACTAGGAGCAGAGCTGGACCTGAAAGACGGCAAATGGATACGGGATGTCGTTTTGGAATACATCTATACAAAATACCAAAGCGGTCCATTCAACCATGACCACACAGTAAACATCCCTGACCATATAGCAGGAATTGACAACTACTACAACCACGACATCTATGGCGGTTGGCAACACTGGGGACAAGTCATCGGCAATCCACTGTATCGATCACCTATATACAATACCGACGGCAGAGTGCAGGTGGAAAACAACCGTTTCATTGCTTATCACATGGGACTCGGCGGTCAACCCACAACACGGTTGGGATACCGTGCGTTAGTAAGCTTTCAGAAAGGATGGGGCACCTACACCTGGCCTTTTACCAAACCACACCACAACGTTAGTTTCCTGCTTGAAGGCAACTATGATTTCAATAATGGCTGGAACGTAAAACTTGGCTATGGTATGGACTTCGGTAGCGAACTTATGTTGGGGCATAATGCAGGAGCGCAAATCACGGTGAGCAAGCACTATATTTTGAAGAGAAACAAGAAAGGGCACAGAAGATGAGAACATCCAGAAACGCATACATAAGTTTGATTGGCATTATCTTGACCGTTTGCAGCTATAGTGTTACATCCTGCACTGTAGAGTCAAGCGACAACGGTAAGTTCGATGGTTTCTGGCACTTGGAAAGAGTGGACACCTTGGCGACCGGAGGAGTTGCCGACTACAGCAACCAACGTGTCTTTTGGGGAGTACAACACAAACTTATCTCTATCAAAGACTATGACACAGAGAGTTTCTACTGCCGGTTTCAGCAGACAAGCGACAGTCTCATAATGTCGTCACCCTATATTAACCATTGGCATCAGGACCAAGGCGACGACGGTGGCGACATACCGATGAAAGAAATAAGCGACAATCTGCGCCGTTGTGGTATCAACCATATGGAGGAGCATTTCTACAAAGTGCGCCTTACTGGCGAGGACATGACACTCGCCAACAAAGAATATAGGCTGAGGTTTAGGAAATTCTGAAAATATTGATGAGTTGAAATGAATACTATCTTCTGATTATAGCTCCAAAAGTAGAAAAGATCAGTGAGATATCCGACAATAGTGTGTGGTTGGCTACATAATCAAGATTTATAGCCAACTTGTCTTGCATAATGACATTTACATAATACTCTTCTGGATTACTTGCCTTTGCCAGCAGATCATTCTCATTGCGGTATTTCACAGATGCCCGATCTGTTATTCCTGGCCTTACATCAAGAACATGGAGTTGCTCCTTAGTATAAATGTTTACATAGCGGCGCACCTCTGGACGTGGTCCCACAAAACTCATATCCCCAATAAATACATTTATAAGTTGGGGCAGTTCATCAAGCTTATACTTTCTGATAAAATATCCTGATTTCGTAACTCTAGAGTCATGACCGCCGACAGTAAGAAGACCTTTCTTGTCAGAATCAACAAACATTGAACGGAACTTGAACAGCCGAAAATCCACATTGCCACGCCCCACTCTCGTCTGTCTATAGAATACAGGACCATGAGAGTCACATTTTATCCATAGAGCAACGACGAGAAACAGGGGTGACAATAATATCAATCCGACTGCACTTGCCAATATGTCAAATGCACGCTTTGCCATTGATAGAACTGATTATGTCCTTGAAATTATCTATTATATAATCTACATCTTCGTCCGAGAGAAGCGTATGTAACGGAAGTGTGATGGCATTGCGGTAGAGATTGTAGGCATTAGGGAAATCATTTATATCATAACCCATAGTCTTGTATGCCGTCATCATTGGCAGTGGCTTGTAATGCACATTGCACGCAATGCCGCGCTCTGCCATCAAGGTGATAACCTTATTGCGTTCTTCTACATCCATACCAAGCATTCTCACTATATACAAATGACCGCTGGAATTATGGTTGTCACCGAAATGATTGAGTACACTTACATTACAATCTTTAAGTCCTGCATTATAGCGTTGTATGATTTCCTTGCGCCTTCTCAGCAATGACGGATAACGTTCAAATTGTGCCAAGCCGACAGCTGCCATGATATCCGTCATATTACATTTATAATACGGTGCTATAATGTCGTATTCCCAATTGCCCAATGTCGTTTTAGCCAATGCACTCTTATTCTGACCATGAAGAGAGAACAGTTGGAACTGCTTATACAACTGTTCATCGTCTATGCCCTCATGGCTGCGCCAAGTGGCGGCACCTCCCTCTGCAGTAGTGAAATTCTTCACTGCATGAAACGAGTATGCTGTAAAATCAGCAATCTCACCACACATCTTTCCATGCCATGAAGAACCGAAAGCATGGGCTGCATCAGCCATCACTATTATTCTGGAGAAGGCTTTCTGAATGTCGTTTGCAGGACGAAACAGACTACGCTTGCTCTCTACAATGCTGAATATGCGGTCATAGTCACAGACTATACCACCGAGGTCAACAGGCACGATGACCTTTGTGCGCTCTGTGATGGCATCGGCAAGTTTGTCATAGTCCATCTCCACACAGTCCTTCTGCGTATCAACAAACACAATCTTGGCACCAACATGTGCAATACAACTTGCTGTCGCAGTATATGTATAGGCACACGTGATTACCTCATCACCCTCTTTTACTCCAAGTGCACGAAGTGTCATCTCCATGCAAGATGTTGCTGAACTCATACACACAGCTTTAGGGGTATGCACAAAATCTGCGATTTTACACTCCAGCTCCTTTACCTTCGGTCCTGTGGTAATCCAACCGGAGCGTAGAGCTTCAGAAACAAGTTTTATCTCCGCCTCTGTGATATCTGGCGGAGAAAAGGAAATCTTACGACTATTCATTTTTCTACTGCATTATATCTTTTTACATAAAATACTTTCTTGTATAAATTGCCACAAATATTAGCCAATGTCAAAAAGACAGACACAACAGGACTCTTGGACTCAGCCTGTCTGAACAATTTGTAATGCCACAGAATCTTTGTCTTCATATCCGGAGGGGTAATTGACTGTCGGCGCCTACGGTAATAGGCAAGCGTCATTGGCAACAAATGACATTGAGACTTCTTCACTATCTTGAGCCACATGGCTGTGTCATTGTTTTTCTTTATATCAGCAATTTGCACAAGCCCTATCGTTTCTCTGTTATACATAACCGACAGACAACCTGGCCAGCAACAAGAATACATGTCAAACTTGCCGACAGTTTTCTTGCCACTCACATGAACACCGAGTTTTTTTCCGTTCTCATCTATCTCCTCATATTCATGATAGGTGAACATATAACCGTTTTCTTGCATGAAGGACAACTGCCGCTCAAGTTTTTCGGGCAACCAAAGGTCATCGGAATCAAGAAAAGCTATCCATTCTCCACGGGCCTCCCTCAATGCCGTATTGCGTGAAACGGCAGCGCCCGAGTTCTTCTCATTGCAGATAAGACGAATGCGATTATCCTTGACGGCACACTCGCTGACAACCTGCACGGTATTGTCTGTGGAACAATCGTCTACAACAATCATCTCCCAATCCGAATATGTTTGCTGCTGTACAGAACGGATTGTATTCTCTATAAATCTGCCACAGTTGTATACTGGCGTAATTATACTAACCATTATCTGTAAAGGTTATTGTTTGTCAAAGCGTTCAAACTCCGAGTTATGGCTCTTGAACTCGGGAATGAAATCT
>CAVFZF010000001.1:217518-320593 GCA_963627025.1 Bifidobacteriaceae bacterium | reverse complement strand
AGGGTGTTACCCTGGGCTATGTGTAGCAGGGCTTACAGCCCGTAGAAAGAAAGAGTGTGTGTCAGTTTTGACACACACTCTTCTTGTTGTCTGTAACCTGTGTTGTCGCAGCCTGCAAACGGCCTTCTTGCAGCCTGCAAACTGTCTTTTTGCGGTCGTACACCACATGAAGTACGACCGTACATCAGGTGTTGTACGCTTGTATATCAAGTGTTGTACACCCGTACTTCAGATGATGTGCCGCTGCAATCTCACCGATATGACACTGTGATTTCACCGATATTGCACTGCAAGAACGGCGCTTACAGTCTCCAGGAGGGGTTGACACGCAGATATAGACCGAAGGCGAAGTTGAACTCGTGCAGTCCTTTGGTGTCAGACTTGAAGGTCTCGAGCAGTGCCCCGAGGGTGTAGTCCTTGCCGAAAGTGCGGTGGTAGTCAAAGTGGAAATAGCCTGTGCCGATGCCGTCAAGACGCTTTCCGGTGTCTTTGATGCTGACAGTGGAGAAGAAAGGATTGCCGTAGATGCTGATGAAATCCTTGGGTGCGAAGAGGTAGCCGAGACGAAGCGAGAGGCAGTCGATGAGTTCCATACGCCCTTCCGCGTGCATTGCCAAGCCCGAACGGAACGCCCACAGGTCGCCAGCCTGCTGGTAGCAGCCGATGACATTTGCCGACACGCCGTAGCCGTTGACGGCTTTGTCCGCAGGCAAGTTGTCGTGTGACCAGTCGACACCTATGCTGCCGTTGCAGATGGTCTGCACTCCGAGGTGCAGGTCGGGGATGTCCTGTTCGCCGCCACGGTGCTGTGCGAGGGCGTTGAGCAGGATGCTTGTGCTGCCGCTGAGCCGCTGCCGTGCCGTCACTCCCACGGTGAACGCTTCCTGATGGGTGTCTTCCTTGAACTGGTAACTCTGCCAGTTGACCCACGCATCCATGCTGAATCCACGGTGGTTGACCAGTATCTGCGCTCCCATTTCGGGGTCTGCGCTCATCACCTGCTCCCTGTTGTAGAGGGGGGTGACGATGTCATGGAACGTGTCACCGTAGATGTCGCCAATCACGACGGACACTCCCTGCATCTTTGCCTGTGCCCGGAACCACGGGAGAATGTGCACCCCGTACTGGTATTGGTTGCCTTTCCACTTGCCTATGTCGTGGTAGGCGTAGCACGGATACTTGTTGGCACCGTCGAAGAACAGTGCGTGCGCACCCAGTTCGAGGTGGATGTGGCTGTTGGGGTCATACTCCAGTTTCGGTCTTACCCACACTCCGGGCAGCGTGTAGCCGTCGGTCAGCAATGACTTGTACTCGTTGTCACGGAAGAAAGCGAGCGCATCTACCGATACGCTCGCCCTGCTTTCGTCTCCTGTGACAACCGCTTCGGGTTCTTCCGCCAATACGTTATGTGAGGCGGAAAGAGCCAGTGCGATTGCAAAGATATGTCTTTTCAATTCGGTGAATTATTTGGTTCTGATGAGGAAACCGCCGCCGGGAGCGAGGTGAACCGACATTTTCTTCGCCAGAGTGATGTCGGCACGCTTGTAGTCCTGGGCGTTTCTGTCGGCGTTGATGCCGTCGCGGAATATCTCTGCCTTGGCGTTAGTGCTGATGCCGTCGGGCAGTGTGAACTCTATGTCGCGTGCATTCCAGTCGGTGGTGCCGCCTATGTACCATGTGTTTCCGCTGCGTCGTGCCGTCACGATGTACTTGCCGATTTCGCCGCAGAGTACCTTCGTCTCGTCCCATACGGTGGGCAGCGATGCTATGAGTGAGGTGCACTCAGGCTCGGCGAGGTAGTTGGTGGGCGAGTCACAGAGCATGTTGAGCGGTGACTCGATAGTGATGTACATCGCCAACTGGTGGCATCGTGTGCCCTGACTCATCGGTGTGGAGTAGGAAGGGTAGTATTTGCCCTTTGTGGAGTTGTGCATTGCGCCCTGTGTATAGTCCATCGGACCTGCTGCCTGGCGTATGAACGGCAGTTGGTTGTCGTAGGTTATCTGGTCGCGTGTGGTCGGTTCCCACTTCATCTGCTCCAGTCCCGACACGCCTTCCACGTTGAGCACGTTGGGATAAGTGCGGTTGATGCCGGCCGGTTTGAACGCTCCGTGGAGGTCGCAGAGCATCTTGTAGCGTGCGCAGGTCTCTGCCGCACGGTAGTAGAACTCGGTCATCGGCTGGTCGTCACGGTCCATGAAGTCGACCTTGAAGCCCTTGACACCCATCTTGGCGTAGTGTGCCACGACGTTTTCCATGTCCCTGTCGAATGCGTAATAGCCAGCCCAGAGGATTATGCCCACCCCTTTCGTTGCGGCATAGTCCACAATCTGCTTGAGGTCAATCTCGGGTATGACCTGCAGAAGGTCAGCCTGGAGGTTGACAGCCCAGCCCTCGTCGAGGATGACATACTCTATGCCGTTGTCTGCGGCGAAGTCAATGTAGTACTTGTAGGTGTCGTTGTTGACTCCGGCACGGAAGTCCACATTATATATATTGAGGTCGTTCCACCAGTCCCAAGCCACTTTTCCCGGTTTGATCCAGGAGATGTCGCTCACGCGTGACGGCGCAGCGAGGATATAGGAGAGGTTGTTTTCCGCCAGTTCGGCATCGTTGCGGCTCAGCATGGCGACACGCCACGGGAAGGTTCTTGCGCCCTCTACCTTGGCAATATAGTCCTCTGTGTCGTCCACGAGCATCTGCAGGTTGTTGTGACCGCCTTGGTGTACGGTCTTCGGATAGGGTGCATTCACGCCCGTAAGACTGTGCTTGCCGCCGTCGGAAACGAGGTAGAGACCGGGATAGTTCTCAAGATGCGTCTCGGTGATGCACATCTTGCGCCCTTTGCCCAGGTCGACCGTGAGCGGCAGGAACGAAAGCCGCTTGGGGTTGAGTTTTGACAGCGGCGCTACGGTATAGGTGTTCTCAAACGAGTTGGCGAACTGGTTCTTGAAGGTTGTCTTGCCCTCTTCGTAGTCACGGACGTAGGGTGTGGTCACCGTGTTGTCGGCAGGGAAGTTGTAAGCCACGGTCTCCTGCTTGACGAAACGGTTGCCTTTGGCGGTGTTCTCAAACCTGTAGGCCACGCCGTTGTTGTAGGCTCTCACCGTGACATTGTAGCCCTTGAACTGCATGGTGAGTTCACGGCAGTTGTCGTTCATGGTGGTCTGGCGAGTGAACGGTGACTTTATGTCGGCGTTGATGTCCTTGACAGAGGACTTTTTCAGACGGCAGTCCTTGCCCCAGACGGTGCCGTCGGTGAATGTCATCGCCATGGGCGAGGGGCTGAGTACCACGTCGTTGTCGACAAGGACGCTGTATGTGAGTTCCTGTCCGACGTTTACCTCCACGCCGATAGTGCCGTCGGGCGATGTCAGGGTAATCTTCTTGTCGGCGCTTGCCGCCGTTGCAAAGATGACGAATGCCGTCAATAGTGCTGTTCTCATAATCTTTTAGTATTTGGTTTTCAGTTATTCTTGCGTGTTGTCAGTAGATTTTGCCCACAATGAAGTTGACGAATGTCTTGGGCAAAAGTCGGTCGAGGAACACGAAAGTGTGGTATTTCAGTCCGGCGGTGTGGTATATGCCCGGTCTTGCGGCATTGGCCATCCGCAGCAGTTTGCGTGCTATCTGCCCTGAGGACAGTCCGTGCTGCTCATCGTGTTCCATTGTCTCCACCGCCCGGTTCATCTGCGTGTAGACGTCACTGCCGGCATTGCTCTTGGTGCGTGCGGCGGTGAAGTTGGTCTTGACATCGCCGGGGAGCATACAGCAGACGCTCACCCCGAACGGCGCAACCTCGTTGCGGAGAGCACAGGCGAGGGCGTTGATGGCGGCTTTGGATGCCGAATAGAATCCCTGGAAAGGTATTGGGAACTCTGCGGCGAGGCTGCTTACGAAGATAATCCTGCCTTTGTGGACGGCGCGCATATAGGGCAGGACGGCTTGGGTGACGTTCAACGCACCGAAGAAATTGACGTCAAACTGCCGCTTCGCCTCGTTGATGTCGGTGAACTCGATTGCTCCCGATATGCCCATGCCGGCATTGTTGATGAGCACGTCTATCTTGCCGCAGTCCGCGATGACCGCTTTCACGGCCTCGTTGCAGACGTTGCGGTCGGTGATGTCGCAGTCGATGTGCTTTATCCCGTCGCCGTCAGAGCCGTGGCGTGACAGTTCGTACACCCGGTATCCGTTTTTTGCGAACACCTGTGCCGTGACTTTCCCGATGCCGGAACTGCCTCCGGTAATAGCCATTGTCCTCATTCTGTTGTTGTTTGGCGCAGCGTTTGTTGTCACAAAGGTACGAAAATATCGTTACGGAAGAAAGGAAACGGGTGTCCTTGTGCCGTGATTAACTGACTTTAACTCAATGGAATTGTCAGTGGAGCGGGGTGCTTGCGTGTCATCGCAGACTGTAAGGAAGCGTGCAAGACGGCGTGTTGCGTAAAGGGCAATGGCCATAGAGTGCATTAAAATAGCCTAAAAATACGCAATCGTTTGACATTATGAGGAAAAAGCAGTAACTTTGCGCTGCAAAGTGAGCGGCAGTTTACTGACTGTCGCAACGCTTGCCAACGAATGTTGTTACATATCAATAAATACTAAAAAATTATGGTAGATTACAAATCAATTGGCCTTGTCAACACCAAAGACATGTTCGCAAGGGCTGTGGATGGCGGCTATGCTATCCCTGCGTTCAACTTCAACAACCTCGAGCAGCTTCAGGCTATCATCGCAGCAGTGTCTGAACTGAAGAGCCCTGTAATCCTTCAGGTGTCGAAAGGTGCGCGCAACTATGCCAACGCCACTCTGCTCCGCTACCTCGCCGAGGGTGCTGTCGCTTACGCAAAGGAACTTGGCTGCAACCATCCTGAGATTGTTCTGCACCTCGACCACGGCGATAGCTTCGAACTGTGCAAGGACTGTGTGGACATGGGCTTCTCTTCTGTGATGATCGACGGCTCATCTCTTCCTTACGAAGAGAACATCGCTCTGACGAAGAAAGTTGTCGAGTACGCTCACGCTCACGACGTAACCGTTGAGGCTGAACTCGGTGTCCTCGCTGGTGTAGAGGATGAGGTAGTGGCTGAAGAGTCTCACTATACAAAGCCTGAGGAGGTAATCGATTTCGCTACACGCACAGGCTGCGACTCTCTCGCAATCTCCATCGGTACATCACACGGTGCTTACAAGTTCAAGCCGGAGCAGTGCACACGCGACCCGAAGACCGGTCGTCTCGTTCCTCCACCGCTCGCTTTCGACGTACTTCACGAGATCGAGAACAAACTGCCAGGTTTCCCAATCGTTCTCCACGGTTCTTCTTCAGTACCGCAGGAGTATGTTGACATCATCAACAAGTACGGCGGCAACCTTCCAAACGCAGTAGGTATACCTGAGGAGCAACTCCGTGAGGCTGCAAAGAGCGCTGTTTGCAAGATCAACATCGACTCTGACTCTCGTCTGGCTTACACCGCTGGTGTACGCGAGACTCTCGCTGAGCATCCTGATTACTTCGATCCTCGCCAGTACGGCAAGGTGGCTCGTGCTTACATGACAGAGCTCTACAAGCACAAGGTAACCGATGTGCTCGGTTCAAACAACAAACTTGCAAACTGCGACTAATCGGTCACACAGCGCAAGACTGCGACTTAAATAGACAGGGATGTCCGCCAGGGCATCCCTGTTGCCGTTTTTGTAGGTATGTGGACAAGGCGATGAGGTTGCCAAACCTGCCGATTTGCTCTATTCGATAGTTTGGTCTGCGGGCGGAAATGTTATATATTCTAAATAATTGCGGTCATGTTTGAGACTGTTGGCGGAAACGATTACTTTTGCAATGGCGTGGGTTATAGTGTATAACAGATGCCGCACCGCAAACGTAAGGTATTATTGCGACAACTTAAACGAAACAAAATATAAAGAACATGAAACGGATTTTATTGTTATTGTCTATTCTCTTGCCCTCCGTGATGCAGGCGCAGGACAAGATGAAAGGGTTCATTGATGAATTGATGGCAAAGATGACGTTAGAGGAGAAGATAGGCCAACTCAATCTGCTCCCTGCCGGAGACATTGAGACAGGCGGTGCTCTGGACAGTCCTGTCGGCGCTCTGGCGGCTCAGGGCAACCTTGGCGGCATCTTTAATATAAAAGGTGAGGAGAAGATAGCGGCTCTCCAGAAGGTTGCAGTGGAAAAGAGCAGACTGGGAATACCGCTTATCGTGGGTATGGATGTCATACACGGATACGAGACACTCTTCCCGATACCGTTGGCATTGAGTTGCTCGTGGGATATGGATGCCATTGAACGCAGTGCCCAAGTGGCGGCTTTTGAGGCGGCTTCCGCCGGTATCAACTGGGTGTATTCGCCTATGGTGGACGTTGCGCCGGATGCACGCTGGGGACGCATAGCCGAGAGTGGCGGCGAGGACCCGTATCTTGGCAGCCGCATAGCGGAGGCTATGGTGCGCGGATACCAGGGGGATTTCTCTTCGCCATACAATGTCATGGCGTGCGTGAAGCACTATGCTCTCTACGGTGCAGTGGAGAGCGGACGCGACTATAACACCGTAGACATGTCGCATCTGCGTATGTTCAACCAGTATTTCCCGCCTTACCAGGCTGCGGCAGATGCCGGAGCAGGTTCGTTCATGACGTCATTCAACCTTGTAGACGGACAGCATGCCACTGCCAACAGGTGGCTTTTGCAGGATGTGCTGCGTGACAAGTGGAAGTTTGACGGCTTTGTCGTGACCGACTACGGTTCGATAGGCGAAATGGCTGTACACGGCTTTGGCGACCTGAAACACAACTCCGCCATCGCCCTGAAGGCAGGAACGGATATGGACATGTGTTCGTTCGGCTACTACGGGACACTGAAACAGAGTCTTGAAGATGGCACTGTGACAATGGACGAAATCGATGCCGCTTGCCGTCGTGTACTCGAGGCGAAGTACAAACTCGGGCTTTTTGATGACCCGTACAAGTACCTCAGTGCCAAGAAAGAGAAGAAGAACATATATACAAAGGAGAACCGCAGCGTGGCACGCGACATTGCTGCCGAGACTTTCGTGCTCCTGAAGAACGAGGGTGGGCTGCTTCCGCTGAAGAAACAGGGGAAGATTGCCCTCATAGGTCCTCTTGCCGACACGCGCAACAACCTCACCGGCTGTTGGTCAGTGGCTCAGGCACCAGACAAGTACAAGACTCTGAAAGAGGGATTTGAGGAGGCACTGAAAGGAAAAGCACAACTTCTGTATGCCCAGGGTTCCAATATCTGGGCTGACGAGGCCCGTCAGGTAGCCGGAGAATACGGCAAGACCATAGCGAGGGTGGATGATGCTGCCGCCAAGGCGGAGGCTCTGCAGATAGCGAAGCAGGCAGATGTCATCGTGTGTGCCATGGGCGAGAGCGCCGATATGTCGGGCGAGAGTTCCTCGCGTGCCGATTTGGTGATGCCTGATGTGCAGATGGCTCTGCTGAAAGAACTTGTCGCACTGGGCAAACCTCTGGTATTGCTCAATTTCTCGGGTCGTCCGACAGTGATGGAGTGGGAGAGCGAGAACGTGCCTGCTATCATGAACGTGTGGTTTGGCGGTTCGGAGGCTCCCGATGCGATATGTGATGTCGTATTCGGCGACAAGATGCCGTGTGGCAGACTGACCACTTCCATGCCCAAGGCAGTGGGTCAGGAGCCTCTCTACTATAACCACCTGAATACCGGACGCCCTGTTCCCGACAATGCAGAAGGTTACCGCAAGTACCAGAGCAACTATATTGAGGTGCGCAACGGCGCGCGTTATCCGTTCGGATACGGTTTGACCTACACCACATTCAAGTATGGTGAGATGAGCGTGAAGAGCGCAGACCGCAACTGTGATGTGACTGTTGATGTGACCAATACAGGCAACCGTGACGCCTATGAGGTGGTTCAACTCTATGTGCACGATGTCGCTGCGTCGGTGGCACGCCCCGTTAAGGAACTGAAAGGTTTTGAGCGTGTGCTCATCCCGGCAGGTCAGACCAAGACGGTGACGCTGAAACTCAATGAGGAAAGCCTCTCCTATTATGACAACGACGGTCGTCGCGTCTTCGAACCGGGTGACTTCGAGATAATGGTCGGTCCCAACTCGCGCGACCTGCAGACAAAGAAGATTACTGTGAAATAGACTCCAAGATACCTATGCTGCCATTTGAAGCCAAATGGCAGCATAGGAAAAGTGGCTCCAAGTATGTCAAGACAGACACTTGGAGCCACTTTGTGATTTCCGGGAAAATGGGGCTTTTGTCAGTTGAGAGGTTCTGTCTCAAGTGATTCTACATAGCCTGTGATGGGGTTGAGGCGCAGTTTGCTTATCATCTTCTTGCCGAACAGATTGTCGGAAAGGAGTTCCAGACGGCCGTATTGGGCTGCGTAGAGTTCGAAAGACTTTACCGTACGGTTGCCTGCTGTCACTGTTGCCTTTATCTTGCCTGGCATATTCACGGTGATGCCAGTGGGGTTTTTCGCTTTCTTCTCACCGTCCGTGGCGGTGTGGAGTTCGGGAATGGTCTTCAAATCTTCTATTGTCAGGCGGTAGGGAGCGCCGGCAAGGTCATCGGCATCCACCAGTCCCAGTTTTTGTGAAAAGCGGAACAGGATTTCGCTCTCGCCGTCACTGCTTTCTCCGTTGGCATTTCCTTCGGGGCAGAACACCACCTCATGCTCTATGGTATCTTTCTCTACTGTACCCTGAAACATCTGTAACAGTATGCTTTCCTGATGGTTAAGGTTGGCGAGCATTATCTCCAACTGCTCTCCGTCCTTAGGCATATATTCCGCCTCGCCGCGTGTCAGTTCGTTGCGCGAACTGCGTATGTCGTATATCTCGCGTGCTGTCAGTTCCGCCATTTTTGCTTTTGACCCGGCGGCAAGTATGTCTTCGCTCATGTAGTCACGCGGATTGGGCAGTGCTGTTTTGGGTGCGGGAGTGAACGAAGCGGTCTTTGCAGCCTCCTTGCCCTTGGTGTTTATGGCGAGGAGCACGCCGTTGCGGTCGAGTTCCACGTTGAATATGGTGTGCTTCTTGTCCACTGGCACGACGTAGCATTTTGCCGTGTCGGGAATGGCGGTGGTGTACATCTTCAGTCCGACAATATTATAAGATGTGGAGGGCTGCCCGCTTTCCGTCTTCTTCAGGAAGCGTTCCGAATAAGCAGCGTACTCTCCTGGGGTGTAGATGGTCTTTTCCACGAGTATCTGGAAGCGCATTTCGGTCTTGGGCAGGTAGTATTTCGTGCCCTCCACTTGCGCGTTTACTGTTATTGACGCTAATAATACACTGAACAGCATCAAAGCCTTTCTTTTCATGTTACTGGTGTTTTGTTCTTATGTTTTTTTATTCCGTTGTCGATAGATTTGTGGTTGTCCGTCGTGCGGAAATCCGTTTGAACGCTTCAGGGAGCATCTTTATGATATCGCTTGCGATGAGGCTCTCCTCTCCAAGCCGCTCTGCGGCGATGTCGCCGGCCAGTCCGTGCAGGTACATTCCCAGTATGCAGGCTTCCCGACGCGTATATCCTCGGGCGAGAAGACCCGTTATCATGCCGGTAAGGACATCGCCTGCGCCTGCCGTAGCCATGCCTGCGTTGCCGGTGGAATTGATGATTGTCTCGCCGTCAGGACAGCACAGTGCGGTGTGATGCCCCTTTAGGACGATGTAGGATTTCATCTTTTCGGCCAGCGAGCGCGCCTTTGCGAACCGTGCGTAACTGCCTTCTGACGCACCTCCGGCAAGTCTGTCAAACTCTGCCGGGTGCGGAGTGAGCACCAGGTCGAACGGCAATTGGTTGAGCCAAGCCCTGTGCTCGGCGAGTATGTTGAGTGCATCGGCATCCAGAACCACAGGGCATTGCGTGCGTCGGATTTGTGACATGAGTGCTATGGCAGTGCCTTCATCCTTGCCAATGCCCGGCCCCAACGCTACGGCATCGTAGCAGTCGGTGTCCACTGTGCGTGCAAAGAACAGTTTCTCGCTGTCATGCTGGAGTATCGCTTCGGGCACTGCGGTCTGTAGAATGTCATTGTTGCACGGCGGAGTGTGCACCGTCAGTTTTCCCACACCACTCCTCAGAGCCGCCTTGGCAGACAGTATCGCTGCCCCGGCCATGCCGTAAGAGCCGGCAAAAAGCAGGGCGTGACCCATCGTCCCCTTGTGTGCGAACTTGGAACGGGGGCGCAGAATGCTTCTTGCTTCGTCTTCTTCAAGAAGGCAGAACGGTGTGTGCGCGCGGCGGACATACTCTTCCGACAGACCTATATCCGCAACTTTCACCTCGCCAAGATACGGTTCGTTGTCGGCGAGATACATGGCGAGTTTTTTCTGTTGGAGTGTAATCGTCAGGTCAGCGCGTATCATGTACTGTCGGAAATTGCCGGTATTGTCTTCCGTGCGCATTCCCGACGGGATGTCAATGCTCACCACTGTTGCCTGTGAGGCGTTCACATATTTCACCACAGAGGCGAAACCGCCGTGCAGAGGCTTGTTCAGACCAGCCCCGAACAGTCCGTCGATGACCACAGTGTTGTTGTTGAGGTGGGGCGGTTCGAAGTCGCGTGTCACCTCCACCACCTTTTTCATCCTCTTTGCCCCTTGCAGGCGGCGCATATTTTGCGAACATTCGTCCGACAGTTTGCCTGTGGTGTTGAACAGATAAGCCTCCACTGGCAGTCCCCTTTCGCTCAACATACGTGCCACGGCAAGGGCGTCGCCGCCGTTGTTGCCGGGTCCTGCGAGTACCACGAAATTGCAGGTGCTGTCCCAACGCTCCGCTATCTCGGTGGTGATAGCCGTGGCTGCGCGCTCCATAAGGTCGATGGAACGTATCGGTTCGTGCTCAATAGTGTATCTGTCCCAGTCGTGAATCTGTGTGCCGGTGAATATCTGCATAGCTCTGCAAAAATACTAAATTAATGCAAACAACGGCTCTCGTTTGTCGTTTTTTTAGTAATTTTGCCAAAAATATCACGTTTTTCGCATATGGGTAAAATCAGAATACAGGACAAGACCTTCGAGATTATGTTGACGGAGGACTACATCCTGAGTAAAATTGATGAAGTGGCGAAACGCATCAACGAAGACATGAAAGACAAGAATCCGCTTTTTCTCGCGGTGCTCAACGGTTCTTTCATGTTTGCTTCCGACCTTATGAAGAGGGTGACCATACCTTGTGAAATCTCCTTTGTCAAACTTGCAAGTTATCAGGGTACTACTTCCAGCGGTAAAGTGAAGGAAGTGATCGGCATCAACGAGGATATTACAGGCCGCACCGTGGTGATTCTGGAGGATATCGTGGAGTCGGGACTGACCATGAAACAGATGACGGAGAGTCTCGGTACACGCAATCCGGCAGCGGTACACATATGCTCCCTCTTCGTGAAACCCGATTGTCTGAAGATTCATCTCGATATAGACTACCCAGTGATGAAGATAGGAAACGACTTCATAGTCGGCTATGGACTTGACTATAACCAGCAGGGACGCAACTACCGCGACCTCTATGTGCTGTCAGAAGAATAAAACTCAACATACAATGAAGAATATTATCATTTTCGGAGCCCCAGGTTCCGGCAAGGGAACACAGAGTGACAAGATTATCGCAGAGTACGGTGTGGCACACATCTCCACTGGTGACGTGCTTCGCGCAGAGATAAAAGCCGGCACAGAACTCGGCAAGACGGCATCGCAGTATATCAATGAGGGTAAACTCGTGCCCGACTCTCTCATAATCGATATGCTCGCTGGAGTGCTTGATTCCAAGGGAAAGGACATTCCGGGTGTCATCTTCGACGGTTTTCCTCGCACCATTGCACAGGCAGAAGCCCTCAACGATATGCTCGCAGAACGCGGTGAAAGCGTCAGTGTAGTGCTCGGTCTGGAGGTTGACGACGCCGAACTCATCAAGCGCATCATTGCCCGTGGCAAGACCAGCGGCCGTGCTGACGACAACGAGGAGACTGCAAAGAAGCGTCTTGACACATATTATTCACAGACCCTTCCTCTGAAAGACTTCTACATAAAGGCTGGAAAATATGCTAAAATCAACGGCGTAGGCACGATTGACGGCATATACGCCGAGATAAAGAAAGCAATAGACAACAACTGATTTCCTGCATTTTGCCACCCAAACTCCAATAGTAACCGTTATGGAAAGCAACTTCATTGACTATGTGAAAATTCTGTGCCGCTCGGGAAAGGGCGGCAGAGGGAGTATGCATCTGCGTCATCTGAAGTATCAGCCCAACGGCGGTCCCGACGGAGGAGACGGCGGCAAGGGCGGAAGTATCATCCTCAGGGGCAGCCATAACCACTGGACATTGCTGCACCTGAAGTACCAGCGCCACATCTTTGCAGAGCATGGAGGCAACGGAGGCAAGGACAAATGCCACGGAACAGACGGTAAGGACGTCTACATAGATGTGCCTTGCGGCACTGTCGCCTACGATGCCGAGACGGGAAAATACCTGTGCGACATCCGTTATGACGGTCAGGAGGTGGTTCTGCTCAAGGGAGGCAGAGGCGGATTGGGCAACTTCCAGTTCCGCACCGCTACCAATCAGGCTCCGCGTTTCGCCCAACCCGGTGACCCGATGTTGGAGATGACGGTCATCCTCGAGATGAAACTCCTTGCCGATGTGGGTCTTGTGGGATTCCCCAATGCAGGAAAGTCCACCCTGCTCAGTGCCGTTTCCAACGCCCGTCCGAAGATTGCCAACTATCCGTTCACCACTATGGAGCCCTCGCTCGGCATTGTCGCCTACCGTGACGGCAAGTCTTTTGTCATGGCAGACATCCCCGGCATTATCGAGGGAGCAAGCGAAGGGAAAGGCTTGGGGCTGCGTTTCCTGCGGCACATAGAGCGCAACTCGCTGCTGCTCTTTATGGTTCCGGGCGATACGGACGACATAAAGAGGGAATACGAGATACTTCTCAACGAACTGAAACAGTTCAATCCCGATATGCTAGCCAAGCATCGTGTGCTGGCAATCACCAAGTGTGACCTTCTTGACGACGAACTTGTCGCCATGCTCAAGGACACTCTGCCTGACGACATTCCCTGTGTGTTCATCTCAAGTGTTACCGGCAAGGGTATCGAACAGTTGAAAGATGTACTCTGGGAGGAACTCAACCGTGAGAGCAACAAGATGCAGGGGGCTATCGATGAGCAACTCATTGTGCACCGCAACAAGCCCTTGGCATTCCTCAACAAGGAGATGGCAGACGAGGGAGAGGACGAGGAGATTGTGTATGTGGAGGATTCCGGCGACGACGATATAGAGTTTGTCGACGATGTGGAGTACATTGATGATATAGAAGACATCGATGGATAACGTGATAGACTACACTTTCCCCGGTCGGGAAGTTGTGGCTTTCACGACATTGCGGACACTCGGCAGAGACCGTGAACGGCTCTGCCGGATGCTCGGCATAGATGACAGACACCTGATAATCCCCCATCAGGTTCACTCAGACAAGGTGTCATGTATCGACAACGGCATCCTTTCCATGCCCGATGCACAGCGCAAAGAGGCACTGGAGGGGGTAGACGCAGTGGTCACGCAGTTGCGTGGCGTGTGCATAGGAGTAAGTACCGCCGACTGTATTCCTGTGCTTTTTTATGACCCGGCGACCGCTACGGTGGCGGCAGTCCACGCCGGCTGGCGCGGCACAGTGGCAAAAATAACCGCCAAGACAATCGGTGTCATGAGGGAAAAATACGGTGTCAATCCGTCAGGACTACGGGCAGTCATCGGTCCCGGCATATCGCTCCGCAATTTTGAAGTCGGCGATGAGGTCTACGACTGCTTTGCCGAAGCAGGATTTGATATGCCTTCTGTATCCCGAAAATATGCCAAGTGGCACATCGACCTGTGGGAATGTAACCGCCAGACACTCCTCGATTGCGGAGTGAAAGCGGAGAATATCCACGTTGAACGCATCTGTACCTATGACAGTACAGACCGCCTGTTCTCGGCGAGAGTGGAACAGAAAGGCGCAGAAAAGTGCGGACGCAATTTCAACGCAATAATGATCAGACAAGCCTAAACAAACCTATGGACAGACTTAAACTAACAATCATACTTGCAATGATGCTCATGACCACGGTGACATGGGCACAGGACAAGACGTTTACTGCCGCCGAACAGCAACAGATAAGTATCGCTACGCCCGGCCTTTTCGCCAAAAGCGACATCTTCGAGATAGACTTGACGCTCCTTGCTGACAAGGACTACTCGTTTCCTTTGCCCGTTGGCAAGGCATTGGTGGTGCGCAATCACTCTGGATTACAGATTACCACGAAGAAGGGAGATGCCGTAAAGGCGATGTTTGCAGGGCGAGTGCGCCTGTCCTATAAGCATCCCGAATACGGCAATATTATCGTTGTGCGTCACGACAACGGACTTGAAACCGTCTACGGAGACAACGCCCAGAACCTCGTCAAGGTGGGTGACCGCGTGAAAGCCGGACAGACTATAGCCATAGTCGGCGGCATTGGGCAGGACACCTACTGCACTTTCGCCATAATGGTCAACGGCAACTGGATAAATCCCGAGACGATTATAGAGACCCATAGCCACCATCTGCGACGCGTGACGCTGAAGGTACACAAGACAGGAGAGCGTATCCGTGTGTCGGCACTGCGCCATGACGCTCCGGGAAAGGGACTGATGGCATATACGGGAGAGGACGCTTTCGCCGACCGTCCGTCTGTTACAATAGACTTGTCACAGATTGCTTCCAACCGCTGGGCATACCCTTTGCCCGACTCAAAGGTAATAAGCCCCTACGGAGGACGGCGCAATCACTCTGGCGTTGACCTCAAGACATTCCCCAACGACAAGATAAAGGCGGCTTTCGACGGCGTGGTCACACGCAGCGGAGTCTTTTCCGGTTACGGCAACTGTGTGGAGATAAAGCACGCAAACGGCATAAAGACCCTCTACTCGCACCAGTCGAAAAATCTCGTCAAGGTGGGTGACCACGTCAAGGCAGGGCAGGACATAGGACTGACGGGGCGTACAGGCAGAGCGACAACGGAGCATCTGCACTTCGAAATCTCAGTTCAAGGCAGGAGATACAACCCTGCACGTTTCTATGACTACGCCAACCACAAACTGCGCGACATCACCATAAAGATTGACAAATCAGGAACAGTCACGGAAGTGAAACGATAATACAACGCAATATGAAGGAACTATCACTCAAGTACGGATGCAATCCGAACCAGAAACCCTCGCGCATATTCATGACAGAGGGTGAGTTGCCCATCGAGGTAGTCAACGGCCGACCAGGCTACATCAACTTTCTCGATGCGCTGAACTCGTGGCAACTCGTCAAGGAACTGAAGAAAGCGACGGGTCTGCCGGCTGCTGCCAGTTTCAAACACGTCAGTCCTGCCGGTGCGGCAGTGGGGCTTCCGCTCAGCGAAACCCTCAAGAAGATATATTTTGTAGACGACGTGAAGATACCTCTTTCACCGATTGCGTGTGCCTATGCGCGTGCTCGCGGTGCGGACAGGATGAGTTCCTACGGTGATTTCATCGCCCTTAGCGACACCTGCGACGAGGCTGTCGCCACGCTGATTAAGCGTGAGGTGAGCGACGGAGTTATCGCTCCCGACTTCACTCCAGAGGCTATAGAGATACTCAAGGCGAAGCGCAAGGGCACCTATAACGTGATAAAGATTGACCCTGACTATATTCCCGAGCCGGTGGAAAGGAAGCAGGTGTTCGGCGTGACGTTCGAACAGGGACGCAACGAGGTGCGGCTTGACGATCCGACACTGTTTGACAACATCCCCACCAAGGCAAAGAACTTCACTCCTGAGGCACGCCGTGACCTCATGATAGCGCTCATCACGCTGAAGTACACCCAGTCAAACTCCGTCTGCTATGTCAAGGATGGTCAGGCGATAGGCATCGGCGCAGGTCAGCAGAGCCGTATTCACTGCACACGGTTGGCAGGCAACAAGGCTGACATCTGGTGGCTGCGCCAGTGTCCGAAGGTTATGGATCTGCCGTTCAAGGAGGGCATCCGCCGTGCCGACCGTGACAACACTATCGACGTGTACATCTCTGATGACTACGAGGATGTGCTTGCCGACGGCACTTGGGAGAACTTCTTCACCGAGAAGCCCGAACCTCTGACGCGTGAGGAGAAGAAGGCTTGGATAGCGAAAAACACTGGAGTGTCTCTCGGTTCGGACGCTTTCTTCCCCTTCGGCGACAATATTGAGCGTGCCCACAAGAGCGGTGTGGAGTTCATAGCCCAGGCGGGAGGCTCTGTACGCGACGATAACGTGATAGAAACGTGCGACAAATACGGCATCACAATGGCATTCATTGGCATCCGCCTGTTCCATCACTAAACACAAGACGACGCTATGGACGAATTTGATGATATCCTTGTCAACGGCATAAACTTCGGTCGGGGAGGGGAAAGGAAAGACCCAAATGCCGACAAAGTGAAGACCAAGGCACGCAAGAAGAAGTATATCACCGGGGCGCACGGTTCGGGTTCTGCCCGGCAAAAGGCGAAATACCGGGAGCAAAGGGCAAACCGACATAAATAAAACACATTCGGGTGCGGCACATATTGCCGCACCCGAATGTGTTTAGTACTCTTGATGTGAGTATTATGTCTGCCAACCTAAACTACTGCACTGCAACTTTCGTTGCACGGAAATGCCAAAACAGGCAAACATCTTATTTGGTGTTTCGTACCCGGAACTCTCTTGGGGTCATGCCAGTCATCTGTTTGAACGTGCGGTTAAAATGGGGCACATCATTGAAACCGCATCTGTAACAACAGGTGGATATGCTTTCGGAAGTGGAAATCAGCAGGTACTTGGCAATGTCTATACGCAGACTCTGCAGGTGTTCGATAACAGTCTTCCCCGTATAGCGCTTAAACAACGTACAGAGCGAACTGCGATTCATGTCAACATACTTTGCCAACAAATCTATATTGATGTCATGGTTGTAGTTACAACTGATGTATATCTTTATCTTATTGACCTTGTCTTCATCTGTTGTTGGCGTAGTAAAGCGTCCCGCTATGGTGTAGTTCCTGTTTTTCTCAATGGAGACAAGCAATTGCAACAGCGATGTGATTCGTTCTACTGCTGTCTCATGCTCCATCCGGCGCAGGACAATGGCGATATTTCTGCACTCCGAACGGTCAAATTTTATAGAGGTATCGAGATGTTCATACCATTCTGCCAGTTTGCTGAATTCCGGCATGACCAAAGACAAATTCCTCAGCAGATTGGTTGGAAAAGAGACAGTGATGTTCTCAATATTGCCGTCTTGGTCAGTCTTGTCAGGGTCAAAAATCCATTGATGGGGCATCTCTGGCACAACCAACACTATCTCGCCCTCGCTGAAAGTTTCTTCCGTGTCACCAAGGATACGGCGTCCCTCTCCTGAGATGATGTATGACATCTCCCACGAGTTCCAGTGGTGCAGACCAATCTGTTCCGTTGGTTTCAGCAAAACATGCTCGTAACTGATAGTGTCGGCCTTTAACATAATTGTGCGCACAAAGATACGACAAATATTTTAGATGATACGACAATTGAACAAATGAATCTTGGGCTATCTTTGCATTCAATTATCAAAGAATCAATAATAAAGAATGAGCACCAAAGTTTACCTTGCCTCCAAGCCGCGATATGAGATCCTTGACGGTCTTCGTGGCGTGGCTGCCATGCTTGTAGTGGCACATCATCTGTTTGAAACCTATTTCCACACAGCCCCCAACCAACCTATCAACCATGGCTATCTCGCCGTGGACTTTTTCTTTGTACTTTCCGGCTTCGTCATTGGCTATGCCTACGATGACCGTTGGAACCGTATGTCAACATGGGATTTCTTCAAACGGCGACTGATTCGTCTGCACCCAATGGTGATTTTCGGTACTTTGATAGGAGCGGCTTTGTTCTATTTCGGCGATTGCCGGTCCTTTTTCCTTATCTCCGATACCCCTTGGTATATGGTGTTGCTTGTGATGCTATGGGCTTTCACCATGATCCCTGTACCCACAAGCATGGATATAAGAGGATGGGCAGAGACCAATCCTCTCAACGGGCCGGTCTGGTCGCTGCAATGGGAATACCTTGCCAATATCCTCTATGCACTGTTTATCCGCCGTCTGCCCAAAATTGCGCTGGTCGTTTGTGTTGCTTTCTTCGCGGCAATGACCCTTGTCCTTTGCCTGAATATCGATGTTACCGGATGGTTGGGAGCGCGTCAGTATGCTTCCTATACTGTCATCGGAGGCTGGAGCCTTACGCCAGACCAGTTGCAGATAGGTCTTACCCGTCTTCTCTACCCGTTCTTCTGCGGATTGCTAATCTCATGCATGGGCAAACTCATTAAGGTGAAAGGCGGCTTCTGGTGGTGCTCGTTGATGATAGTAGTGCTGCTGTGTATGCCCTGGATGGGTATGGATGAAGTAGGCGAGGGGCGTTGGACAAACGGACTTTATGAAGCGCTGTGCATTCTCGTGTTGTTCCCTCTCATCGTGATGATAGGCGCAGGCAGTTCGGTGAAAGGCGGCAAGTCGGCGGCTATAAACAAGTTTCTCGGTGACATCAGTTACCCCATCTACATCACCCATTTCCCACTCATCTATATGCAGATGGCATGGGTTGACAAGCATCCAGATGCTCCTCTGGGCACCCACATCTTCGTGGCGGTGGGCATTTTCATCCTTTCCATCCTTGTGGCATATGCGTCCTTCAAACTCTACGACGTGCCTGTTCGCGAGTGGTTGCGGAAGAAACTGTTCAAGCCCGCCAAATAATCCTTACCCGTAAGCGTAGACTTGCCAGACTGCTACAAGTGTGTGGGAGTAGATGGAATCTTATATCTTGATATGTATAGTCAGTCTTTCTGGTAAGGGGTGTACACTCCAACCTCCGAGATAGCGAGCATTCCCTTGCTCTCGGTGAACGTAATGCGCACCGCATCGGCCTTCACAGGCGCGAAGCGGTGCGTCTTCACGCGGTTTGCGTCGGCGGCATACCCATCGAATATTGCCGTCCATGCGCCGTCGTGTCGGTATTCCACACGGTAACGCTGCATGGTTCCTCCGTTGTATTCGGTTATCGTCACCATGTCGATGAGTTGCGGTTTCTTCAGGTCAACCATCCAAAACGGATTTTCAGTCAGGTTGTTTGCCACCCACGCAGATGAGAAATCGTCGTCGTTGGCAAAGTCCATGAGGTTGCAGTCCCAACTCCATGACGATTCGGCTGGCATCCCTTTGGCTATGTTGCGCTCCGTTATGGGCGCTTCGCATGGCGGCAACTGGCTCACGCGTCCGTCGTTGCGCCACATCTTGCCCATGGTCTTGAGAGCCTCGAGGGCGTTGTCATCCATGAGTCCCTCGCGGTTTGGCGCAACGTTGAGAATGAAATTACAGTGCGCACGGTTGTAGGGTATCACCATATCATTGATTATGTGTGCGGGATTCTTGAGCGTGTCGGTGGGGAAATAGTCTTTCCAGAACCACCAGTTGGTCTGCAACGGAAGGCAGGCCAGAGCCGGAAGACGGTTCTCCGAGGTCGAGATTTTCTGTCCTGCGCCCTGTTCATACGACTTTATGTCGGTGTAGAAGAGTGCCTCGCGCGGATATTTTGCGGCATTGAGGTCCATTATCAGACATTCCGGCTGCAACGACTTGACGTAGTCATAAATCTCGGGAAACGGCACGTCTTCATAACTTATGCGTGACCACGGAGCATCCCATCCGTCGATTATGAGTGCCGTTATCGGCCCGTAGCCGGTGAGCAGTTCGTGCAGTTGCTCCTTTATCATGTCAACCTTCTCGCGTGTCACCATTCCCGGACGTATGCGGTGGTGCGTGTCTAATATGGAGTAGTAGAGCATAACCTTGAGTCCTGCCTTGCGGAAAGCGTCGGCATACTCGCGCACAACGTCGCGTTTCAGCGGCGAATGCATCACATTGTAGTCGGTGGTCTTGGTGTTCCATATGCAGAAACCGCTGTGGTGCTTTGTGGTGAGACATCCGTATGACATGTTTGCCGACTTTGCCGCGCGTGCCCACTGTGCGCAGTCGAGGCGTGTGGGGTTGAATGTCTGTGCCGGAAGGTCGGGGTCGGGCCAGTCTTCGGGCGCGAACGTGGGCATGTTGAAGTGTATGAACATTCCGAAACGCAGGTCCACGAAGTCCTGTTGCAGTTGGTGCAGCGTCTTTTCCTGTGCCGTGGCATTGAGCGCGCAAGCGGCGGTGAGCATGATTGACAGTAAGAATGTTTTCATTTCAAGGTTGTTGCTTTGATATTTATACAATTGCGAAGTTACAAAAAAAAAGTGCTAAACACCAAGGTTGCCCCAATGCAGTCCTGAATATTTACAAAGTAAAGGTCAAAGTAGAAGATTCTGCTGGTAAGAAGATATGGTCAAAGACTTTCAAAAACGTTTTCCTGTATGTATTTTCTAACGGTCAAGTACAAGTGGGTAAACTGAACTTTGACCGAATTATAATTCGACCAATATAATGTAGTTGCCCTTACAGGGCGTAAAGAAAAGTTGGGTAGTTCCTTACCCTGGGTGTTCCCAGGGCTATGTGTAGTTGGGCTTACAGCCCGTCAAAAGAAAGATGTTGTTTCTGCCTTGATACACCCTCGTTTTACGACTCCTCTCCCTCTTTTATCTCTTTCTTGAAACTCTCCCAATCCTGAAATCCGGCGAGGATGGACAGGCGGTCGAGCATCTCCTTTGACGGATGCTCGTGCAGCGAACTGACGAGTTTCTTCTCCAGTCGGTCGAGCAATGCCTTCACGTCGTGCATTGTCTCATGTGTCTTGCGGTGCATTATCGTTTCAGTTTTAGACTGATTTTGCCCACGAAAAGGGCGTGTTTGCCGTTCTGGTCTACGGGTACGCCCATACCGTCGGCATCGCCCGTGTACTTCAGATGCTCGAAGTAGGTGTGGGAATGTCCGCCCAGTACGATGTCTACACCGTGGGTTCCTGCCACCACTTTCTGGTCGTCGGCTTCCTCACCCATGCCCCATCCCATGTGGCTGAGGCATATCACGACGTCGCATTTCTTCTCGTTGCGCAGCAAGTCTGCCATCTTTGCCGCAGTCTTCACCGGGTCGAGATACTTCACGCCCTTGTAATTGTCGGCGGCAACCAGTCCCTCAAGTTGCGGCGAAAGACCGAAGATGCCTATCTTTACACCGTTGCGCACGATGATGGTGTAGGGTTTTACCAGCCCTTCTACGGGTGTGCCCGAGAAATCGTAGTTGGCGCACACTACGGGGAAGTTGCACTGGCGGAACAGGCGTGCCATGTTCTCCAGTCCGTAGTCGAACTCATGGTTGCCTATGGTGCAGGCGTCGTAGCCCATCATGTTCATCAGTCCGACCTCCACGTCGCCCTTGTACAGCGTGTAGTAGGGTGACCCCTGCGAGAAGTCTCCGCTGTCCAGAAGCAGCAGGTTGGGGTCTTTCGCACGCTCCTCCTTTATCATGCAGACCCTGCGCAGATAGCCTCCGCGTCCCGCCAGCAGCGTGTCGGAGAGATGTTTGCTCAGCGGCAGTATGCAACTGTGGCTGTCGTTGGTGTGCAGGATGGTCATTTCCTTGTCGCCTTTAGCCCCTGCCGTGACGGCGGTTGCGAGCAACAGAGCCGTGCAGAGTATTCTTGTCGTCGTTTTCATGTGTCTTTTCCTTTGCCTGTGTGTCACTTTACGGTGATGCGTCCCTCTACTTTGCTGTCGATGGCCTCACCGTTCTTTTCCTTCTCACGGAAGTAGTCCATGATGATATACCTCACGTTGTTCTCCGCTGTCTGCGGCGAATTGAGCCGTGTCTTCTTCTTGAAGGCGGTCAGTCCGTCGTTGCCCTGCGCCAGATAGTCTATCGATGCGACACGGTAGACCGCCGCGCGGTCTATGCTCTTGCCGTCGAGTTTCGCCGAGACGAGTTCCCTTCCCTTGGAGATGACCAGTTCCACGCCGTGGCTCACGCCCTGTCCGCCGGTCGCCGCTATCTGCGAGAAGAGTTCCATGACAGCCTCTCCTGTCATGTCGAAGAAGCATATCTTGTTCTCGAACGGAGCGACATTGAACACGTCGCCGATAGTGATGGCTCCCTCGGGGAATGCCGCACGGATGCCGCCCATGTTGTAGACGGCGAATACCGGCTGCTCGTTGTATTTCTTTCCGCCCCACACCAGTATGTCGGAAAGCAGGTTGGAGAGGTCGCTCTCGGGGCTTTTCGCCTCCATGTAGTGTGCAGTGTGTCCCACCACGGGGGTCATCTGGCTGTCGACAGCCTGCTTGTAGGGTGCGAGAAATGCCGCCGCTTCCGCATCGGGATGGCGGTCGAAGGTGGAGTCAATGAGTATCCTGCTCCTGCTGACGCCTGTCAGGTGATAGCCCGAAGCGCACGACGCGAGCAGCAGGACGGTCGCTGCGATAAAGTAAAAACTCTTTTTCATCGTTTCTTGTTTTACACTGCAAAATTACTAAATATTTCGTTTGCCGCACCGTGGACACCGTAGAAAGATTCCCATTTGGGCGTTTGTGACGTTATTGTAATATCTTCTTGCGGCGGCACACCGACTGTGGTACGACCGTATGCCGTTCGTGGTTCGGTCGTACACCGACCGTGATACGATTGTACATCAACCGTTGTACGACCGCGAAAGCGCCGTTTCCGGTCTGCGAAAGTGCCTTTCTCATTCGTCAAAAGCGGTGGTCTTGCATCGTCATACCGCACTTGTCGCATCGGGTTCGTGCGGTAACCGATCCTATTCCGTGTAGAAATCAATGATGTCGCTGATGGCTTTGCGGCATACGGGACAGAACTCGGGGTTCTCGTTGGTGCGCATACGGCAGTCCTGCATGGGTCTGTACACGCCCTTGAGGCTGTATCCTCCGCCCTCGAAGGCGCCCACTTTGTCGGCATATTTCTTTGTCGGCGGGGTGGGGACGGGGGTCTTGCGGTCTATCATGTACTCCCACTTGCCGTGGAAATCGCACATCGTGGTGATGTTGCGCTCCCATGGTTCGATGTTGAGGGGATACATCGGGATGGCCTCTGCCTCGTATGCGTACTCGTCGGCGAGTCCGGCGAAACTGTGTCCGAACTCATGTACTACCACCGGACGGAACATCCTGTGGTGTGTCATCGAGAGATTGTAGGAGTTGAGGATGCCTCCTCCGCCGTATTTGTCGGTGTTGACGAGCACGATGATGTGCTCATAGGGCACGCCTGCCAACTGGTCGTGCATGTCCTTCAGACTGAGCGTGGTGAGATAGCGGTCGCTGTAGAAGGTGTCGAAATGGCTGCTCAGTGCCGTGTTCTTCCATATTCCCCGTGACGGTTCGCTCGTTCCGCTCTCCGCCGACACTGCTTTCACCGCCACGACATTGAACTTGCTCTTGGCTGAGGCGAACGGTTCGTGGGCGAAAAGTGCCTCTGTGGCGATGCGTGCGTCGTCGAGGAACGTGCCCATCTCGCTCTCGGTGTAGCCCTCGGCAAGGAATGCTATGTGGACGCAGCGTGTCGTGTCGGCAGTCTGGACAAGTGTTTCGTAGGGCGTGACGCCGGAGAAGCCGATGTGCTTTATCAGTATGTCGCTCGGGTCAACGGTGTGGGTGAACGTCGACACCACCTCGTGGCGGTTGTTGCGGAGGTCCACCGTGATGTCGACAATGCGCTTCGGCATGGGCACGAGGAACACGTTTTCGAACGATTTGCGGGTGTTTTTCGCCTCGTCATAACTGAGCCACTCCTGGAAAAGCGTGGAAAACGAGTTGCGGTAGAGCACCTCCTGCGTGGTGTGGTCGCGCACAGTAATCTGTCCGTTGCCCTCAACAGGCAGTTCGGAGAGCCGTTTGCGCTTGCCGTACCAGTGTGGCGACAGGTTGAGTTTGTCGACTGAGATTTCCTGGGACTGTGCATTGCCTGCGAAAGTGTAGTCAATGCGGAGTGTGCTGTCGCGGAACGCCTCGCCGAAGGTCTGCGCTCCTGCCGTGCCGCAGCCTGCCATAATCATGGCCAATGCTGCTGTGATGCTTGCTATCTGGGTCTTCATGAGTGATGCAAAATTACTGAAATTGCGCCAAACAGTGCCTTCTGCCGCTCACTTTTTGCCGGATGAGGCGGTTTTTATGGATGTAATCATGGTCGCCGGCAACTGGCAGACTGCTATCGTATAGACATGACCGAGTGTCTAAAAATAGTTAAATGTAAGTTCTTGAAGATAAAGATTTGTCAATAATCGGGGAAAAAGCAGTACCTTTGCACCGCTTTTCGGCGTAACCGCTGGCAGTGGAAGAGTCACTGGCTATGTTGCGTTGGCGAGATGAACAATTTAATTATTTGTTAGAGAAATGGATTTAATTAAAGTTGCTGAAGAAGCATTTGCAACCGGCAAACAGCATCCTGAGTTTCGTGCAGGTGACACTGTGACTGTCGCTTACAAAATCATCGAGGGTACAAAGGAGCGTATTCAGCTCTACCGTGGTGTGGTCATCAAGATCGTAGGTCATGGTGAGAAGAGACGTTTCACTGTCCGCAAGATGTCTGGTACTATCGGCGTGGAGCGTATATTCCCGATTGAGTCGCCTGCTATCGATTCCATAGAGGTGAACAAGCGCGGTAAGGTGCGTCGTGCTAAACTGTACTACCTGCGTAAACTCACTGGTAAGAAGGCACGCATCGCAGAGAAGCGTACTCCTATTGCTGCCGAGAAGTAAACGCACAATAGTTGAATAGTGAATTGTAAATGGCTTCGCCCACTGGGTGAAGCCATTTTTCTGTTATGGGGAATGGCCTTTACGGAGCCATTGTGTGACAGTTTGCAGTATCGTAGCCGCACCGTAAGGTGTTGTGATGATGAGGTGTGGCTGCAAGAAAGGCAGCCGTCGGCTATTCGAAATAGAAAGTCAGGGTAATCATCTTGGCGTGTGCCTCGTTGACGGAACGGGCGTATTTCACCAGATTGAGGTCGCGCAGACCGTTGGGGTGGTCGGTGTCGAGGGAGTTGCCCAAGCCGAACATGAACTTAAGTTCGGGACGGCACTTGAAGTAGGGGAGATATTCGTCGATGCCAAAGCCCAGTTCCACGAATGTCTGGTATTTCTTCAGCATCACGCAGTCATCGGATTTGCCGGTCAGATTGAGTGCCGGCGCAATGCCGCCCATGATGTACACACGGTGGTTGTTGAGTCTCGGGGCGGCGAAGATGAGATCGAACGAGGTCATGACGTATGCCGTCTTCATGTCCTGATTCTTCGTGACGGTCGTCTCGGGGGTGGTCTCCGTGTGGTTGAGAAACGACAGATGACGCGACCCGAAGTATATGGCAGGGGCTATACGCAACTGGAAGAACTCGGAGAGACGCAGTTCGCCGAGCACGCCGACATTGAAACCGGGGTCCATGCGGTCCTGGTCACAACTGATATAGGACGTTGAGACAGTGCCGTCCTCGCCTGTTATGCTGACCGGACCACTGTTTACGAACTCTATGTCCTGCATATGTGTGCCCACATGGATGCCGAAATGGAACTGACGGAGGTCGGTGTAGGGACGGTTTTGCACTATCCTCTCCTGGCAAAGTGATCGCAGCGGCAACAGCATTGCCAACGTTATGATGATGATATTTCTGCTCATTGTTTCTGATAAAACGCAGAAATCGCATTATTATTGTAGAGATGCGGCAGAACCTGAATGTTGTGGAACGGTCACGGCAACAGAGGTCGTGTCAATGGAAAGCGGATACCGAATAATGGGGAACGACAGCGTGAAAAAATGTTTGAAAGCAAAAAAAGCATACCTTATTTTAGGTATTACAAATTAAATATGTACCTTTGCACAAGTAAATGTTGAGGAAACATATTATAAACTTATAAATATTTGATTATGGCTTACGTAATTGGTGATGACTGTATCGCTTGCGGTACATGTATTGACGAATGTCCGGTAGGTGCAATCTCCGAGGGCGAAAAGTATTCTATCGACGCTGATGCCTGCACAGAGTGCGGCACATGTGCGAGTGTTTGTCCTAATGAGGCTATCAGCCTGGGCTAAGCGACGCAGTCAGAAGTAAAAAGACAGGAAGCGACTCCAAGTGGGTCGCTTCTTTTTTTATGTGGAAAAAGAAGCCCTTAATAAAAATCCGCCACCGTTATGACAAGCATAGCGGTGGCGGAAAGTTATACATTATAGCCTTGTTGCGGTCGGGAAACCGCCTCGAATCTTATTTCAGTGTTGATACAAGTTTTGCCTGCTCGTTCTCAGGGTCGAGTTCCAGCACTTTGTTTGCGTACTCTTTAGAAGTGGCAACATCGTCTTTAATCTGCAACGCATAAATCATGTTGTAGGTGTAAGCCTGTATCAAGCGTGACTTTGAGGCACCTTCGATGCGTCCGTCCTTGACGATGATGTCGATGAGTTGGTCGTAGTGCGGTTTTGCAGCACCCTTCTTCAGGTCGGAGTCGATGATACCTGCAACGCGTGCACGCTGGAATGCTGCGAATTCAGCGGCATCAGCGAACTTTCCGGCGAGGTCTGCATACACCTTGTCTGCCTTCTCTACGGCTGCCAACTGTGCGTCACCGGTGAGTTTGTTGGCATTGTAGGTACACATGGTACCGAGTTCCGCATAGTCAGAAGCGGTCGCATTGGTGTTCTTTTCGAGATATTTCTCGTAGGCAGGGATGGCATTCTCATAGTCCTCCTCGTCGCTGTAGGCAGTGGCAATCTGCTTCATGGCATCGAGTTTGGCGTCCTCGTTGGCATCGCTGAGGGTGAGTATCTTGCCGAAAGCCTCACGGGCCTTGTCATAGTTCTTTGCCCCGAAGTTGGCGTGACCTACATACTGGTAGTCGAAAGCGGAGAATTTTGCGGAGTCGCTGGCATTGAACAGTTTGTCTGCATACTCGAGTGCCTTGGCGTAATCCTTTGCTTCAGTGTAGTTGTAGAGGGACAGACGGTTGAAAGCAGCATAGCGCGGAGAACGCTGAATACCGTACTGTGCCACTTCAAGCGACTTGGTATAGTCGGCGTTGAGGAAGAGGTCGGTGGCGTAGGAAGCAAGTTGGTTGTCTTCCATCTTTGTCTTGTCGACCTTGCCATAATACTCTATTGCCTTCTTCATGTTGCCTGTGCGGTCTGCAATCTCTGCCGCCAGGATGTCTACAGGATAGCCGGGGACATTGATACGCAACTGTTCCAGAGCATCGAAAGAAGACTCTGGGCTTGACTTTGCCATGAGAAACGCATAGCGACGGTAGCCCTCAGGGTTGGTCTTGTCCATATACATGGCCTGCTGGAACATCTCTGCTGCCTTGCCGCCGTCATCGTTGCGGATGGCGATGTCGCCGAGCAGGATGTATGCTTCGCCACATGACTTGTTCTTGGAAACAGCCATGTTGGCGTACTGTTCAGCCTTCTCGCTATTGTCGAGACGCAAATACTCGCGCCCGATGGCAGTGAGCGTCTTGCCGTCTTTCTTGAACGGCTTTGCAATCTTCTCTATCTGTTTGTCGGCATCTGCCGCTCCTGATTTGAGAATGGAAACAACTTGGTCGATGGCAGCCTTGCTGTCATCCTGTGCATTTGCAGGAGCGCCAACTATCGTAAGCAATGCTCCGAATACGAAATATCTTATTGTCTTCATAGTCTTCTTGTATTTTATTTTTGTCAAAATCCTGTATGCATCAGTCTGTCACATGGACTTTCCTGACGGTAAGGTTGCCGTAGGCAGGCAGAAGCCCTGCTTTCAGCACAATCATCTGGCCTTTGTCCTGTGATATGATGAAGTTGGAAAAGCCTGTGGGCAGTCCCATGTGTGTGTCGTTGAGCAGTATGTACAGCGTGCGCACGAGCGGATAGGAGGCGTTGAAGAAGTAATACTGGTAGGGCTTGTAGGAGTTTGCCACGTTGGCGACATCCAGACTGGTGACCGCCATGGGGCGTATCTCGCGGCGGAAAGTGAGGTTTGTGGAGTCGCGCTTGTCGTTCAGCCAGTTGCTGCCGAGTATTCCTATTGCTCCACGGTTGGCTTCGACGTATTTTATGACGTCCTCTACCTTCTTGACAGCCATCACATTGGGTGAACTGATGGGCTTTCCTCCGAGGATGGAGTCCTCCGCAAAGTGTACGGTTGATGATTTCGGATTGTCGAACACGACGGTTATTTCACCGTTCTTCGAACCGGGATAAATCTCGTCCCAGCGTGTCACCTCGCCGAGAAGTATCCTGCGTATGTCTTTCACACTGATGCAAGAGTCAGTGTTTTGCTTGTTTTCAATCAGGGCAAGTCCGTCATAGGCGAACCTGATGGTGCGGGGGAACTGTTTGTCTGCCTTGAGTTTGGCGAGTTCACCCGGTTTGTAGTCGCGTGAGGTTATTGCCATACTTATCTTGCCATCAAGCAACATCTGTATCGCTTCCGACTCATTCGTATATATGGGAGTGAGTTTTGCTTCCCTGTAAATGGACTCGAAGAGTTCACGCTCCTCTTCGATTACAGGACTGAAACTTTCGTCAGAGGCAAAAGAAATTGCCCCTGACGAATATGTGTCTGTCCTGCCGTCCTTGTTCTTCCGCTGTCCGCAGGAGACAAGAACGGCAGTCAGTGTTAATCCTACAAGTATGTAAGATGCTCTGTTCATCTTCTGAAAAGGTTTACTGCAAGCGGAACGCAACCGGCAGTCTGTACTTCACGCGTACAGCGGAACCGTTCTGCTTACCAGGAATCCACTTAGGCATGCTGCTAACGACACGCATTGCCTCACGGTCAAGTGACGGGTCAACGGACTTCATGATGCTTACGTCGGTGATAGAACCGTCACGCTCTACGACGAACGTTACGACTACACGTCCCTGAACACCGTTCTCCTGTGCCACAACCGGATATTTCACGTTCTTGGCGAGGTAGTCCATGAGTGCCTGGTTACCGCCGGGATATGACGGCATCTGCTCAACCACGTCGAAGACCTTGGTCTCTTCCTCTTTCTTAGGCTCAGGCTGTGCGATGACTTCCTTTGCCTTGAGCACCTCACCGTTGGCATCGTCGTTACCTTTCACGTCGAAAGAACCGATAGCGGTCTTGGTGTTCATGAGTTCGTCCTGTGATTTGAGCTCGTCTTCAGGCTTCACTTCCTCGTCCTTTTTGATGACCGGGGCAGTGAACTTGATAGAACTCTTGACCTTTTCAACGACCTTTTCAGGTTCAACCTGAATCTTCTTCTGCTCTACCTTAGCCTCTTTCTTTGGCTGCTCCAGAGCAGACAACTCGACTGTCTGGGTCATTGCCGCTCTCTTTGCCGCTTCTTCGTCGACCTTATTTTTGATTTTAAGACCGACCATACACAACAAAACGAGTACGATTACAGCAATGATAGAGTAGAGATTACGCCGTCCTGTACCCTTGCGGATGACATAGGCGCCATATGCATGGTTACGGCCTTCAAACACCATGTCGGCCCATGAACCAGATATCAAATCAATTTTTGCCATTCTTTTCTCTTTCTTTTAAGTAATTCATGATTCTCTTTAGGATTACTCAATGTGCTTCTCCTTGAGGAGTTTCGCATCGTCTGGCGTAACCTGATCGAGAACGTACTTACCTATGCTGCAAATCTGCATCTCGTCGAGAACGTCAATCACGTTCTTGTAAGAAGCTTTGTCAGTAGCCTTGATGATGATAGTCATCGTCTCTATCTTCTGACCGTTGATCTCACCTTTCTTGATTTTCGACAACTCACGGTTGTATACAGAGTCTGGCATCTCGTCCTTTTTGAGGTCGAGTTCAGCCTTTGCCTTCATCACCTGAAGTATTGGCTGTGTCTGATTCTCTGTCACATGGGTTATGAAAACCTTGCGGATACCGTCCTTGCCCCATGTTGTCTTCTGCAGACATGACGGGTCGTCGTATTTGGGAAGACCTTTCACATAGTAGATCTGGTCGTTTCCTGCAACGTAGACCGTAATGGTGTAGGATGCCTTGGTCACAGACTTGTCCTGGTTGTCGAGGTTCTTGTCGTTGCTCGGCATACTCAGTTCCATGGTCTGTGGCTTTGCCAGTGAGGTACAGAGCATGAAGAATGTGATAAGAAGCATCATCATGTCCACCATAGGAGTGAAGTCTACGCGGACGTTGATTTTCTTTTGTTTGCTTGAATCTTTCTTTGCCATTACTTGTCCTCCCCGGTTTTAAGGTTTGTGATGAGATAGTAACGGTTCTGGTTCATGTCCTGAAGTTCGGACATGACTTTCTTTATCTTCTCGTAAGGAGTGTCAGCGTCAGCCTTGATGGCGATTTTCACGTCGTCGTTAGCCGCTACAGCCTCCGTTACCCAAAGTTGGAACTCAGATTTACCGTTGTCAATAGAGTCAAGAGGGATGCCGGCATCCTTACCGGTTATTACCTCTGTCATTTTCTCAGCAGGAAGATCGAGATACCCTTTGAGGCTATTCACAGGAATACCCCACATCGGGTCGGTCTGGAACTTCTTCATCTCTTGGCCGTTAAGGCCAATGCTGCATTTGTCATCCATTGCCTGGATGATTGCAAGAACGTCGTTCTGGTTGTCCATGCTCATAAACACCTTGCCCTCTTTGTTGACAATGATGTTGAGCACTCCCTTCTCCGGGACCTTGATCTCCGATACAGACGAAGGCTGGTTTACCTTTACCGGCTCGTTCTTCACGAATGTTGATGTCAACATGAAGAAAGTCAGCAAAAGCACCATCACGTCTGACATAGGAGTCATGTCAATCCAGACGTCGCTCTTCTTCATTTTTAACTTACCCATAACTGATAGAATTTAGTTGCGTTAAAGGGATAAGTCAAATTAAGCTTCCGGGTGCTTGTCTTCGAATGTGTGTGCGATTGTGTAACCAATCTCGTCCATTGCGAAAGTAAGCTTGTCGATCTTGTTGGTGAAATAGTTGTAGGAAACAACGGATACCCAAGATGTTGCAATACCAGATGCGGTGTTGACAAGTGCCTCGGAAATACCAGTAGAAAGTGCCATGGAGTCTGCACCACCACCAGCAGCAAGGGCTGCGAATGAACGGATCATACCAAGCACAGTACCGAAGAGGGCGGTAAGAGTACCGAGGGTTACGATTGTAGCGATGATAGGCAAGTTCATGGTCATCGTAGGCATCTCAAGAGCGGTAGCCTCGTCGTGAGCGTTCTGGATGGTAGAAACCTTCTCCTTGAGCTTGATGTTTGCACTCTCCATTTCCTTGTATGACTTCAGGTCTGCAAGAACTACGTTTGCAACAGAACCACCCTGCTTGTTGCAGAGCTGCTCAGCCTTAGCGATGTCGCCAGCCTTGAGCGCAGCCTTGATGTTTTCGGTGAACTTGGTCACGTTGCCCTTACCGGAGCATGCTGAGATAGCGAGTGTACGCTCAACAGACATGGCGATGACGGTACAGAGAAGACCGAAGATGATAGGCACAACCCATCCACCTTTGTAGACTGTACCGAGCATGTTCAGAGGATGACCCTCGTGGTCGCCGTTGGCGAAGTTGCTCGGATCACCGAGGACGAAGTTGTAAAAAGCCCAACCTACGACGAATGCGCAGATGATAATGATGATTGCATGACGTACACCCTGAAAGCCCTGCTTCTTAGGTGCGGCTGTTTTTGTAGCTGCCATAAGTTTTGTTTTTTAGATTTGTTGTTAATATTTAATTGATAAATGTTTCTTCGTTCTGTTATTATTTAAGTTCTTCCTTGCCTGCAACATTCCCTCTGGGATGCCATTCTGACGCAAAAGTAGTTTTTTTATGTCTAATCTGACATTCGGTTAAGAATCTTTAACGCTATTTGTTATGCCGGATGAAAGATACGGGAATCTACTTGAGGCGTTTCAGAACATCGCCGATTCGCTTCATGGCCTCCTTGATGTTCTCGTCGCTTGTGGCGTAACTCATTCTGAAACAGTCGGGATCGCCGAAGGCGTCACCGCCGACAGTGGCGACATGACCCTCTTCAAGGAGGTACATTGCAAGGTCATTGGAATCGTTTATCACTCTTTCGCCGTCTTTCTTTCCATAGAAGCTGCTGCATTTGGGGAACAGGTAGAATGCTCCCTGCGGTACGTTGACTTCCAGACCGGGTATGCCTTTCGCAAGTTCCACGATGAGGTCGCGTCTCCGTTCGAAAGTTTTCCGCATCTCTTCCACGGGCTCTTGGCTGAGGGTATATGCGGCTTCGGCGGCTTTTTGGCTGATGGAACAAGGACCGCTGGTGTACTGCCCCTGCAGTTTGTTGCATCCCTTGACAATCCATTCGGGTGCTGCTATGTAGCCAATGCGCCAGCCTGTCATGGCGTAAGCCTTTGATACTCCGTTTACAATGACAGTTTTCTCCTTCATTCCAGGGAACTGTGCAATGCTCTCATGCTTGCCCACATAATTTATATGTTCATAGATTTCATCGGCAATGACAATGAGGTCTTCGTGCTTTACTATTATCTCAGCGAGTGCCTTGAGTTCTTCCTTTGAATAAACGCTTCCTGTAGGATTGCTTGGAGAACAGAGAATGAGGAGGCGTGTCTTGGGGGTGATGGCGTTTTCCAACTGTTCGGGTGTCATCTTGAAGTTCTGTTCGAACGTCGCATTGACGATTACGGGTTCTCCGCCGGCCAGTTTCACCATCTGGGGATAGCTCACCCAGTATGGAGCAGGGATGATTACCTCGTCGCCGTCGTCAACTAATGCCATGACGGTGTTGCACACACACTGCTTGGCGCCGTTGGACACGAGAATCTCGTTCACGGAGTAATCAAGTCCGTTTTCCTTTTTCAGTTTCCCGATAATGGCTTTTCTCAAGTCAACGTATCCCGGTACGGGAGAATAATACGACCAGTTCTCGTCGATGGCTTGTTTTGCTGCGTCCTTTATTCCGTCTGGTGTGTGGAAATCAGGTTCCCCGACACTGAGATTGATAACGTCGATACCTTGTGCTTTCATCTCGCCACTTTTCTGTGACATTGCCAGAGTTGCAGAGGGTGCAAGGCGGTTAAGCCGATTTGATAATCTTGTCATTGAAACTGTATTTTGTTGCGCAAAATTACTATTTTTTTTCTTCTTTTCTACAATAAAATGATATATTTTTAGGTATTTCTGCCGATTTCACATATTCTTAATATCTGGCGCATGACCAGTCAAAGGCGCGCCTCGTTTGCCTTTACGGATGTTGTTGCGCGGAGAGAAAACTCTGCCGTGTGGTCAGAGAGAGGCTATTCTGTCGATAATCTTGCCGTTGACAGTTCTGATTGTGGATAAATCCCTTGCCAGACGAAGTCTGAACCGTATCATTCTGAAATACAGGAAGATGCCGATAGGGAAGAGTATGGCGGCAGCGATGTTCATCCAACGTTTCCCGAAGGGTCTCGTGTGTGCAGTCGTCTCCGTTATCGGGTAGTTGTTGAGTTCCGTGAGTATCTGTTTGTCACGGGTGTTGCTGAGGTCTTCGATAGCCTGTTCGAGTTTGTCGCTTATGTTCTCTATCTCGTGGTCGGGCTCGTATTTGAAGAATACCTTTATCACATTGGGGAGTTTTGTGAGGTGATGCTCTGTCTCGTAAGTAGCGATGTGGTCGTTGATTTTCTCCAGTATGGCTGCATCGTTGGTGTAATCGGGATCTTCGATTATTACCTCCTTGCTTGGTATATGTCTCTGGTTGCGCAGCCCCAACAGCCGCCGTATCCTTTCCGTAAAGGCGTCGGCATTGAACATGATGGCATCGTTGTTGGCTTTGTAGGTGACAAAAACCGCAAGGGGAGTGAGCACTATGGTGGAGAGAAGGCATCCGAACCAAAGATTCCAGGCGTCAATCTTCGCCATTCTTGTGCCGGAATTGTCGAGTATATAGTACACAATGAACACCAGCACGGACACAATCATAGGCAAACCGAGTCCACCTTTTCTTATTATGGCACCGATTGGAGCGCCGATAAAGAAGAATATGAGACACGAGAAAGACAGTGTGAAGATGGCTATCTTTTGCATATTGTGCGTGCGGATGTAGTAGTCTACATCGCTTGAAATCATGCTGCGGAATTCCAGTTCCGACTTTTCCCGGTTTATCGCGTTCATGCTTGACGTGATGACACGCTGTTTGTCGTTTGTCGAAAGCCGGTTGTAGAGGGTGTCGATGTTGATTTTTTCTGCCGCCTTCTGCCTGCTTGCAGTTTTTGCCGTTGCGCTCGCTGTACTCTTCGTATTTGTGCTTGGTGTCGCATCCTCCTGTTTGTTCAGTTGGTAGAATGAGGGTTGCAACTCCTTGTACAGTGCTTTGCCAAGGCTGTCTTGCCTGTTTGTCAGCGAGTCGGTGGCCTGTGTCAGTTGTGCCAATCCTTTTGACCGGGCATCGTTTGACAACAGAGAGGCGTCCGCCATGTTGAAGTCGGCATCGAAATCGATGAGTATCTTCTTGTTGTAAAAGGTTTCTCTGCGGTATGGGACAGATGCTTTGCCGCCAAGTTCCTGCGACTGCATGTTTTCAAACCACTCTCCGTCCCACAGTGTCAGCAACAGGTGCTTCTTGTCGGCGGTGGCTTGTATCATGCCAGAGTCTGCCAGAATGATGGCCTGGTCCTCGTAACTGCCGGTCATGCGGTATATCGTCAGACCGTAGAGTTTGCCTGTGTCAACGTTCTTTTGCTGTACGAAGACGTTGCATTGGGGTATTCCGTCGTAGAAAACTCCCTCTGGAATGTCCAGTTCCGGGGACTTCTGCTTCATGGAAATCATGAGCTGCGACAATTTGAGAGTGGCACTCGGGCCGATGTTGTTCTGGAATACGAATGAGCCTGCACATATCAGCAACACGATGAAAATAAGCGGACGGAATATCTGCATCAGTGAAATTCCGGCTGATTTCAGTGCTGTCAGTTCACTGCTTTCGCCCAAATTGCCGAATGTGATCAGTGCTGCCAACAGTATGGCGAGAGGCAATGCGCGTGGAACAAAGGTCAGTCCGGCGTACCAGAAAAACTGTGCCATGACGTCAAGTGACAGACCTTTGCCAATCAGTGTGTCTACAAAACGCCACAAAAACTGCATCATCAGCACAAACTGGCAGATGAAAAATGCGCCTGCAAACAATACTCCGAATTGCTTGGCGATGAATATGTGCAGTTTCCTTGGGCGGAGATTCATAGGCTGGGGGTGTCGTGTCGTAGGCACAAACCGACCGCAAAATTACACATTATTATTATTATTGGGGCGCAGAACTCCCGATTTTTCGGACAGACTCAAATATTTGGACGTTTTCTTGTAGGTTTGAGGAAAAATGTATACCTTTGCACCCGCAATCCAAGGTTGTGCTTTGATGGCGCGGTAGCTCAGCTGGTTAGAGCGTCGGATTCATAATCCGGAGGTCGAGGGATCGTGCCCCCCCCGCGCTACAGACACCAAAGAATACAAAGGGAATCCTCTTTTCGGCAAGAAAAGAGGATTTTTTTGTTGTGTAAAGTCGGAAATATCCAAGCATAGGCGTTGCTCCTTTGGCGCATTTGTGCTAACTTTGCATATAGTTATAAACTGTAATTGGAAACTTAAAATGAAACAAAAGAACAAAGTATTCGTAGGAATGGCTTTGGCGATGTCGCTTGCCGGGTCAGCCAATGCCGCCGTTCCCTATTTGCCAGTTGAGGCAGTAGCCCCTGCTGACGCCACCAAACTGGCTTATGTGTCGCAGCGTCCGAAAGTGGAGAATCGCCTTTTCCATTCCGAGGCAGTGGAGAAGGAGATTGCAAGGGTAAAGAAACTGCTGAAGAAAAACCCCTATCTCTGCTGGATGTTTGAGAACTGTTATCCAAACACAATCGACACTACGGTGCACTATCGCATAGACAAGGAAGATGGTGAAGACGATACCTTTGTTTATACAGGTGACATCCACGCCATGTGGTTGCGCGATTCCGGTGCACAGGTGTTCCCTTATGTGCAGCTGGCAAATGAGGATCCGGCGCTGAAGAAGATGCTGCGCGGTACGATTCTCCGTCAGTTCAAACTCATCAACATTGACCCTTATGCCAACGGATTCAATGATGGTCCTACCGGAGGAGAGTGGCAGAGTGACAAGACGGACATGAATCTCAATGACCATGAGCGCAAATATGAGATTGATTCTCTTTGCTATCCTATTCGTCTTGCCTACGCTTATTGGCAGAAGACAGGCGATGCCACTGTATTCGGAGATGTTTGGAAGAAGGCTATAGACAATGTATTGCGTGTCTTCACCGAACAGCAGAAAAAAGAAGGTCGTGGTTCTTACCATTTCCAGCGTCTTACAGAACGCCAGCTTGATACGGTCTGCTGCGATGGTTGGGGCGCTCCCGTGAAGCCGTGCGGTCTGATAGCAAGTTATTTCCGTCCGTCCGACGACGCTACAACATACTTGTTCCTCGTTCCGTCGAACTTTATGGCTGTAAGTTGCCTGCGCAAAGCAGCGGAGATTCTTACCAAGGTCAACAATGATGCGGCTACAGCAAAGCGTTGTACCGACTTGGCCGATGAGGTGGCAACGGCGTTGAAGAAGTATGCTGTCAACCATCATCCCAAGTACGGAGACATCTATGCCTTCGAGGTTGACGGTTTTGGCAACCAGTTGTTGATGGATGACGCCAATGTTCCGAGCCTCTTGGCGATGCCTTATCTTGGCGATGTTCCTGTAGATGACCCTATATACCAGAACACAAGACGCTTCGTCTGGAGCGAGGATAACCCCTATTTCTTCAAGGGCAAGGCTGGTGAAGGTATCGGTGGACCGCACATTGGGCACGATATGCCTTGGCACATGTCCATCATGATGAAGGCTTTCACCTCCAAGGACGACAAGGAAATAAAGGATTGTCTGGTGATGCTTCAGAATACGGACGCAGGTACGGGCTTCATGCACGAATCCTTCAACAAGGACAATGCCGACAATTTCACCCGCGCATGGTTCGCTTGGCAGAACACTCTCTTCGGTGAATTGATTCTCAAACTCGTCAATGAGGGCAAGGTTGACTTGCTGTTGAGTGCAAAGCGCACTGTTCCCGTGAAGTAAAAACGGTAGATTTCTCAAAGATACATAGCCGCCGTCCGTTTCCCATGGCGGATTTGTCGGTGGCGCTTTCTCTCCGCCTTGTAGTCTGGCAAAATCTGTTGCCGGACAGCAAGGCGGACTTTTTCTCCCTCTCCAACGCTCAAAACACATATTTGAAAGAAGTTTACAACTTGTCGTGAAGAGTGAGCGATATTTTATACAATGCGTTTTTTTTTCTTATATTTTTTCTATTTTTGGCTAAATTTATTCTACCTTTGCATAGGGTAAGATGCATCCGACGACGGGGAAACGTGTTTTCTTGAAACTCGTTTGCGCTGTCTCCAAGACGCAAAAACATGGGCGGTAGCCGCCGTGCGGTATTGGTGGCATCGCCTTTTGGCGTGCAGATAGCCCAAGTCTGCTAACTGGAAAGAGAACTAACAACAAAATAACAAATGAAGAAACTTTTTTTGCAGGTTGCGTTGCTGGCGCTGACAACTGTCGCCAACGCACAGACTGCAGACCTATTCAAACCTTACAAGAATACTGACCTGCGTATGCCTTCAGTACCTGTAATCCTTTCCGATCCTTATTTTTCCATTTGGAGTCCCTATGACAAACTTAATGAAGGTTCGTTGCGCCATTGGGCAAACGACGAGAAACCTATAGACGGACTGCTGAGAGTAGACGGACAGGTCTACTGTTTTATGGGAACAGGCTCGCACGAAGTACTCGAAGCCATCGTTCCTATGGCGGATCAAGGTGCCTGGACGGCAATGATGACGCGCAAACAGCCGGCAAACGGTTGGGAAAAGCCGGATTTCAAGACCAATGCTGATTGGAAAGAGGCGAAGGGGGCTTTCGGTTCTAACGATCAGGAAAACGTCAACACACGCTGGGATGAACTCAATTCCGACATCTATCTGCGCCGTGAGTTCAACCTCACAGCGGAGGATTTGAAACAAGACCTTTATATCGTATACTCCCACGATGACGTGTTCTTCATGTATCTCAACGGCAAGAAAGTGGCAGATACAGGCGAGACTTGGGTCAACGGAGTGCGCATGAAAGTAGACAAGAGCCTGCTCAAAGAGGGTAAAAACATCATTGCCACCCATACCCACAACACCACAGGCGGTGCTTACACTGACTTCGGTCTCTACAAGGATGTGGCAATGCAGGTGCCTGACATGAAGATGGCGGAGCAGAAAAGTGTCAACGTGCTCGCCACCAACACTTATTACACTTTCAAGTGCGGTGCTGTTGAACTGGATCTTGTGTTCACCGCTCCACACATCATCAAAGACTACGATCTCCTGTCATCCCCAATCAACTACATAAGTTATCAGGTTCGCTCCATCGACAAGAAGAAGCATGATGTCCAGTTGCTCTTTGCTGCAAGTCCGTTGATAGCAGTCAACAAGCCGAATCAGGCTGTTGAGTCGAGCGTAGAACTGAAACAGGGTGTGAAATACCTGAAGACAGGTACAATCGAACAGCCTATCCTCGCCAAGAAAGGTGACCATATCTGCATTGACTGGGGCTATTTCTATATGCCTGACATCAACGGTCAGGTGTGCCTCGGCAAGGAAGATGCAGTGAAGGCGGCATTCGCAAAGACCGGTGTTCTGCCCGAAAGCGCAAGCAAGATAATAAGCCGCAAGGCATCCGATATGCCTACTCTCGCCTATATGCATAACTTCGGAAGTGTTCTGAACGCAAGCAGTTATGCACTTGTCGGCTACGATGAGATAATGGACATAGAGTATATGCACCGCCAGTACAAGGCTTACTGGGCACATGAGGGCAAGGTCAGCATCTTTGATATGTTCGACCGTTTGTCGGCAAACTATGCTTCGGTGATGTCAAAGTGCCGTGAGCAGGACCGTCAGATTTATGATGACGCTCTCGCAGCAGGCGGTGTGAAGTATGCAGAACTCCTTTCCGGCACATTCCGTCATGTGAATGCGGCACACAAACTCTTTGTTGACCACGAGGGACATCTGCTCTTCTTCTCAAAGGAGAACGACTCCAACGGCTGTGTCAACACCGTAGACCTCACCTATCCGGAGTCTCCGCTCTATCTGGCATACAATCCTGAACTTCAGAAAGCCATGATAACATCCATTCTGGAGTACCGTTATACAGAGCGTTGGCCTTATCCGTTCGCTGCCCATGACCTCGGCACATATCCCAAGGCAAACAATAATGTCTATGGAGACCCGACCAAGAACGACGGTTCTACCATGCCTCTTGAGGAGAATGCCAACATCATCACGCTGGCAGCGATGATTGCCAAACTCGACGGTGACCTCGACTACATCCGCAAGTACTGGGATGTGCTGACCGAATGGACACAGTATCTCGTCGAGCACGGCAAAGACCCGAAAAACCAGCTCTGCACCGATGACTTTAAAGGATTCAGTTCACGCAACTCAAACCTCGCAGTCAAGGCGACAATGGGTATCGCAGCCTATGCCGAAATGTGCAAGATGCTCGGCAAGACAGCCGATTATGACAAGTACATGAAGATTGCTCGTGAGTTCTCTCACTATTTCGTTGACCATGCAAAGACCAAGGACGGCAAGTCCTACAGAATGGAATTTGACGGTAAAGACTCTGACTGGAGCCTTAAATACAATATGGTGTGGGACAAATTGTGGGGTTGGAACCTCTACAATGACGACTACACTGGTCCTGTGGCACAGACAGAAATCAAGTTCTATCTTAACAAATTCAACAAGTATGGCATACCTCTCGACAGCCGTGACGACACCACCAAGAGTGACTGGATAGCGTGGACGGCAGCCATGGCAGACAACAAGGCTGACTTCCAGAAATTCATGGACATCGAGTACAAGTATGTCAATGAGACCGTAACACGCTGGCCTACATCCGACTGGCACCACACCGAGAAGAGCGATGCACGCGGTTTCCGTGCCCGTTCGGTAATCGGCGGCTACTGGATGCCGGTTCTTGCAAAGAAACTCGGGAAATAATAACATTCCGGCATCTGCTTGTGGCAGATGCCGGAAGTAAACCTAATAGAAAACTAACAACATCAAACAAAACCCAAAAATGAAAATTAATCTGAAAACATTACGTTTTCTGCCGACTGGCATTTTCGTTTTTGCCGTGGCTGTAGCAACCCTTACTGGTTGTAGCGGTTCCATAGACATCAACGATTATGTGATCAACGGTTCGTCATCACCGTATGATCCGTCCAAGGCAGTGGCCGTTTCCGACTTCATTCCAAAGTCGGGAGGCGTCGGTCAGCAACTGATCATCAAAGGTCAGAACTTCGGTAATGACACCTCTATCGTAAAGGTGACAATCGGAGGAAAGAAGGCTGCACTTGTGAGTGCCAAGGGAGGAAACATCTATTGCTTCGTTCCATCGGGCGCATACACAGGCGAGATTGAAGTGAGCGTTGGCAGCGGCAGCCAGGAACAGACTGCTACGGCAAGCGAGAAGTTCACTTATGAGCGCAAGATGGTAGTGGGTACGCTGTGCGGATACAAAAATTCGCGTGACGACCAGGGCTGGAACACCACCACAGAAGGAGTGCCGTTTGAGACCGTATGCGGTTTCCGCAACGACGGTGTCATGCAGTTCTCTCCCTATAACCACAATCATCTCTTCGTCGTTTACGACCAGGAGCCAAACTATGAGGCTGCTCACTCAATTCAGCTCATAGACTTGGAGAACCGCATCGTCCAGGATTTGCTTTCCCCGAGTATGTTCAACAACGAGCGTATGCGTACTATCGACTTCGCTACAGACCCATACGCCTACAACGAAGACGGTACTTTCATGGTCACAGGTTCCACTACAGACGAGAATGGCAACACCATAGATACCTATTATGGCGATGACGAATGGCTCGGACGCGCCACTGCCAATCAGAAAAGATGGCGTGAGCATCTCATCGTGACAGTCGACAAGCACAACGACCAGTTCACTGCTCCGGCTGTCTACATCGTTGACCGTGACGAGAACGGCGACTTCTCCAGTTCGTCACCGCACAAACTGCTCGCTGCCTACAACCAGTGCAACGGTGCAGCCATACATCCCATTGACGGCGACCTCTATTTCAACTCTTACACCAAGGGCGAAATGCTGCGTCTGGAGATGGCTAAATATTGGGAAACAATTGCTCCTAACTACACAGGAACGTCATGGAGTCCGTATGCAAACAGCAATCTCTACGACTCTACGACAGGTACAAGTGAAGGTAGTGGCGCATTCGAAATCCTCTACAAGATACAGGACAACGGATTCGAGTGCCAGATTGACATCCACCCGGAGGGCAAATACGCTTATATAGTCGTAATCAACAAGGAATATATGCTGAAGACCGACTACAACTTTGCAACGAAACGTTTCACCACTCCTTACCAGATTGCGGGAACGATGAACTCCAAGGGCAATACCGATGGCGTGGGCAAGAGCGCACTCCTCGCACGTCCTTATCAGGGAACATTCGCTATCAACTACGACTATCAGCAGGAAGGACGTTCCGATGTCTATGATTTCTATTTCTGCGAGAGTGGAGAACTTGATGAGAACAATGCCACTAATGTAGGCAAGTACGGTTCTACTATCCGTTGTCTCACACCGGAAGGCATCGTCTCCACATACGCCGGCGGTGGTGCAAATACCCATGCCGACGGTCTTGTGTGGGGTAGTGAAGACGGCGAACTGCGTGATGTGGCACGCTTCTACCGTCCTACAGGACTTGTAAGCGACCTTACCTACGATGTGCTTGATGCCGATGGCAAACCGACACGTATCTTCTACATCCTCGACACACAGAACCGACTCATCAGAACTATCGGTTACGAGAATGAAAATGCCAATACCGGCAGTGATGGGAATGTCAGCGAAGACACAGAAAGCACTGACGACACAACGGCAGGTACTGATACAGAAAAGTAACCCACTAATAACGAAAACAACATGAAGAAGTATTTTTTGACACTCATCATGCTCATCGGCATTGCAGTCAGTGCCGTGGCACAAGGGCAAATAGAAGTTGTGGGTACTGTCACTGACGCAACCGGCGAGACCATTATCGGTGCTACGGTGTCCGTGAAGGACGCTGCCGGTCTCGGCGTAATTACGGATATTGACGGAAACTACAAAATAAAGGTAAAGGAACACCAGACTCTCGTCTTCTCCTATCTTGGTTACAACAATGTGGAAAGACTTGTTACACCGGGTACAACCCGTGTTGACGTCCAGATGACAGAGGAGAAAGTCAACGCTGTCGACGAGGTCGTGGTTGTCGGTATGGGTACTCAGAAGAAGTTGACCGTTACCGGTGCCATCACCAATGTCAACATGGAAGACCTGAAACATTACAACACGTCAAACCTCTCCAATACTCTTGCCGGTAACGTGCCGGGTATCATCGCTTTCCAGTCAAGCGGTCAGCCGGGTAAGAACACCTCAGAGTTCTGGATTCGAGGCATCTCTACTTTCGGCGCAAGTACATCCGCCTATATCCTTGTCGACGGTTTCGAGCGTGAAAACATCGATGACATCAACATCGAGGATATCGAGTCGTTCTCCGTACTCAAGGATGCGTCGGCTACGGCAATCTACGGTTCAAAGGGTGCAAACGGCGTTATCCTTATCACAACCAAGCACGGACAGGCAGGAAAGGTTCGTATCAACGGCAAGGTGGAGACATCCTACAACACCAGAACCATTACCCCGGAGTTCGTCAGCGGTTATGACTACGCCAACTACATCAATGAGGCACGCGTGACCCGCAACCTCGGTGTACTCTATCAGCCTGTTGAACTCGAGATTATCCGCAACGGCATGGACCAGGATCTCTATCCTAATGTCGACTGGCAGGATCTTCTGCTCAAGAACGGAGCATATTCCACCCGCGCAAACGTAAACATCAGCGGTGGTGGTGAGACTGCACGCTACTATGTATCCCTTGCCTATACCGATGACGAGGGTATGTACAAGACCGATTCCACTTTGAAGGACAAGTACGACACCAATGCCAACTACAAGCGTTACAACTACCGTATGAACCTTGATGTCGACATCACAAAGACCACCGTCCTCAAGTTCGGTGTGTCAGGTAACCTCAACAAGCGTAACTCGCCGGGACTTGGTGACGGCGCAGTATGGGGACAGCTCTTCGGATACAATGCACTTTACTCTCCGCTTGTATACTCCAACGGTTACTATCCCTACAAAGCACCGTCAGGTTCGTCAGGCGACAACTATGTCAATCCTTGGGTTTCGTCCACACAGACAGGTTATAACACCGAGTGGGACAACAACATCCAGACCAACGTGACACTCGAGCAGGACCTCAGTTTTATAACCAAAGGTCTCCGCTTTACAGGTCGTTTCGGTTACGATACCTACAACTCCAACGCCATACAGCACCGCCGTATGCCGGCACTCTACACAGTGCGCGTGCGTGACACGGCGACAGGCGAACTCCAGTTCGACAAGTATTCTGACACTCAGGATATGAAGCAGACATCAAGCAACGACGGTTCACGCCGTGAATTCCTTGATTTGCTCTTGCATTGGGACCGCACCTTCCTGTCTGCACACACCTTTGGCGTGAACGTGAAGTTCACCGAAGACCAGAATATCTCTACGCAGAACATCGGTACTGACATCAAGAACTCCATTTCAAAGAAGAACAAGGGACTTGCCGCTCAGGCTACCTATAACTTCAAGAACCGTTATTTCCTTGACTATAATTTCGGTTACAACGGCTCGGAGAACTTTGCCGACGGTCACAGATGGGGTTTCTTCCCTGCTTGGTCAGTGGCTTGGAACATCGGAGAGGAACCTATCGTACAGAAGAACCTCCCTTGGATCAACATGTTCAAGTTGCGCTTCTCTCACGGAAAGGTAGGTTCTGATACCACAGGTTCCGACCGCTTCCCTTATCTCTATACTATCAGCCGCGGTGGCTCAGGTTATACCTTCGGCCAAAGCAGCAACACGTTCTCTGGAGCATACTATTCTCAGGTTGCATCCAATGGTGTGACATGGGAGGTGGCAAAGAAAAACGACTTCGGAGTTGACCTTGTGCTCTTTGACAACAAGTTCTCTCTTACATGGGACTATTTCTCGGAGAAACGTACAGGCATCTATATGACACGTTCTTACCTGCCAGGAATTACCGGTCTCGAGTCAACACCGAAGGCAAACGTCGGTTCGGTAAGTTCCAAGGGTTTCGACGGAAACTTCAAGTTCGACCAGAAGATAGGCGAGGTTAACCTCACCGTGCGTGGTAACATGACCTACTCAAAGAACGAGATAGGCGATTACGATGAGGAGAACAACGTATATGCTTACCAGTACCAGCGCGGCTACCGTGTCAATCAGGTTCGCGGTCTGATTGCAGAGGGTCTGTTCAAGGATTACGATGATATCCGCAACTCTCCGAAACAGGAGTTTGGCGATGTGCAGCCTGGTGACATCAAGTACAAGGATGTCAATGGTGATGGTGTCGTAAACTCTGGTGACGAGTGTGCCATAGGTGCTACTTCCACCCCGAACCTCATCTACGGTCTCGGTATTTCAGTGCAATGGAAGGGCTTCGACTTCAACCTCCACTTCCAGGGAGCAGGCAAGTCCACCTTCATGACCTACGGCAAGTGCGTCTATGCCTTCAGTGAGGGTCAGTGGGGCAATATCTTCAAGGGTATGCTCGACGACCGTTGGGTTGATGCAGAGACTGCTGCACAACTCGGTCTGACGGCAAACGAGAACCCCAACGCCACCTATCCGCGCCTTTCTTACGGCGGCAACTCCAACAACTACCGCAACTCCACGTTCTGGTTGCGTGACGGACGTTATCTCCGTCTGAAGACCCTCGACTTCGGTTACACACTTCCCAAGCAGGTGGTCAACAAGATTCATTTACAGAATGTGCGCTTCTATGTTTCCGGAACCAACCTCTTCCTGCTCTACAAGAAGTTCGGAATGTGGGATCCGGAGTCACTCCAGCCCCGTGGAGAGGATTATCCTATAACGAAGGCAGTGACAGTTGGTGTACAAGTTAGTCTCTAAAAACATCATGAGTATTATTATGAACAACAAGAAAACAAACATATTTCTCTTGTCTGCCCTCTGTGCGGGAGCGTTGATGACTTCTTGTACAGACCTCGATTCAGACAAGTATTTCGATGACCGAATTACCGAGAAGCAAATCTTCTCGGAGAAGACGTCATCCGAGGAGTGGCTTGCCCACGCCTACACATGGTTGCTCGACTGCAACGTAGAGGTGAGTTCCAAGGGCGGCACCGGTTCTGTTACGATGAACATCGGCGGAAAAGACTATACCGTAGAGGGTGCTGCATGGACTCCGTTCAATTTCTGTGATGACATCTACTATGGTGACCGTGACAACAAGATAGGTGCAGGCGACAACAAAGATGCCGACTACGCTTCCTACAACTCGTTCCATGAAGGCAACTATCACGAGAACTGCGGATATGCTGCATGGATTCGCTGCTACAAAGGCATCTATCAGGCTTCGGTGTTCATCCACAAAATCGGAATCAACAAGGAACTTACGGCTGAAGAGATAGAAGACTATCGTGGTCAGGCACGTTTCATCCGCGCTTACTACTACTGGCTTCTTCTCCGCAAGTTCGGTCCTGCTCCGATTATGCCGGATGAGGGCGCAGACTACACCAAGAGTTATGCCGAACTGGCAATTCCACGTGCTACCTACGAGGAAATGGCTGAATACATCGGCAGTGAAATGGTAAAGGCGGCAAGCGAGATAAAGACTCTCCGTCGTGATGCCAACAACATCTGCCGTCCGACAAGGGGTACCTGTCTGGCAACACGTGCCATGGCGTATATCTATGCAGCCAGTCCGCTTGCCAACGGCCAACTCAAGAACGGCTATCATCCTGCATCTGTCAACGATGACATTGCCAAGCAGTTTGTCAACAAGGACGGTACTCCGCTTCTGTCCACCACCTATGACGAGTCAAAGTGGGCGCGTGCGGCTGCCGCTTGCAAGGATGTCATGGAACTTGGATGCTACGAACTCTATCATGCAGGCAAGATTACTGTCGGTCAGGACGGTTATCCTGTGACGGTTACTCCCGACCAGAACAGCCGCTTCGCTACACTCAACTGGCCTAACGGCTATGCTGACATCGACCCGATGCAGTCTTATCGCCAGTTGTTCGACGGTGACGTGTATCCTGCTGACAATCCAGAGTTGATTTTCACTCGCGGCTCTAACTTCGACAGCAACAACAATGACCTCGGTATCAGCGCACTTGTTCTTCATGAGATGCCTGTTTCCAAGGGTGGTTGGAATACCCATGGAGTGACCCAGAAGATGTGTGACACCTACTATATGGCTGACGGTTCCGATGTCGACGGTATGTATTCCGAGTGGCGCGGCACCTATCCTTCTACAGTAGCAGAGGGTAACAGCAGGGCGCGTAACTCAGATGTGTTCACAAAGGACGACATGAAGGAGTTCAAGGACCAGGGCATCACCGATCCGTGTCCGGAACTTGGACGCATCGCAAACAACAAGCCTCTCAGCAACAGCAATATGCAGAACATCTCCAAGATGTACACCAAGCGTGAGCCGCGCTTCTATGCTTCTGTGGCATACAGCGGTACTGTATGGGAGTTTGCCAATGATGCCAATACCGCAAGTTACAAGTTCCAGCAGGTCAACTACTACCGTAATGGAGGTAACGGTTGGGCCAACAACTTCCAGTACCTCCGTACTGGTATCGGCATGAAGAAGTACTGCGGTCCGAAAGACTACTGCCCGAGCAACCAGACCAGCTATTCTGGCATTACACAGAAGTTTGAACCGGCCATGCGCTATGCCGACATACTGCTCATGTACGCCGAGGCTCTCAATGAGTTGACAGGTTCTTACCAGATAGAGTCTTGGGACGGAAGCACCACCTACACCATTTCCCGTGACATCAACGAGATAAAGAAGGGTACAAATCCTGTGCGCATCCGCGCCGGTTTGCCCGATTACGATGAGGTGGCAGGCGACGAGGACATCTACAATGATGTCAAGGCACTCCGTATGAAGATCAAGCGTGAGCGCATGATCGAGTTCATGGGTGAGGGCAAGCGCTACTTCGACCTCCGCCGTTGGATGGATGCACCGGTAGAGGAGGCAACTCCTGTCTACGGTCTCAACGTGTTCATGACGACATCGGAGAAGAATGAGTTCTTCAAGGTTATCCCTACCTATAACCTGAGCGCAACATTCTCTACGAAACTCTACTTCTGGCCAATCTCCCACACTGAACTCAAGCGCAACGCAAATCTCGTTCAGTCTCCGGGATGGACCGACAATGACTAATCTCATAATAAGGACAATGAAAATGAAACATATTTCAATATTAGTTGCTTCGGTGCTTGGTCTCATGGCGTTGACCACATCCTGCAACGATGAATGGACCGAAGAGCAGTATGAACACTACATTGGTTTCAGAGCTCCAATAGATGATACCGGCGGCGTGACATCTGTCTACGTTCCTTTCACACGTCATAACGATGACGGCACAGCCATGTACGGCCGTGGAATCTCAAGTTACCAGTTGCCGATGATTGTCAGCGGAACTACCAAGAACAACAGGAATTTCACTGTCAAGGTGGCTCATGATGCCGACACACTGTCAACTTTGAACTACGCTTGGTTCCAGGAACGCGCCGACCTTTACTATAAGGACATGAGTGACTACGCCACTTATCCCACTACGGTAAACTTCGTTTCGGGTGAGGACGTGAGCCTCCTGGACATCCGTTTCGACTTCAACAACATCGACATGGTGGAGAAATGGGTGCTGCCGATAATGGTTGTCGATGACGGTACAAGCCCCTATCTCTCGCATCCGCGCAAGCATTACGGCAAGGCTATGCTCCGCGTGTTCCCCTACAACGACTATTCTGGCAACTATTCTGCCACAACGATGCTCGTTGCAAACAGCCCCACAAAGGCAGGCCTCAGTTCTGCCGAAGGCTCGGGACAGGAGACCGCGCGTGCCTATGTGGTTTCTGAGGACGAGGTGTTCTTCTATATGGGAACAGTTGACGAGTCACGCACCGACCGCCAAAACTACAAGGTGTACGCCAAGTTCGTCCCAAAGACCAATACCGACGGTTCGCAGAGCGCTACAGAGGGAACTGTTGAACTCCGCGGAGACAACGAGAAGAACCAGTTTGAGGCGACGGGTACAGCCACATATACCATATATGACAAGGCTGATGATATCCAGCCGTACCTCAAACACCACTATGTCATCATCTCGAACATCAACTACACGTTCAAGGACTACACCATTATGGGCGTAGACTACTACAACCAGCAGATTGCCAACGGTGTTCCCGAGGATGAAATATTCTCCATGTGGTACAAGTGCTCGGGCACTCTGACGCTCGAACGCCAGATCAATACCCAGATACCTAACGAGGATCAGGCTATCGACTGGTAACAACGTCAACCTTAAAAACAGAATTTATCGATGAAGTTAAATCAAATATCACTTAACGCAACAATGGTAGTGGGTCTTTCATGGCTCACTACCGTTGGTGCTTTTGCACAGACAAAGGCGCACATGGTCTGCTCTCCCGACAAGTCGTCGGTGAGTGCCAACTACGTTTCAAGCCGTGCTCCACTGCAGCCGGTGAGTTTCATCAAACTCCCCCTTGGTTCGATTACGCCCAAAGGGTGGGTGGGACGCTACCTGGAATTGCAGCGCGATGGTCTCACGGGACATCTCGGAGAGATTTCCGCATGGCTTGAGAAAAAGAACAACGCATGGCTCTCTGAGGGCGGTGACCATGGCTGGGAGGAAGTGCCCTACTGGCTGAAAGGTTACCAGGACCTCGCCTTCATCCTTCAGGACAAGAAGATGATGGCGGAGACAAAGACATGGATTGAGGCCATCTTCAAGTCGCAGAGGGAGAACGGTTCGTTCGGTCCGGTCAACGGAAGTGCCGACAAACCCGAACTCTGGGCACAGATGATAGTGCTCACGACACTCGAACATTATTACGAGTATACCAACGACAAGCGTGTGCTCGACCTGATGACGAAGTACTTCAAGTGGCAGTTGACACTCAAGGACGAGTCTTTTCTCGAGGATTACTGGGAGAACTCGCGAGGCGGCGACAACCTCTATTCCGTACTGTGGCTCTACAACCGCACCGGCGATGCATTCCTTTTGGAACTTGCGGAGAAGATACACCGCAACACTGCCAACTGGTGTCAGGACACCAATCTGCCCAACTGGCACAACGTGAACATCGCAGAGTGCTTCCGTGAACCTGCCACCTACTATATGCTCAAGGGCGACAAGAAGTATCTTGATGCCTCCTACAATGACATGGAACTCATTCACCGCTGCTTCGGACAAGTGCCAGGAGGCATGTGGGGCGGTGACGAGAACTCGCGCATGGGCTACATCGACCCGCGCCAGGGTGTGGAGTGCTGCGGCATGGTGGAGCAGATGGCATCCGATGAGATAATGCTCCGCTTCACCGGTGACCCGCTTTGGGCGGAGAACTGCGAGGATGTGGCGTTCAACACATTCCCAGCTGCGGTGATGCCAGACTTCAAGGCACTGCGCTATATCACCTCTCCCAACATGGTGCTTGGCGACTCCAAGAACCATGCACCGGGCATCCAGAACAACGGGCCGTTCCTTTCCATGAACCCGTTCTCCAGCCGTTGCTGTCAGCATAACCACTCCCAGGGGTGGCCTTACTACTCGGAGAACCTTGTTTTCGCCACTCCTGACAACGGTGTTGCCGCTGTCATGTATGCCGCTTGTGAGGCTCGGGTGAAAGTTGCACAGGGCAAGGAGATTACTCTTGTGGAGGAAACGAACTATCCGTTCGACGAGACCGTCACATTCACAGTGAATATGGCAAAGAAGAAAGACTCCGTCGAATTCCCGTTCTACCTGCGCGTGCCGTCATGGACACACTGCGCCGAGGTAGCCGTCAACGGCGAGAAGGTGGACTGCCGCCTTGCTCCCGGCAAGTATCTGCAGTTGTCACGCACTTGGAAACACGGCGACAAGGTGACCGTTACATTCCCCATGCGTCTCAAGATGCGCACTTGGGAGGTCAACCAGAATTCCGTTTCTGTGGACTACGGACCGCTCACGCTCTCGCTGAAGATAAAGGAGAACTACAAGAAAGTAGACCCCACGGCTACGGCTATAGGCGACTCTCACTGGCAGGCAACGGCAGACGCTTCGCAGTGGCCTACCACAGAGATTTATCCCGGCTCTGATTGGAACTATGCACTCGTCACCGACGGCGACTTCCTCCGCAACATCGAGGTGGTGAAAAAGGAGTGGCCGGCAGACAACTACCCCTTTACTCTTGAGAATGTTCCGTTGGAGTTCAAGGCCAAAGGTGTGAAGATACCTTCATGGCAGATAGATGAGTTCGGTCTTTGCGGCGTTCTTCCCAATGCCAAAGCCGAACGTTCCAAGACCGTAGAGGACATCACCCTCGTGCCGATGGGCGCGGCTCGTCTGCGCATAAGTGCCTTCCCTCAGGCTAACCCATATAAACCCAAATACAATGAAATTAAAAACAACACTTCTTGCTGCTCTACTGGCGACAGCCATAACGGGCAATGCAAAAATCGAGAGTAGCCCTGCCGACATGGTGAACCCTCTCATGGGTACACTGTCGAAGTTCTCCCTGTCCACGGGTAACACTTATCCTGCTGTGGCTCTGCCTTGGGGTATGAATTTCTGGATGCCCCAGACGAATCGCATGGGAGACGGTTGGGCTTACGTTTACACCGAGGACAAGATTCGCGGATTCAAGCAGACGCACCAGCCAAGTCCCTGGATCAATGACTACGGACAGTTCGCAATGCTGCCCGAAACAGGCAAGGCGGAGTTCCATCAGGACAGACGTGCTTCATGGTTCTCCCATAAGTCGGAGGTATCACGCCCTTATTACTACCGCACTTACTTGGCTGACTACGACGTGATCACAGAAATCGCTCCGACAGAGCGTGCCGCTATCATGCGTGTCACCTATCCGGAGACCGATGAGGCAGTGTTTGTGCTCGACGCTCTGGACAACGGTTCCTATGTGAAAATTATCCCCGAGCAGCAGATGATTATTGGTTACACCACCAAGAACAGCGGTGGTGTGCCACAGAACTTCAAGAACTACTTCGTCCTGAAGTTCGATCATCCGTTCAAGGTGACATCCACAGTGTCGGTCACTTCGACCAAGGATGACCGCAACCGTGATGCTTACGGCGACATCAAGACTTCTTCCGATCTGGAGAAGTCTGCCAATCACGTCGGTGCAATCGTGCAGTTCCAGCACATGAAGCGCGGTGAGCAGGTTAACGTGCGCATTGCTTCTTCATTCATCTCTGCCGATCAGGCAGCCCTCAACCTCAAGGAACTGGGCAACAACAGTTTCGACCAGGTGAAGGAAAATGCCAAAGACCGTTGGAACAAGGTGCTCGGTGCTGTAGAGATACAGGATCCCGACCGTGACAACATCCGCACTTTCTACTCCTGCCTCTACCGTTCGGTACTCTTCCCACGTATGTTCTGGGAGGTTGACGCATCCGGCAAGGTCGTTCACTACAGTCCGTTCAACGGCCAGGTACTCGACGGCTATATGTATACTGACGCCGGTTTCTGGGATGTGTTCCGTTGTCTGTTCCCGCTTCTCAACCTTCTTTATCCAGATACGAACGAGAAGATACAGGCCGGACTGGCAAATGTATACCGTGAGAGCGGGTTCTTGCCCGAGTGGTTCAGCCCCGGTCACCGTGGTTGTATGGTCGGAAACAACTCCGCATCTATCGTCTCTGACGCAGTCCTCTCTGGGCTCAATATCTCTGATGCCGACAAGGAGATACTCTGGCAGGCAGTAGTTCACGGTGCCAATGCCGTACATCCGCAGATCAGTTCCACTGGTCGCCGCGGCTTTGAGTACTACAACAAACTCGGCTATGTGCCCTACGACGGTGAGGATCAGTTCGGCCACATCAAGGAAAACGTAGCCCGCACTCTCGAGTATGCTTATGATGACTGGTGCATATACCAGTTTGGCAAGAAACTGGGCAAGAGCGAAAAGGAACTCGCACCGTTCAAGAAACACGCCCTCAACTACAGGAACGTCTTCGACACGGAGACAAACCTCATGCGCGGACGTAATGCTGACGGTACATTCCAGTCGCCTTTCAGCCCTCTGAAGTGGGGTGATGCCTTCACCGAAGGTAACTCATGGCACTACACATGGTCTGTATTCCACGACCCACAGGGACTCATCAACCTTATGAAAGGCAAGGATACGTTCAACGCAATGCTTGACTCTGTGTTCAATGTTCCGCCAGTATTCGATGACTCTTACTATGGTGGCGTCATCCACGAGATACGCGAGATGCAGATTATGAATATGGGCAACTACGCTCACGGCAACCAGCCTATCCAGCACATGATATACCTTTACGACTGGTCTTCACAGCCTTGGAAGGTTCAGTACTGGATTCGTCAGGTCATGGACAAACTCTATGCCGCTACACCTGACGGCTACTGTGGCGACGAGGACAACGGTCAGACATCGGCATGGTATGTCTTCTCCGCTCTCGGCTTCTATCCCGTATGTCCTGGAACTGGTGAGTATGCCCTCGGCACACCGTATTTCCGCAACATGAAGATACACCTGCAGAACGGCAATACAGTGGAAATCTCCGCTCCGAACAACAGCGCAGAGAATGTCTATGTGCAGTCTCTCACCGTCAACGGTACTGCCAGCGACAAGAACTACATTACCCTTGATGAACTCAACAAGGGTGCACGCATGGTTTACCAGATGAGCAGTATGCCCAACACAGGCCGTGGCATTTCAGAGGACTCCGCTCCTTACTCTTTCACAAAGGAACTCTCCGCAGAGAAACCGGCGAAGAAGTCAAAGGCAAAGAAGTCCAAGAAGTAACAGCACCCCGTCAAAAGGGGCTCTCTGATTTCCCTTTGACTACATAACAACTCGGGGCGAACCGTTTGAGGTCCGCCCCGAGTTTGATTTTCAGAAAGCCTTAACCTTGCTTCTATCCTCCGTCTTTTGAGTTTTAGCGGACAACTATAATTCTTGATTTTGTACTTGTCGGTTGACTCTATACTCTTGCAGGTAGACTCAATAATCGATACTTTTCTTCCTTTCTCTTTCTTGTTATTCCATTATTTTATCCTATCTTTGCAATGAAAGTCCCTTGGAAAATGTGTGTCGTTTTGAGAAAAGTCGCTTGAAAAACGTGCATAACTTTAAGGAAAGTCACTTGGAAAGCGTGCGTGTATAATGTGAATGTACAATAATAATGGATTAATAAATAGATGTTTAGGCGAAAGATAGAGGATTGTCTGAAAACGTGGAAGAGCGATGAGCATAAAATGCCGCTCATCATCAAAGGATGTCGCCAATGCGGAAAGACATTCTCTGTGCTTGATTTTGCCCGTAAAAATTATGGGCATATAGTATATCTTGACTTCTTCCAACACCCGGAATATAAATCTGCGTTTGATGGAGGTTTGGACATAGACCTCCTCTGTATGACCCTTTCCACTTTGATACCTGACGCTGAATTTGTAGCCGGTGAAACCTGTATCATCTTTGATGAGATACAAGAGTGTCCACGTGCCCGAACATCCCTGAAATTTTTCAAGGCGGATGGCAGGTATGATGTCATCTGCACTGGCTCTTTGTTGGGAGTAAACGGCTACCAAACAAGTATGTCTCCCGATGCCCCTATCCCTGTTGGCTATGAAACCATTGTTGATATGTATCCTATGGATTTCGAGGAGTGGCTGTGGGCAAATGGCATTAAAGGCATGACCATTGACTATCTGCGTCGCTGCCTGGTGGAGCAGACGCCCGTACAAGAAGCCATTCACCATCGGATGCGCCAATTGCTGCTTCAATATTGTATTGTTGGAGGTATGCCAAGGGCTGTGGGCATATTTATGGAGACACATAATATGCAAAGCGTCCTGCGTATGCAACAAGCCATCATAGATGAATACAAGATTGATATGCTGAAATATGCTCCGCAGGCAGACAAACCTCGTATCAGGGAATGCTTCGAGTCGATACCGCGTCAATTGAGCAAGGAGAACAAAAAGTTCGCATACGCCACCGTGCGCCCCAGCGGAAGAGGCAGGGATTATCAAGGTAGCCTGCAATGGATAGAAGATGCAGGGATGATTCGCCGCTGTTACAATCTGTCTGCTCCCGAACTGCCGCTCGACGGCAATGCCGTCCCCGACCAGTTCAAAGTATATATGGCTGATACAGGTTTGTTTGTCAGTATGCTTGAGCAAGGCACCGCCGCCGACATCCTCCAGGGTAATCTCTTCGGATACAAAGGAGCCATCTTCGAGAATCTTGTGGCAGACATCTTGGGGAAAATGAACCGCAAACTCTATTATTTCCGTAAGGATTCAGGACTGGAGATTGACTTTGTGACAAGATACAAGGGTGAATGTACCCTACTGGAGGTAAAGGCGACCAACGGTAATATCAAAAGCACCAAGACTATCCTCGCTCATCCCGAGAAATACCATGTTTCACAAGCCATCAAACTGGGGGACGTAAATGTAGGAACGGCTCCCCGCACCTTGATACTTCCTCTGTATATGGCTTTTCTGTTGGACGATAAAGACTGAGAAAGGCAGTGGGGTATGTACATATCTCACTGCCTCTCATGCTCCATTATGCGTATTGCTTTATCAGTTATCGTTTTCGCATAAAATATGATTTCCAACTTTGAACTTGCTGTTTGCCGGAGAGCCCGACCGTACGGGGCGGTCGGGTGGGGTGTTATTCTATGACGGCGGTGAAACCTCCGTTGCGTACCATCTTGATGTCAAGGGTGGTGCCGCTGTTCACCTGGCGTCTTTCCATGCGGTAGTCCATGGCCTGTTTGCCGGCGTTCACGCCGTCGGTGACTATCGTCATCGTGTGCTGACCGGCACTCAGGAAGTCGAGGGTCACCTTAAACTCGCGGCTTGTCTCCTTGCCGTTGCATATCCCGGCTACATACCACTTCGCTCCGTGGCGCTTTGCCACGATGAGATATTCGCCTATGCGTGCCTCGATAGCCCGGGTCTCGTCCCATGTGACCGGCATACGGGTGATGTAGTCGGTGCACTCGGGGTTCTGGTAATAGCGTGTCGGGGAGTCGGCGAGCATCTGTGTGCCTGTCTCCATGATGGTGAACAGTGCCATACTGTAGGCTCTTGTGCCCACGGCGGCGGGGTTGGGCTCTGACCACTTGTCGTATTCCGGCTGCGTGTTGGTCATCGCTCCGGGGGTAAAGTCGGCTGCTCCCACGGCATTTCTGAGGAATGGAATGTAGAGAGTATTGTCCGGTTGGCAACCGCTCATCTGCTCTAATCCGCGCACGCCTTCGTATGCGAGCAGGTTAGGATAGCGGTATTCAAGTCCCGCGGGCTTCATTGCTCCGTGGAAATCCACCACCAAGTGGTGCTTGGCAGCCTCCTTTATCACGCGCTCATACCAGTTTATCATCCACTGGTCCTGGCGGTCCATGAAGTCTATCTTTGCTCCCGCGATGCCCCATTTCTCGTATGTGTCGAAGATGGTGTCGAGGTTCCGCTCCACGCAAATCCATGTCAACCACAGTATTATGCCCACTCCCTTCTCCTTGCCGTAGCGAATGCACTCTTGCAGGTCGAGATTTGGGTTGCAGTCAAACGGTTCGAAAGTGCCCTTTGCCCAGCCTTCGTCCATGATGATATACTTCACTCCGTACTTTGCGGCGAAGTCAATGAAGTACTTGTAGGTGTCGGTGTTGCAGCCGTATTTGAAGTTCACGTCGCTGCCCCAGACTGTCCGCTGGTTCCACCAGTCCCATGCCACCAGTCCGGGTTTTATCCAACTGGTGTCGTCAATCTCGCATTTTGCCGCCAGTTGTGCCGGTATGGTCTGCTCCACCATGCCCTTTGAGTCGGTAATGGTGATGAAACGCCACGGGAAACTGCGCTTTCCTGCCGTGTGGGCTGCCCAGTCGTCGAGTTCCTTTATCTGTGTGCCGCGGTCGAAGAACAGTTCCCATTTCTTGTAATGGGGCACGAGGTGACCAGTGATGCAGTCCTTGTCGCCGTTGCCGCGCAGATACATTCCGGGGTAATCGCGAAGGTCTGTCTCGGAGACAAGGAGTTGCAGGTCCTCCTCAACCGATGAAAGTCCGATGGGAAGGGTTGCCATGTCGTGGTCGTTCTGCCACTCCTTGAGCATACAGTTGACGTAAGGGCTTTCCGAACCGGAGCCCCATCCGCCAGTGCCCTGGAAGTGTACACCCATGGATTCGGCTGGTTTCAGATTGAAAGTCTCGTCCTTCACATATATGGAATCCTTTTCGTTGAGTATGTAGCGGTAGGCTACGGCGTTGTCAAACACACGGAACTCCACCTTGTAGTTGCCCTTCATCGTGAGCGTAGCCTCCGTGTAGGCGTTCTTTATCGTCGACTGTTTCAGCGGCACCACGGGCTTTATGGTGTTGTTGACCTTCTGTGTCTTCACGCCGGAGATTTTCGCGTCTTTGCCCAGAACCTTGTTTGCGAGTGTCATCTGTAGGCCTGTCTGCGTGAAGATGGTCTTTCCGTCGAGCAGGGCGGAGTAGGAGAGCGAGCCTCCGTTGTCGGTAATCACCGCCTCAATCTTGCCGTTGGGCGAAGCCACCTTGACATCTTTCGCCTGTACAAGAGCCGTCGATGCCAGCGCCAGTGTCAGTAACAATGTTTTCTTCATGAGAGTTTTAATTATTTTGTTGTTGGTAATGATAATCCGTCACAGTAGTAATGCCGCCGTCCGGTGGTTCTTCACAAAGTTAGGAAAACAATTCCGTATTCTCGGCAAACGTCCTTTCCGATTGGCTGAAAATGTTGGATTTTAATCTCATTTGGCCGTATTTTTACATCCGTCGGCATCCGTATACAAAAAAACAGCAACCCGAAAAAGGTTGCTGCCTGTGCTTCAGTCGGGATGACCAGACTCGAACTGGCGACCACACGCCCCCCAGACGCGTACGCTAACCAACTGCGCCACATCCCGAAAAAACGGGTTTCGTTCCGCTAAAGCGATGCAAAGGTACTGCTTTATGGCGGAAAACGGAAAACGGCGGCAGTGAATTATCTTTTTTTAACGTGGCGGATTGCCGTTTGCCCTTTGTCTCACTCTACCTTCCTCTCTGTGGTATGCAAAAACACAGAAAGCCCCAGTGTGCGATAAAACCAACCAAATCGTTCGGCAGCAAAGGCGTGTTCGTGTTCCGCAACCTCCAAATATAAGTGCGGAAAAGTGAAAATACCCAAATTTATGGGGCTATATAGCCCTATTGCACTGCCTTTTTACTATCTTTGTAAATATATTGGAACGCATTATGACATACGATATAAAAGCGCCGGAAACACTCGGCTGCACTATAAAACTGCCGGCATCCAAGAGCATAAGCAACCGTGCTCTCGTGCTGGCGGCTCTTGCTGGGGGCAAGGAGATGCCCGACAACCTGAGCGATTGTGATGACACGGAGGTGATGATTGCCGCTTTGCGCGATATGCCGAGTGAGATTGACATCAAGGCGGGAGGCACTGCCATGCGCTTCATGACCGCCTACCTGAGCGTCACTCCGGGCGAACATCTCATCACGGGCACGGAACGGATGCGGCACAGACCGATAGGCGTGCTCGTCGATGCACTGCGCAAGTTGGGTGCCGACATAGAATATATCGGTGAAAAAGGCTTCCCTCCCTTGCTCGTCAGAGGCAAGAGCCTCGACGGAGGTTGGATACAGATTGACGGAAGTGTCAGTTCGCAGTTTATCTCCGCCCTGCTCATGATTGGTCCGGCGATGCGGAAGAGGCTCACATTGCAGTTGACAGGCAACATCATAAGCCGTCCTTACATAGACCTCACACTCGGCATGATGCGCGACTATGGGGTGAATCCGGAGTGGGCGAGTGTCGATACCATAGTGGTGGAACCGTCGACATACGTCTCGCGTCCCTACAGTATCGAGAGCGACTGGAGTGCTGCGTCCTACTGGTACGAGATTCTCGCCTTGTGCGATGACCCTACCGCCGAAGTGCAACTGACCGGTCTGATGGACGGAAGCCGTCAGGGCGACACCATAGTGAAATATATCTTCTCGCTCCTCGGAGTGAAGACGACTTTCGGGACAAACGTCCAGGGAGTGCCCACCACCGTCACGCTGAGGCGCAACGAACGGAGGGTGCCGCAGTTGAGATATGATTTCACCAACTGTCCCGACCTCGCCCAGACCGTCGTTTGTACCTGTTGCGGGCTGGAAATACCCTTTGACCTCACTGGTCTGTCGTCCTTGAAGATAAAGGAGACCGACCGCATAGAAGCCCTGAAGACGGAACTGCGCAAGTTGGGCTACGTCATCAACGACCGCAACGGCAATGAACTGGTGTGGGACGGTGAGCATTGCGAACCGTCGATGGAGGCAGTCGACACCTACGAAGACCACCGTATGGCAATGGCGTTCGCTCCTCTCGCCATGAAGAAGGACGGCATAAGAATCAACAATCCGCAGGTGGTCAGCAAGTCATACCCCGAATATTGGAGTGACCTGCGGTCGTGCGGTTTCTCATTCTGACAGTATGTGGATACTTATAGTGGCACTTGTCGTGATCGGAACGGTAGCCTGCGGCGTGTCGTTGCTGTGGGACAAGGATGCCAAGATAGAGGTCGGCACTGACTGTGCGGGATGCTCCGGCGACAACACAAAGTGTGAACAGACCTGCATGATGGAGGATGCCGTGAAGGAGACGGAGTACTTTGACGATGAGGAACTCGACCGTTTCCGTGGACGTGAGAGCCATTGTTATACCGACGATGAGGCGGAAGAGTTCCGTGGGATAATGGAAACGATGAAGCCCGAGGAGGTGAAAGCGTGGAACAGAAGTCTCATCCTGCGTGGTGTGAACATGCCCGACCAGATAAAGGACGAGTACATCATGCTTGCCAACGACACCGTGTCGTGAGGTCAGAATATCGGAAAATGGAAAGATAGGATATTGTAAGGTGAAACGTATAGCACTGAAAGACATTTCGCAATTCGTCAGCCGCCATATGGCGGCGATAGTAATCATCATGGCGGTGGTGGCACTTCTCGCTCCCGAGGCCGTGTCTGTGATAAAGACAAGTTACATCAACACCCTGTTGGGAGTGGTGATGTTCGGAATGGGACTGACCCTCAAGCCCGGCGATTTCCGTGTGGTGTTCAGCCGTCCGCGCTCCGTTCTCATCGGTACAGTGGCGCAGTTCACCATCATGCCGTTCCTTGCGTGGGTTCTGACCGAGGTTTTCGCCCTGTCGCCGGAGTTGACTGTCGGCGTGATACTGGTCGGGACGTGCCCCGGAGGCACTTCTTCCAATGTGATAACCTACCTCTCCCGAGGTGATGTGGCACTGTCAGTAGGTGTCACGTCCGTATCTACGGTGCTCGCTCCGCTGATGACTCCACTGCTCACACTGCTCTATGCAGGCGAGACGGTGGATGTCAATGTGCTGTCGATGTTCCTCTCTATCGTGCAGGTAGTTATTGTCCCCATTGCCTTGGGCTTTGTCGTGAACCGCTATTTTTCCGGTTTTGCAGCCCGGGCAACAGAAAGTCTGCCCCTCGTGTCGACCGTTGCTATCGTGGCTATAGTGGGTGCAGTGGTCAGTGCCAATGCCCAGCGGATAATGTCATCGGGACTTCTGATACTCCTCGTCGTCATCCTTCACAATGTCACAGGCTATCTTTTGGGCTATATGGCGGCACGGCTTCTGAAACTCGGACCGAGCCAGTGCCGTGCCATCTCCATTGAGGTGGGCATGCAGAACTCGGGTCTTGCCACGTCACTCGCCACCGTACATTTCGCACAATATCCCCTTGCCGCCATTCCGGGGGCTGTCTTCAGCGTGTGGCACAACGTGTCAGGCGCACTGCTTGCCGGTTTCTTCCGTCGCAGAGCGGACAAAGAGGAGGCTTCGCAAGAGTTGGAAGAGCCGCTGCAATAATTGCCGGACAATTGCGTTATTATACTGAAAGATGCCAAGACGACTGCATTTGTTCTGTCTGCTGGCCGGAGCCGTTGCTCTGGTGGCGGTCTCGTGTTCTACGCAGAAGAACACGGGAAAGAGTCGTTTTTGGCATTCTTTTACGGCAAAATACAACACTTACTACAATGGAACGCTTGCCTATATAGACGGTTCGCTCGAGAAGGAGACCGGCAACAAGGACAACTACACCGAGATGCTGCCCCTCTACTATGTCGGCAACAAGGCGAGCGTGCAACTGGGAAGCGGCAATTTCGACCGGGCAATAGAGAAATGCGAGAAGGCAATCTCGCTCCACTCCATAAAGAAACGCCCCGAATGGAAAAAGAAACGCCGCAAGACCGACCGTGACAGGGAGTGGCTCAACCGCCGCGAATACAATCCCATGTTGTGGAAAGCGTGGCTCCTGATGGGGCGGTCGCAGTTTCACAAGGGGGAATTTGATGCCGCCGCCGCCACCTTCTCCTATATCAGCCGCCTCTATCAGACCCAACCTGCCATCTACGGCAAGGCGAGGGCGTGGCTGGCAAAGTGCTATGTGGAACTCGACTGGATGTATGACGCCGAGGACGTGATACGCAAAAGCGGACGCGACTCTATCCACTGGAGTGCCAAAAAGGAGTGGAACTACACCTATGCGGACTACTATATCCACACGAGAGAGTATGCCAAGGCCATCCCTTACCTCCGTCAGGTGATATCAAAGGAACGCCGACGTAAGCAGAAAGCGCGCGAATGGTTTATCCTCGGGCAACTCTACGGTGAACTCGGACAGCGTCAGGAGGCATACAAAGCCTACCGCAGTGTCATCCGTCTGCATCCTCCCTACGAACTGGAGTTCAATGCACGGATAGCCATGACCGAGGTAATGGCGACAGGACAGGCGCGGAAGATGATATCGAAACTCAACGCCATGGCACGCAATGCCAACAATGCGGAATATCTGGATCAGGTTTACTATGCCGTGGGCAACATCTATATGTCGCAGAAAGACACGCTCAATGCCATCTCTGCCTATGAGAAGGGCAACAAGAAGTCCACACGCAACGGCATAGAAAAGGGCGTGTTGCTGCTCCGCTTGGGCGATATCTATTGGGAAAAGGAGAAATACAGCGATGCCGGACGCTGCTACGGCGAGGCTATAGGCCTGCTCGACAAAGACCGTAAGGACTACCAGCAACTTGCCGACCGCTCCAAGAAACTCGATGAACTCACCCCTTACACCGATGCCATACATCTGCAGGACTCATTACAGGCGTTGGCGGCAATGGACGAGGACGCCCGAAATGAGGCTATAGACCGTGTAATCGATGCACTGAGAAAGAAGGAAAAGGAGGAGAAAAAACTTGCTGCCGAACAGAATGCGGAGCAGGTCATGCAGAAGAACTCGCAGGCCAACGGACGTGAAAATACACGGAACACTACTCCTGCGAATACCACTCAAAACAACGGACAGTGGTATTTCTACAACCAGATGGCGGTGAACCAAGGCAAACAGGCGTTCCAGAAACAGTGGGGAAAGCGTGACAACGCAGACCACTGGCAGCGTATGAACCGCACTGTGGTGGGGTCTGTCACAGAGGAAGAGACTGACTCGGTGGTTGCGGACACTTCTTCCGATATGGCGAACGCTCCCGATATGGGTATGGAAGAAATGCCCATGGTGAACGACAGTCTCGCCGCCGACCCCCATAACCGTGAATATTATCTCGCGCAGATACCGTTTACGGCCGAACAGAAGAAGGCTTCCGACCAGACGATAATGGACGGTCTCTACCATTCCGGGGTCATCTTCAAGGACAAGCTCGAAAATCTGCGGTTGTCGGAACGGCAGTTCCAGCGCCTTGAGACGCAGTATCCCGATTACACGGGCATGGCTGACGCCTACTATCACCAGTTCCTTCTCTATTCACGCATGGGTGACCATGCCACGGCAGAGCAGTATGTGGAGCGGTTGAAGGAATCTTTCCCCGACAGCAAGTGGACAGTCCTGCTCACCGATCCGCACTTTGCCGAGAACCAGCAGTTCGGTGTCCACATCGAAGACTCACTCTATGCCGCCACCTACGATGCGTTCAAGGCCGACCGCTTTGCCGAAATCCGTACCAACGTGGGACTTTCCGCTACGCGCTTCCCGTTGGGAGCAAACCGTGACAAGTTTGTTTTCATCGGCGGAATAAGCAAACTCAACGCCGGCGATGCAGACGGTTGCGTGGCTGATATGGACTCTCTCCTGGCGTCATATCCCGACAGCAAGTTGTCGGAAATGGCGGGAATGATTGTCAATGGAGTCAAAGCCGGGCGCAAACTGCACGGCGGACGCTTCGATATGGAGAATGTCTGGTCGCGCCGTTCGGCGGTTCTTGCTGACACGGACTCGCTGAAAGCACGGCAGTTTACAGATGACCCGAACACCAATTTCGTGTTCATGATAGCCTACGAACCGGATTCCCTCGACGAGAACAGGTTGCTCTATGCACTCGCAAAATACAATTTCACGAGTTATATGGTGCGCAGTTTCGACATCGAACTGGAGGATCAGGACGGTCTGCACGTCATGAAGGTCGGCGGATTCAACAACTATCAGGAAGCATTGGAGTATGCCCACCAGTTCTACAAACAGGCTAATATCAGGCAGATACTCGGCAACAGCCGCACCATTATCATCAGTGAGGCCAACCGTGAACTGCTCGGAGTGAACTTCAGTTACGACGATTACGACAAGTTCTACCGCGAACACTTCGCACCGCTCGACACCGGTGACGGTCAGCGGCTGCTCGAACCGACTGACTCCAACGGCGCTCTCGACGACGGAGGTTCCGTTCCCGGAAACATAAGTCCCGTAATCCGCCAGCAGCAGGAGCAGGAGACGGAGGAACAAAACGCGCCAGAGGATGACAATACGACAATAATCACCGATGACGATGCCGCCGCTTCGGACAACACGACAACTACGGTCATCGTCGACGATACGGACAATGTCGCTACTGAAGGCAATGACGTGATAATCGTTGACGACAGTGGCAACGGCAATGATGACACTTCCGACAATGGCACGACAGTCATCACGGTGGACGACAACGCCGAAGAGGGTACGGAGGACGAGACGTTTGACATTGACGGATTCTGATAACGGCAAAACAGAAAGGAGTGACAGATGAACGGATTACTGTTGTGGGCTGACGATGAAATGGAACTTCTCAAGGCTCATGTGATATTTCTCGAAAAGAAAGGCTATGAAGTGGTAATGGTGAGCAACGGCACTGACGCTGTGGACCAGTGCCGCCAGCGCACTTTCGACCTCGTTCTGCTCGACGAGATGATGCCCGGACTGACCGGACTTGAGACCCTCCAGCGCATCAAGGAGATACAGCCTGCCACACCGGTGGTAATGGTCACCAAGAGCGAAGAGGAGGACATAATGGAGCAGGCCATAGGGTCGCAGATTGCCGACTACCTCATAAAGCCTGTCAATCCCAACCAGATACTGCTTTCGCTGAAGAAAAACATACACCGCAAAGAGATAGTCACTGAGGTGACACAGACCAGTTACCAGCAGAACTTCATGCAGATATCGATGCAGATACAGGACTGCCGCACGGTGGAAGACTGGAAAGAAATCTACAGGAAACTCGTGCGTTGGGAACTGCAACTGTCGTCTACCGACTCGTCAATGAACGAGATGCTCGCCATGCAGAAGGCTGATGCCAACAATGCGTTTGCCAAATTCATACGCAAAAACTACATGGAGTGGGTAGATCCGCAGACTTTCATCGGGGGAAACCGCCCCTTGATGAGCCCCGACATATTCAAGTCAAAGGTATTCCCCTTGCTTGACGCCGGGGAAAAGGTGTTCTTCATAGTGATAGACAACTTCCGTTACGACCAGTGGAGGGTGCTGTCGCAGGAGATAGGTGATATGTTTGACATCGACGAAGACCTCTATCTCACCATCCTGCCAACGGCCACGCAGTATGCGAGAAATGCCATTTTCTCGGGTCTGATGCCCAATAAGATAGCGGAGATGTTTCCCGATTTGTGGGTCGACGAGGACGAGGAGGAAGGCAAGAACCTCAATGAGGGACCGCTGGTAGGTACTCAGATAGAGCGTTTCCGCCGTAAGGACACCTACAGTTACAACAAGGTGAACGACTCGCAGGGTGCGGAGAAATTCCTCAACCGGCTGAATGAACTGAAAAACAACGGCCTCAACGTGCTCGTCGTCAACTTTATCGATATGTTGTCGCACGCCCGCACCGAGTCTAAAATGGTGCGTGAACTCGCCAACAACGAGAGTGCCTACAGGTCGATAACCCTCTCATGGTTCCGCCACTCGGTGTTGGCGGAACTCTTCAAGGTGCTTGCGCAGAGCGACTACAAGGTGATTCTCACTACCGACCACGGCAGTATACGCTGCTCGAACCCCGTGAAAATCATCGGAGACCGCAATACCAACACCAATCTGAGGTACAAGTTGGGCAAGAACTTGAACTATGACTCCAAGGAAGTGTTCACTGTCAAGGACCCGAGAAAGGCGCAGTTGCCGTCGCCAAACATCTCTACGAGTTATGTGTTTGCCACTGGCGACTCGTTCTTTGCCTACCCCAACAACTACAATTACTATGTGAGTTATTACAAAGACACGTTCCAGCATGGCGGCATCTCCATGGAAGAGATGCTCGTTCCGCTGATTACGATGTCGCCAAGAAAAAGATAATATGGAAATAAAGATTGATTCTGTCAGTGAGATAGGTGCGTCCGCACGCCGCTTTGTCGAGGCTATGGGCGACCGCCGGGTGTTCGCTTTCTACGGCAAAATGGGCGCGGGGAAGACCACGTTCATAAAAGCCGTGTGTGAAGAACTGGGTGTCGACGATGTCATCACGTCGCCCACGTTTGCCATTGTCAACGAATATACGGCTCACTCCGATGTGTTGGGACAGGGCGAACAGCCTGTCTATCATTTCGATTTCTACCGGATAAAAAAACTCGATGAGTTCTTCGATATGGGTGGTGAGGACTATTTCGACAGTGGAAACCTCTGTCTCATAGAGTGGCCCGAACTGATTGAGGATGTCCTCCCGCAGGATGCGGTGAAGGTGACCATAGCAGAGGAGGCAAACGGAAGCCGGCTTGTAAGTTTCTGAAATCAGGAACTTGCAAGCCGGCTTTGTCCGGTTTCCGTAGTCACGCTGCCGTATTGCACGGCTGACGACGGACTCTTACTTTAACAGAGCGTCGAATTTCTCTTTCAGAGTGGACTTCTGCGCTGCGCCGACAAACTTGTCCACCAGTTCGCCACCCTTGAAGAACAGCAGCGTAGGGATGTTTCTCACGCCAAACTGCATAGGGATGTCCTCGTTCTCTTCTATGTCGCACTTGCCCACGACAATCTTTCCGTCGTACTCTTCAGCGAGTTCCGACACTATCGGACTGAGCATTCTGCAAGGTCCGCACCATGTTGCCCATAGGTCAACTACAAACGGGAGTTCACCGTTTTTATAACTTTCGAAATTGTCCTCTGTAACTTTTATTTCCATAATATAGTCCTTTTGTTGTCGATAATTGGCGCAAAGTTATATCAATTCCGTGACATAGCCAAATCTGACGCACGGAAGTTGATGCGTGTCATCTTTATGCAGAGTCTCCTTGATACGGTCTTTCAGAGTGCCGTTTCCTTGAGTATGTCGCCCTCAAGCGAGTGTATGCGCAGACAGTTGTCGGCGTATGTGGCGAAAGTAGGCACATTTCCGCCCTTGGGGAATGTGATGCTGCCGGTGTTGCACACCGCTGTTCCGTCGGTGTTCTCCAGTTTCCAGAGGTGCGTATGCCCGTAGAGGAACGCATCGCATGCCGTTGTCGGCATATTGTTCTCGTTGTATATGTGTCCGTGGGTGAGGAACAGACGCTTGCCGTTGTCCACTATCATGGCATAGTCTGACATTATCGGGAAGTGCAGAAGCATCTGGTCGACCTCCGAGTCGCAGTTTCCCCTCACGGCAACAATTCTGTCACTGAGGCTGTTCAGCGCCTCCGCAATGCCCGGGGCGTCCAGTCCTTCAGGCACTCCGTTGCGTGGTCCGTAGTTGAGAATGTCGCCCAAGAGGAGCAGCATATCCATTTTCATAGTGTCAAAGTGCCGCAACACTTGCTGTAGGCGCGGCAGTGAACCGTGTATGTCGCTTGCTATAAGGTATCTCATATCGTTGTCAAAGTTACTGCTTTTTTGCCGAACGGAGAGGCAAACCATATGGAAAAGTCACCCTCTGCATCCTTTTCGCCTGGCGGAGACGGTGGAGTGAGGCAGCGGAAGATGCTTTGTCATGCCGTGATTGAAACGGAACGGAAAAGTGGCGTGGATAAAACTGTAAGCGAAAAAGCGTTCTTTGTAACAGTTTCTCCAAAAGTCCGTATTTTTGATTTCAGTCAATTTTTACGGCAAAAATTATGGTAAAATTACGTTAAAGGAATCGTCTTTTTACAGGGAAATTACCTATCTTTGTAAGCGTAAAAAGGAAATGGCGATGCGGAAGCGAACCGCACGACAAAGATATACAACTGAAAATCTCTCTTATAATATAACTAAAAATTCATCCATTAGTAAAAGAAGCAAGCCGTGAGGTCTGCTTCTTTTTGTTTTGTGCCCTTTCTTGTTGCTTCGTATAGGGTCAGATGTCGATGTCGACGCTTACCGGACAGTGGTCGCTGCCCTCTATCTCGTTGTGTATCTCGGCTGCGGTGACCTTGCCGGAGAGGCGGTCGGAGACGATGAAATAGTCGATGCGCCACCCTATGTTCTTTGCTCTGCTCTGGAATCTGTAACTCCACCATGAGTATTTCTCTTCGTTGGGGTGGAGCAGGCGGAATGTGTCGGTGAAGCCTCCGCACGGCTCTTGTGTGTTCTCTACGCCGAATCCGTGTCCCAGGATGCGGCTCATCGCCGTGCGCTCTTCGTCGGAAAAGCCCGGATTCTGGTGGTTTGTCTTCGGGTTCTTCAGGTCTATGTCCTCATGCGCGACGTTCAGGTCGCCGCAGAAAATCACCGGTTTGCTCTTGTCGAGCGTCCTTATGTGGCTGAGGAAAGCCTCTTCCCAACTCATGCGGTAGTCCAGTCGGCGCAGTCCGTCCTGTGAGTTGGGCGTGTAACAGGTGACGACGTAGCAGTCGTCCATTTCCAGTGTGATGACCCTGCCCTCATGGTCATGCTCGTCAATGCCCAGTCCGTAGGTGACGTTAAGTGGCGTTTTCCTCGTGTAGATAGCCGTTCCCGAATAGCCTTTCTTGTCGGCATAGTTCCAAAATGACTGGTATCCGTCAAACTCGAGGTCGAGTTGTCCTGCCTGCATCTTTGTCTCCTGCAGACAGAAGAAGTCCGCGTCGAGAGCCTTGAACGACTCTTCGAATCCCTTTTTTACGCAGGCGCGCAGACCGTTTACGTTCCATGAAACAAGTCTCATCGTGTGTTCTGTTGTGTTTGTTGTAGGTTGTCGTTGCGGAAAAAATCACACCTTGTTATATATAAAGGCAGTATCAGTACTCCACGGTGATTTTTCCTTTCACCAGACTTGCCTGCTTGTAGCCAGCCTCACGCACTTTCCTGAGCATCTCCTCTGCCTCTTCATAGGTGCGGAAGTTGCCCATGCGGCATATCCAGCGTGGAGAATAGAAGTGTACATACACAGGTTGGTCGGGGAAACTCGCTTTTATCTGGTTGCCGATGGAGGTCGCCTTGTTCTTGTCGTTGCGGGAGTTTCCTCCGGCAAACACCTGTACTCGGTAGCCTGTCACCTTGTGCATGGTTTTCATGGTGTGTCCGCTTGCAGCGGTGGAGGTGGCGTCAGTTGTGGCGTTTCCTTCGTGTACGGGTTTGTGCTGTGCCGTTTCATGTCCGCCGTTGGGCTTTGTACCCTTGTCAGTTGCAGCGGTCTGCATCTTCGTGACCGCCCCTTTCCTGGCGATTCCGTTGACAAGACTGTCAATCGAAGCGGTCTCCACTACGACCACTTGCCCCTTTCCTGTCTCCTTGGACTGCAGATGTTCCAAGTATGTCTGCGCACTCGCGCCGAGTGCGCAGACAATTGTGGATAGCATGATAAATAGTCTTTTCATTATCTGCCTGTTTGGTTCGTGTCCCCGAATGGGGGCTTCCGTAGGGATGATTAGCCCCAAGCGTCGATGATACCCTTGAAGTCAGCAGCCTTGAGGGATGCACCGCCAATCAGACCGCCGTCGATATCGGGCTTTGCAAACAACTCGGGAGCGTTTGAAGCCTTGCAAGAACCACCGTAGAGAATGGTTGTCTCTGCTGCAACTTCTGCGCCATAGACCTCGGCAACGCATGAACGGATATAGGCATGTATCTCCTCTGCCTGGTCAGCAGTGGCGGTCTTGCCTGTTCCGATAGCCCAGATTGGCTCGTAAGCGATGACGATGTTCTTCCACTCTTCAGCGGTAAGGTTGAATACAGAACCCTGGAGTTCAGCCTTGACAACCTCGTTCTGCTTGTTTGCCTCACGCTCTGCGAGAGACTCGCCGATGCAGAAGATTACCTTCAGACCGTTTGCCAGAGCCAACTGAACCTTCTCTTTCAGGATTTCAGGATTTTCCTTGTAGTATTCGCGACGCTCTGAGTGACCGAGGATGACATACTGTGCGCCGGTGGATTTTACCATTTCTGCCGACACCTCACCAGTGTATGCACCGCTTGCCTTGTCTGCGCAGTTCTCTGCTCCGAGTTCGATAGGAGTGCCCTTAACGACCTCTGCAACGCTTGCGAGGTGTATGAACGGAGTGCAGATGATAACTCCGCAGTTGGGGTTCTTTACTGTTTCGGTCAGCTCCTTGGCGAGAGCCACACCCTCTTGCAGGTTCTTGTTCATCTTCCAGTTGCCTGCTACGATTTTCTTTGCCATAGGTTTAATTGTTTTGTTTGTTGATATTGATGTTGAATGTCTGTTCTTCTTGAGCCACTTTGTCCATGCCCACATCCTGTCGGCGATGCTCAACAGTATTATCGGGAGTATGAACAGCAGCAGTATCTCGGCTATCTTTGTCGTCTTGTCGGTCACTTTCTGCTTGCCTATGTCCAGTCTGTCGAGCGGTGCGTTCATGCTGTCTGCTGACGGCAGGCGGTTGTGGCTCCATTTCTGTATTATCGTTCCGTCCTTCAGGAGCAGCAGTCCGGGATTGCTCCTTATTATCGTCTTCAGCGTCGTTGCGTCCGTATTGCAGAACTGATACTCCGCTCCCGTGATGTCCTGCCAGCGTTCTATCGCTCCCGATCCGCTCGCCGTGAGGCAGTAGAACGGATAGCCTTGCTCCTCGGCGTACTCGTATATCTGGTCTATCTGACCGAAATTGGAGTCGTCAGCCTGTTCTAACTGCGGTGAAATGAGCAGGAATGTGTAGCCCTTCCTGTCCAGTATCGAGTCGGTGATGTCGTCACCTTGGAGCGTCTGGACTGAGAAATCGTGTATCGGGGGCACATATCCGGCTTTCACCGTGCGTGTCTTGCTGTCTACAAACTCCCATGTTGAGTCCGGGTAGTTGTCCAGTGTGAACTCCTTTGTGACACCGTCCTTCTTCATGATGAAGGTAGTCTCCAACTCCGGCAGTTCCGCTCCCTCGGGAATTGTCATGGCCTCTTTGATGTTCGTTCCTATCTTGTAGGGGCGGAAATCAAACTGTGGCAGATAGTAGAGGCTGTATGCCGATGTGATGACAATGAAGATTATGCTGTAGTCAAACACTATCGTGCTGTTGCCGTCCGACAGGAAACGCACCATGAGATTTGCCTTCCACGCAAGCAGAACACTCATCGCCAACAGCAGGATGTTCTTTGCGAGGGTCTCGCCGTTGGTGAGTGCCACGGCGTCACCGAAGCATCCGCAGTCGCTGACAGGTTCTGCTATGAACAGCCAGAGGGTAAACGGCGTCATCACCGCCATGAACACTACTGCCACCTTCGTGGCTATGCGCCGCGCAATGCCGAAGAACAGCATCACGCCGAGTACGAACTCCAGTGCCGAGAGTCCTGCCGACATGCCGAGAGTGACCCAGTCGGGCACTGCGTCGGCAAATCCCAACGCCGCCAGGTAGTCCTGTATCTTGTACTGGGTGCCTATCGGGTCTATTGCCTTGACGTAGCCTGAGAGGATGAAGACGATGGCCATCGCCATCCGGCACACGTTGACCAATATGACTGCTGCTGTTCTCAAACTGCCCTGAAACTATGCCCTCACTCCCAGTTTTATCACTCCGAACGTTGCGTAATTGATTATGTCCATGACGTTGGAGGCTATTCCCTCGCTGGCGATAGTCTCCCCCTGGTGGTTCTCTATCTCCTTTATGCGTTCTATCTTGGTGAGAATGAAATCGGTGTAACTGCTCACGCGCATATCTTCCCAAGCACCACCGTAGTCGTGGTTCTTCTTCAGCATCAGTTCGGTGCACTCCTTTGCCCAACGGTCATATTCCTTCATGGCGTCGTCGTTGGTCATGTCCACCTTGTCGGCAAATCCCTTTTCCAACTGGATAAGGCTTGTTATGCCGTAGTTGATGATTGCCATGAACTCGGGCAGAATGCCTTCGCCGACTTTCGACTCCTTGGTTATCTCCAGTGTGCGGATACGCTTCGCCTTTATAAACAACTGGTCGGTGAGCGACTCCGGGCGCATCATGCGCCATGAAGGCTTGTAGTCGTACAACTTTTTGCGGAAGATGTCACGGCACAAAGCCATTGCCTGCTGAAACTCAAGGTCGGTGTTACTTGCCATTCTGCTTTGCTCTGATAATTCTGACTACCCCGCATTCCGCGTCGTAACGTGCTTTCAGCGAGTCCCTCCTGTTGCGGAGCATATTCTGCTCGAGCAGTGTCGGTGCCTTGTCTATGGCCTCGATGGTGGCCTGAAGCGCCGAGTCGGTCTGCTCGACCTCGTGCTGTGCCTTCAGCAGTGAAGCCTCCTGCCACAGTTGGAGGGCACGTTTGCGTGACTCTATCGCCTTCGGGAAACGGTAGCGGAGCACCGATATGGAGTCCAATGCACTCCTGTAGTCTCCGTCGTTCACCGACTTCTCTATGTTCTCAAGCAGCGGACGGGCTGCGTCATCCTCGGTCTTTTCCTTGCACGACCCCATGAAGAGCAGTGCAGAAAGGAGGATTGCGGACATTGTCACAGTCTGTTTCATATTTGCAAAATTACTAAAAAAAGTCAAGTTTCCGTATTTTATTAGTAATTTTGCAACCGCTTTAACTCGCTTTTAAGAAGAATTTGTAATTGATGAAGAACTACTCTGACGCCGAGCTTGCGGAGATTCTCGACAAGCCGATGTTCCGTAAGATAAGCCAGGCTGCCGACAATCTCGGTCTCGACTGTTATGTTGTGGGTGGCTATGTGCGTGACATTTTCCTCCAGAGACCGTCCAATGACATCGATGTGGTGGTGGTCGGAAGCGGCATCAGGGTGGCAGAGGAACTGAAAAACATTCTTGGCAGAAAGGCGCATGTGTCGGTTTTCCGCAACTACGGCACTGCTCAGGTGAAATATCAGGGTACGGAAGTGGAGTTCGTTGGGGCGCGTCGGGAGAGTTACAGACGTGATTCCAGAAAGCCGATAGTGGAGGACGGCACGCTGGAAGACGACCAGAACCGCCGCGATTTCACCATAAACGCTCTTGCTGTATGCCTCAATAAAGACCGCTTCGGTGAACTTGTCGACCCCTTCGACGGACTTTATGACATGGAGGACGGCGTCATACGCACACCTCTCGACCCCGACATCACGTTCTCTGACGACCCCTTGCGCATGATGCGTTGCGTGAGGTTCGCCACCCAACTCAATTTCTTCATCGACGAAGAGACCTTCGATGCCCTTGAGAGAAACAAGGAGCGCATCAGGATAATCAGTGGAGAGAGGATTTCCGAGGAACTCAACAAGATACTGCTTTCGCCTGTCCCGAGCAAGGGATTCGTCGATTTGCACCGCTGCGGACTGCTCGAACTCATCCTGCCGGAACTGTCGGCGCTCGACAATGTGGAGGTTCGCAACGGCAGGGCGCACAAAAACAACTTCTACCATACTCTCGAGGTGCTCGACAATGTGGCGCGTTCCACCAGCGGCAAGGACACTCCTTCCGAGACGAAACTGTGGCTCAGGTGGGCTGCCCTGCTGCATGACATCGGCAAGACCAAGACCAAACGCTGGGAGCATCCGCAGGGATGGACGTTCCACAACCATAATTTTGTCGGGGCGAAAATGGTGCCCGGCATCTTCAGGAGGCTGAAACTGCCCCTCGACATGAAGATGAAGTATGTGCAGAAACTTGTGGATTTGCACATGCGTCCTATCGTCATAGCCGACGAAGAGGTCACTGACTCCGCCGTGAGGCGTCTGCTCAACGATGCCGGAGACGACATCAATGACCTCATGACCCTTTGCGAGGCGGACATAACGAGCAAGAATGAGGTGCGCAAACATCAGTTCCTCAATAACTTCCGTCTTGTGCGTGAGAAACTGAAAGATCTTGAAGAGCGTGACTACAAGCGGCTTCTGCAACCTGTAATCGACGGTAACGAGATTATGGAGATGTTTGATTTGAGACCGTCAAAGGAGGTCGGGCTTCTCAAACAGTACCTTAAAGAAGCCGTACTCGACAACCGTGTCGCCAATGAACGTGAGCCTCTGATGAGCCTCTTGCTTGAAAAGGCTGCGGAATTGGGACTTTCCGTCAGGCGATGATTGTCCCTGCGGCATTTCCGTCGGGGTTCTTTTCCCTACGGTATCCCGCTTTCTTGTTTTCCCAAAACGTCAGTAACTGGCTTGACAGGCAATGCCCAAAGCCTCCACTTGCGCCTTTATGGCGTCGAGTTCTTCGTGTGTGGCCTTGCGCAGAGACTTGTCGGGAGTCTCCCTGTCAATGGTGTAGACCATCACTTCGCTTGGCTTTATATATTCCACAGCCTTGAGCCAGGGGTCTACAAGTTCCGCTCCGACGCTGCCGAAACGGCTGTGCATGAACATGGTCTGTATGATGCAGTGTCCCTCAAACGCCCTCATTCCCTCGATAATGCTGTCCACTTCGTATTTCCCCACGGGTCTGTCGACCTCCCGGATGTATGTCGGGTCAACGGTATCGAGTTTCAGTATGTTGTTGTCAACCTTGAGCAGGGCATCGTGAATCTGCGGTCTGTTGATGAAGGTGGCGTTGCTCAGCACCGACACCTTGGCGTTCGGGCAGAGGCTGTCACGCAGTCTTATCGTGTCATCGATGATGCCTGGGAAGTCGGGATGCCCTGTCGGTTCGCCGTTGCCGGCAAAAGTCAGCACGTCGGGATGCACTCCCGACGCTTTCATCTCCTTGAGTTTCGCCTCCAGAGCCTCTGCCACCTCCTGCCGGGTGGGGCGCGGAAGGGTGGGGCGGAAGTCGCTGTTGAACCCGCATTCGCAATAGATGCAGTCGAAAGAGCACACCTTCCCGTCGCTTGGCATGAGGTTTATGCCGAGCGAGATGCCGAGACGGCGGCTGTGGATAGGCCCGAATATGGGCGACGGATATATCACTGTCATGTCTTTACTGTAGCAAAATGGAGGCAGCGCGCTTACAAAACGGGGACAGACCGTAGTCTGTCCCCGTGTCCTGTGCGGCGTTTACGCATCGCGTTTCTTGTCTTTGTATTTTTCGAGTTGCACCTTTATGCTGTCCACGCACTTGTCAACGGCTTCCTCAAAGGTGTCGCAGACCTTGTCTGCACGTATCGTTGCGCCGAGTGCCGGCATGGATATGATAGCCTCTTTGTTCATTGCTGTCTGCGGCTTTACCACTTTCAACTGCACCTCAACGGCGTCTGCGCCCTCCAGATGACGTGCCAATTTGGATACCTTTTTCTCGATGTAAGCCTCGAGTTTCTCACTTGCGTCAAAGTGTAATGCCTGAATCTTGATGTTCATACTTACCTCCGTTCTTTTTTGTGCCGGGCTTCCTGCGGTGCCGTTGCACCTCCGAGCCGTGGCGGTTAGTTAATAAGGATGATTCTTGCGGCAAAGATAGACGTTTGGCGTGAATAATCCAAATAAATCGCGGACGAATTTGTGAAAAATCCCAAACGGCGTGCTTGTCGTGCCCAAGCGCCGTTCTTGCACTGCCTGAACGGTGTTCTTGCAGTCTGTAACCTGTCTTGTGGCGGTGGCACATCATGTGAAGTACAATCGTACCACGTCTGAAATACGGGCGTACCACGTCTGATGTACAAGCGTACTTCAACTGATGTACCGTTGCGAAAACGGTGCTTTGGCGTTGCGAAAACGGTGTTCTTGGGACGCTTCGACGGGGCTTTCACGGCACTTGAAGTGTGAAAACATGCGTTTTGTTTTGTTGTAATGGGAAATAGGAGTATCTTTGCCACATGATAAGAACCGTCAGACTGTCGATTGTGTTGTCCCTGATGTTGTGGCTGTTGCCGCCGCCGGCTTTTGCCCAATGGCGTGCCGGTGTGGTGCTGACCGCCGCCAAGGTGAAGGCTATGGGTGCGTCGGGCTGCTTTGTGGCGTGCCCCGTGGACGATGCCACATTCGAAAGGATGCGCCGTGGAGGCTCTTTTCCCGAAGGCTGTACGGTGAAACGTGAAGACCTGCGCTACCTGAAAGTGCTCCACTACAACTACGACGGCAAGGTGCAGACGGGCGAGATGGTGTGCAACAAGTCTGTTGCCGCCGGCCTGCTCGACATTTTCCGTGAACTCTACGACAACAAATACCAAATCTGCAGAATGGTCCTCATCGACGAATACGGTGCCGACGATGAGGCTTCCATGGCTGACAACAACAGTTCGGCGTTCTGTTTCAGACGCATCAACGGTTCTTCGCGCCTTTCGAAACACGCCCAGGGGCTTGCCGTGGACATCAATCCTGTGCAGAATCCGTGTGTGTCCTACAATATCAAGGGGGCGGTGCGGCGCATTGAGCCAGACACTGCCGAGGCGCGGAAGCACATACGGCGCAATGCCGCAGCGGCGCACACGATAGACAAGGACGACCTTTGCTATCGCCTTTTCACCAGTCACGGCTTCCGTTGGGGCGGAAACTGGAGGACGAAGAAAGACTACCAGCACTTCGAAAAATAATCCCCTGTACAGTCTGTGCCGATGTCAGCCGTCAAGAAAACGGTACACACAAAGGTTAATTGCCGTTAATGCGTTGGAAAAGCCTTTGTTTTTTAGTACTTTTGCAGCCGAATTTGCGGTAGTGCAAACTGTTCGTAATGGCAAAGAAAAGCAAATCTCCAAAACATAGCCGCGGACTTCAGTCCGTCACTCTCTGTATAAGTACCGCCATGGTTCTTGTCCTTGTGGGTATCGTGGTGTTCAGTGTCATGACGGCACACAACCTCTCTCGCTACGTCAGAGAGAACTTCATTGTCACAATGACGCTCGAAGACGACATGACAAGACAGGAGGCACGCCAACTCATAGCATCGCTCCAGAAGAAGACATACGTCAGCCGCATTGCCTTTGTGAGCAAGGAACAGGCTCTGAAAGAGCAGACGGCGGCGATGGGGACAGACCCGACGGAGTTCATCGGGGCAAATCCTTTCATGGCGTCAATGGAACTTTGTCTCAACGGAGACTATGCCAACAGCGACTCGTTGCGCTGGATACAGAAGGAACTCGACAAGTATCCGAAGGTCAGTGAGATAACCTATCAGAAGGATCTCATGGACTCTGTCAACGACAACATAAGGAAAATGAATGCCGTGCTGATAGTCCTCGCGCTGCTGTTGACCTGCGTCTCGTTCTCGCTCATCAACAACACGGTGCGTCTGGGCATCTATTCGCGCCGCTTCAACATACACACCATGAAACTCGTCGGGGCGTCGTGGGGCTTCATTCGCCGTCCTTTCATACGGCAGAGCATGTGGATAGGCTTTCTGGCAGCACTGCTCGCCGACGCCGTGCTGGCAGGTTCGGTCTATGCGCTCTACCGCTACCAGATGGGCATGACAGGCGTTGTCACTTGGGAAGTGCTGGCCGTGACCGGTTGCACAGTACTTGTCCTGGGACTTCTGCTCACATGGTTGTGTACCCTCATCTCTGTCAACAAGTTCCTCAAGATGAAGGCAGGGCAACTCTACAAGATATAGTTGCGTGTTGCGAGAAGGCACTTCTTATACAGCAAAAAGCAAACAAACAGATTCGGAAAATGAACAATAAGAATTTCGCATTCGGCAAGATCAATTTCGTATTGATGGCGGTCAGTGTCGCTATCGTATTGGTCGGCTTTGTCCTCATGAGTGGAGGGCAGTCAACGGAAGAGGCGTATGACCCCTCAATATTCAGCACCATGCGCATCAAGGTGGCTCCGGCCATCTGCTTCTTCGGCTATATATTCATGATATTCGCCATTGTCTACCGTCCGAAGAAGACCTCCGGCAATGACAGTGAGGCAGCCGGTGACAAGGCGAAGAAGAATGTAGAGAAACAAAAATAACATCCTCGCATGGACTTGATACAGACTATTATCATCGCGATAGTGGAGGGACTGACGGAGTTTCTGCCCGTTTCGTCCACCGGACACATGATAATCACGCAGAAAATACTTGGCGTAGCCGAGGGTGATCCCTTTGTCCACGCCTTCACTTTCATAATACAGTTTGGTGCAATACTGTCCGTCGTGTGCCTGTATTGGAAGCATTTCTTCCAGATGAGGACGCGCGAGGAACTGTCGGAACGGTTGAAATTCTACGGCTTGCTTGTCGTGGGAGTGATTCCGGCGGTCGTTGTCGGACTGCTGGCAAAGAAGAGCGGTCTGCTCGACTGGCTGCTTGACTCCGTCCATGTGGTGGCAATCATGCTCGTGGCGGGCGGCATCTTCATGCTCTTCTGCGACAAACTGTTCTGCAAAGGTGATGAGATGCTTGCCAAAAGCGGCGAAGAGAACAAGGTGACACCGCGCCGTGCGTTCTTCATCGGCTGCTTCCAGTGCCTTGCTGTCATCCCGGGCGTGAGCCGCAGTATGGCTACCATCGTAGGCGGAATGCAGCAGTGCCTCACCAGAAAGAGGGCTGCCGAGTATTCGTTCTTCCTCGCTGTGCCGACCATGGCAGGCGCTACACTGCTCGACCTCGTGGAAATGCTCGGGGAAGACACGGCATGGGCTACGGCGCAAAACGTGGAACTGCTCATCGTGGGCTGTGTTGTAGCATTTGTTGTCGCCATGTTGGCGATGAAGTGGTTTGTCGGTTTCCTTACCAAATACGGCTTTAAGGCTTTCGGCTGGTACCGCATCGTCGTGGGCGCAATAATTCTCCTGATGCTCATGATGGGCTATCAACTAAACATGGTGGACTGATTCCGATGAATTTCAGGGAAGGAGAGATTATCTGTGTTAACAAACCCTACAAGGTGTCGAGTTTCGGCGCGCTCGCCTTTGTGAGGACACGCATATCGAAAGCACTGGGGGTAAAGCGCGTGAAAACAGGTCATGCCGGTACTCTCGACCCCCTTGCCACCGGCGTGCTGGTGCTCTGTACGGGCAAGGCAACGAAGAGAATAGAGGAGTTGCAACTCGAAGACAAGGAGTATACCGCCACACTTCAGTTCGGCGCAACTACCGCCTCGTTTGACATGGAGCACCCGGAGAGCGAGTGGTTTCCCACGGAACACGTCACCGAAGAGGCGGTGCGTGACGTGCTGGGGCAGTTCATCGGCGACATAATGCAGGTTCCGCCGGTTTATTCGGCGTGCAACATCAACGGCAAACGTGCCTATGACCTCGCCAGAAACAACTGTGAGGTGGAACTGAAGGCAAAGCCAGTGAAGATAAGCGAGATTGAACTGACAGACTTTGACGCAGAGAAGAAACAGGCGCAGATACGCGTGGTGTGCGGAAAAGGCACCTACATACGTTCGCTGGCGCGCGACATCGGCGAGGCACTGCATACCGGAGCCTACCTTACACAGTTGTGCAGGACACGCGTGGGGAAGTTCCGCATCGAGGACAGCATAACATTTGACGGTTTTGACGAGTGGCTCTCGGGTCAGGAATTGGAACCCTACGAAGAAAGAAAAAAGGTTTTCAGCCAACAGTATAAAGCATGAAGTTATCACAGTTTAAGTTTAACCTGCCCAAGCAGCAGGTAGCCTTGTATCCTCACAGTATTGTGCGTGAGTTCAAGAATGAGGACGGAACAGTTGACAGATGTCGTTTTACGCGCAGTGACGAGGCGCGCATGATGGTCATCCACAAGAAGTCGGGCACTATAGATATGCTCAGGAAGGATGCCGACGGCAACACTATGGAGGGCGAATACATCCAGTTCAAGGATCTGGTCAACTATTTCGACGAGCATGACGTGTTCATCATGAACGACACAAAGGTATATCCGGCACGTCTCTACGGTACGAAAGAGAAGACGGACTCGCAGATAGAGGTGTTCCTTCTGCGTGAGTTGAATGCCGAGAACCGTCTGTGGGACGTTTATGTGGAACCGGCAAGGAAGATAAGAATAGGCAACAAACTGTTCTTCGACGAAGCGGGCACTATGGTGGCAGAGGTGGTTGACAACACCACATCGCGCGGCCGTACGCTCCATTTCCTCTATGAGAGCACACACGAGGAGTTCAAACACGACCTCTTCGCGCTGGGCGAAGCGCCCTTGCCGCACTATATCCTCGACGCAAGGGACGAACATCATGCCACCACAGAGGACCTTGACGACTTCCAGACAGTCTTTGCTGCCAACGAAGGAGCGGTCACGGCACCGTCGACAGGACTGCATTTCAGCCGCGAGATGATGAAGCGTCTGGAGATAAAGGGCATAGACACCGCATTCATAACACTGCACTGCGGACAGAGCAACTTCGCCGACATAGAGGTGGAAGACCTCACCAAGCACAAGACAGACTCCGAGAGGATGATTGTCACGGCTGAGGCTTGCGAGATAGTGAACCGTGCCAAGAACAACGGACACCATGTCCTCGCCGTCGGAGCAAGTGTTGTCAAGGCGACAGAGAGTTCTGTCGGCACTGACGGACTGCTCAAAGAGTACGACGGATGGACAAATAGGTTCATCTTCCCGCCGTATGATTTCGGGCTTGCAGACAATATGCTTGTGAACTTCTACCACCCGTATTCGCCGATGCTAATGGAGACTTGCGCTTTCGGAGGCTATGATATCGTGATGCAGGCCTACAATCTCGCGGTGAAAAACGGCTATATGTTCGGCTGTTTCGGTGACAGTCTTCTCATCATCAACGATTAGTTCATTCCGTCAATGATAAGTTTTCTTTCGCTGGGTTCAAACCTCGGCGACAGGGAAAAGAACCTCCGCACGGCGATAGGCATGCTCGGCGAGAGGGTAGGAAAGGTGTTACGGGTGTCGCTGTTCATGGAAACGAAACCGTGGGGATTCGTTTCCGACAACATCTTCTACAATGCCTGTGTCAAGGTAGACACTGACCTCACGCCACAGGAACTGCTGGCAGCGACGCAGGAAATAGAGAAGGCTCTCGGCAGAACACGGAAAAGCGAGGGCGGAAAGTACTGTGACCGCACGATAGACATAGACATCCTGCTCTACGGTGACATCACTGTCGACGACGAAAATCTGAAGATACCGCATCCTCATATGTATGAGCGCGACTTCGTGATGATTCCCCTCAAGGAAATAATGCAATGAACAGGCTTCTCATATCGCTCCTTCTCTGCGTCATGTCGTCCGTATGCCGGGCGCAGGACGTGTCGATGGCATACAATGTCTCGCGGCTCAGCAGTTATATCAAGGTGGACACTGTCACACTGAATACATTCTCAGTGCTGAATGACTCTGTGCGTTCGCTGCGCAAGAGATACCATTCCTCGGATTTCGTTCTGGATTTCCTTGAAGCCAAAGGCGGTTACGGCATGGCTTCCGTAATACTTGCCGACAGCCTGTCGCAGTGTCCCTACCGCTTTGCAATCCTTGTCGGACCTCACACGGGAGGTGCTGCCGAGCAGACGGCGATGTTCTTGCGTAACGCCAAAAAGTCCGTTGTCTTCGGCGTGAACACCCCAGGCGGACTTTCGCCTGACGTGGAACTGGATTCCAATGAGGACTATCTCACTCAGTGGTATGACAGTCTGCACTGCATGAAAGTGGTGGAGAAAACCGCTGAAAGATATGTTGCCGAAAGGGATGTGAAGGGGAAATACAAGGATGCGAACGATGTTTTCCTCAATTTCGACGACAACGGTTATCTGGCAGACATGATTGTTGAGGTGGGCAATGACAACGGTGTGGCTTACAGTAAGGACGGCTTTTTCTATAGTATGTATGTCCTCCTGTCGGAAGTGAGGGCGGAGATTATACGTCTGGTATACCCCGATGACAGGGAGGCTTACTGCAAAGCACGGAACATACCTATACAACAGGCTGTACACGAAGCCGTGAACGTGATAGAGAGCGCCGAGTACAGGCGCATCCTCTCGGTCGAATAGCGTTTGCGGCACCGCTGTAACGGCACGGTGCAAACACCGTTTTCTATGAGTGTGACACGAAATCCTTTATCCTGCACAGACAGTCTTTGCCTGTCGCAAGTCCCATCCCGTAGATTTTCTTCATCTTTTCCGGGTTCATCTCCAGACGTCCTATGGGCAGTGTGTCGTCGGGGCAGATGACGAGCGTGTTGCCTTTCTTCTCCTCTTCCGCAATGTAGTCGAGTTCTCTATTGTACATTTCATGGCGGTGCTTCATCGCTTCCGTTATCTTAGGATAATGGCGGCAGAAGACATAGAACAACGGTATCAGTCGGGTCAACTTCTTCTTGTAGCCTTTGGGTTGTGTCAGTATGACGATATTCTTGCCGTATCCGAGACTTTGGAAATATCCCAGCGGAATGGAGTCGGCGATGCCTCCGTCAAGCAATCTCATGCCGTCGAGGCAGACAGGACGTGACACTATCGGCATGGAAGACGAGGCGCGCATCCACTCAAGCCCCTCGTAGTCGAGGTCAGAAATCTGTTTGTAGACAGCCTCTCCCGTGTCGGCATCGGTGCAGACAAGATGGAAATCCATGGGATTGCTGCGGAATGTGTCGGCGTCAACGATGTCGAGTTCGGTCGGAATGGTGTGGTAGCCGTAGTCCTTGCTCACGATGTCGCCAGTCTTTATCCATGACCTGAGCCCTATATACTTCGGGTCGCATGCGAAGGCGGCGTTGTAGCGCAGTCCGCGGCCGACTTGCCGGGTTTTGAAATTGCATCCTATCGATGCCCCTGCCGACACACCTATCATTCCGTCAAAGGTGATGCCGTCTTCCAGCATCACGTCAAATACGCCCTCGGAAAAAAGTGCTCTCAGCCCGCCTCCTTCCAGTACAAGTCCCGTCTTGTTTTTTGTTTCCATTCCAGTTGATGTCAATCGTGCTCCGGAAGCCCGGTTTGCAGTGTGCAAAGTTATTGCAAAATTCCCGGTAATGTCCTTGCCATTGGGATTTTTTTACTACCTTTGCGCCATATATACAAGTATTTGTGAAGATATGGAAAAAATGAGCGCGTTCTTCAGACGGTATGGTTTTGACATCCTTGTAGTAGTCCTTTTTGCCGCCGTCTCGTTCGCCTATTTTATGCCGGCCGACATTGAGGGGCGCATACTCTATCGTCACGACTCCTCGGCAGGGCGCGGTGCAGGTCAAGAACAACAGGAATTTCTGGAAAAAACGGGTGAGCGCACACGCTGGACGAACTCCACTTTCTCTGGTATGCCTACCTATCAGACAGCCCCGAGTTATGACAGTACGGACCTGTTGACGAAAGTCATGAATGCCTATCACCTTTGGTTGCCCGAGAATGTGTGGTATGTCTTTGCCTATCTCCTCGGTTTCTATATTCTGTTGAGGGCGTTTGACTTCCGCAAAGAACTGGCTGCTTTGGGTTCGATAATATGGGCTTTCTCCAGTTATTTCTTCATTATCATAGCAGCAGGACATATCTGGAAGGTCATGGCACTTGCCTATCTGCCGCCGATGATAGCAGGTGTCGTTTACGCATACCGGGGGAAATACACGGCAGGATTCCTGCTTACGGCGGTTTTCTCCGCCTTTGAGGTGAAAGCCAATCATGTGCAGATGACCTACTATTACCTGTTTGTCGTCCTCTTCATGGTCATCGCTTACCTTGTGGAAGCAATCAGACGGAAGAGCCTGAAGCAGTTTGGCAAGGCTACGGCGGTGTGTGCTGCCGGTGCAGCAATAGGCATCTGCATAAACCTGAGCAGCCTTTACCACACTTGGCAGTACGGAAAGGAGAGTATGCGCGGTGCCAGTGAACTGGTGAAAAAGAATGCTGACAACCAGACGTCGGGCGGTCTTGACCGTGACTATATAACCGCATGGAGTTACGGAGTGGACGAAACGTGGACGCTGCTCGTGCCGAATGCCAAGGGCGGAGCATCGGTGCCGATGGCTGCAAACGAAAAGGCAATGGCGAAAGCCAATCCCGAATACTACAATTTCTACCAGCAGTTGGGGCAGTACTGGGGCGATCAGCCGGGTACGAGCGGTCCCGTCTACGTCGGCGCTTTTGTGGTCATGCTGTTCATTCTGTCGCTGTTCATAGTGAAAGGGGCGATGAAATGGGCACTCCTTGCTGCGACGGTGTTGTCCATACTCCTCTCTTGGGGACACAACTTCATGCCGTTCACCGACTTCTTTATCGACCACGTGCCGATGTATTCCAAGTTCCGCACGGTGGCAAGCATACTCGTCATAGCGGAGTTTACCATTCCTCTGCTTGCCATGATGGGTCTGAAGAAAATCATCGAAGAGCCGGACTTGCTCAAGGAAAAGAAGAAATGGGTGGGCGTATCCTTCGTTCTCTCCGCCGGTCTGTGCGTGGTTTTCGCTCTTGTGCCAAGTCTTGTCAACGCCGATTTCTTCTCGCAGAACGAACTGGAACAGTTGAACCGCATAGCGCAACAAGGTCCAGAGGCTTCTGCATACATCGCCGGCTTCAAGTATGACCTCGCCAATGTGCGCTCGTCAATATTCGTTGCCGACTGTTGGAGGTCGTTCTTCGTGATTGTCATCGGATGCCTTGTGCTTCTGCTCTACAGCCTCCGCAAACTGTCGGTACGCTGGACTGTCGGCATCATGGCGGTGCTTTGCCTCGTCGATATGTGGCAAGTCAACAAGCGATACCTCAATGACGGGATGTTCGTAGAGAAGAGCCAGCGCGAGCAACCGCAGGAGATGACGGAGACAGACAAGGCAATCCTACAGGACGAAACCTTGGATTACAGGGTGCTCAACCTCGCCTCCAACACGTTCAACGAGAACGAGACGAGTTACTATCACAAGAGTATCGGCGGTTATCACGCCGCAAAACTGCACCGCTATCAGGACATGATAGAATACCACATCAGTCCGGAGATGCAGAAACTGTCGGGTGCCGTCATGGCAGCAGGGGGCGACATGATGAAGGTAAACGGTGACAGCCTGTTCCCCGTACTCAATGCTCTCAACACACGTTACTTCATCCTACCGTTGCAAAACGGTCAGACAGTGCCGCTGAGAAACCCGTATGCCTACGGCAATGCGTGGTTTGTCGACAAGATAAAGTATGCCGACAATGCCAATGGAGAGATGGATGCCATCGCAAAACTTGACCTCCGGCACGAGGCGGTGGCAGACAAGAAGTTCCAAAAGGTGCTTGGCGATGCTGTCGGTCAGGACACTCTGAGCATCGTGACGATGAAAGACTACAAGCCTAACGAACTTGCCTACGAGGTGAATTCCGGCAAGGGAGGCATCGTGGTTTTCTCAGAGATATACTATCCGGGATGGACAGCCACGGTCGACGGCAAGGATGCTGAACTTGGACGCGTGGATTACATCCTCCGTGCTCTCAACTTGCCAGCAGGGAAACATGATGTCGTGCTGACATTCAAGCCCCGGTCGATAAAGGCAACCGAAACCGTGGCATACGCAAGTTATGCCTTGTTGCTGCTCGTCATCGCCGGGGGCGTGTACTGCACACGGAGAAAAAAGAAACAGTAAACGGCGGTATGGAGTTCCGTACGAAGGTGGTCATAGAACCGTCTGAATGGAAGATAGAACCCTTTGCAGGGATTCTCTTTGTGGGAAGTTGTTTTGCCGACAACATGGGAAAACGGTTCTCGGAGGAGAAATTCCGTGCTGTGGTCAATCCGTTCGGGGTTATGTACAACCCTGTATCCATACTCCACACCGTGGAACGGCTGCAACAGAAGTCGGAAATCAGCATTTTCACTCTCGGTACAAACCATGTGTACAGAGAGAAAGCCACGGGTGAGATTGTCGACAACTGCCAGAAACGTCCTGCCAACCTCTTCACGGAGGAGGAACTGACGGTGGACGGATGTGCCGAAAGTCTCGCTAAGGCGGCGGACATCGTAGGCGGACGGGTGATAATAACGGTCAGTCCGATACGCTACAGGAAATACGGCTACCACGAAAGTATGGTGTCCAAGGCTACGCTTATGCTGGCTGCGGAACGCCTGAAAAGGGAACGTCCTGACCAAGTGGACTATTTCCCGGCCTACGAAATCATGAACGACGAGTTGCGTGACTACCGTTTCTACCAGCCTGACATGCTTCATCCGAGCGCCCAGGCGGTGGAATACATATATGAAAGATTTGCCGAGACATATTTCTCCGATGCCACGCGCCGCTTCATTGCGGAGTGGAAACCCATCAAGGAGGCACTCGGTCACCGTCCGTTCAATCCCGACGGTGAAGAGTACAAGGCGTTTCTCCGTAACGTGAAGGAAAAGGCGGAGGCACTGAAATGGAGATATCCCGGATTGGAAGACGATATTCTGAACCGATAAACAACGAAAGGCAGAAATGAACTATACTATTGAACAGATTGCGACCATGATTGGCGCACACCGATACGGCAGGGCTGAGGCGAACATACACTTTCTTCTTTCCGACTCACGCTCACTGTGTTTCCCGGAAGAAACGCTGTTTTTTGCCATAAAGACCAACAAAGGCAACGGTGCGGACTATATTCCCGCGTTGTTGGAAAAAGGAGTCAAGAGTTTTGTGGTGGAGACTTTGCCGACTGACTACGCCTCCGACAAGGTTAACTTCCTCGTCGTTCCCGATGCGGAAAAGGCCTTGCAGCGGCTTGCGGAAAGACACCGTGACGAGTTTCAGATACCCGTTGTCGGCATAACAGGGTCGAACGGAAAAACCATAGTCAAGGAATGGCTCTACCAGTTGCTGTCGCCAGACAAGGTCGTGACACGCAGTCCGCGCAGTTACAACTCGCAGATAGGTGTGCCGCTTTCGGTATGGCTGCTCGACAAAGTGAGCGAGATAGCGCTCTTTGAGGCAGGCATATCCATGCCGGGAGAGATGGAGTCGCTGCGCAATATCATACAGCCTACCATAGGAGTATTCACGTTCTTGGGCGATGCACACCAGGAAAATTTCCCCTCTTTGCAGCAGAAATGCACCGAGAAGATGTCCCTCTTCCGTGATGCGGAGAAGGTCGTAGTCTGTGCCGATGACCTCGTTGTCAGACGGAGCATTGCCGCCGCCAAACTCAAGGGCGAGGTTCTCACATGGTCAACGGCTGACAAGGACGCCGTCCTTTATGTCGACTCTACGGATAAAAACGGCGAGTCCACAACGGTGAACTACACATACGGCGGAAAGAAAGCGAGTTATGTCATCCCGTTTATCAGCGATTCGTCTGTCAGCAACTCCGTGACGTGCGCACTGACAGCACTACAGTTTGGACTGACAACGGAGACTCTGGCGGAGCGTATGCCGCTGCTCGAACCTGTGGGGATGCGCCTCGAGGTGAAGGAGGGACAGCATGGCATCACGCTTATCAACGACTCCTACAATTCCGACATCAACTCCTTGGCTATCGCACTCGACTTTATGCACCGCCGTCCCGACCACAATGGCAGAAAGAGAGTGCTCATCCTGAGCGACCTGCTCCAGAGCGGCATAGAGAAAGAACGCCTCTACGGTGACGTCAACGAACTGATAAAGGTCAACGGAGTGGAGAAACTCATCGGCATAGGCGATGACATCTGCAATGCCGAACCGTTGTTTGACATCGCCGACAAGACATTTTTCCACACCGTGGCGGCGTTTGTCAGCAGTGACACTTTCCGCGGCCTGCACGATGAGGTGATACTTCTGAAGGGCGCAAGACGCTTCGGATTCGAACGCATACAGGAACTCCTTGTCAACAAAGTGCACGAGACGACACTGGAGGTCAACCTCAGTGCCGTGGTGAAAAACCTCAACCACTACCGTTCGTTCATGCGCCCTGAGACCAAACTGGTGTGTATGATCAAGGCTGACGCATACGGTGCAGGGGCGGTGGAGATAGCGAAGACGCTGCAGGACCACAGAGTCGACTACTTGGCAGTGGCGGTTGCCGACGAGGGAGTGACCCTTCGCAGAAACGGTATCACCGCCAATATCATGGTGATGAACCCGGAGATGTCGAGTTTCAAGACCCTTTTCGATTACGACCTGGAGCCGGAAGTCTACTCGTTCCGGCTGCTTGACGCCCTTGTGGCGGCGGCAAAGAAGGAGGGAGTGAGCGGCTTCCCCATACACGTCAAACTGGACACGGGCATGTGCCGCCTCGGTTTCGATCCGCAAAAGGACATGGACGAACTCATCAGCAGACTGAAAGGGCAGCGTGCGGTGATACCGCGCAGCGTGTTCAGCCACTTTGTCGGTTCCGACAGCAGCGACTTCGACGATTTCTCGGCACAGCAGTTCGCGCTCTATGACGAGGGGAGCAGGAAACTGCAGGCAGCGTTCAAACACAAGATAATACGCCATATCTGCAATTCTGCGGGCATAGAGCATTTCCCCGAAAGACATCTTGACATGTGTCGGTTGGGCCTCGGGCTGTACGGAATAAATCCTATCGACAACTCCATCATAAACACAGTGTCGACGCTGAAGACCACTATGCTGCAGATGAGAACCGTTCCGGCAGGACACAGCATAGGCTACAGCCGCCGCACAATACTCGACAGGGACAGCGTGATAGCCGCCATACCGATAGGATATGCCGACGGACTGAACCGCAGACTGGGCAACCGCAACTGCCATTGCCTCGTCAACGGCAAGAAAGCGGACTATGTCGGCAACATCTGTATGGATGTCTGCATGATAGATGTCACGGATATTGACTGCCACGAAGGCGACTCAGTGGAGATTTTTGGCGACAACCTGCCTGTCACGACGCTCAGTGACACGCTCGGGACAATCCCTTACGAGGTGCTGACGGGCATCTCCGGCAGAGTGAAACGTGTGTATTTTGAAGAATGACAGATATATGGAAAACGCTAAAAGACAGACTGAACGCCCCGATGTGCTGGAGTGCGACGTGGTGAGATTCCAGAACAACAAGGACAAGTGGGTGGCTTTTGTCGGGCTGCTCGACGGTCGTCCCTACGAGATATTCACCGGTCTGCAGGACGATGACGAGGGAATCGTGCTCCCGAAGAACGTTATGACAGGCAAGATTATCCGCTGCACCAACCCTGACGGTACGCACAGATATGACTTCCAGTTCGAGAACAAGCGCGGATACAAGACTACTGTCGAGGGACTGAGCGAGAAATTCAATCCCGAATACTGGAATTACGCCAAACTGATATCGGGAGTCATCAGATACGGAATGCCCATTGAGTATGTGATAAAACTCGTCGGGTCGCTCCAACTGAAAGATGACAGCATCAATACATGGACACAAGGAGTGGTGAGGGCACTCAAGAAGTATGTCGCAGGAGACGCACAGAATATTCCTGAATGACGTTCGCATCTACGCCTTCCACGGCGTAATGCCGCAGGAACGCACTGTCGGAGGCTGGTACAGGGTGAGTGTTGCCGTGGACTACGATTTCAGCCGTGCGTTGGAAACGGATGATGTGGCTGACACCCTCGACTACAGCAGGATGCTGGAGACGGTGAAAAGAGAGATGAATACGCCGTCCAATCTCGTGGAACACGTTGCCGGCAGGATAGGCAAGAGTCTGTTCCGCTCGTTCCCCGGTGTCAGTTCGGCTGAGATAAAGATAACAAAGGAGAATCCGCCCATGGGCAGCGACACTGCCGGAGCAGGTGTTCTATTGCGCTTGAAGAATGATAAAACTTTCCGATAGCCCTCCTTTTGTATGGATAAATGATTATTTTTGTACACGGAAAGATTTTCAGATGCACTTGAAGAGGTTCATTCACATATTGTTCTTGCTGCTGTCGTGCACAGTCATGGCGATGGCTGCGGACAAGAAATTCACCCTTGTCATCGATGCCGGACACGGCGGTCATGATGCCGGAGCCGTCGGGGCAATATCAAAAGAGAAGAATATCAACCTGAAAGTGGCATTGGCTTTCGGCCGCTATGTGGAGCAGAACTGCCCTGACGTGAGGGTTGTCTACACCAGAAAGACCGATGTCTTCGTGACGTTGAACGGCCGTGCGGACATTGCCAACAAGGCAAAGGCGGATCTGTTTGTGTCTGTCCATACCAATGCAGTGGAGCGCGGATATGTCAAAGGCTTTGAGGTCTACACGCTGGGAATGCACCGTGCCGCCGACAATCTGGATGTCGCGAAACGTGAGAACTCCGTTATCACGCTCGAAAGCGACTATCGTTCGCACTATCAGGGGTTCGATCCCAATTCGTCAGAATCGTATATCATGTTCGAGTATATGCAGGACAAGAACATGGAGAACTCCGTAAAACTGGCGAAATACATCCAGCGCAATGTCTGTTCCACCGCTTCCCGTCAGGACAAGGGCGTGCATCAGGCAGGCTTTCTGGTGCTCCGTGAGACCTCCATGCCCTCTTGTCTCATAGAACTCGGGTTCATATCCACGCCCGAAGAGGAGCGTGACCTGAATGACCCGATAGTGCAGGACCGCCTGGCGTACGGCATATTCCAGGGCTTTCAGAACTATCGGGGCAAGGTGGCTCCGGCTGTCACCGTGCCGGAAATTGTCGCAAAGCCAGCAGAGACTGCCGTTGCGGAAGAAAAGACCACAGAACCTGAGGTACAGCCGGTAGTGGCAGAGACGGTAAAAGGGCAACGGGAACAAGAGCAACAGACGGAAAAGACCGAGGAGAAACCTGTGGTGCAGACCGCAGAAAAAAGGGAAGCACCTGTGTTCAAGGTGCAGATTGTCGCTTCGTCACGCCGCCTCGGTAAGAATGATGCTGCCTTCAAGGGACTTGACAATATCAGTTCCTATACCGAAGGAGGGATGTATAAATACACTTACGGAGCATCGGAGAATTACAATGAGATATATTCGCTGCGCAAACAGATACTTGACAAGTTTCCGCAGGCGTTTATAATAGCCTTCAAGAACGGCGAAAAGACAGATGTTAACAGTGCTATAAGAGAATGGAAAAGCAATAGGTGATAACTATGAAGAAAGAGGTAAAGATTGCGCTTGTTGCCATTGCAACACTTGTGATAATATTTTTCGGGATGAATTTCCTAAAGGGAACAAAACTGTTTTCCGACGACAATGAGTACACAATCACGTTTCACAACGTGGCAGGAGTGGAGAAAAACTGTCCTATCTATGCCGACGGAGTGGTAGTAGGTGCCGTTTCCGACATCATCTACGACTATTCGCACAAGAACCCTACACGCCTCACGGCAAGCATAAGCAAGATGATGCGCATACCGAAGGGTACGACTGCCGAGGTGAAGAGTGACCTTATGGGCAATACGCAGGTAAATCTCCTGCTGTCATACGCCTCCCCGGAAGATATAAAACCGGGCGAGATTATCGCCGGACGCAACGATGAGGGTGCGATAGACAAGATGAAATCGCTGCTGCCGGCAGTGGAAGCCATGGTGCCGAAACTGGACTCTATCCTTACAAGTCTCAATGTCATACTCGCCGATCCCGCCATTGTGGAGATACTTCACAACACAAAGAACGTGACGGCAAACCTCGAGACATCTACACAACAACTCAATTCCCTCATGGCAGAAATCAACACCAAGATGCCGGGAATGATGAACAAGGCGGACAAGGTGCTCGGCAATGCAGACGTGCTGACATCCAAACTGGCGGCAGTGGATGTGGATGCGACGATGAGGAAGGTAGACCAGACCGTGGCGGACGTGCAGTCCACGATAGAGAAAATCAACTCTACTGACGGCACGATGGGCAAACTCATCAATGACCCGCAACTCTATGACAATCTCAACTCTACAGTCGACAATGCCAACAAACTTGTGACAGACCTCAAGGAACACCCCAAACGCTATGTGCATTTCTCTGTCTTCGGCAAGAAAGACAAATAGTCTGTAGACCACGGATATAGCATAGCCCCAAGCCGAAGCCGGTCTTGGGGCTATGTAAATTTAGGGGGCAAAAAGTGAGGACGGCACAACCGTTCTTCCGGTTTTTCTTTGTACCTTTGTTGTCCTATGGCAAAAAAAGCGTCAGAATTGTGGAGCGACTGCCTCACTGATATCAGGCAGAGACTTTCGACAACCCAGTATACTACATTCTTTGAACCGATTGCCTTTGAGAGTTTTGATGACAAAACCCGCACATTGGTTCTTCAGGCACCCAGCAAAACACACGTCGGGTATCTGGAAGGCTCTTTTCTGCCTCTCCTGAGCGAAGTTCTCGGCAGCAGGTTCGGACAGATACAACTCCGCTACCACACTGTCGCATCGGCAGAGAACCGTCAGAAACCTATCGTAAAAGAGGAGTCTGAGGAGGATGTACACACCACCATTGCCACCAACCTCAACCCCCGCTACACCTTTGCAGCATTCATTGAGGGCGCTTCCAACAAACTTGCGCGCTCTGTAGGTGTCACTATTGCGGAGCATCCTCGCAAGACCAGTTTCAATCCGATGTTCGTTTACGGGCCTTCAGGCTGTGGAAAGACCCACCTGATCAATGCTGTCGGCAACCGCACTTGTGAACTTTATCCGCGCAAGAAGGTGATATACGTCGGAGCAAGGGAGTTCCAACGCCAGTACACTGACAGTGTAAGGACAAAGGAAACCAACGATTTCATCCATTTCTACCAGCAGTTCGACGTGATGATAGTCGACGATGTGCAGGTCTGGGAGTCCAGTCCCAAGACATCGGAGACATTCTTCCATATCTTCAATCACCTGTTTATGAACGGCAGACGCATAATCCTTGCCGCCGACAGGACACCTGCCGAACTGAAGAATATGGACGAAAGGATGCTCACGAGATTTAATTGTGGCATACTGTGTGAGTTGGAAAAGCCCAACCACAAGTTGTGTGTTGACATACTGAACGCCAAGATCAAGCGTGATGGTCTTGTCATCCCTGCCGACGTGGTGGAATATATTGCAGCCAATGCCAACGGTTCGGTGCGTGACCTTGAGGGTGTCGTCAACTCCCTGCTCGCCCATTCCATCTTCATCGACGGTGACATAGATATGGCACTGGCGGCGAAAGTGGTGGGCAGAATAAAGAAAGACACGCCGAAGAAATATGATGTCAACGAGATAATTGACACCGTGTGCGAGATTATGAAGGTTGATGTGGAGGATGTGTTGGGCAAGTCGCGCAAGCGTGAGTTTGTGCAGGCACGCCAGATAGCAATGTATTTCTCGCAGTCACTTGCCAAGGTCAGCGTGGGCAGAATAGGTCGCCTGATAGGCAACCGCGACCATTCCACAGTCATGCACAGCATAGCCAAGGTGACGGAACAGATGCAGTCGGACAAGGCGTTCGCCAAAGAGGTGAAGTCAATAGAAAAAATGCTGAAGGCAAAAAAGTAGTCTTGCCTCCAGCATTTTTCCTTTCTTGACGGACTTGTGTCCGTCTTTTTATATTCCCAGTTTTATTCCTCCGATGACCACAATGCCCGGTTGGCGTATCGAGATGTAGTCATAGTATTTCTTGTTGAGGATGTTTGTGCCGTCGACAAACACCGACCATTTCGCCTCGTCCCACGATAACCGTGCATCGAGAATACCGTAACTGGCGTTGTTGCCGGTTCTTTCCTGCCACCGCCACGCCATAGAGAGGTTGAGATTGCGCCATATCCTGCCATCGGCAGAGATGTTTATCTTGTGTCTGAGGTACTCCATGGCGTATTTGCTCTGCACTACGTCTACGTCATATTCAGAGTCCTCGTTGATGTAGGCGTATTTCACGGACACCTTTCTCACCGGGAAAGTCCCGGAGAACAGTTCCTTCGGCAGCAGTGACAGGTTGATTTCACCTCCCCAGTTGTCCATACGGAAGTTGACCGAACGGAATATTCCATCGTTTGTTTCGCGTGCTGTCACCCAGTCTATCATGTCGCGCTTGTGTGAATAGAACAGTTGCGCTTCGGCGATAAAGCCCTTTCCCGTGTTGCGTACGCCTATCTGAAAGTCACTTGTCTTCTCCGGCTTGAGGTTGGAATTGCCCTCTATGTTCGCACCACTGTAGTACAGGTCGGTGAAAGTGGGCAGACGCATAGCCATGTTCCACGATGCAAAGAGTTTCCATGTGTCTCTCGGTCGCCATGCAATGTCAACTCCAGGGTATACGCCCCAGCCGCTGAGGTCGGTGTGTATGGCTGTTGCACCGAGCGACACCGTCCATTTGCGCAGCAGGATGTTGTGTTCGAGGAATGCTGAACTCACAGTCCTTGCGTCATGATATTTATATAGAATGTTTTCCTGTGCGTCATAACCGCTGCTCTTCTGCCATTTGCTCTCGTCCTGCAGCAGCCCGAGTTTGGTGCTCCATATGCTTTCGCGTCGCGCCTCTGCTCCTGCCGACGTGCGTCCGAGTGCAGTCTCTATCCATGCACTCAGTCCTCCACCGAGAGCATCCACCTTATGGAAGTTCTCTCCGGCAGGATTGTCGCGGTGCCACTGGTAATGGTCATACCAGCGGTTCCAGTATATTTGAGGAGAGAAATGCACTGCTCCAGCCTTGATGTCGGCAGTGATTGCCGCCATGCGACGCTCGTTGCTTTCCCATTGGTCGGTGGAAGAAGCACCATAGAAAGTGTTGGCTTCATAAGGTTTGTAACTGTAGCCAATCTGTGCGGAGAGTCTTGTCGTGCCGAGAGTGGCATTGCCCTGCCAGAAGATTTGTGACGATTGGAAGGCACTGTTGGGCGTGGCACCGTCGCTACGAGTGTAGCCACCACTCAGACTTGACTGCAAATTGTCACCATTGTAGTGCAGACTTGCATTGCCGTTGGCATAGCCGTAGGAACCGCCACTGAAGTTGGCATCGAGAATGTTGTCCGTCTTCTGACGTGTGATGATATTCACCACGCCGTTGAAGGCGTTGGCACCATAGATGCGCGAGGCAGGTCCTTCGAGCACTTCTATGCGCTCGATGTCGTCGGGGCTTACCGGAAAGTCTGCAGAAAGATGTCCTGTGTGGGGAGAGGAGATGTTGACACCATTGAGAAGAATGGTTATCTGGTCGAAGTTACCGCCTCTTACCGAGATGTCCGTCTGTACACCAAAGCCACCGCGCTGACGGACATCCACGCCTGTGACTGTTTTAAGAATGTCGTTGACACTTGTTGCCGCCGCACGGGAAATGTCGTCTCTCGTCACGACAGCAACAATCTTTGCTGACTGAAGGTCAGTCAGCGGCGCGCGTGACCCCGTCACCAGCACCTCGTCGAGTTTCAGTTCGTCGCGGCTGAGCGTGTCTGCTGCAAGTGGAGCCTCGGTGCTGATGCCGTCAGCCTTGGCGTATGTCAAGGTGGTAACGGTCAGTACGCCCACCAGCACCTCTTTGCCCAAGCAGGCAAAGAGCGCATAGCCCTTGTGTGAGAACCGTGTGAACCGCAGAGGAGTGCGCCTGTTGAAGAATTGTTGTTTCATTTGTTATAAATTAAAGAAATAGCGTTCAGTAGACCTTGACGGTGTTTGTCGGAAGGAAGATGCGGCGGTCAGGCCTGCCGCATCTTCCTTTTCCATGCCATGAATCCGTAGACAGCCATGACAGAATATATGCCGTAGAGTAGGGCACGGCCGTATATACCTTTATATATATACAGTCCAGTGGAAATCAAATCCACGACCAGCCACATCCACCACTGCTCTATGTACTTGCGTGAGAGCATCCACAGTGCCACCACCGACAGTGCTGTGGACAGCCCGTCGGTATAAGGCACGGTGCTGTCGGTCAGTTTGTCGAGTGTCACACCGAGTACTGCCCACAGTGCAATGGCTGTCACGGCAAGGCAAAGGGCGGTCTTCCGCGGTGTGTGGGTTATCGTCACGCTCGTCCCCTTGCGGTTTTTCCCCCGCAGCCAGTAGGCAAATCCGTAGATGCCAGCGAGGAAATAGTACACCTCCATCGCACAGTCAGCATAGATGCCGCGGTCGTAGAGCACGACGATATATATCATCGGCATGATGCAACCGGTAATCCACATCCACACGTTCTCCTTGATTTCCAGATAGAGATACAGCAACCCGAGTATCGTGCCGAGTATATCCATCCAGTTGTTTGCCATATATTCCGCCATGATTAGCCTGCGTTAGAATTTCAGGGTGATGTTTCCCATTATGTTTCTGCCTGCCATTGGCATATAGCCAATCTGGTAGTAGCGGTTGCTGTTGGGATAGTTGCTGCCCACAATGGCGGAGTACACCCAACCGCCAGCAGCGTAATGGGCATCGAAGACATTGTTGAGGTTCACACCGAGGAGCAGTTCCTTTATGCCGGCATGCTTGAAGTGGAAAGCATAGTTTGCCGAGATGTCGCTCTGTGAGTAGGACGGCAGAGAACGCTGCTTGCACTGCGAGTTGTCGAGATACTGGCGTGACACGAAGTTGGTGTGCCATGTTGCCTGAATGCCTCGCCAGTTGAATGTGACGAAACCGTTGAGTATCGCTGCGGGAGAGAAGGCGAGTGTGGAGTTGTCATAGTGGTTGACAGTGGCCTCAAGGTCATTCCAGTCGTCATCGTAGGTTTCCACCACCTCGTCAAAATCCTTTATCTTGTTCTGCGAGAGGGCGGCGTTGCCGTAGAGGTCGAGCCACTTCAGCGGTTGCCAGGCGGCGCTCAGTTCCACTCCGAGACGGTAGGAGTCCTTGATGTTTGTGGTCAATGCCTCGCCGATGTCGCTCGTCTCGCCAGTCTGTACAAACTGGTTCTTGTACTTCATGTAGTATCCGTTGACGCCAACATTCCAGTTGCTGCCGGTGTAACTGTAGCCAACCTCAATGTCGGTGAGTTCCTCCGGTTTCGGGGCGGGGTATGAACCGTTGTCGGTGAAGTTGTTTCTCTCGGGCTCTCTGTGGCTCAATGCCGCCGAAGCATAGGCGCGGTGACCGTTGGAATGGAAGTTTACTCCAGCCTTGGGGTTGAAGAAATCATACACCTCATTGACGTCCAGACGCTGGTTGCTGTATGTTCCGTCGCCGTTGGAGAGGAACTTGTCGTTGATGCCATCGGTGTAATACTCCACATGACGGTACTGTAAGTCGGCGAAGACATCCCAGTTGCTGTCAATGTGGAAGGTCGCCTTGACGAACACGTTCTCGTCACCCTTGTCGGCATCAGAGTCGTAATAGGTGTAGCGGCCGTTCTTCATGTAGTGCTGACGGAGTTCTTCGTTTGCCATATAGGTGAGATGTCCGAAGTGCGAAGAGGTGAAGTGCTGCACTGACAGACCGCCTATCACGTCCCAGAGGTCGTCCTTGTAGTTGGCGTTCCACACCAGCCCGTAGGTGTTCTGCTCCAGTCCCTTCTTGCGTATGAAGTCGGTTTTCTTCAGTGTAGAGCCGTCGGCGAGGGTGAAATTGGGCAGTCCGAATTTCTTCAACTTGTTGTTGTAGCGGAACTCCTCGTAGTAGCCGTAGCCGTAGGTGTAGTGAAGTGAGGCCGTGGTCGACCAGTGTTCGCTGATGTTGACGGCGGTTGAGAGGATGTTGTGGTCCTGCCAGAAATTGTCGGTGGTCTTTTTCCACAGTGTGCCGTCGGCGAGTTTGTGGCGTGCTATAGTCCATGTGCCGTCCCAGTTGGGCGTGAAACTTTCATAGAGTTCGTTGAACTTGCCCATGCCGGCGTTCCACATATCCTTGTAACTGCTTATTTTGTCATAGACATTCATGCTGTAGTCGCCGTTGCCTGCGGTCACTCCGCTCCAAGCCTGCCCCGTGTTCTCGTAGTTGCCGATATTCTTGTAGCGGATGACAAAGTTCTTTCCTATCCACGAAAGTCCTCCGTAGTATGAGCCGGACTTGCCTGCCGTGCCGTCGATAAAGCCGTCGGTGGCGGTGTGGTGGTATGCTCCGTCAAGAATGAGGTGATTCCAAAGCAGTCCGGTAGAAAAGTTTCCTCCCACATTAAACGTGTTGTAACTGCCGTAACTGCCGCTGAGTTCCAACGCAGGAACGGTGCTTGGCGATTTTGTCGTCAGTGCCACGTTGCCGCCGAAAGCACCATCGCCATTGGTCGATGTGCCCACACCGCGCTGTATCTGCACATTGCTGAGCAAGGCTGCGTAGGAGTTCATATTAGCCCAGAATACGGATTCGTCTTCAGGAGAGTTGAGTTGCACTCCGTCAATGGTGACGTTGATGCGTGAGTCGGCAGCGCCACGGATGCGCAGATGCGATGTTCCCGTGCCCACGCCATTTTCGCTCCACGCCACCACACCTGGTGTCTGGGCGAACAGGAACGGCAGTTCGCGTCCTGTCCACGAGAAGTTCTGGAGTTGTTTCTGATTGATGTCGTGTACGGCAAACGGCGCATCCTTCTGCGCCTTTACGCCTTTCACCACCACTTCCTGCAGGTTTTCAATCTTCAGGGAGTCCTTTCCGTCAGCCCAAGCGGCACTGCTGCCCGCTGCGGACAACATGATGACGGACAAAAGAAATTTGTTCATAATACCTTATTATTATAATAACACAATAAGGGGGCACAGCCATTGTGTGCGATCTTCATCCCTACGCCGGCATTGTCCGGGTCAGGTCAGAGGGTCTGTTCTCAGCCTGCAACGCGCAAGCACCCCTTGGAAAGCACTCTGCTTTCCATGTGCAAAGTTACGAAAAAACGCCAAGGGGGCAAAGAAACCGTTTCATATCTATGACCTTAAATGATATTTTTTGCATATAGCGGACAATTACCACCATTGTTGAACCCCGTTTCCGTATAGGAAAATTCTTTCGTCTTTTCCTTTTGTCAGGTCTTTGAGAAGATACAGGCCACCGGAAGGCATCCCCTTGAAAATGAGTGTCGGACTTGAGGCTTTTTGTGTTCCCATGCTTTGCCACTTGTTTTTATCCCAGAGAAACAATTCGTAATCGTCTCCGATTTCAATGCTGTTGCCGTCTCCACGCCCATAATAGATAAGTTTACTCATCTTTACAGGCTCCCCATAATCCATGCCAACCCATGACTTGTCGGGGTCTGGAGCGTCGAAGAACGTCAGAATGTTGCCGTCGAATGCCGCTTCACGACACCTTTCCGGGTTGTCTCCCCAAGAACCCTCATTGCCGATGACCTTTCCGTAAACCGGCTTGTCGCAGTTTTCCTTGTAGAACATTATTTCCGCCATATTGTTGAATGCGGCTTTTCTTTCTGTATAATATCTCCAGTATCTGCATGGAGGAATAGTGTCAGGGACAGTTACTTGGTATCCGTAGGCATTGCATTCGGCGATTTTATGAACTGTATAGTAGTTTGAGAAATCGGGAGTGTTGGAAGCCTGAAATTCTCCGTCCAGAAATCTTGGCAATACTTCGTAGACATATTCAAACGTCGGATATTTGCGTTTTAGGTGGATATCAACCTTTTTGCTCTTGTCGGCGGTTATTACGGAAACACTTCCGTCGTATTTCAGGATGAATGGATAACCCAAAACGGTGATGTTGTTGTTGTCATCATATCCCATGGGAATGTACATGATGTCAAGCCCCATGTCTCTGAACGTGGCTTTTCCGTGCTTTATTTTGGAATAGGCCACTGGTGTCCATTCCTTGTTGTTGAATACAGCAAGGAATGCATATGCTCCGTTGTTTTTCCACAGTTTTACTTCTATATCTTTACATGATATGTATTCCCGCGTCACATCCTTGATGAATATATTGGAGAAAATCTTGGGGGGATTGATACATTGACTGAGAATGTCAAGCATTTCTTCGTTTCGGGAATAAGTATGGCGGTATACCTTTGCCATTTTCTCGTCCATCTTGTGTGGGTCGCCAGGCATTGTGCATACACCGCTGAACGGAATGTTCTTGCCGTTGTTTGCCAGTATTACATTCCATTTGTGTCCCGAATCCCGATATGCCCATTGGGGAGTAAAATCCTGTATGACTGGTATTCCCTGACAACGCATCAGTATTGATGCAATGTCGGCATAGTGGTCGCAGGTTCCAAATGGAATTCTAAGTTTTGTTTCCAACAGCATATTGGCGTTGTCGAGCGTTATGGCATGGTTGGGCTTCAGACTGTCGTGCAGTTCCTGATTCATTTTCCTGGCAGCGCTATATGCGGAGTTCTTGAATATGTCACAATATTGGAGTTCTTTTATTCCGGATATAAAACGGTGTTTCAAGCGTATTCGCCAATCGTCAAGATTTTGCAATTCGTAGACCTTGTAAGGCAGAATGTATTCACAAAAATCATCAAAGTTGACATGCTTTGCCCAACAACCTTCTTTCCACACATGAAATGCCTCCTCTATATTGGCGATAAGATAATCGGCTTTCATGGTCTCTATGTCTAATACCTTTTTCAATTTGCAGTTACCGCTCTTTGTGGCACAACTGTTGATAGAGTCCCTTAATGCATAGTCAGACGAATCGCACATGACCGTGACAATAGAATCTACCTTGTGCGAATACTTCTTTATGGCAGTTGTGTCTGCATAAGAATAGTGACCTGGCATATTGCGAATTAGAAATGCGGCGGCTTCGTACTTAATGGAGTCATCAGAGAAGTGTTCCAGAACATCTTCCATTTCTTGTCGGTTGTCCTTCGCCAATTCCAATGCATACTCCAACTGGTTGTCAGTTTCTGTCATTTGGCATGAACATATTACAGAGGTGACAATAATTGCTGCCTGATATTTTACGTTTATTCTCATATCGTAATTTCCACTTTTTTGTAGGTATGCCGGGGTTTGCGGTGATATTTTCTTGTGCTTTGATGTTTGCAAATTTATAAATAAATATCTTAATATACCCAAGTGAAAAAGAGAAAGTTTTGTTTAGGAGAACAATATGTCTTGCGAATGTGCGGTGTAAAGAAGGTATACTGCACAGAAATTGTTTAGACGTCGACAATTTAAAAAAACGTTAAATTAAAAGAGATAGTATTGCTTTTGCTGGAGGTTTTGTATATCTTTGTCCGCAGAATTTTCACTTATTTAATCAAAAACAAATATCATTATGAAAAAAATCTGTATTGCCATGTGTACAATCCTTGTATGCGGTGTTGTTTGTTTTGCACTCTGTGCAAACGGTTTGGGTAAGCAAAAACAATCAGAGCTGCTTTTGGATGCCAATGTTGAGGCTCTGACAAATAATGAAGAGAGCGAAACTTATGTTATCTGTTATTATGAATCCAAGACTGTTGTAGGTTACACATATTACGATTGTGGTACCTGTAGGAAAGTTTATGACGAAAAAGGATATAGGAAATACTCAAAATGTCTGTTCAAATGAAAAAAACTTATGTTAAGAGAAACAGAATATGCCAGTTGGGTGTGGCATCTCTGTTTTCTGCTATATTGTTATTAAGTGCTTGTACAGACAGCAAATATGATGTTGTTGACAAATTTCCTGTTGACAAACAATTGAAAGGCGAACGGGTAACGAAACTGGACAGTTGTTTCGCTTGTTATGGGGTAACGTATAATGACGGTTATTATGTCTTTACTCAGAAGGGGAACTATTCTTTCCGTATTTTCGATTCCTCGTTCAATGAAATAAGTCAGATTTGTGTCAGGGGCAACGGTGAAAACGAATGGCTTGCGCCATACGCTACGGGACAGTTTGATACATACAACGGGCAGAAAAGTTTTTATGTGCTGGAGCGACCTATGCATACATTGAGGCTTTGCACATTGTCTGATGGAAACCGTGTTGATGTTGAGGATTTTTCAGGTAAGGACATTGCCGACTTGAGATATGTGTTCTGTACAGGTGATAAAACATACATTGGTTCTCAAGACAATGATGGCCGCAAACTATTCAATTATGATGCCAAGACCAAGACTTTAACCGAGTTTGAGCATGAGGGAGTAGAAACGGATGAATGTAAGATCGGCAAGCAAGATTTATTGCAGACATTGGCAACCTACAGTACAGAGAAACACAGACTGGCTGTGACTTATTTCTCATTTCCGTTATTGGTTATGAGGGATTCTGATGGGAATGTCGTCAAAACCGTACGTATTGGTGAGGATTGGCCACATTATACGGATAAGAACTTTGAAGATGCAAACATGTGGATTGTAGGCGTTTCTTCGGATAAAGACAATGTGTATTTGCTTTATGACGATCCTGCTCTTCCGAAGGAAATGAGTGTGCTCGCATTTGACTGGGAAGGAAAACCTGTGGCTCGTTACCACATAGCTCGTGCTATGGCTTTTGCGGTCAACAACGATAATCATACAATTCTCACAATCAATGAGGATGATAGCAATGGCTTGTGCTCCATCTATAAATACCAATAATCAGAAATAAACGATTATGAAGAGAGTCTGTTCGAAAAACCTGTTTCTGCTGATGTCCTCTGCGCTTGTAATACTTCTGAATGGTTGTACGAAAGACAGAGGAGATCGAGACCCACATGAGAACATAACCTTTGACAAGGTTGTGTATATGGATGAAGCGCCAACACCGTTGTCATTGAAAGAAGGGAAAAACTGTATTTCCGCAGACTCTCTTCCTGTTAGGGATTTTATAATTTACGACAGTCTGATGTTTGTTGAGACAAATAAAGAGACGAATTTCCTTGAAGTCCGTTCTCTGACAGATTTGTCTCTAAAAGGTGCTATGTTGAATAAAGGAAATGCGTCGGGTGAATTTCTTTGGGGACCGAATCTGTCGCATTATTCGACTTTCGTACAACAGAATGGTACTCTGTATGCGGTCATTTACAATGAGATAGTAAAGAGGTTTTATTCACTGAACGTAACCGCTTCAGTGAATAGTGGCAGCACACAAATAACAGAGGCATTTGACAAGGTCAAGACTCCTGGGCCTGTATTTTGGGCGAAATTTCTTCCGGACAGTACATTTTATATAAAGGCACTGGCGGATGATGAGACTAAGGAACGGCGATGGATTCTTCGGGACGAGAAGACAGAACCAATAAAAAGCATGAGCAAGGATGATTTGTGTGCAGTGGCAAAGGGCGAGGACTTCAACCTTTTGGGTTCTTTCTTGAGTATGTCGCCAGATGGAAACAGATGTGTGGAAGCAATGCTTTTCCAGAATTACATAAATGTTTACTCCTTGGTTGATGACGACGGTTATACTGTTTGCTGTGGAAAGAAACTTGATATGTTGAGTGATATATCTGCCTTGCCGAGAGAAAACAGAAAAATGCAATTTGGCGATTTGCGCTCTCACAAATTCGGATTTGCCGTGATGAAGAATAATCTGGCAAGTGAACCGAATGCCGCTCAGAAGACGATGCCCTCCATACTGATGTTTGATTGGAATGGAAAGGTGCTGGGAGAGATGAAGCCAGATGTGCGGTTCCGCCATTTTGATATTGATGAGGTCAACAATCTTTTGTATGTTTTGACAGATGATGGCAGTATCCGTCAGTATGTCATACCCATCAAGATAGGATAGATTTATTTTATTCTTCAGAGTAAGGTTGTCAGATAGAATGTGAAAATGAATATGGCTCTCAATTATAAGCACGGTTTGCAAAAGTTGGTCACAAGTCTACAGATTGCTCTTGTATGCATGGTTCTGATGTCATGTGGAGCAAGAAATGATGTAAGAAAGAATGTGGAGGAAATGGCTTCTGCGCCTGTGTCTATAATTGGGAGTGATATGGAATGTTGGGTTCCTGACAGCAGCCGGTTTCCTGTTTCTGATACCAAGAAAGACTACACAATGGTGGTCTATGTGGACAGTACGCAATGTACACCGTGTTTTATCAACAGGCTGACCGATTGGAATGAATTTGTTTCCTTTGAGAAGAATAAAAAATACAGCGTGGATTTTGTGTTCATATTGGAAACGTCTCCTGACATGATGGAGAGTACTGTCGGCAATCTGGAAAAATCTACATTCCGTCATCCTGTATACATAGACAGCAAATGCTCGTTTCGTAAGGAAAATCCTCATATACCCCAAGGGATAATGTATCACACCTTTTTACTGGACAAGGAAAACAAGGTAATCATGGTCGGTAATCCTTGTACCAGTAAAGAAATAAAAGAACTTTTTCTCAAATGCGTAAGCGGCAAGTACAAGTAGAACACTAAAAGCACTAAAAACGAAATCTGTAGAACAGCAAACTGAATATGAGAAATCAAAATGTCATATGTATATCGTATCATGTGGGGAGAGTGATTCTTGCTTTGGTGTTGTTGCTGTCAGGTTGTGCAAAGTTTATGTCCTTGAATAGTTTTGCTGATGAAGTCGCCAAGTATTCGGAATTGTATGTGTCGGATTGTTTTGTTCCCTTGAGTCAAGAATTGGCAATCGTTGTTTGTGTTGTGGAGTTTTTGTTGTGTATAATGCTTCTGTTTGCCATATTTCCAATGTTCTCGTTGTCTGCAACATTGGTTATGATGACATTTTTCTTGTACCTCACATCTGTAAATTATATGTTCCCCACGATACTGGGCAGAGTGGAGTCGTGTGGCTGTTTTGGAGAATTGAT
>CAVFZF010000001.1:0-217508 GCA_963627025.1 Bifidobacteriaceae bacterium | reverse complement strand
CAGACGAATATGAAAGAGTCAAGTGAGATATTGCCAGACATGTACGTTTATTCCAGGAACAACCACTTTCCTTGCTCCAGCAAGTACTTGTTTGGGTAACGAATAAATTAATAGTCATATAAAATATTGCTTAAATCAATGAAAACGTTTATAAAACTGTATAGTTTGTTTGGTTTGTTGCTCTTGTTTGTGATGATATCGATGACAGGATGCAAGGATAAAGTATTGTCATCTCAAGAATATATGGCTTTTGACACAATTCTGTATATGGATTCTTCACCAAGGCAAGTGGCTTTGGGGCAAGGGAAGAAGTGTATAGACGGCAACAAACTTCCGATTAAGGACTTCAAAATTGTTGATAGCCTGATGTTCTTGGAAACAAACGACAGTCAAGGAATTATAAAAGTGTTGTCATTGAAGGATTTGTCTCCTAAAGGTGATTTCTTGAATATGGGACAGTCCATAGGAGAATTTCCTATAGGCGTATATATGTCCCAGTATGGAACTTTTATGACAAAAAACGATTCCCTTTATGCTGTCTTTTGCGAACAGACCACTTCTCGAATCTATGTCTGGAATGTTACATCTTCTTTGGAAACAGGCAAGACTCAGATAAGGGAGATGTTTCCTGATGCGGATATAGCCAGCTCTCCATTTTGGGTGAAGATGTTGCCTGACTCGACTCTTCTGACCAAGGAGTTTGCAGGAGAGGAAACCATGCAGAAGCGTTGGCTTATAAAGGGTAAGAACAAGAAATCCATACCCAACATGAACTTTGCCGATGACTTTGCTGTACCAAAGGGAGAAGATTTCAATTTGTTGTCTACACTTCCTGGGATTTCGCCTGACGGAACAAAATGTGTGGAGGCAATGATTGGAATGAATTATATTAATGTGTATTCTCTTGAGACAGGTAAAGGTTTCTCTGTCTGTTGCGGGAAAGAACCTGACAAAATGAGCGACATTTTGGCTCAGTCTCCCAAGGACAGAAAGTATATGTTTGCAGATGTACGCACGTATGATTTCGGTTTTGCCGTACTGAAATATGACATTACAGACGAAGAATTTCAGTCAAAGAAGAACTTTACTCCATCAATTCTTACCTTCACATGGGAAGGTAAAACATTAGGAGAAATCAAACCTGGTATACAGTTCTGTGGTTTCGATATTGATTTTATAAACAATACCCTGTTTGTTTTGTCTGACGATGGAAGTCTGTGGCAATACAAAATCTTAGAGTAAAAATATTTTTGATATGAAGAAGACATTAATTCCAATACTTGCTTTCATTGCAGTGGCGGCAATAGTTTTTGTAAGTTGCAAGACGGTTGATCACAAGAACGACCAACAATCGTTTATAGACAAAAGTATCAATATTCTCTCTACTCAAGGGGACAAATCTCTGAAGAGATGCTACTCCAATATAAGGGAGGGGAAAGCAGGAATGTTGGTGTTCTATTGTGGAACCTGCAGTTATGTGCCAGGAGAAGCCGTGGAATTGGAATCCTATGGCTTGGGCTACTGTAGTGAGTATGATAAAAGATGAGCAATTGTTGGATTTTGAAGTGTGACTGAAATCGCAGATGTGTATGTTCTCGCCCTAAAAAGATGAAAAGGAAAATACTCCAAGTCGTTAATGGGCTGCTTGTGGCGGTGTCGCTCATTCCGCTGCTGTATTTGTTGTGGTTGGGTGTCCGTTGTTTTGTGGCTGATTATTTTTCCATTCCTACATCTTCCATGATGCCTACTTTGCAACCTGGTGACAAGGTCGTGGTAAACAAAATTGTCATGGGGGCGAGAATATACACAGACTTTGACTTTAACCTTACAGGTATGGAACTGAAAAGCAAACGCCTTAAAGGCTTGCGAAAGGTTCGGCACAATGATGTGGTAGTATTTAATTTTCCTCATCACGATGGGAAAATAAACTTTGTCATCAATAATGTGTACTGTAAAAGGGTCGTTGCACTTCCGGGAGACAGCCTCTGGACAGAAAGCGGTTATTACAAAAACAATAATTTCAAGGGAGTGCTTGGCGTAGAGAGTTGCCAACGGGATTTCTCTGCATTGCCTGACAGTATTCTGCCAAAAGAAGTCCTGAACACATTCCCGTTTGATGACAAACATATACCGTTCACGACGAAGAATATGCGTCCTGTATATGTGCCTCGATGTGGAGATGTCATAAGGATAACCCCATACGAGGCTGCTTACTACAAGATGTTGCTTGAATGGGAGTGCGGAAAGATAATTACTTGGGATTGGGGCAAAGGTACAGTCTATGTTGGAGGGAAACAGATGCTCCATCATAGGTTTAAGCACAATTATTACTTCATGGCAGGCGATAATGTGTTGGACTCCAATGATTCCAGATATTGGGGACTTGTTCCGGAAGAGTATATAGTGGGAATAGTGAAATATGTTTATCACGGTAGGAAGAAGTAAGTATGTGTTGTGTCTGTGTGCCCTGTTGACGACAGTTATGCCAATAGGACAAAGGTGGAGTGACTGTGATGTCGCAATGGCATATGTGATTCCTGCGCTTTGCATATTTGTGGCATGTGGTTTGGCTGTGTGTCGAAATGCACGGCTTTCGGTCAGCCTTTTGGACTGCTTTTTATTGTTATGGGGGGCGTATTTCTTTTTGCGGTCGTATGTGGGTGCAGAATACAGTTGTGCCACACAGATGTTAAAGACGGCAGAACTGTTTATGCTTTATTTTGTGTTTCGTGTACTCTCCCAGTTTTGTCGTGTTCCGATAAGTGCCGTTGTAATGGGCATTTTGGTCTGTTGCGCCTATGAAGCAATTTGTGGCATTTCGCAGATTGCCAATGGAACAAGTCGGCATTGCCTGTATGTAGTGACAGGCTCATTCTTTAATCCGGGACCATACTCTGCATACATACTAATCGGACTTGTAATGGCTATTGTTATAAGGAAACGGGAATGGAATATTGTCAATCCCAAAATGCTTTGTATTGCAAATGTCCTTTTTGTGTCCTTTGTCGCTGTTTGCTCATTTTTGTTGTGTTTTACGCTAAGTCGTGCGGCTCTTTTGTCTCTTGTCTTGGTTGTGTTATGGGTTTGGAGAAAACAATACCGGAGGTGGCGTTGGCTTGTCTGGGGAATCTTTCTATGTGCGGCTGTGGCGTGTTATATAGTGAAACAAGGCTCTGCTGACGGTCGTATTCTCACTTGGACTGCTTCTGTAACTTCATGGTTACATACACCATGGTTGGGTGTGGGGATAGGCGGATTCCGTCATGCCTGTGGCGAAGGCATCGCCGAGATGTATGCGACTTCGCCCGACAATGTTTTGTTCGCGTCTGGTAATGTGGCAGAATATGCCTTTTCCGACATTCTCAAAATATTGGTTGAACAAGGTGTTGTTGGCGTAGTAATATGTCTGGTTGTCGTTTTGGCTGCATTGTATAATACTTTCCATTGTAGTAAACCCTTGTTTTATGCTATGGTTGCATTGCTCATTTTTTCCTTGTTTTCCTATCCGTTTGAACTTTATCCCTACAGGGTGTTGACGGTTGTTGTTTGTGCAATAGCCCCACATAAATTTGTAATTGCTGATTACAGTAGTTTTAGGAAAGTAATGGTGCTGGTGTTGGCAGGCATTGTCACCGTGTCCGCATCTTTGTTCTCTGCCGACCAGATTCGCCAGCGTTATGATGCCGACAAATCCATTGCTCACTTTGCGCACATCCGTCACGAGACGTTTATAAAAGATTACTACAAATATTTGCCTTTAGAGGACGATAATCCACAGTTTTTGTTTAACTTCGCAAAGACACTAAGAGCCTTTGGCCGTTATACAGACAGTAATGCAGTGTTGAGGCAAGGTGTGTCTATTTCCAATGACCCGATGTTCTATATGGTGCAAGGCAACAATTATATGGATGAAAACCTACCGGCTTTTGCCGAACAGTCTTACCGGAAAGCCAGTGCCATCATGCCGAATCGCCTGTATCCTCTTTACCGCCTGATGTTGCTGTATGAGAAAACAGGACAGGAAGAAAATATGAAACAGATGGCAAAAAAGATTCTGGCGTCACGCCCTAAGGTGGCGTCTCCTGCAACCTCGGATATGATAAACAAAGCAAAACAATGCCTATGAAAAAGATTTGTGTGTGTCTGCTGATAGCCGCGTTGTCTGTAGGCTGTCTGAATGCTCAGAAACTGACACTTGACAATGCTATCAGAATAGCTCAAGAAAACTCGTTTGATGGTAAGGTCGCACAATATACATTCTTGGCAGGCTATTGGACTTACCGTTCATTTCAGGCTGATTTGAAACCGGCAGTAAATTTGACGGGAAATATGTTCAACTTTAATCATTCCCTGGTTGACACCCGGAGTTATGAAGACGGAAAAGTCCGATATGTGGACAACAATACGCTCAGCAATTCTCTCGTGCTGTCCCTTGATCAGAAGATTGCCGCTACGGGAGGAACAGTCTCTCTGCAGTCATACCTTTATCGGCTTGATCAGTTCAGTTATAAGGAGAAACTTTACAACTCCCAACCCCTGCGCATATCATACAATCAGCCGCTTATGGCGTACAATAGTCTGAAGTGGAACAAAAAGACCGCTCCGTTGGAATATCAGATTGCGCAGCGCACATACATGACATCTCTGGAAACAATCACGATGAGCGTCACGTCATTGTTCTTTTCCGCCATATCAGCCCAGTCAAACTATAACCAGTCGATAGCAAGTCTTAGTGATCGCGAGGCGTTGTATGAAATCGCAAAGAAGCGTTTGGAGATGGGTACGACTACCAAGAGCGAGGTGTTGCAGTTGGAACTGTCATTGCTCAACGCCAGAGTTTCCGTCAACAACAACCGCATTGCCCTCGATGACGCCAAATACAACCTGTTCTCGTATCTGCGTGTGACAGATTATGAGAATGCAGAACTGATACCTCCTTATGCGATTCCCGACATAATAATTAATTTTGATGATGTTCTGAGGAAGGCCATAGACAATTCCAGTCATACTCAAGAGCAGAAACTGCAGATGCTAGAAGCGGAACGTTCGCTTGCCCAGGCCAAGTCAAGTCAAGGACTACAGATGACATTGAATGGCGAGATTGGCTTCTCGCAGTCATCGCCGACTTTTGGCGGTGTGTATTCCAAACTGCGCGACAATGAGATTATAGGGCTTACACTCTCGCTTCCGATATTTGACTGGGGAGTGAGGAGAGGACGGGTAAAAATGGCTCAGGCGCAACTCGACGTGATGAAAGTGCAGATAGACAAGAGCCATCAGGACTATATTCAGGAATTGCGTCGCAATGTAATACAGTTCAATGCCCAGCCCATGCAGTGTAAGGATGCACAGAGGGCACAGGAGATAGCAGAAGAGAGGTATGATATCACGCGTCGCAGGTTTGAGGCCGGTAGCGTTTCTGTTACCGACCTTAACACCGCACAGCAGGAGTTGGAGTCGGCAAAGATGCAGTATATATCACAGTTGCAGACTTTCTGGACGGACTATTATACGCTTCGCCGCGCCACTCTATATGACTGGGTTGGCAAACGTGACATCTCCGTTGACTTTGAAGAAATAATTAATAAATAAGCACGCTATGGACAAGCGCAGAGCAATATTGGTTACCGCAGTTGCCGTAATCGTCACGATGACAATGGCATCATGCGGAAAGAAAAAGGAAAATAAAGAGGACGAGATGCGGATTCCCGAGGTTGAGCAAAGTGAGAACTTTGTCGATACCGTGCGTCTCGTATTGCAGGATTTCAACAAACAGATAGTATGCAACGGTCAATTGCGTGCCAAAGCGAAGAGTGACATAAGTTTTACAACGTCTGACATTGTGACAAACATCTATGTGAGAAACGGTCAACGGGTGTCAAAAGGCGATGTAATAGCATCTACCGACAAACGGGAGAAGACCCGCGAACTGGAGAAGGCAGAGCATGAACTGGAGCGTTCGCGCGTAGACCTCGCCGACAAACTCATATCATTGGGATATGATGTGGACTTGCATGATGTTCCAGACGATGTCATGAAGCGTGCGGAGGTTACATCCGGCTATTACACAGCCAAGTATGCCCTGCAGTCAGCCAAGACCGCCCTTGAAGAATGTAACCTGCGGGCACCGTTCTCTGGCAGGATTGTCAATGTGGAAGGGCGTGCATTCCAACGTAATGACAAACTGTGTACGCTCGTTGATGACTCGCAGTTTGATGTGGAATTCAAGATTCTTGAGGCAGAACTTCCTCATGTCAAGGTGGGACAAAGAGTGAAGGTGTCACCGTTTATTGACGGGGAAAAGATTTGTGATGGCGTCATTGCACAGATAAATCCTGCGGTTGACGAGAAAGGACTTATCCTGATAACAGCGCGTGTTGACAACGCAAAGGGGGACAACGAGATGATTGACGGTCTCAATGTAAAGGTCATAGTGGAGCAGGAGGTGCGCAAGATGTTTGTCGTTCCTAAAGATGCCGTGGTTGAACGTGACGGATATCATGTGATATTCCGGTATAAGGATGGCCGTGCAGTCTGGACTTATGTCGACATATTGTACAGTAACATCAACTCCTATGCAATCACGGGATGCGTGCGCAAAGGAACTACGGTGGAAGAAGGCGACATCGTCATTACGTCAGGCAATCTCAATCTGGCGGACAACACGAAAGTCGTGGCAAGGAAAAGGACGGATGACGACAAATAGCCGTCCGTGCCCGTGATATAGATGTCCAACAGATAAAAAGGTTTGTGTATGCTCCGTGATATAATAGTTCGTCCGATCGCGGTCACGATGTCGCTGATTGCCATTGCCATCTTGGGATTGCTCGCATTGCAGAAAATACCTGTGTCGTTGATGCCCGATATAGACATACCGCGCATCACCGTCCAGATTCCTGCATCCGGTTATGCCGCTCCCGAGGTGGAACAACGCTATGTCACGCCGATGCGGCAGCAACTGGCACAGGTGGCAGGGCTGAAAAGCATTGAGTCAACATCGCGTATGGATGCCGGCACCATTACCATGGAGTTTGAGACAGGCAGCAATATGTCGCTCATATTCATTGACGTCAACGAGAAACTTGACCGGGCAATGAACAATATGCCGAAGGAAATGGAGCGACCCAAAGTCATGAAGGCTTCGGCAATGGATGTCCCCGCATTTTATCTTGACATTTATCTGAAGGACAAAGGGACTGAGAGTGCCGAGAACTCGGAATTGTCTTTTGCACAGTTAGGCAAGTTTGTCAAGGGCGTAGCGAGTAAACGTATAGAGCAACTTCCCCAAACGGCAATGGTAGACATGAGCGGGACGGTGGGAACGGAAATAGAATGCACGCCCGACAATGGCAAACTCAAATCCCTTGGCATGACAGTCCAGGATATAGAACAGGCTATCAGAAAAAACAATATAACCCTCGGGGCACTCTCTGTGCGCGATGGGATATACAGGTTCAATATCCATTTTGACTCCCAATTGCTTACCAAGGAAGATGTGGAGAACATTTACATCAACCATGAGGGTCGGTTGCTCCAACTTAAAGACCTCTGTAGCGTGACAGAACGTGTGGCTCAGCGCAATGGACTGATACGACATGACGGCAAGAACGCCATAACGTTGGCTATCATCAAGCAGAATGACGCGCAGATGGAGGATTTGCAGAAGAGTATGGACGGACTTCTGGAAGAATTGAGGGCAAGTTATCCTGATATCGAGTTTCAGTTGACACGTGACCAGACACGCCTGCTTACCTATACGATAGACAACTTGAAAGGAAATCTGTGGGTGGGAGCGCTCCTCGCTTTCCTCATAATACTGCTCTTTATGCGTCAGTGGCGAATGTCCATTCTTATTGCCATATCAGTGCCTCTGTCGCTTATACTGACCCTTTTGGCATTTTATCTCTGTGGCATAACGCTCAATGTGATTTCGCTTTCGGGGCTTGTGCTTGGCGTGGGAATGATTGTCGACAACTCCATCATTGTCATCGACAATATCATGCAGAAGTGGAGAAGCGGCTTGCCGATGAAAGACGCTGTGGCTTTGGGTACAAAAGAAGTGTGTACTCCAATGTTGAGTTCGGTACTGACCACCTGTTCAGTATTTATTCCGCTTATCTTTCTCAGTGGCACGGCCGGTGCTTTGTTTTACGACCAGGCCATGGGCGTTACGTTTGCCCTGTTTGCTTCTTTGCTCGTTGCGGTCACTGTGGTCCCCGTCTACTTCTACGCCTTTTCCCGTAAGAAGACATACCAAAGTCTGGATGCGGAGAACAAGTGGGCGGGAAGCATGATTCCTCCTTATGAGATCGCCATGCGCTGGGTATTGAAGCACGGAGGTCTCTGCATGACAGCATTCTTTTGCATCATTCCGCTGACAGTTCTCGTGTTCCAGGTAATAGAAAAAGACCGTATGCCTTACATAGCGCAGGACGACACACTCATGACCATAGACTGGAACCAGGGCATCTCTACGGAGGAGAATGACCGTCGGGTGACAGGATTGTTGCAGTATGTCAAGGATGGAACAAGCAGCAGTACCGCCATGGTAGGCACTCAGGATTTTCTTCTTGCCCATACAAAAGACATTACGTCAAGCGAGGCTGTGGTCTATCTGAAATGCGCTTCGGAAGAACAACTCGGTGACGTGAAAACCAGAATACTAGACTATATCCGGAAAGAATACGGCGATGTGTCGGTGGAGTTCGGCGAGCCGGGCAACCTTTACGACCTCATCTTCTCTACAGATGAGGCTGATTTGAACATACTTTTGCAGACGCACGAAGGCCGTAGACCTGCCGTACGTACGGTCAGGACATTTGTTGACTCCCTGAAAGTGCACTTTCCGCAACTTGACATCATGCCTGTCGTGACGGAAACCAACATCCGCTATGTCACTGACCCGGAGCAGATGACCGTCTATAAGGTTTCCTACGACCGTCTTCTGAACCGTTTGAAGGAAATCATGAACCGTAATGAGGTGTTTGAAATCAACGACGGAGCGCAGAGTGTCCCGGTCATCATAGGGGCTGATGTCAGGGAGGCGCGGCTCATTCTTTCGAATACCGTCCTCAATGATGACGGTACGGAGATACCGATATCCTATCTTGTAAAGGAGTCACAGGGCGAAGATTACAAACGCCTACAGTCTTCGGATAGCGGAGAATACTTCGGTATAAGCCTCAATGCAAAGGACAGAGACATAAAGAACGTGATGTCGTATGTGGATGAGTACACTCATCGTCCCGACAGTGACTTGTCTGCCGCTTTCTCCGGCGGTTATTTCTCTTCGCGTCAGATGATAGGCGAGATGACCGTTGTACTGGTTGTAGCCCTCGCATTGTTGTTTTTCATCCTTGCTGCACAGTTTGAGAGCCTTGTCCAACCGTTGATTATCCTGTTTGAGATGGTTGTAGACGTGTTCTTTGTCCTGCTTGGACTTTGGCTCTTGGGAGAGTCCCTCAATATAATGTCGATGATAGGCATTGTGGTCATGAGCGGCATTGTCATCAATGACTCCATTCTCAAGATAGACACAATCAATCGCTTGAGGCGCGAGGGCAATTCCATTGTCCGTGCCATTTGGGTGGCTGGGCACAGCAGACTCCGCCCTATTGTCATGACATCCCTCACCACCATTCTGGCTCTGTTGCCATTCCTGACCAAGGGAAGTATGGGCGCAGCCATGCAATATCCGCTTTCGTTGGCACTTGTAATAGGCATGACGGTAGGCACACTGGTCAGCCTGTTCTTCGTGCCGCTGCTTTATTACGTCATCTACAGGAGGAAATAACATGAAAATAGCGCATTCCGCCAAATTGCATGACAGCAGGAAGAACTTCACTGTGCTCTTCGTGCTCGTCATACTGATGGTGATTGGGGCGGCACTGATACCTCTGATAGATGTGGCTGACAGTCCGCGTCCGCGCCAAGGCAATACTCTGACGGTTTCGTTTTCGTGGGGTGGGGCATCTGCCAAGGTCATCGAGCAGAATGTGACCTCGCGAATAGAGGGCATAGTTTCTGCCGTGAAAGGCGTGGAAAGTGTCTCTTCTGAGTCCAATTTCGGCTCTGGACGTGTCGTGGTGCAACTGAAGAAGAATGCCGATGTCTCTGCCGTGAAATTCGAGATAGCATCGCTGTTGAAGCAAGTGCAGAAGAAACTGCCTGATGGTGTGGGCTACCCTGTACTCTCCGGCGGCGATGTGGTTAACGAACAACAGAAGAAAGAGACCACGAAACTGCTGCTCTCATATCAGGTCAACTCCGATCTTGGCGATGAACAACTGAAGGAATACCTTGCCCGGAAAGTCGAGCCGGAACTGCAAAAACTGTCATGCGTCAAGGGCGTTTTCATCACCGGAGGCAAGAGCAAGTACATAGAGATAACCTATGATCCGTTCGTTCTTGCCAACTATGGACTGTCTGCCGGCGACATAGAGTCGGCGATTAAGAGTTTCATGGGCAGGAGAGACATTGTGGGAGAAGTGTTGCAGTCTGCCCCTGACGGTCATCAGGAGCGGATGGCGCTCTATCTTGTCACGAGTAAGTTCCACAAGTCTTTGGAGGAGATGCCGATAAAGAGTATCGCCGGGAAGACTGTCTACCTGAACGATCTTGCCACTTACGAATACAAAGACCGCGAACCGGGAAGTTTTTTCCGTGTCAACGGCATGAACACCATCTATCTCAATGTATTCGTAGATGCTGACGGCAACCTCATACAGATGTCGTCCGACATACGCAGGAAAGTGGCAGAGATAAGCAAAACACTGAAAAAGGGTGTCTATTTCACTCTCACCCATGATGAAGCCGAAGAAAAAGAGAGTGAACTGCACAAACTTGTGTGGCGCTCGCTCATGTCTCTCGCCATACTGATGCTGTTTCTTTGGTTCGCACACAGGGACTGGCGGTATCTGCTGATTATGGCTACTACGCTGGCAGCCAATCTGCTTGTATCCGTGATAGCCTATTGGATGTTCAACATACGCCTGCATGTTTACAGCCTTGCGGGCATAACCGTCTCCATGGGACTTATCATTGACGCCTCCGTGGTCATGGTCGACCATTACAGTTACTACCGTAACCGCAAGATGTTTCTTGCCATTCTGGCCGCACTCCTCACCACTGTCGGGTCGCTGATAGTGGTATTCTGGTTGCCGGAATTCCTGCAGCGTGACCTTTGGGATTTCTCTTGGATAATAATAATCAACCTTACAGTGTCGCTGCTTGTGGCATATTTCTTCGTGCCTGCGCTTGTCGAGCAGTTCCATTACCTCAGTCGGCAGCAGGGAAAGGTGCGTCACCAGAGGTTTCTCGTGTGGTGGAAACGTGTCTACACACGCTATGTCATGTTCGTGCAGAGGCGCAAGTGGATATATATAGTGCTGCTCGTGCTCGCTTTCGGCATCCCTTTTCATCTTCTGCCGGATTCACTCTATGATGTGGAAAAGCACCAACAACTTGCCGCACACGGTGAAGACGAGGGGATATGGTATGAGAAACTCTACAATTCAACCCTCGGGTCACAGTTCTTTCTGACAAAATGCAAGAAGCCGTTGACATTGGTCTTCGGCGGAACAATGCGGCTTTTCAGCGAGACACTCTCCCAACGTACTTATTCCGACAGCCGTGATGAGGAGAAGATACTGCACATCAGGGCTCAGATGCCTTTGGGAGGTACAGCGGCGCAACTCAATGAAAAGGTGCTCCTCGTAGACCAGTTCCTCTCTAAATTCAGGGAGATAGAGCGGTATGAGACGAGAGTCGAGAGTTGGGGGGCGACCATTGATGTGAAGTTTAAGAAGGAATATCGCGACACGAATTTTCCTTATGTATTGGAAAACAAGGTTATAGGTCAGATTATAAATATCGGCGGAGCGGAATGGAGCACAAGTGGCGTCAGCAAGAAAGGTTTTAGCAATTCACTGTCATTGCAGTTTCGGTTCAACACTATCGAAGTTGTCGGCTACAATTATGAGCGACTTTACCGGATAGCAGAAGATGTCTGTGAGGAACTGAAGAAGAATTCGCGTGTGACGGACATAATAATTCAGACTCCTGACCACAAGAATCAGGAGGACGAGTTCTTTGCCAAGTACGACAAAAAAGCAGTTGCACTCTACGGATTCGACATTACCGCTGCGCATAATGTTCTGCAGGGAATCCTCTCGGGCTATGATATTGACCGCTATGAGGACGAAAATATCTCTGCGCCAATGTTCCTGAAGTCGAAGGGACAGGATGAGTTTGACCTCTGGCATGTGCAGAACAGTTATCTGCGTGTCAATGGCACAGACACTAAGATGTCAGATTTTATCGGGATAGAGAGGCGTGAAGCCAAGAACTGTATACCCAAGTCGAACCAGGCATACAAACTTCATGTGTCGTTCAATGTAATGGGTTCGCCCAACTATGTGTTCCGTTATATGGACTCGGTCAAGGATAAGTTTAACGCCAAGATACCCATTGGTTTCAAGTGCCAGGACGCTTCCTACGGTTACTATGAGGATTCCGGCACGCAATACTGGCTCATCGGGCTTATAGCGGTCATCATATTCTTCATCTGTAGCATCCTTTTCGAAAGCCTGTATGTGCCGTTTGTCATCGTGATGCTTATCCCAGTATCATTTATAGGCACATTTCTTACCTATTATGTCACAGGTGTGGAGTTTGGTACGGGTGGCTATGCATCGATGGTTATGCTCGCTGGTCTTACCGTAAACGCCGGTATATATATCCTTCATGAGTATCTTTCCTATGGACGTGGGGGCATCAGACAGTATGTGAAGGCTTACAATCATAAGATTGTGGCGGTGTTCCTCACGGTGATTTCCACAGTCCTCAGTCTGATACCCTTCATCGTTATTGATGGAAAATCCGAGCCTTTTTGGTATTCATTCGCTATTGGTACCATGGGAGGGATGCTTTTCTCCATACTCACACTCATTCTGGTTATCCCGATTATGATGAGAACAAAATGAGGATAAAATGTTTCTGTCATTGAAAAAAGAGATTTTTTGTTTGATAGTATTGAATATAGTACCTATATTTGCAGCGTATTTTCTGTTTTATGTAAATAAGTGAGCCTAAATATATGTATATGTTTTTGTAATTAAATAATTGTTCGTTTTCTGGATGTTTTGTTGTAGGCTTTCGTCGCAAGAAATGTTTGGAACAATGACAAGGATATTTTGGAAGCGATTACTAAAAAGAAGTTGAAAATGTAAAATATAAAAGAATATGAAATCATACATATATGGCATAATAACCTTGCTTTTTTTATTTGTGTCTTGTACAAGTACTAAGGATTTGTCAATGTTTTCTGTTAATGTAAATGGGGATTGCTCGGAAACGGAATTCTTTTCAGATTATTCCTACGTGAGGTTGTCGGATTCAAATCCGATGATTTCTCAAATAGAGGATGTGCGGCTGTGTGGCAATAGAATATATGTACAGGATAAAACCGAGAAGATATTCATATTTTCAAAAGAAGGTCAGTTTGTCAGTGTGATAGACAAATTGGGACATGGAGCTAACGAGTATGTTGGGATATCAGATTTTGACGTTTTTGATAAATCCATTTATGTTTTCTCTAGTATGCAGAAAACGATATTCGAGTATGATGAGAATGGCAATCCTCTGAATAGATATGAATTGAAAGACAGTTATGAGGGAATGCGCTTAATGAGACCTCATGTTTTTCTTCTTGCATCAGCCAATTGCAATCATGAGAAATTCAATTTCGTAATTTATGACTCTCAAAAAGACTCCTATGAGAGCCGATTTGTTCCATTTGAGAGAAACGAATCAATGACATTGGACTATTATCATCCGTTTGTGGGCAGGAAAGATGATGTGTGGTATGTGACAAATCCATTTTCTACGGAAATTATGGAATTGACAGAAAAAGGTGTCCGGTCTTATCGTGATTATACGTTCAATACCCCAGAGCAACTCCCCGGCAATATTGCAGGTTTTACGTTCGAACAATTGGATGAAATGTTTACGAACAAGCGGGTTGTAAGGAATCTGTCTTTCTATTGCGTAACAAATGAACATGAGTATATAGGATATGAACTGTTTGGAGAGTTTGGACTGAGTTTCTACTTGACCCAAACCAGCAACGATGGCAATACAAAAACAATGATGGCATTGAATGATATAGATAAGAATTTTCCGTATTTCTCAACGCCAAAGAGTATGTACGGTGAGACCTTTGTGTCGTCAATGAATGTTTTTCAGATACTTGCAATAGAAAAAGGATATAACCTGGACAAATTTATTTCTATGGGCGTGAAAGAAGAGGATAATCCGATAATCTTTTTTCATACGTTGAAATAAAGCGCACGAATGCGAATAAATTTCTATTGAACAGGGTTAAGAATGGTTAAATGTGGGGGGGTATTGCTTTTGATGATGATTTGGCGTACCTTTGTATACGCTGATTTGGAGACTGTCGTAATTGTCTTGAACGATGTGGATTCCTTCAATACAGTAAGACTGCTTGGAGTTTAACCAAACTATCAATAAAAATAAATTACTATGAAGAAAACGATTTTATTGGCAGGGTTCTCTTTATTGCTTGTTGCGCAGTTCGCGAGCTGTACCAAAGACAGGGGGAGAGATGCCAAGGAAAATATGACTTTCCAAAAGGTTATTTGTACAGATTCGCCCTCAAAAGAGTTGGCACTGGGCAAGGGAAAGAAATGTATAGATGGTGACAGTCTGCCGTTAAAGGATATCAGAATCGTTGATAGTCTGATGTTTTTGGAAACAAACCGCAGCCGTGGGATTATAGAGGTTCTGTCAACGAGAGATTTGTCTTCAAGAGGGAGTTTCATTAATGCGGGAAATTCCGTAGGGGAATTCCCTGTCGGGATTCTCATTTCCATTCGGGGAACATTTCTGAAGAAAGACGGTAACCTGTATGCAATCCTTTCAGACCAGATAACAGCGAGAACATGTTCTTGGAATGTTACGTCTTCTTTGCAGACTGGCGATACACAGATAGAGGAATTCCTTCCTGACACGGAAATTCCACAGGGGGCATTTTGGGTGAAGGTTCTGCCTGACTCGACTTTCTGGATTAAAGAATTGAATGAAGATGAGACCATGCAGAAACGATGGTTAATAAAAGGCAAGGAAAAGAAGTCGGTTCCCAATATGGAATTTGCCGATGAGTTTGCCGTGCCAAAAGGCAAGGATTTCAATTTGCTGTCTACGCTCCCCGGCGTTTCGCCCGATGGTACAAAATGTGTAGAGGCTATGTTGAACATGAACTATATCAACGTATATTCTGCCAATTCGGGAAAAGGCTATACCGTGTGTTGTGGAGAAAAACTTGACAGGTTGAGTGATGCTATAGTAAAATCGGAGAGAGAACAGAAATATATGTTCGCGAAAGTTCGTACATACGATGATGGATTTGCAGTGCTAAAATATGACATCACCTATGAAACCTTTCTGTCAGGAAAAACTTATACTCCGTCAATTCTGTTGTTTGACTGGGACGGGAAGATGTTAGGAGAGTTCAAACCGGGTATACAATTCAGTAGTTTTGACATTGACAAGGTCAATCATACATTGTATGTCCTGTCTGGAGATGGTAGCCTGTGGCAATATGAAATTCCAGAATAGACGAAAATAATCTGATGATATTTATCCATACATTGAAATAAAAAAGGGGCAATTTCATGCCCCTTTTTTTATACAGGCAGGTTTTTTTCATTAAATTTGCAGTGTTCCAACCGAATAAACATAACTGAAAACGATATGAAAAGACTGTTTCTTTCCGGACTGGCGGTTCTCTGCGGCATGGCAGTGACAGCCCAGACGTGGTCAGAGTGGCGTGACCTCTCTGCCAACGAGGTGAACCGTTACCCGGTGCACACCAATTTCTTCACTTACGAAAACCGTGCTCTTGCTCTTGCCAACGACAGGACAAAGTCAGCAAACTATGTGTCTCTGGACGGTATATGGAAGTTTAAGTGGGTGGCAAACGCCGACGAACGCCCCACGGATTTCTACCTCACCGACCTCGACGACAGTGCTTGGGGCACGATGCCCGTGCCCGGAATGTGGGAACTCAACGGCTACGGAGATCCGGTCTACGTCAATATCGGCTTCGCATGGCGCGGCAATGACAAGGTCAATCCGCCGATGCCGCCCATCAAGGACAACCATGTGGGAAGTTACCGCCGCACAGTTTCCGTGCCCGAAACATGGACCGGCAGTCAAGTGATAGCCCATTTCGGCAGCGTCACTTCCAATATCTATCTCTATGTGAACGGTCAGTTCGTGGGCTATACGGAGGATTCCAAGGTGGCGGCAGAGTTTGATATCACCGACTATGTCCACCCGGGAGAGAACCTCATAGCGTTCCAGACGTTCCGCTGGTGCGACGGCAGTTACTGCGAAGACCAGGACTTCTGGCGTCTGTCAGGCGTTGCCCGCGACAGTTATCTCTACGCCCTCAACCCCGAACAGCAACTCACCGACATCCACATCACTGCCGACCTGACCGACGACTACACCGACGGTCTGCTCCAGATTCACGGCAAGACCAAGGGAAATGTGGCTGTCAAGTTCGAATTGCAGGATGCCAAGGGCAACAAGACGCTCGAAGAGACCATGCGTTCTACCGACACCGACGACATCGAGAGCAATGTCTTGGACGCCTTCTTCACCGTGGCTAATCCGCGGAAATGGACTGCCGAGACGCCTGAACTCTACACCTTGGTGGCGAGCATATATTCTGTAGACAGGAAAGGCAATGCCGACAAACTCGTCGGAGTGACCACCCAGAAGGTCGGCTTCTGTCGGAAAGAGGTGAAGGACGGCCGTTTCCTCGTCAATGGAAAGCCTGTCTACTTCAAGGGAGCAAACCGTCACGAGATGGATCCTGACGGCGGTTACGTCGTGTCAAGGGAGAGAATGATCCAGGACATCACCATTATGAAGAGCCTTAACGTCAATGCCGTGCGCACATGCCACTATCCCGACGACCCGATATGGTATGACCTGTGCGATGAATACGGCCTTTACATGATAGCGGAAGCCAACGTGGAATCCCACGGATTCGGCTACGGCGACGACGCAATCACCAAGACCGAACTCTTCCAGCCGCACATCATGGAGCGCAACATGCACAATGTGGGCATCAACTTCAATCATCCGAGCATTGTGATGTGGTCTATGGGCAATGAGACAGTAGACGGTCCGAACTTCACAAAGGTCTATAACTGGATAAAGGCGGAAGACCCGAGCCGCCCCATTCATTGGGAAAGGGCGGGCAAGGGTGCCAATAGCGACGTGTGCTGCCCTATGTATGCCAGTCAGGAATACTGCCAGAAATATGCCGACAGCAACGCTGCTGAAGACCAGAAACCCCTCATCCAGTGCGAATACAGCCACGCCATGGGCAACTCGGGCGGCGGTTTCAAGGAGTATTGGGACATCGTGCGCCAGAACAAACGCTTCCAGGGAGGCTTCATCTGGGACTTTGTAGACCAGGCTCTCCACGGAGTCGTGAAGACGGGAGCGGGCCCGCAGGTGAAGACACTGACCTATGGCGGCGACTACAACACCCACGATGCCTCTGACAACAACTTCAACTGCAACGGCTTCATCAATGCCGAGCGCAAACTGACGCCGCAGGCTTACGAGATTGGTCACCAGTATCAGAACATCTGGACGGAACTCCTCGACAAGGAGAAGGGTACTGTCAGCGTCAGGAACGAATATTTCTTCCGCGACCTGAAGAACGTGCGTCTGCACTGGGTACTCCTTGCCGAGGGCGAGAAAAACCAGGAGGGAACAATCGAAGACCTCGACATCCCGGCGCAGCAGACACGCACCTACACGCTGCCCTACACGCTCTATGACCCCGACATAGAGGTGACGCTCAACGTGTACTACGAGTTGAAGAACGCCGAACTGCTCCTTCCGGCAGGTCAGACCATGGCATACCAGCAGTTCGTGATATTCGGCTATCCTTATGACTACGCCATTGCGGTGCGTCAGGACGAAGCCCACAAGACTGAGATAACGTTCAACAAGCAGACAGGATTTATAGAGACGCTGACCATGGACGGCGAAAACGTGCTCGGCGAGGGCGGAACAATAAAGCCCAACTTCTGGCGCGCTGTCACCGACAATGACATGGGAGCGGGACTCAACCGCTGGTTGGGCGTATGGCGCAACCCGGTCATGAACCTCGAGAGCCTCAAGACAAAGAAGAACGTGACCACCGCTGTCTATGACATGCCTGACGTAAAGGCGAAGTTGACACTCACCTACACCGTGGACAAGAGCGGCTTCGTCAAGGTCAACCAGAAACTCACGACCACCCCGGGGGCAGATGTCAGCCGTATGTTCCGCTTCGGCATGGTGATGGAAATGCCCTACGCTGCCGACAAGAGCCGCTTCTATGGCCGTGGACCTGTGGAGAACTACGCCGACCGTTGCAGCGGTCAGACGCTCGGAGTCTATGAAGAGACTGCCGACGAACAGTTCTTCCCCTATGTCCGTCCGCAGGAAACGGGCACCAAGACCGGCATACGCTGGTGGGAACAGGGCAATGTGCGCATCATGGCAGACCGTGACTTCACGGCTTCAGCCCTGCATTTCACCGTCGACGAGATGGACGATGGCGAGGCGAAAGAGCAGCGTCACCCGGAGCAACTCACCAAGAGCAAGTTCACCAACCTCTATATTGACGACGTGATGGCAGGTGTCGGCGGCATCGATTCGTGGAGCGGCTATGCCGAGGCTCTGCCCAAATACCGTGTGGAATACAAGGACAGGGACTTCACATTCTACATCTTCAAAAAGTGACTCCTGCCGTCCCGCAGTAACCGGTCGGGGCACAAATACAGCGAAATCGGTCTTGTTGCAGTGCAGCAAGACCGATTTCGTTGTCTGTAAACGCTCCGTTGGCGGTGGTACAACAGATGTGGTACAAGCGTACAACACGTGAAGTGCGCGCGTATGACAGTTGATGTACGCCCGTACTTCATCTGTTGTACGACTGCAGAAAGACGGTTCTTGGGTTGCCCGAACGCTGCTTTTGTATTGCCCGGACACCGCTTTTGTATTGCTGCAACGCCGCTCTCGTTGTGCGGAAAGGGTGGGGATACGGAAACTGCCGGCGGCTTTCGGCACGTCGGCAGTCGGTAAAAAAGTCTTTTGTGTTGGTCTGGAATTTATCTTATGGCCTTTCCCACCTGTTCGGCGATCTGCTTCATGCCCTTGATGTTGGGGTGTCCGTTTGTCTTGCTGATGTCTTTCAGTTCGATGAGACTGATGCCGTAGTGTTGGCAGACCTTGCGCATGGCGTCGCCAATCTCGGCTTTCAGGCCGTCGTTGAGTATGAAGTAGATGTCCGTGTTGGGATATCTTGTGGTGAGATACTTGGCGAGGTATGACACCGCCTGGCGGTAGTTGAAGAGTTCGTCGCGCTCGATGCCGTCGAACTTCAGTTCCCCGAGCGGCGCGTTTGCCCACGAATCGTTGGTTCCGCCGAACACCAATATGATGTCGGGACAGCCCAGACTGGCGGCTCTTGTCACGAACGAGCGTGCCGTGTAGTCCTCTCCGCCGTAGCCGGTGAAGCATATTGTCGAACCGCTGTACGAGTTGTTGGTGTCGAGTTTCAGTTTCTTGTCAGTGCAGAGCAGGTGCCACCATGTCTGCGTCACGTCGCTCACGTCGGTGCGGTTGTCACGTCGCGGTTCGAAATACCATTGTTCGTTGGTCGATGGAGTGGTGTAGCGTTCGTAAGTACTGTAGGAATCGCCCAAGATGGACACCGCCTTTTTCTGTGCCATTGCCGGCAGTGAGGCAATGACAAGTAGTGCTATGATTTTCGCTTTCATCTGTTGTTTTTAATCTTGTGTTGTCGCAAAGTTATGTCTTTGTGGCGAAATAAAATAGAAGAAAAGGTCAGATTTCTGTAAGAATATGGTATGAAAAGGGGCGGAAAAGGATATTTTTTATAAAAAGAACCGTTTTTGTTAGTAGGTGTTGACGATAATTTTTCTATCTTTGCGGAGTTTATTTTCAAACTTAAATCTTAAACCTGACAAATGAAAACAATAGACCCTACAGTGGTGAAAGTGTTCAAGATTGCATTTGTACTCTTCGTCACGCTTCTCGTTTTGATGCTGCCTTCGACGGCATTCGGTATTGAAAACCTTACGGTAATACAGCAACGCATGATTGCCATCTTCGTGTTTGCCGCCCTGATGTGGATACTCGAGGGTGTCCCGGCGTGGGTCACGTCGGTGCTGATTATCGTTGTGATGCTCTTCACGGTGAGCGATTCGGCGATATCAACGCTCATCGACCCGCACTATTTCAGCGGTGTCGATGTGGAGACAGTCACCAAGAACGGCAAGGAAATCACGCAGATGACGGGCATCATTCCCTATAAGGACATCATAGCGGCGTTTGCCGACCCGACGGTGATGCTCTTCATGGGCGGCTTCATCCTGGCTCTCGTGGCATCGAAGAGCGGTGTCGACGTGACGCTTGCGCGCCTCATGCTTAAACCGTTTGGCACTAATCCCAGGGTTGTTCTTCTCGGTTTCATGCTTGTGACCGCCGTCTTCTCTATGTTTGTCAGCAACACTGCCACAGCGGCAATGATGCTCACGTTTCTTGCTCCGGTATTCCGTGCATTGCCGGAAAAGGAGCGTGGCCGTATGGCACTTGCCCTCGCCATACCCATAGGTTGCAATATAGGTGGCATAGCAACGCCCATCGGCACGCCTCCCAACGGCATTGCTCTCGGTGCGCTGAAGGATGCAGGGGTCAACATAGGCTTCCTCGACTGGATAGTAATGACCTTCCCGCTGATGATAGCCATACTTCTCGTGGCGTGGCTCATCCTGTCGGTGATGTACAGATTCACGACCGACAAACTCGAATTCAACATTCAGGGCGGTGCAAAGAAGTGCTGGGAGACCAATGCCATATATATAATAATGGTGATAACCATAGCACTGTGGTGCGGAGAGAAGATTTTCGGCATCAACTCCTATGTCGTCGCACTGTTCCCGGTGGGCGCATTCACGGCGCTGGGCATAGTCAATTCGGAGGACATAAAGCAGATTGACTGGTCCGTATTGTGGATGGTGGCAGGCGGATTTGCCCTCGGCACCGGCATGAAAGGGTCGGGACTGGCAAAGGCAATGGTGGAAAGCATACCGTTCAGCGAGTTCCCGGTGTTCGCCGTCCTTATCGGTGCGGGACTCATCTGCTGGCTTTTGTCGACGTTCATCTCCAACTCCGCTTCTGCGGCACTCATGATTCCGATACTCATCACGGTGGGACAGGGCATGGAAGGGCAACTCGCTCCCATAGGCGGACTTACCACCCTGATAGTCGGCATCGCCCTTTGCGCATCGTTTGCCATGGCATTGCCCATATCCACACCGCCGAATGCGATTGCCTATTCCACAGGTCTCGTCAAGACAAGCCAGATGGCTAAGGTCGGATTGCTGGTCGGCGTGATTTCCATGACACTGGCTTACTCGCTCCTGATTTTCCTCGGCAGGTCGGGCTTCATGGACAAATTCTGATGTCAAAAGGTTGAGAACGTGCTATTCTTGCTTTCTGGACGCTTGTGTCAAGGGGGTGGGAATAGCACGTTCTCTGTCTGTGGGGGACAGAGAAACAAAGATTTTTACGGCTCTTAACGACTTTTAACGGTCTTAATAAGAGCAAAAATGTAGTTCGGGAGTATCTTTGCATTTGTTATAGTGCGGTGTTCTTTGCAATGCCGAACTCAGGATACCTGAAACGCGGATATTATAGTATAAAAATAAAATATGTGAAACGAAACGGAAATGCCTATGGATAAAAACGACTAAGAAATTGCATAAAGTACCATTGAGGCTGGAATCAGAACTGGTTGTAGCCGATTTTAACTGTTAATTTAGAAAAAACTGAAGACAATCTAATCATTAATCTTATGTTGAGAGATTTATTTCGACCGAAAAAAACGTTGGTAACCATTGCGTGCCTCACGCTCGGTATGGGCGCATACGCCCAGGTCTCAATTACAAATGAGGCAGAGTTGAAGGCTATAGCAAATGATTTGGCTGGCTCTTATGTGCTTGCCAATGACATTACTCTTAGTGGTGAATGGACTCCGCTGGCAGCAGAGGCAACTCCTTTCACCGGAATTCTTGACGGTGCAGGCCACTCTATCAAAGGTCTGACCATTACTACACAGAAAGACAACCAGGGTCTTTTCTCGTTCATCAGCGGCGCAACGGTAAAGAATGTGCGTTTCATTAACGTCAGCATTGCCGGTTACAAGCAGGCAGGAGCGGTTGCCGGACAGGCCATAGCATCAACTATCGACCAGGTGTTTGCATCTGGTGTCGTTACCGGTTACGACCATGTCGGCGGTATCGTGGGTGATGTCAGAGGCGACGCCAACGCAAACCAGTTCACTTATGTGTCCAACTGTATGTCTACAGTCGGTGCATACAGTACTACTCACCAGGCAGGTGTGCTTGTCGGTTGGGTGAACGCAGGTATCATAACCAATAACTTCGTGCTCGGTTCTGCATCTGCTCCGGGCAACGGTGCAGGTGGTATCACACCTATAATAGACAACGGTTCTGCCGAGATAACAGGCAATATCATCGCTCCGGCGTTCGTTTCCGGATACGGTTCAGCCGACAACCACAGAACCCATGCTATTGTCGGATTTGTCAATGGCGACAATTCCATCTGCAGCACAGTGGACAACTTCTACTCCACAGCCTCCAAGTTCTATGAGAGCGGAACACTCATTGAAGACCCGTCAGTACTTGACTACAATCTTCAGGGTGACCCGATTGATCCGTCAGAACTGGAGTCCAAGTCGACATATACGTTTATCGGATTCGACGAGTCTATATGGGATTTCTCCACAGGAAACTATCCTGTGCTCAAGGGAATGACATATCCTGTTGATGCAGATGCCATTTATGTAAACGCTGTTCCTGAGGTTTGCGTAAAGGACCTTACATTTGCTCCTAACGCAATATCCACAATTGGCAAGGATGTTACCATTTCCAGCGACAACACATCGGTAGTTGCCGTAGAAGGAACAGAACTGAAATTCGTCGGCATAGGTACCGCTACGGTTTCCTATACAACCGCTACTGACGCTTATTCTAAGGGCGTGACAGTGACACAGACATTCACCGTAACGTCACAGAACTATAACATCGCAACAGCAGAAGACCTGCTCAACATGAAGAACAACCTCGAGGGAGAATACAAACTCGTGGCTGACATCGACATGGCAAAGGTAGACTTCTCGCCGCTCGGTGAATTCTCTGGTGTCCTTGACGGTCAGGGACATGTCATTAGAAACCTCACATTCAACAATTCTGACCGTGATCAGGCCGCTCTCTTCTCTTCAATGCGTGACGGTTCTATCAGGAATGTGGGTATCGAGGGCGCCTACATCGTCGGCAACGCCAATGTAGCAGCATTCGTAGGCCGTTGCTATGGCGGTGAGATATCTCAGTGCTATGTAGCAGATTCTTATATTGAGGGACGTGACCACGTGGCTTCTTTCACGGGCGATATGAACCGTAGCGGAGACGTGGGCGTCATTATCTCTGACTGTATCTCTGACGCCAAGATCGCTTCCCGTTCTTATCAGGCCGGCGGTATCGCAGGTGTGGCAAACGGCGGAACAATGCAGCGTTGTCTCTTCTCTGGTACTGTAGACAACAGTGGCGGTGTTGCAGGTCTCATCTCTCTTATCGACAACAACGACTGGGAGACATATCCGACAAACATAGATAACTGCCTTTCTGCTCCTGCACACTTGTTCGGTAGCATGAGCAGTGCTGATGAAAGAATGATTCACTTGGCAGGTCGTGGCGCAATCCTGAGCAACAACTACGTTCTGGCATCTACTATCATTACCAGCAGCGGCGGAAAATTCAGTGACATGGGTAACAAAGACGAAGTCATAGGAGAGTCTGTCAGTGATGAAACGGCAAGAACCAAGGACTTCTACGAGAATACTCTCGGTTGGGACTTCAGCAGTATATGGAAGTTCTTCGAGGGTGCAGATGGTAAGATGTACCCTGTATTGAAGTGGATGAACGCTCCGCTTCCGACATCCGTATACGATATGCCTAAGGATTTGTCACTCCTCTATACTGACGGTAGCGAGAAGATTGACGTTACTGTAATGCACGGTTCTTGGGGACAGACTCTGTCTTTCACTCTCGTGGAGAATGCAGACAAGGCTACAGTTGTTCCTGAAGACAACGCTATCTATGCCGGTGACGAAGACGGATACTATGCAGGTTCTGGCGAAGTCAAGGTTGAAGTAGGTTGCGATGCAGCACTCGCTTCTATACTGTCCAACGTTGGCGACAACACGTTCACATTCTATGTAGGACAGAGCGGTGATGTTACCAGGATCTCAACTCCGGAAGAGTTCCTCGCAATAGCAAAGAACCTCCAGGGTGCATATGAACTTACTGCCGACATAGACATGAAGGGTGTAGAGTTCGAGGGCTTCGCTGTCAGCGGTACTCCGTTCTCTGGCTCACTCAACGGTAACGGCCACAAGGTGAAGAACCTTGGTGTCAAGTTCTCTTCCGGTGAGGACAAGGGTATCTTTGGACAGACTTCCGGTGCGAAGTTCACCAATATCGCATTCGAGAATTTCGTTGTTGACGCTTCTTCTTGTAACCATGTAGGTTTCATCGGTTCTGCTTCCAGCACAACACTTGAGCAGGTGGCACTGACAGGACAGGTAATCGGACGTGACCACGTCGCTATGCTTGCAGGTGACGGCAACTCTGCTACTGTCAACAACTGCTACATTTGGGGTGACGTGACCGCTTACAGCCAGGCAGGCGGATTCTTCGGCTGCACACTGAAAGACGGCGTTACAGTGACCAAGTCTTATTTCAACGGTTCTGCTTTGGCAAACTACCGCGGTTGGGTAGGCGGCTTCGTAGGTCTGATAGACAAGGCTGAGAGCACCGTGACTATAACCAACTGTGTATCTATAGGTGACTGCAGTTCTACAGGTGACGGTAGTCCTCACACTACTGCTCCGTTCATCGCCGGCAACAACGCAGGTGATACACCGAATGCAATCGTAATCTTCAACAACAACATCTACAACATCAACGCTACGATGGACGGCACTGGCGACGCTTGGCCGACAAAGAACGAGACAGCAGAAGGTGGTGACGTGGTTGCTGCAGAAAGTTACAACGCAAGTGTATTGGCACAGCAGGCAACTTACACCAACATCGATTGGGACTTCACTGACGTATGGGCGTTCGACGCAGCCAACGGTTACGCATATCCTGTACTGAAGACTATTGGTTATGTAAACTATGACAAGGAAGCTACAGGCATCAACGACACTACTTCTGACACAGCATCTGCTTATGCAGTTTACGCTCATGACAACGTAGTGACAGTTGCCGGTGCCGGCTCAAGCGCTAAGGTTACTGTATTCAACACAGCCGGTCAGGTAGTCAACTCCGCAGTTGGAACAAGCACAGTGGCTGTGCCCGGCGCAGGCCTCTACATTGTTTCCATTACTGAGAACGGTGTGACAACAGCCTACAAGGTGATAAACAAGTAATCACATAGTTAATTCACGGCAGTCGGACTTACAGCAGTTTTGTCCGGCTGCCATTTAACCCAACATTATCAGGAAGCGTCTCTACGTTGAAAGTCGGAGACGCTTTCGATATAAAAACAATCTTGTTTTATGTTCAAGACAACTACAGAACAATTTGGAAAGTATGTGATGCTGTTGTTGGTTTTCATGCTTTCCACACAAGTGTTCGCACAGAAATTGAATGTTACCGGACGTGTGCAGGATGTCAACGGCGACCCGCTGATAGGTGTGACAGTGACGGAAAAGGGCACTGACAACCGTGTCATCACTGACGTGAACGGTACTTATAATATCGCATGTGCTGCAGAGCACGCGGTGCTTGTTGCTGAATACATCGGCTTCGAGACGGCAGAGAAGAAGGTCACGGGTACACTTGTTGACTTCATCCTTACCGAGAACGTGAGCAAACTTGACGAAATCGTTGTCACGGGTTACACAACCCAGAAGAAGGTTTCGGTGCTCGGAGCACAGTCATCGCTGAAGATGGAACATGTGAAGGCTCCTGTTGCCAACATGAGTTCAATCCTCGCAGGCCGCGTTTCGGGTGTGATGTCAGTGCAGCGCTCCGGTGTGCCGGGACAGGACGACTCCGATATCTGGGTGCGTGGTCTCTCCACACTTACCAACCGCAACGAGGGACCGCTGGTTCTCGTGGACGGTATCGAGCGTAGTTTCAACAACCTGGACCCTGAAGACATCGAGTCAATCACCGTGTTGAAGGACGCTGCCTCTACGGCAGTCTATGGTGTGCGAGGTGGTAACGGCGTTATCATCATCACAACCAAGCCTGGTATTGTGAGCAAGCCTAAGTTCTCTGTCGACTTCTACCAGGGTATCACTCAGTTGACGAAGATTCCTGAACTGGTAGGAGGTATCGACTATATGAACGCTGTCAATGAAGCGTACAAGAACACATACAACAAGATATACTACACAGACCAGTATATCATGAACACAAAGATTGCCAACGGCATGGCATTGAATGCTACCGAGCAGGAATATGCCAACAGCGTGGCAGGTGACCGTACAATCAACAAGTACCTCTATCCTAATGTAAACTGGATGAACGAACTGTATAACAAGACCGGTTGGAACCGCCGCGCCAACATCAACATCCGTGGTGGTGCTCCAAACGCAAGTTACTACATCTCGTTGTCATACTATCAGGAGAAAGGTTTGACAAAGACAGACCCGTTGCAGGACTACAGTTCGGAGATTACTTATGACCGTTACAACTTCCTGACCAACGTTAACCTGAAGGCATCCAAGACCACCAACATCGACGTCGGTGTGAGCGGATGGCTCTCAAGCGGCAATTATCCGCACATATCCCTTAACGACATCTACTCGCGTGCAATGAGCACCAACCCGGTAATCTATCCTGTGCAGTATCCCAACGGCGAGAACCCCGGTATCTCTCCTGACAACAGGGAACTCGACAGCCCTTGGGTGACGCTTACACGCCGCGGTTACCAGACACAGCACCAGACCCAGATCAACACCAACCTGAAACTTACTCAGGACCTCGGCTTCTGGGATTGGAGCAAGGGACTTTCCGCACGTGCCCTCATCTCTTTCGACGTGAAGGCCACACAGTCTCTTCACTATTCCGTTGACGACAGTACTTGGAAGCCGGTTGGTTCGAAAGACCCGACCACAGGTGTATGGATTGATGACTCAAACCTCTACGATGAAAACGGCAATCTCATTCTCAGCGAGCAGTACAAGGGTAACTCAAGTATGAGCGTATCTGCTGACAAGTGGGTATACCGTACTTTCTACTTCGAGGCAGCCCTCGACTATCACCGCACATTTGCAAGGCACAACAATGTCGGCGGACTTGTCCTGTTCAACATGCGCAACTATCTTGACGCCAACTCGGCCAGCCTCTTCTCTACACTTCCTTACAAGCAGCAGAGCCTCTCGGGCCGTTTGACCTATGACTACGACAACCGTTACTTCGCAGAAGCAAACCTCGGTTATACCGGTAGTGAGAACTTCGAACCGGGACACCGTTTCGGTCTCTTCCCTGCAATGGCTATCGGTTGGGTTCCTTCAAACGAAAAGTGGTGGAAGCCGATGTCAAAGGTAATTTCGTTCCTGAAGATACGTTACTCAAACGGTGTCGTCGGTAACGACTCGTCTGGTGACCGTTTCAGTTACTTCACCAAGATTGGCGGCGGAAATGACTATTCTACATACTGGCGCCGCAACGGTGCTTCAGGCGGACTTGCCTACAGCAACTACGGCTATAAGGCACAGTGGTCTAAGATACACAAGCATGACGTCGGTATAGAAATCAACTTCCTCAACGATGACTTGACGTTTGTTGTTGACTTGTTCAAGGAGCGTCGTTCCAACATCTTCGTTTCCCGTGACAATGTACCTTTGATTGCAGGTTTCGCAACAGGCATCTCTGCCAACATGGGTATCGTCAAGAACAAGGGTTACGAGTTGAGTTTTGAGTACAACCACAAGTTCGGCAAGGACTGGTATGTATCTGTTCGCGGTAACATGACCGAGAATGAGGACGAGGTAGTGGAGAACGGACAGGCTACTCCGGCATATCCTTGGCTTGACCAGCGCGGCCACAATGTGCTCGCAGAGTGGGGTTATGTCGCTGAAGGTCTTTACTCCAGCGAGGAGCAGATTAAGGAACGCGGCATAACACAGTTTGGTGAGACATATCCCGGACAGTTGGTTAAGCCTGGTGACATCATGTATAAGGATATGAACGGCGACGGCCACATCGACGCTTACGACCAGGTGGCAATCAGCCGCGGTGACCTTCCACGTATCTACTACGGTTTCGGCGGTGATATCAGATACAAGAATGTCGGTGTCGGAATCCTGTTCCAGGGCGTTGCTGACGCAGAGCGCATCCTGCGCGGAAGCGGTATCCGTCCGTTTGAAAGTTCACAGGGTGGTGGTACTCTCTATGCCAACATCACCGACCGTTGGTCTGCTGACAATCCGGAAAATGACAATGTGTTCTATCCTCGCCTTGCGTGGGGTGCGACAGACCCGTCGAACATCAACAACTATGTGACGAGCACATGGTGGAAGAAAGATGTCAGCTTCATGCGTCTGAAGCAATTCACAATCTCCTACTACTTCCCCAAGTCTTGGTCACTTGGCGGTCTGTTGCAGGGCGGACGCTTCTATATCATGGGCGAGAATGTGTTTACCTTCAGCAAGTTCAAACTCTGGGATCCGGAGTTGAACACCGACAACGGAGTCTCATATCCTAATGTGAGAACCTTCTCCTTCGGTGTGAACTTTAACATTTAACGATTAATGTCTTGTATATTATGAAAAGAAATATTTTCGGAATATTGTTTGCCGGTTTGACAACGTTCACGTTCACATCGTGTGACAGTTACTTTGATGACGTGCCGAACAACGCCACGTCGCTCGAAGATGTCTTTTCCAACCGTGGTATGACCCTGAACTGGCTCACAAACGTATATTCTTATATTCCCGACAACACCAACCGTTATGCATCAGGTACCGCCATGTACTGGAGCCCTGGTACTATCGAGTCATACCTGCCGTGGGATTGGGTGGAGACACACTACCTCATCCAGGGTTCACTTGACCCGTCAACAGGTCTTGTGGAGCGCATCTGGACACAGTATTACCGTGGCATCCAGTATGCGAATATCTATCTGGCCAATGTTGACAAGTGTGGTCCTATGGATGACGTGGAGAAGGCTTGGACGAAGGCAGAGTGCCGTGCGCTCCGTGCGTACTTCTATTTCAACCTCGTCAAGGAGTATGGTCCGGTGCCATTGATAGGCGACAAGGTCTACAAAGTGGACGATCCGCTGTCTGTGATGATGTCGTCCCGTGCCTCTGTTGACGAGTGTTTCGACTACATCATCAGCGAGTTGAAAGACGTGATAGCAAGCGGAAACCTTGTCTCTCAGTTCGAGAACAGTCAGTACAACTCCCAGATGATGGGTAACTTTACCCAGGAAGCCGTTGAGGCACTGCTTGCCGAGACCTACCTGTTCCGTGCCAGTTACCTGTTCAACGGCGATACTTACAACAAGGATCTCGCCAATGCTGACGGCAAGAAACTCTTCCCGCAGAGCCGTGACGACCAGAAATGGATTGACGCACGTGACGCTGCGAAGAAGATTATCGACAGCGGCAAGTACAAACTTGTGCTCCGTGATGCTTCCGGCAAACTGGTTACGGATGTCAAGAAATCATGTCCGTTCCTCTCTGTCCGTTACGCAAGTTTCGGTACTTCTTCCAATGAGGAACTTATCTATGGCCGTACCAGCGCGTCAAAGGAAACCTACTGTATGATACCGCGTTTTGAGGGACTGGGCAGCAACTATGACAAGGGTGCCGGTGCACTCTCTGTTCCGCTCGAGTTCATAGACCTTTACTTCACAAACAATGGTGTCAGCATTGACAAGGATCCCTACTACTTCACATACGATGTAGAGAATCCTGTTGACCTTCCTGCACGTAATCCGCAGTCTATGGTGTCTACCAAGAATTGCATAGACTCGTTGACAAGTTACGTATACTTCACTCCTGTTTCAGGAAGTTACACGGGACCGACTTCAGTCATGAAGCAGTTCTATGGCAGAGAGCCGCGTTTCTACGCAGCCATCACCTTCCAGAACCGTCCGTGGGACTTCGACAAGAGCACGGCAGTTCAGATGCAGTTCAACGGCAACTCCGGTTCCAACGGTAACACTCACGACTATCCTGTCTTCGGTACAATTGCACGCAAGATGTACTACGGCAAGGAGAGCAGTTGGGATATGGCTGTCATGATGCGTCTCGGTGAGGTTTACCTCAACTACGCAGAGGCTTGCGCCGAACTCGGTGACTTCGGTGAGGCTATCCACTACCTCAATCTCATCCGTGAACGTGCTGGTGTGCCGGGCTATAAAGGTCCGAATGCTGCCGACCAGACTGCTAAAGACGTGTGGGGCAAACCAAGAATCGACCTGGGTGAACTGACTACAGAGACCGTGCTGAAGGCTATCTATCGTGAGCGCATCCTTGAACTCGCTTACGAGGACAAGCACTACTTCGACGTGCGACGCTGGTGTGTAGCCGACGGTACATGGCGTGGTGGCGAAGAGATGACCGACGGTTGGATTTATCCTTCTTACCACACTGGCGGTGAAGGCGGTCAGTTCCATGGCTTCAACATCATGGACACAGGCGTGACAACAGAAAACAAGAACGTGAACTTCTACAAGCGCATCGTTCAGCAGGAGCGTGTATACACTCGCAGAATGCAGTTGTTCCCGATTCCGCAGACCGAAATCAACCGTAGCCCTGGCATCGTACAGAACACTGGTTGGGGTACAACGGAAGAGAATGATGCCGCTGCAGGCAAGTAAGAGCAGGTCACTTCGGTTTGCCGTCAGGCAAACATGAAAGTAGGCAAAACAATAATCCGGTCGTCAGACAATATGTTTGACGACCGGATTCATTTTATCCGCACTCCGCGACAGATGCGCTCACTGCGCTTGCAGTGTCCGCGCATCCACTAATGATAATTGTTCTGCGAATGGAGAACGCTTTGCCTACATTGAAACCAACTCTCTGCCAATGGCATGGACTTCCTTGAGAATAAGTTGCTCGCGGTCTTTTGACGGTTTTTTCATACCGCTTATATATTGCGCCATTAGACTTTGGTTGATGCCAATACGCCGAGCCACGGCAGACGCATTGAGTTCCGGGTGAGCAAGAAATATGCGGGATACTCCTTGAGGCTCTGGGTTGTCATATTCAAAACTCTCGAATGAAACATCTTCATCAAGTGCATACCAGTGTATACCCTCGTCGTCAATCTCATAATCATTACGTTGCTCATCTGTGGCGGTATAGAGACGCTTATACCACAAAAGCGATTGCCAAACGGTTTTGCCGTCTTCTGTCAAACCGTATATGCGGTCTTTGTCAAACCATATTTTTGTAAGTGTCATCTGTTATTCCTCCTCGTCTTCAGTTATTGAACTTCCGAAATATTCATTCCATTTGGAGATGGCAAGTTCTTTGTTCTCCTCAAGTACCATCTCTGCGCACTTTATGTCCTTAGGTTTCATGCCTTTGTTGTAAACAAGCACTATTTCATCGGGACGAATGTCAAACTTTGCTTTGCCGTCAACACTCTTGACATGAACGTGCATCGGTTCGTGTTCGCGGGAATAGAAGTAGAATCTTAACCCGAATATGCGTAATATCTCCGGCATGGTTATATGATTTTGATGATTTATTGCGTAAAGTTAGGTAATAAAAATATAACCGTCAAGACTTTCAGGAACTTTAACGATTACAGTCAAGTCGACATCAGGCAGTAATCTCCCAATTCCCTTGCCTGTTGTCTACAGTCTATTCTCTTGACGCAATAGGGTGTAGAGGATATGTTTTTTTTCGTTTTTCGTTCTCCCGTTACTCTCTTTTTTCAGTATCTTTGCAGTGCAATTGGTTCGCCGGTCCACTTCAGGAGGGCGATTAAAAGGGAATCGGGTGTAAGTCCCGGACAGTCCCGCTGCTGTGAGCAGCCTTTATGCAAGCAAACAGAATGTCATTAGGAACAGTCCTGAGAAGGCGTTTGCTTCGGTTGCGAAGTCAGAAGACCTGCCGTTGTCTCCCGAGAGAGGAGTTCCGAAATGCCGCGACCGACGGTGAAGGAAGCATCTCAAGCAGAAGATTTGAACAGATACTATTCACTCATAGCGTCTCTCTTGTCGTGTGCCGTCTGTGCGGCGCAGACAGACAGTGTGTCCGTGCAGAAGATTGATGAGGTGCAGGTGACGGCAGCATACCGTTCCATGCAGCGCAGCCTTGTACCCTTGTATCAGGTGACGGCTGCCGATTTCCACCGGCTTAACGCCGTTGACATGACCTCAGTCCTGCGCCGTCTGCCGGGAGTGACGCTCCGTGACTATGGTGGAGCAGGGGGCATGAAAATTGTGAGCGTGCGTGGACTTGGTTCGACGCACACCGGCGTGAGTCTTGACGGACTGCTTTTGTCTGATGTGCAGTCAGGACAAGTCAACCTACAGCAGTTCCAGTTGCAGGAGATATCTGCCGTCGGCCTACAGCCAACCGGCACTTCCGATATTTTCCAACCGGCAAGAAACCTCTCGAAAGCATCGCTTCTGTCAATAAGCACGGCAGATACAGTAGGTTCAAAGGTGTCACTTGAGAGCGGCAGTTGGGGACTGGTGTCGCCGTCGGCACGGTTTGCTGCACGGGGGAAACGCCTTTCTGTGTCGTTGCAAGGCGGCTATACCTATGCCGACAATGACTATCCGTTTGTGGTGGACAACGGTGTCGCCACACATACGGAGCGTCGCAACAACTCGCGGATGAAGCAGGGCTATGTCAACCTCGCCACTCTCTGGCGCATAAAGGACGAGACCACGCTCAAGACAATGGTGCGCCTCGACGACAACGACCGCCAGTTGCCAGGCATCGTGCGCCTCTATACCAACGAGAACGACGAGACCTTGCGTGACCGTGGAGCAGTGGTGCAGACGCAACTCCTCTCACGGCTGGCATCGCGATGGTGGATGAAGGCTGCATTGAGGTGGAACTGGACTGACCAAGACTACCACAACGGCATACCGAGCGGTGGCATCCGTGCCGAGCGTTACATACAGCGTGAATACTATGCCACGGTATCTCTGCTCTTCCGTCCTGTGGACAATATTGACGCAAGTTACTCTGCCGACTTTTGGAACAACACGTTGACGACAACACTTACTTCCAATCCCAAACCGCACAGAAACAGTTTTATGCAGAGCCTTTCCGCCAGATGGCAATGCGGTATCCTTGTCCTGCAGGGACAAATGCTGCATTCTGCCATAGACAGAGAGAACCGTCTTTCGCCATCGTTCTCCGCTTCGCTTAGGCTGACGGATGGTTTCCGTCTGCGTGCTTCCGCCAAGGAGATATTCCGTATGCCTACTGTCACGGAGATGTATTATTATCATTTCGGTTCGCAAAACCTTAAACCGGAGACTACACGCCAACTCAACATCGGGGCAATGTGCCAGTCTTCTCCTGCATTCCGTGCGAAATCGGGACTTGACATCAGTGCAAGTCTTGACCTGTATATAAATAAGGTGTCGCAGAAAATCATCGCCATACCGTTTAATATGTTCGTGTGGAGATTCATGAATCTCGAAAAAGTCAACGGCAAAGGTCTGGATTTCCTTGGCAATGTGGCGTGGCACGTTCATCCGCGGCATTCGTTGCTGTTCACGGCAAACTACAGCCTGCAGAGTATAGAGAACTGTCCTGTCAACAAGGATTTCGACAATCTCCAGATAGCCTACACCCCTGTACACAGCGGCAGCGGCAGTGTGGCGTGGGAGAACCGGTGGGTCAACGTGTCGTCTACCGTCACTTTCGCCTCGGAGACATGGACTACCAACGAGCATAACCGTGGCACTCGCATCGGCGGATACATGGAGTGGGGGACCTCACTCTATCGCACCGTGCGGCTTTGCAAGCCGAAAGTAAGGGCAGAGAGCGGCAATCTCAATGTGGCTTTCACCGTGCAGAACATTCTCGACAAGCACTATTGCATCGTGGCACATTATCCCATGCCCGGCAGAAACTGGAAAATAAGTCTAACATACAATATTTAGTGAAACATGAAAAAGTATCTTTTGAGTTTTGCAGTTCTCCTCGGAGCCTGCGTGTTGTTCAACTCCTGTTCAAATGATGAGGATGATGACAAGAAAAAACCGCATGAGTTTACCGTCACCAGTGGTGCCTATGTGCTCAATGAAGGCAACTATTACAGCCAGATAAATGGTTCGCTGTCTTACATCGACTACACAGGTTACACTATCACCAACGGCTTGTTCCAGTCGATAAACGGTCGCTCGCTCGGCGGTACTCCCAATTCCATGATTGTCGTTGGCAATGAGGAATATATCGCATGTACTGACGAGAACCGTGTGGAGATTATTGACGGTAACCTGAAATCCGTTGCCTCGGTCACCATTACACAACCTCGTGGGATGACCACAGACGGCAGCAATGTCTTCGTGACCAGTTATGACGGCACGGTATCGCAGATCAGTTGCGAAAGTCACACCGTTGTAGCCAAGAGCGAGAAGATTGGCGCTTGCCTTGAAGGTATCGCTTACCGCAATGGCAGCCTCTATGTGTGCAATGCCTATAACGCCGATTACACTTACAACACCAATGTGGTGAAACTTGATGCCACAAACCTGAAGAAGATAAAGGATATCACCGTGGTTTGCAATCCTACGTCCATAAAGGTTTCCGACGGCGTTATCTATCTGCTCTCTACAGGAAACTATGGTGCAATACAGGCACAGATACAGAAGATAGACGCTTCCGACAATGTGACCTATCTCCTCGATGGCACTCTCTTCGACGTGTATGACGGCACCCTCTATGTCGTCAACTCTGTGACAGACTGGACAACATACACGACAACGACTACCTACACACGTTGTGATGCCGACGGAAACAAAACGGAATTTACGCCTACACAGGAGATAGCATCGCCATGTGGCATCGCCGTAGACCCCAACAACGGTTATGTATTCATTTCTTCCTATGTGATGGGCGCTTCTGGTTATGCTGACTATTCTGCTGACGGTTATGTGTGCGCATTCGACTTTGACAACAACAAGTCTTGGAAATTCAGTGCAGGCGTAGGCCCTTGCACCATTGTGTTCAATGAGAAGACTGTCACCAAAGAGTAATCGCCATGAAGCGGACGCTTCGTAATAGGATATTTATCATCTCTGTTTCGGTAGTAGCCTTGACGGCAGCGGCGTGTCTGCTTGCCGTCAAGGGCACTACCGAAACGGTGCTTTCTGCCAGTGGACATGAATCCGACTCGATGAAGCAGTGTCCGCTCGTGGCAGTTGATGCTACGCCCTATCGGGGATTGATGCAGATGCTTGGTGTGGGCGGCCGATGCATTGACTTTTCCAGTCAGATGAAGCCCGATGTGGAAAAGATTGTGGCTTCGGGTGCGCAGGTGTTTATGGTGTCTGCCTATGACGGTGTGGATTTGACGAAATACCGCCGCATGAACATCCAACTCGTGGAATGTCGTGACTTCATGGAGACCACTCCGCTCGGCAGGGCTGCATGGATGAAGAAGTTTGGCAGACTGTGGGGCGTTGGCGAACGTGCCGACAGCCTCTATCAGGTGGTGGAGAAGAGGTATAAAGAACTGAGCAACCGTGTGAAGAAATCAACCACACGTCCAACCGTTTTCTTCGACACAATGTATGGCAACATGTGGTATCAGCCCTCCAAGATAAGTACTGCCGGTGGCATGGTGGCAGATGCTGGCGGACGGTTGCCGTTTGACATCAATATCAATGGTGGTTCGATGGCAATGTCGAAGGAGCAGGTGCTCAGTGCTGCTAAAGATGCAGAGGTGTGGATAATACGCTATCAAGGCGACCAACCCATGACGCTGAAGCAGTTGGCTGACATGTCGCCCGTCTACAGTCAGTTTCGTGCCTTTCGTGAGGGCAATGTGTGGGGAGTGAATACATCCAAGGTGGCATATTTCGACGAAGCCCCTTTCCGTCCCGACTATCTGTTGGAAGACATGGTAAACATACTCCATCCCGAACTCCATCTCTCCTCGCGGATGCATTATTACAGTAAGTTGCAATGAAAAGACAAGTCATCATGGCAGTGGCAGTAGTGCTGCTCTTCCTCATAAACATATTCTTCGGTTCGGTGCACATTGACTCTGTCGATGTGCTCTCCTCTTTGTCAGGACGGTGTGCCGATGCTATGGTGAATTTCATCGTTATAGACAGTCGTCTGCCACAAGCCGTCACGGCTCTTCTCGTGGGCGCATCCCTCGCCGTGGCAGGACTGTTGTTGCAGACAGCATTGCATAATCCTCTTGCAGGTCCGTCTGTGTTGGGCATCAGCGGAGGATCGTCGCTCGGAGTGGCACTCGTCACCTTGGGTGCATCATGGCTCGGTTTGCCGTTTCTCTCTTCGGGCGTGTCAGTCACTACGGTGGCTTTAGTGGGAGCATTGGCAGTGACATGCCTCTTGCTTGTGCTCAACTCCCTCTTGCGCAATAACCTTGTGCTACTTATTGCCGGACTACTCTTGGGCTATCTCATCTCAGGCATCATCACCATTCTCAATGTCGTTGCCACGGCAGAAAACTTGCAGAGTTATGTCATGTGGGGCATGGGCGATTTCTCTTCAGTAAGCCTTTCGCAGTTGCCGTTTCTGTCGGTTGCCCTTGTCTTTCTGATTGTCTTGTCCTTTATGATGACAAAACCCCTCAACGCAATAATGCTTGGCGACCGTTATGCGGAAAACCTCGGGGTGAACATCAAGCGCACACGCAACGCCCTGCTAATTGTTGTAGGATGCATAACAGCACTAACCACAGCCTATTGCGGCCCTATTTCTTTTATCGGACTAGCCGTGCCACACATAGCGAGAATGATAGTAAGGACAGAAAATTTCCTCACTCTCATTCCGATGACACTCATCACTGGCGCAGCCGTAGCCTTGCTCTGCAATGCCGTCAGCGTGATGCCGTCAGCCACGGTGTTGCCAATCAATGCCGTGACTCCTATTATCGGCGTGCCCGTAATCCTTTATGTGATAATACGACGGAAATAGACAATATGAAAAAGAGAGTGTGACAGATTTTGCACACTCTCTTGTATTAAGTTGGTATTCAAAAGACTTGATGCTAAGTTGTCACCATCTTAAGCGGATATAGAATGAGGAAGTGCCGAACTTTATCTTCTGTTTGGCATTGTCCTCGTAATCAGTAGAGCCATTCTCATCGTCTTCATACATATTCAATGAAAGGGAATTGAACTTTGACTTGCCCCAGCGGTATTCATAGCCAATGGATATTTTCTTGTATGAAACGTTCAGTCCCCAGTTGAAATATGTGGTGTAGCCGCTTTTTACCTCGGTATCGTTGTCTTTACTCAATAAGATACCAGTGTATGAAGGGGTTACATGTAAATATGTTTGTGCAAGTATGTGCTGAAGACCTTTGCCGGTATTGTAGAACGGAGCGAACGTCACTGATGGACCGACGCTCATTCCGGCAGCCAGAGAATATACTCCAAGGTCAATGTCAATGTCAGGGTCAATGTCGGCATCATAATCATCGTCATCGTAAGAAGGAATGGACGGCATGTTGATTCCTTTTCCATCCTCGTATTTTGCAAAGGAAAAGTTTAAGTAAGACCAGTCGATTCCCACTTTCATTAAGTTGGCAATAGGCTTCTTGTGCAGATAAAATGTTTTGCCCATTTCGAAAAGGACTCCCACCTTGCTCTTGTATTCCATATTGGCAGCATCTTCTGCATCTTTAAATTTCTGCGTGGATAAACCTATGGCCATGTATTTATTGCGTTTCCATACAGCGTTGTCATATTCCGTTTTGCTGCGATTGTCTTCTTTCTGCTGCAATGTGGTGACAGTAGTCTGTAGAGAGTCGAGTTTGTTTTGCAGTGCAATGGATGCGCTTTCGGTCTGAGCCATTGCCGTTGATACGGAGAATGCGGTGAATAAACTAATTACCCCTCCTAGCCTGTCAATCTTCTTCATAATTAAATAAAATTTGTTTTGTTTATATTTTACAACGCCACAAAGTTAATGTATTATAACGGAAAAATGACAGGATATGCCGTAAAAATATCAATTTCAATACGTTTTCTTTGATATTCTCAACGGGAATGCTCTTTGATTATTTTACCTCAACAATCTTTGTAGCAGGCTTTTCTTTGTTGCGTCTGTTTACCATTGTCACCACACTCTGTGCCAACGCCAGGAATGCCTGACCGGTGATGGTGTCTGTCTTCAATGCCTCAGGTTCACCCTCGTCGCCACTCTCGCAGATGCTCTGCACGAGAGGGATGCTCGCCAACAGGGGAATGTTCATCTCTTCAGACAGACGCTTGCAACCGCCACGACCGAAGATGTAGTATTTGTTTTCCGGCAGTTCGGCAGGAGTAAACCATGCCATGTTCTCTACGATGCCGAGGATGGGCACATTGATTTTCTCGTTCTTGTACATGTCAATACCCTTGCGTGCATCGGCAAGAGCCACGTTCTGCGGTGTCGACACTATCACAGCACCGGTGATGGCAAGAGTCTGTAGCAAGGTGAGATGAATGTCGCTTGTGCCAGGAGGAGTATCAAGAATGAAGTAGTCGAGGTCGCCCCAGTCAGCATCTGCTATGAGTTGCTTCAGTGCAGATGTCGCCATGCCACCGCGCCATACTGTTGCCGTGTCGGCATCTACGAAGAAACCGATGCTGAGGAGTTTCACTCCGTATTTCTCTATTGGTTCTATCAACTGGCGTCCGTCCTTCTCCACGCCATAGGGACGTGCGTCTTCTACATGAAACATCTTGGGTACTGACGGACCGAAGATGTCGGCATCGAGGAGTCCCACCTTGTAACCGAGTTTGGCAAGTGCTATGGCAAGGTTTGCTGACACTGTGCTCTTGCCTACGCCACCTTTGCCCGAACTTACGGCAATGACGTTTTTCACCTGCGGCAACAACTTGCCTACCTCAGGGCGTGGTGCCGATTTGTATTCCTGATGTATTGTCACCTCAATGTCGGGCGACAGGTTATAGTGTATGGCAGCCTCTGCCGACTTCACTGTAGACTTTATGAATGGGTCGGTGTCGCGGGGGAATATCAGCGTGAATTCCACCTTCATGCCGTCGATGCGGATGTCTTCCGCCACCATCTCGCTCTCCACGAGGTTCTTCTTCGTACCCGGATACATCACCGTGGCGAGAGTATCCATTATCAGTTTGGGATATAATGTCATAATTATAAACGCTTCTCTGTGTGATGCAAAATTACTCCTTTTTGGCAAGATAACCAACATTGGGCTTGTACAAATGTGCACTTGTCGGTTAAAGTGGGGTGTGAAAGTGTATAAGCACTTTTTCTTGCATAAAGTTTGGAGGATTCATATAAAACCACGAACTTTGCCCGCTCAAATTGTCAAGGGGAAGAATATCAGTTTGTAATAGATACCCTTGACTTTAAGGTGTTGGTAATTATTTGTGGAATATTATAACTTTACTGTATCAAGATGAGACTGTTTGTTGCTGCTTGTATGGTCGCGTTGCCGTGCATCCCGGTAACCGTGTCTGCCAGGACAACGGGTGATGTGAATCCGATAAAGACTACTGTCGGTGACAATATTGATGCGGAGCCGGACACACTCTATCTTGATGAAGTGGTAGTGACTGGTCAGGGCGGTGCCATACAACGCCGCCGGCTGTCGTCAAGAATATCTAAGGTGGATGCCGCCGAACTGCAGAAGATGCCATCGGCACGCATAGACCAGATGCTTCAGGATGCTCTGCCCAATGTGCAGATAAACCTTACCAGTGCACAGGCAGGAACAACCTCGCTCTTCAAGTCGCGTGGCCTGTCGTCGGCTTATGGCAACTCCACACCGGTGATATATATAGACGGAGTGCGTGCCGACAATATGAATACCGGTGCCACGCTGGCTTCTTCAAGCACAACTACGGCTCCTTACTCTGCATCGCAGATTCCTATGGGCAACGCCGCCTCATCGGGAACGCTGAGCGACCTGTCTATGGAGAATATTGACCATATAGAGTATCTTACGGGAGGTGCAGCGACGACACTCTATGGCTCGGATGCCGCCAACGGAGTGATACTCATCTATACGAAGAAAGGCGGTGACGGCAAGTTTAATGCCTCCTTTACTACCCAACTTGGCATAGAGGATGCCACTGCGCAGTTTTATCATTTCAAGCGTACGAAGGATTTGCTCAACCAGACTGGTGTCATGCAGCGTTACCGCATAGCCTTTAGCGGAGGCAACGACCGCAGTGGCTATAGCCTCGGTGCAAGCATGAGCCGCAACACGGGCATCATCATAAGTGACGGCAACGACACGAAGAAGTATGACTTGCGCTTCGGTTCGCATATCAAGTTCAACGGTATGCTCGAATATCAGAACTCCTTTGGTCTTGTGGCAGAGAACTACCGACGCAGCCGTAACGGAAACCAAGGTCTTTACACGGGCCTGTGGACAACGGAGTGCGGCGCGGCATCATCGTTCACATATACAGATGTGGACGGTACGATGCGCAACTTCAACTCCGACATCGATGCCGCTTCCGACTATGAATACTCGCAATTGAAATCGCTCATCAACAAGGCGGAGGCACTGCAAAACAACCGTGAGGACGTGAAGCGATTCCAGACTGCCCACACACTGCTCTTCACTCCATTGCAGAACCTTACCTTCAAGGCTACGATGGGTGTGGACTATCGTGCAAGCAATACGAAAGAGATTATCACCAACGAATATCGCATATTGACACAGGAGAAGCCTGCCGGCACTACCGATGCAGGATGGATTCTCAATGACAACCGCAACTATTTCGGACTGACGATGGATGCCAACGGCGAGTATAAGTATCGCTCGGAGAGTGGCATAAGCAACATTCTCACTGCAGGATTTCAGTTCTTCAGCACACGCGACCATCAGGCATCCTATAACGGAAGCAATGTGCGCGACGGTGCCCAGGTGATGAGCGGAGCAGGCACAGTAACAGCCGACGAGTGGTTGAGTTATCTCTACAACTATGGATTCTTTGCCCAGGACAACCTCGGTTTTAAGGACCGCTACTATCTTGACCTCGGAATGCGCATAGACCACAACACGGCGTTCGGCGACAATGTGGGTTGGCAGTTCTATCCAAAGGTAGGTCTGTCGTATGTCCTCTCGGAGGAGTCCTTCATGCAGCGACTGGCAGACCTTGACATAGTCAACTCCCTGCGCATACTTGCCAACTATGGTGTGGCGGGAAGCTATCCCGAAGCCTTTGCATATCAGAAGACGATAAATATCTCGGCTTATAACGGCAAGCAAGCCGCTACTTTCGGTAAGTATGGCAATGCCAATCTCGGTCCGGAGAAGAAACACTCCTTTGAAGTGGGCTTTGACAGCTCGTTCCTCAACAGTCGCCTCTCGCTCGGCTTTACATATTATTATACGCGTACGCGCGATGCAATCTTCAATATCCCGACCCTTCCGTCGTCGGGACAGCAGTCGACCTATCTTGCCAATGTAGGTGACATAGAGAATAAGGGATTTGAGATTACCGTAGGACTGACACCTGTCAGAACCCGTGACTGGACTGTGTCGCTCAATGCTTCCTTCAACACCAACCACAATGAGGTGCTAAGTACTGGCGGTCAGCCAGCCTTTGCCATTGGTGGTTTCGACACGTCGACCATACAGACTGTAGTGGAGGTGGGCAAACCTGTTGGTTTCCTTCGTGGCAACAAGGCTGTGCTCAATGGTGACGGCTCGCTAAAGGAGGTGCTCCCGCTACAGGATTTGGGCAGTACACTGCCTACTTTCTATGGCAATATGTCGCTCAATGTGAAATATAAGGACTTGCAACTCTATGTGTCGGGTGACTATCAGACTGGCTCATACGTTCATTCCTTCGACCGACAGTTCCGCTTCCGTCGCGGAATCGTTGACGACGAGATTCCACAGGCAGCCCTAAACGGACTCACTCAGGGCGTATCATGGCTCTATTTTACCAACTATTTCGTAGACAAGGCGGACTATCTGAAGATAAGGAATATCGGCTTGGACTACACACTGCATTTCCCACGCTTCTTCGTGAAGTCGCTCAACATAGCCCTAAATGTCTACAATCCCTTTGCTTTTACAGCGTCGTGTGTAGACCCGGAAGCCACGTTGCCGGGAGCAATGTCGCAGGGCGCAGTGTCTACTGGAGGGCTTAACTATGCCACATACTCGTCACCACGCCAGTATGTAGCCTCGCTGAAGTTTGATTTCTAAATATACGTGACAATGAAAAGATACGTACATATATTATATATAGCAATAGTAAGTCTCGCTGTGACATCGTGCGGACTGGTAAGTCCGGGTGAGATTGTCAACCCCAATGTGGTGGAAGACGACTTCCTCGATTCCGACAATGCCATGCAGACATGGGTCAACGGCACAGAGAAGCAGTTTGCACTCGCCGTGGGAGAGTATTGCCAGTTGATGGAAATACTCTCGGACAACTATTACAACAACTATTCTCGGAGTAGCAAGGAGTTTGATTTGCTGAATCTGTTGCCGTCGGACGAACTGATAATAAAGTTGCAACGCTATGTCGGTACACTGCGCGAGTCGGCAGACTATGGATTCAATGTGGTGGCAAAGCACGACAACAACTTTACCGACAAGGAGAAATTTACGCTCTATTACATCAAGGCATATTCCTATATTCTCGCTGGCGAGTATTTCACTGGTCTGCCAGTGGAGGAGGGCGGTGAGGTGCAGCCGTGGGAGAAACATCTCTCGCTGGCGCTCGAGACTCTTGATAAGGCCATAGACTATGCTGCGAGCAATGAGGACAAGGCGTTCATCCATACGCTTAAAGCCCGCATATACTATCGTCAGGGAGATAAGGTGAATGCCACCGCAGAGGCAAAGGAGTCGCTGACACTTGATGCCGGGTTATGTCGTCAGGTAGACTTCGACGGGGAAAACAATGTCACCAATGTGGCTCAAGAGGCAATATGGGGCACATGGTTCCAGCCGTTGCCGCGACTTGATTTCCTCGATCCGAAATACTATCAGATAAAGTCTACCGACGAATGCTCCATAAACATTGCCAAGGCAGAGGAGAATTATCTCATCCTTGCAGAGGCTTCGCTTGCCGACAATAATGTAGCGGAAGCAAAGAAATGTCTCGATGACCTGCTCGGTCTTGTCAAGAGTCGTCCGGTAAAGACTGACCTTGATGACCATCTGGAGGGAAGATATAACGGAGGAGCAAAGCGTTATCCTGTAGGCACCGACTATTTGGTGGCATCGTGTGAGGGTGCTCCCATGAGAAGCGGGCTCGTGCTCGACCGCACAGCCCCCAGCCTCATCTCTGTACCTTATATCTCTGGTACATCGGTTACGCAGGATATGATTGCTGAGGCTACAACAGTGGAAGAACTGCTCCACACCGTCTATCTCATGCGTCAGGAGATATTTATGGCAGAAGGTCGCCGTCCGGCAGACCTTGGCATACGTCTTCCCTTGGGAGATGTGGAGGCAGCCCACCTTGGTAATGCCGATTCCTATATGATAGCAGTAATTCCTGACTTTATCCCCAGAAACGGACAGATGGACGCGTTCACTATGGACGAAGAGAAGAAGCAGGTGACAATACTCTATGACATGAACAAGGTGATTGTCGAAAATCGCCGTTCTTCCTTCGTAGCCCCTTTCTTCAAGTAGTCTGCTCCTGCTGCTGATCCTCTGTCAGACTGTCTTCTTTGGTGACATAGCGTTTCCAGTAGGCGAAGATAAGGGTTGTCAGCGGAAGTGCAAGTATAAGTCCGATAAAACCGAGAAGTGTGCCCCACACCGACAAGGCGAGAAGAAGCACCGCCGGATTCAATCCCATTGCCTTGCCGAGAATTGTTGGTGTAACCACCGTGTCGGATATGGCCTGGACTACGCAGAACACCAATACGGCCAGACCGAATATGATCCAGAAATTCTGTCCGGTGTCTGCCGCTTTCAGAAGGGCGAGGAATGCGGTTGGAATAAGGGCGAATGTATGGAGGTAAGGCACGAGGTTCATGATGCCGATGAGTATTCCCAGACCTATCGCCATGGGGAAATCAATGATTGTGAACCCTATGCAGAACATGATGCCCATACAAAGTGACACCAGGCCTTGACCTCTTATGTAGGAGTTGAGCGCACGTTCCACGTCGTGCATCACGTCAGCCCAGAACGGGCGTGCTTTCTTCGGGAATATTGCAAGCCACTTTGTGGTGAGGTATTCGTAGTCAAGAAGGATAAAGAACATATAGAGAATGACGATGCAGGATGCCACTATGCTCCACAGTACGCTCGCCGTCTGCCCTAAGAAAGAGAATACCTTGGGCAGCGCACTCTTCAGTATGTTGGTGAAATCAGGGCTTTTGAAGAACTGTTCCAGTTGCTTCTGGTTGTCCACAAGCACCTCTTGAATGTATGCCATGATGCTGTGCGTGTGGGTCTGGTGGGTGACATAACTTGCTATGAACTTGCCGAGCAGGTCAAACTGGCTTATCATCGGGGGAATGATGAGCCACAACACACCGGCAATGACTCCTGTCGTGAGCAACATGGTGATAATGATTGCCAATGCGCGCACTTTCACCCTGAGTTTGAATTGCACAAATTTCACTATGGGATAGAGCAGGTAGGCAAAGAACCACGCTATGAAGAATGGCAACAGAACCGTGCTGAGGTGCTTTACCGTGAGGTATACCGCCACGATGACAAGGGCTATCCCGAACCAGCGCAATAGTTTGTCGGGTGAAAACTTTGACTCCATAGGCTGTGTCTATTATAGTGTCTGCATCACTGTTTTCCCTCTGCCTTCCTGAAGCACTCGCGGCAGAGAGGCTCATATTCCTGTGCCTCGCCAAGAAGCACTCTCTTCTCGTTGTCCACAAGTCGGTGGCTTACATACGCCAAGGAACCGCATCTCACACAAATGGCATGTACCTTTGTGACATCATCGGCAATGGCACAGAGTGCCGGCATCGGTCCGAACGGTATTCCGCGGAAGTCCATGTCAAGCCCTGCCACGATAACTCTCACGCCACGGTTGGCAAGTTCGTTGCACACGTCAACAATCCCGTCGTCGAAGAACTGTGCCTCGTCGATGCCCACAACGTCAATCTCCGATGACAGCAGGAGTATGGATGCTGACGACTCTACAGGCGTAGACCCGATTGCGTTGTGGTCATGGCTTACCACATCCTCTTCCGAATAGCGTGTGTCTATGGCAGGTTTGAATACTTCGGTGTTCTGTTTTGCGAACTTGGCACGCTTCATCCGTCGGATGAGTTCTTCGCTTTTGCCCGAAAACATCGAACCGCATATTACTTCAATGCGTCCAAACCGGTGTGTTTCTCCGTTCGTGTCGTTTCCCATATAAGGTCTTGAGGGATATTTAATGTGTCGCAAAGGTACGAAGAGTTCTAAAAAAACAAAAGAAAAGATACCTTTTTTTTGATAATGTAGATTAAATGCCTACATTTGCAGACGCTATGGGGATACTGTATATAGTTCCCACTCCAGTGGGGAATATGGAAGACATGACGATGCGTGCCATCCGCATTCTGAAGGAAGCGGATGTGGTGCTGGCGGAAGATACCCGCACTTCAGGCATACTGCTGAAGCATTTTGACATACACAATCATCTCATGTCGCACCACAAATTCAATGAACATGCAGCCACCGCAGCCGTTGTGGAGCGGTTGAAAAGCGGTCAGACAGTTGCTTTGGTGAGCGATGCCGGCACTCCGGGGATAAGCGATCCCGGATTCTTTCTTGCCCGTGAGGCTGCCAAAGCCGGTGTTGAGGTGCAGTGCCTGCCTGGGGCTACAGCGTGCATACCGGCCATCGTGGCATCGGGACTGCCGTGTGACCGCTTCTGTTTCGAGGGATTCCTGCCTCAGAAAAAGGGGCGCATGACGCATCTGGAGTCTTTGAAAGGAGAACGCAGGACAATGATTTTCTATGAGTCTCCATACAGACTGCTCAAGACTCTCCAACAGTTTGCCGACACATTCGGCAGCGACCGCCCGGCGTGCGTATGCCGTGAGATTTCCAAACTCCATGAAGAGAGCGTGCGTGGAACGCTCGCAGAACTCATAGACCATTTCTCCGAGACGGAACCGAGAGGCGAAATCGTAGTGGTGGTAGGCGGTGACACCTCGAAAAAAACGAAGGAAAAGAGCAATAAAAACAAGGGTGAAGTTTGACAGACCGGATGAAATCACCTTGGTCGTAGTTCCTGTTCACTGTCGCAGTGGGCAGGAAGTCTTTTATTTGTGATGAAGAGTAGTAAGGATAACTATACGTTTCTTGTGTCTGCACCGGTACACCGGGTGATACTTACTATGGCAATTCCTACCATAATAAGTATGTTGGTGACGAGCATCTACAATATGGTGGACACATATTTTGTGGGTAAGATAAACACGCAATGCACTGCTGCCGTAGGCGTGTCATTCTCTGTCATGGCGATTATTCAGGCGATAGGCTTTTTCTTCGGCCACGGTTCAGGGAATTATATTTCCCGTAAACTTGGGGCCAGACTTTATGATGATGCCGCCGTAATGGCAGCAACCGGCTTTTTCGGCAGTTTCATATGCGGTGTCATATTTTCTGTCGTAGGATTGTTGTGTTTGGAAAAATTGTGCATCGTACTTGGCTCTACTCCGACAATATTGCCCTACACAAAGGTCTATTTGGGCATAATACTGCTTGGCGCACCGTTTATGACCTCGTCTTTTACCATGAATAACCAGATGCGTTTCCAGGGAAACGCATCATTGGCAATGGCGGGTATCGTGACCGGGGCTATTCTTAATGCGATGCTCGCTCCTCTGTTTATTTTCGCCTTTGATATGGGTATAACCGGGGCGGCTGTGGCAACTCTCATCTCGCAGATGTGCAGTTTTTGTGTGCTTTTTGCCATGACGCGCCGCAAGCAGAATATACACATACGCCTACAGAACTTCAGATGTTCCAGACAATTGTTCAAAGAGATACTGGCAGGAGGCACTCCTTCTCTGTCAAGACAGGGACTTGGCAGTTTGGCGACAGTCATGCTCAATGTTGCGGCAGGTGCTTTCGGCGACTGTGCCATAGCCGGAATGTCCATTGTCGGCAGATGCTGCTATTTTGTCTACTCTGCGATTATCGGTTTGGGGCAGGGTTTCCAGCCTCTGTGTGGATTCTGTTACGGTGCACGTCTTTATGACAGGGTGAAAGAAGGCTATCTGTATTGCATCAAGATAGGTACGGTGTTTCTTGCCGTTGTCGCTTTGGTGGGATTCGCTTTCGCCGAGCCGATAATCAGAGAGTTCCGCCATGACGCGGGTGTAGTTGCTGTTGGTACTCCTGCTCTCAGGTGGCAACTCTTGACATTCCCTCTCGTTGCGACAATCATTGTCAGCAATATGCTTTTGCAGACCATACGCAAGCCGGTACGGGCGAATATCTTGGCTGCGGCCAGAAGCGGTCTGTTCTTTATTCCTCTCGTTTTCGTGCTGCCTCATTTCATGGGGTTGCTTGGTCTGGAAATATGTCAGGCGGTGGCGGATATGTGTGCATTTGCCATTACTGTGCCGATAGTGTGTAGTGCTTTTAATGATATGAAGAGGATGAAGTAAGCACTGCTATATGATAAATTCTTGTGGTTGGTGTGATATTTTCGGATATTATGTTTAACTTTGCCATAAGTCAAGTGTCCTTTATAGAGGTGATGTGATACATCTTGATGATGTTTTAGTATTGATAATACAATGAGAAGTATGAATAGGTTGTTTGTTTTGTTGCTGGTGGCAGTAGCCTTCAGCATAACGTCATGCCAGGAAAAGAAGTCGTCAGAGATGACCGACAGTCAGGCGAGAGTGGACTCTTTGCAGCGTGTCATCGTGCAGAAAGACCACGAGATAGATGACATGATGGGCACAATGAACGAGATTCAGACTGGCCTGCAACAGATAAGTGAAGCAGAGAACAGGGTCAGTGTCATGGGCGGAAGCGAGGGCTACAGCAACTCACAACGCATAAAGGACGACATGGAATTTATCTCCGAACAGATGAAACGCAACCGTGAACTGGTGTCGAAATTGCGTCAACAACTGCGTGAAAGTTCTGTCAAGGGAAATAAATTGAAGGAAACAATCAACGGACTTGTACAGCAACTTGATGCCAAAGACCGTGAACTACAGCAGTTGCGGGCAGAACTCAATGAGAAGAACGTCCATATAGCCGAACTCGACAATATGGTCGACAACCTCAATACGTCGGTAAACTCTCTGACGGAAGAGGGGAATTCCAAAAGCAAGACCATTGCCGCACAGGACAAACAACTCAATACTGCATGGTATGTCTTTGGTACCAAGAAGGAGTTGAAGGATCAGCACATCATCGAAAACGGTCGTGTCCTGCAGTCAAGTTTCAACAAGAGTTACTTTACAAAACTTGATATAAGGGTTGACAAGGAGATAAAACTTTATTCAAAGTCGGCAAATATACTGACAAATCATCCGTCAGGAAGTTACACGTTGGAGAAAGATGCCAACAAACAGTATGTCCTGCGGATAACCAATCCCGATAGTTTTTGGAGTACAAGCAAGTATCTTGTCATACTGGTGAAGTAGTCCATGGAGAACAAGGACGAACAGTTCATGCGCAAAGCCCTGCAAGAGGCGGAGGCGGCATACGGTTCCGGTGAGGTGCCTGTGGGTGTGGTGGTGGTCTGCAATGACCGTATCATAGCGCGTGCGCACAATCTTACAGAGGCGTTGCATGATGTGACAGCCCATGCGGAGATGCAGGCGATAACATCGGCAGCCAATATGCTTGGAGGAAAATATCTGCGTGAGTGTACTCTCTATGTCACTGTGGAACCCTGCGTGATGTGTGCCGGAGCAATAGGCTGGGCGCAGATAGGCCGGGTGGTCTATGGTGCGGCTGACGAGAAACGCGGTTTTTCCGTTTTCGCTCCTAAGGCTCTTCATCCCAAAGCAGAGGTCGTCGGCGGCGTGCTTGAGGCGGAATGTAGGGCGTTGATGCAGAAATTCTTCAGTGGCAAGAGATAATGGCAGCACACAATGACCTTGGAAAATGGGGCGAAGACACCGCTGAGGCTTACCTTGTGAAGAAAGGTTATTCTGTCTGTGCCCGTGACTGGCATCACGGAAAGCGTGATGTTGATATCGTCGCTTATTCTCCTGATATGCTTACTATAGTGTTTGTGGAGGTGAAAACACGTCAAACGGATGAAGTGTTGGAACCGACGGAAGCCGTAGACCGACGGAAGATAAGGAACATAGGCTATTGTGCGGATGCATATATAAAGCAGTTTAACATCGATATGGAAGTCCGTTTCGATATCATCTCGATAGTGGGGACACCGGAAACGGATATGAAACTTCAACATATAGAGGACGCCTTCAATCCTTGTCTGTTATGAACTGGCAAACGGTAAAACTTGACACGACGACATCCACCCATGAAATCATAAAGCGTACTGACGGCGATTATGTGGTGGTAGTGGCTGACTATCAGGAGGCAGGACATGGTCAGGGGCAGAACAAGTGGGAGAGCGAGCGTGGCAAAAACCTCCTTTTCTCCGTAAAGATGCCAGTTCCGGAAATACCTGCCAATCGTCAGTTCCTCCTGTCAATGGCCGGCGCACTTGCCTTGAAGGATGTTTTGGATGACTATGCCGATGGTTTTACCCTCAAATGGCCTAATGACATATACTGGCAGGATCGTAAAATCAGCGGTACGATAATAGACACAACCATAAGTGGGAAGGTCATTTCACAATGTATCTACGGCATCGGTATCAATCTCAACCAGCGCGTATTTACGGGTGATGCACCCAATCCTGTATCGTTGTGCACCATTGTCGGACATGATGTTGACAGGGATGAGGTTTTGGAAAAGTTCCTTTGCCGGCTGGTGAACCGTATGGATGATTTGGCGAAGTGCCGATATGATGATGTCACGGCAGAATATTCCGTCAGTCTTTACCGTCGTAACGGATTCTACGAATATGAGGATTGCAGTGGCAGGTTCAGTGCGGAGATAGTGGAAGTGTTGCCAAACGGACACCTCGTCCTGTGCGACAGTAATGGCAAAAGTCGTGATTACGAATTGAAAGAAGTGAAATTTATAATATAAAAATATTCTTATGGCAAAGTTTAAGCGTATTCTCCTCAAACTCTCAGGCGAGAGTCTTGCAGGCGAACAGAAACATGGAATTGACACGGAACGTCTCAATCAGTATGCACAACAGATCAAGGAGATTGCCGATATGGGTGTGCAGATAGGCATCGTGATAGGTGGTGGCAATATCTTCCGTGGACTTGCGGGCGCAGGAAAAGGTTTTGACCGCGTGAAAGGAGACCAGATGGGTATGTGTGCAACGGTCATCAACTCGCTCGCTCTCTCCAGTGCTCTTGATGCGGTAGGGCAGAAGAACCGTGTACTTACGGCTATCCGTATGGAACCGATAGGTGAGTTCTACACAAAATGGAAGGCTCTCGAGGCGATGAACCGTGGTGAAGTGTGCATCTTTTCGGCAGGAACAGGCAGTCCGTATTTTACAACCGATACAGGTTCAAGTCTGCGCGGAATAGAGATAGAGGCAGATGTGATGCTCAAGGGAACACGCGTCGACGGCATCTATACTGCTGATCCCGAGAAAGACCCTACGGCGGTGAAGTTCTCAGATATAACCTACAGTGACGTAATAGCGCGCAATCTGAAAGTTATGGATATAACTGCCACTGCCATGTGTATGCAGAATGATCTGCCCATATATGTTTTCAATATGGATATACCAGGCAATCTTAAAAAAGTGATTGACGGAGAAGACATCGGCACACTGGTGCACAACTGACCCGAAAAGGGACGTTGAACACTGGTGACGAATCATAAGATAGCCGCTGTTGCTGGACTTGCAGTCCGCAGCAGCGACTATCTCGTGTAGTCTATTTTATTTCTTCGTAGTCCACATATTCGCCTTCGTCTTGCGGAATGATTTTCCCCTTGCGAGATGAAGTGCTGTTGTGGACAGTCTCTTTCCCTTTTGTGTCGTTTCTGTGGTTTGTCTGACTGTTGTTGGCAGTGGTGTTTCCTGTCATGTTACGAAACTGCCGCACTATCGAACGGATATTGCCGACAGCGGTCACGACAAAGAAGAACACCATGAAAATGATGAACAGGGCAATCAAAGAGAAAAACTTTAACAGAATCATGATACTTTCTTGCAGCCTTTAGAACACCACATTACAAATGATATCAAAATGTATGCCAAGATGATAAAGGCAAGGCTCAGTTCCGGTTCGTCAGATCTGATAAAGGCAAGGACGGTGACCAGGCAGAGTAGAAGAAAGCCGTACTTTATCTTGTTGCCTGGATAGTCAAGTCCCCAGTGCTTGAATTTCAAAGCGAACATAGGCATCTCGCAAATCAAGAGCCAACAACTGACGAATATCATCAGTATGATGAGAAGCGTGAAATAGTTTGTGCTTTCGATAGTGTGGTGGTATCCGCTGATGAGTGCCCCCCAGTACAGGGCATTGGCAGGTGTCGGCAGGCCGATGAAGGATGTTGTCTGACGCTCGTCAAGGTTGAATTTCGCCAACCTTGAGGCGGAGAATGCCGCCATGACAAATGCCAAATAGGGCACATAGTCCTTTATGCCTTCCATGAAACTCGGATAGTCGAGTACTGTCAGTTCGTTGAACACAATTGCCGATGGGGCAAGTCCGAACGTGATGACATCGGCAAGAGAGTCGAGTTCTTTGCCTATCGGAGATGACACTTTCAGTGCGCGTGCCGACAGACCGTCGCCGAAATCGAATACCGCTCCGAGTATTATGAACAGCAGAGCCGCATGTGCGTCGGACTGTAGGGCAAATACTGTCGCTATGCAACCGCAGATAAGGTTGCAGGCGGTGACTATGTTTGGAAACTGTGATTTCATTTTAATCTCGCTATAACGGTTTGGTCACCAGTGGTAAACTGGCCCATGGATACGCATATCTCAGTTCCGAGGGGAAGGTAAAGATCCACTCTTGAACCGAATTTTATAAACCCGAGATGCTCGTCAATGAAGCAATACTCCTCTTCCTTGGCGTATGTCACGATGCGTCTCGCCATTGCTCCTGCTATCTGACGGCACAATATCTTCTCTCCGTTGTCGGCTTCGATGAGCACATCTGCGTGCTCATTCTCCGTACTTGCCTTTGGCAACCACGCCTTGTGATAGTTTCCGTTCTGATGACGCACGGACAATACTTTGCCGTCTACGGGAAACCAGTTGGCGTGGACGTTGAAAAGGCTCATGAAAATGCTGACCATAATCCTTCGGTCGTGGAAATACTCGTGCTCGTCAACCTCTTCTATGACGACAATCTTGCCGTCTGCGGGAGCCACAACGATGTTGTCTGTGTTGTCGTGGGGGAATGAACGTTTTGGACAACGGAAGAAATTGATGACCACGCAGTAGACAGAGCCAAACACGACAATGAATATCCAGAACGGTATGTGGGTGTCCAGGCTACGCCAAAGGAGCAATGCTATAGTGGCAATAAAAATTCCGCCCCATAGCAGAGTGTTGGTTCCTTCGCGGTGAATACGTATTTTTTTCAGCTTTTTCAGCTTCTCTATTTTCTTAGACATCGAGTGCTACACTTATCTTTGCAAAGATAGGTATATTTTTTCTAATCCGTGCAACAATTCCAAATTAATCTTTTGGCGGTGTGACATTAAAAGAGTAATTTCGCAAGACAAATGCAACCATATCATGCAAGACTTCATCCACCTACACGTTCACTCATATTATTCCATTCTTGACGGACAGTCACCGATAGACAAACTTGTCGACAAGGCGGTGGCAAACGGTATGAGGGGAATGGCACTTACTGACCATGGCAATATGTTCGGCATCAAGGAATTGTTCGATTACTGTGCCAAAGTCAATGGAAAGAGGACGAAAGAGGGACTTGAACCATTTAAGCCGATTTTCGGATGCGAGATGTACGTGGCGCGAAGGAGTATGGCGCAGAAGGAGAACGACAAGGGTGACCGTGGCGGTTACCACCTTATCGTACTGGCAAAGAACGAACTCGGATACCATAATCTGATAAAACTCGTGTCGCGTGCATGGACAGACGGTTTTTATGGCAGACCGCGTACAGACCGTGCTGATCTTGAACGCTTTCACGAAGGACTGATAGTTTGTTCGGCATGTATTGCCGGTGAAGTGCCGGCAAAGATACTTCGTGATGACATAGAAGGTGCAAGGGAAGCGATAGAATGGCACAAACGGCTTTGGGGGGATGACTATTATCTGGAGTTGCAGCGCCATGAAGTGAAGAACCCCAATCAGAGGGCGAACCGCGAGACGTATCCTTTGCAGCAGAGAGCGAACAAGATTATCATTGAACTCGCACGCGAATACGGTATCAAACTGGTATGTACCAATGACTGCCACTTCGTGGATGAGGATACGGCAGAGGCGCATGACCACCTGCTATGCCTCAATACGGGCAAAAGTCTGGACGACCCTACGCGTATGCTCTACTCCAAACAGGAATGGTTCAAGACGCGTGAGGAGATGAACGACATCTTTTCCGACATCCCCGAAGCATTGTCCAATACGTGCGAAATTCTCGATAAGGTCGAGACCTACAATATTGAGAGTGACCCGATAATGCCGTTCTTCCCCATCCCGGAAGATTTTGGTACAGAGGAAGAATGGCGCAATAAGTTTACGGAAGAAGACCTCTACAAAGAGTTTACCAGCGATGAGAACGGCGAAAACCAACTCCCGGAAGATGAAGGGAAGAAGAAAATCGCAAAACTGGGCGGCTATGAGAAGATTTATAGAGTAAAGTTTGAGGCCGACTATCTTGCCAAACTGGCATACGACGGAGCAAGGCGTATCTATGGAGAACCGTTGTCTGACGAGGTTGTGTCGCGCATAAAGTTCGAGTTGCACATAATGAAGACGATGGGTTTCCCGGGTTACTTCCTCATCGTTCAGGACTTTATCAACTCCGCACGCAACGAACTCGGTGTCTGGGTCGGTCCGGGGCGTGGTTCGGCGGCAGGCTCTGTGGTGGCGTATTGCTTGGGTATAACCAAGATAGACCCCTTGAAATACGACTTGCTTTTTGAGCGTTTTCTCAATCCCGACCGTGTGTCTCTTCCTGATATAGACACAGACTTCGATGATGACGGACGCGGCAAGGTGCTCCAGTGGGTAATGGACAAGTACGGAAAGGAGAACTGTGCGCACATCATTACCTACAGTACCATGGCGACGAAGAACGTTATCAAGGACGTGGCGCGTGTTGAGAATGTTCCGCTTGAGGTCTCTAACGGTTGGTGTAAGGCGATTCCCGACCGCTTGCCCGACGGAATGAAGATGAATCTCGGCAATGTCGTGAAGGTCGTTCCTGAGATTAGGGATGCCGAGACGAGTGCGGACATCCGTGAGAGCAACACCATCAAATATGCCAAGATGCTTGAGGGAACAGTCAGAGGTACTGGTATCCATGCCTGCGGATTTATCATCTGCCGTGACCCTATATCCGATCATGTGCCTGTGTCGACGGCAGATGACCCCGATTTCCCCGGTATCAAGACCGCCGTCACACAGTATGACGGTCATGTGATTGAGTCTACAGGATTGATAAAGATGGACTTCCTTGGACTGAAAACTCTCTCCGAGCAGAAAGAGGCGGTGAAGATCATAAAGCAGACTCAGGGCGTAGACATCGATCTTGACAATATTCCCATTGATGATGAACTGACTTACCAATTGTATCAGAAGGGTCAGACAATAGGAACGTTCCAGTTTGAGTCACCCGGAATGCAGAAATACCTCAAGGAGCTGCACCCGACGGTATTTGAAGACCTTATAGCCATGAACGCCCTTTACCGTCCGGGACCTATGGACTATATACCTTCTTTCATCAAGAGAAAGAATGGTAAAGAGCCTATAACCTATGATATTCCCTGCATGGAGAAATATCTCAAGGATACCTATGGCATAACGGTGTACCAGGAGCAGGTGATGCTTCTGTCGCGACAACTGGCAAACTTTACGCGAGGAGAGAGCGACGCGCTGCGTAAGGCAATGGGTAAGAAGAAGAAAGCCATAGTCGATGCTATGAAGCCTAAGTTCATTGAGGGTGGCAAAAAGAATGGTCATGACCCGAAAGTGCTTGAGAAAATCTGGGCAGACTGGGAGAAATTCGCCTCTTATGCCTTTAACAAGTCGCACGCTGCGTGCTACTCTTGGGTGGCATATCAGACGGCTTACCTCAAGGCGCACTATCCTGCGGAGTTTATGGCTGCCATAATGACGAGGCGCAAAAATGACATCAAGGAGATAAAGAAACTCATGGACGAGTGCTTGTCGCTGGGCATCAAAACCCTCGGACCTGATGTCAACGAGAGTTTCTCCAATTTCGGCGTGAACAAGAAAGGGGAGATTCGCTTCGGACTTGCTGCAATCAAAGGTATCGGCGAGGGGGCTGCCGAGGCAATAATAACCGAGAGGAACGACAACGGGCCATACAAGGATGTTTTCGATTTCGCCCAACGTGTCAACACATCTGTGGTGAATCGCCGCTGTTATGATTCGCTTGTGGCGAGCGGAGCCTTTGACAGTTTCGGACTTGCGCGCGAACAATATGCGGAGGAAGTAAACAAACAGGGAGACAAATTCCTTGATACTTTGTTGCGATTCGGGCAGAATTATCAGAACTCAATGGCGGAGGCACAGTCGTCATTGTTCGGTTTCGACGGCTTTAATGAGACCATTGGCAAACCACCGATACCGAAGACCTACACCAAGTTGAGTACTATGGAGTTGTTGAATCGCGAGCGTGACCTCGTGGGAATATACCTTTCTGCCCATCCGCTCGATGACTACAAGTTCATCTTGGACAAGATGTGCAACACGGTGACGGTGGAACTGGAGGACAAAGATGCACTTTCGCAGAAGGACAGCATAGTGTTTGGAGGTATCGTTTCGTCTGTCAGGACAGGCATGACAAAGAAAGGCAAGCCATACGGAATAGTGACCTTGGAAGATTACAGTGGTTCTGGCGACCTCGCAATCTTTGATGACTGGGGGCAGTGGAGTGGATACTTCACTGTCGGCGTTGCCCTTTATATCACGGCAACGTGTACGAAACGCTATCCCACGAGCAAGTACTATGATTTCAAGATAGGTACGGTCAACTATATGTCCGATATAAAGGACAAGTCTGTAGACAAGTTTACAATCTCGGTAAAGTCGGATGAACTCACCGAAGAACTTGTTGACGACCTCACGGCGGTTATATCTGCCAATGAAGGTACTGTGCCGTTGTACTTCAGTGTACAGTATGCTAAATTCAAGAAGAGTGTGGTGCTGCGTTCCAAAATACCGGGTGTTGATGTCAACCACAGGCTGGTTAACTTCATAGACACAAAGGAGGAACTGTCATACAGCGTGAACTGATGCGCTCGGAAGCGACAGTATCATCGGCAAGAACCGTTTATATGATGTTGACCTCGGGATTTATCTCTATCCCGAACTTCTGTTTTACATCGCTGCGGATAGTCTCGCACAGTCTGACAATGTCATTCCCTGTTGCACCGCCCTTGTTTACGAGCACCAGTGCCTGCTTGTCATGTACACCGGCTCTGCCCAATGACTTCCCTTTCCAGCCGCACTGGTCAATCAGCCAACCGGCAGGAATTTTCTCTTTTGTGTCATCCACCGTGTAATGGGGCATATTCGGGAAATTGGAAAGCAGTGCCTTGAATTGTTCCTTTCCCACAATGGGATTTGTGAAGAAAGAGCCTGCGTTGCCTTGGACGGCAGGGTCTGGGAGTTTAGCCCTGCGTATCTCTATGACGGCATCCCTCAGTTGCAGTGCCGTTGGCGAGGAAATCCCTTTGCTGTCAAGGACGCTGCGTATGTTGCCATAGTCCAGATTGGGTGAGAACTGGAGCGAGAGACGGTAACTTACATGAGTGATGAAAAATCTGTTTAGCCATTCTGTCTTGAATCGGCTGTGCCTGTAGGCATACTGGCAATCGTCATTTGAAAAAGTGAAAGTATTGCCGGTGGCAATCTCCACAGCCTCTACCGTCTCGATGATGTCCTTCACTTCCGAGCCGTATGCCCCGATGTTCTGCACTGCCGATGCCCCCACGTCACCGGGAATCAGCGACAAGTTCTCTGCACCATAATAGTTTTTGCAGACGCAGTAGGCCACGATACCGTCCCAATTCTCGCCACTTCCGCATCTGACAATTACATGGTCGTCATGCAGTTCCTCCTGTATTCCTGTTATCCCAGAGCGGATTACCGTGCCGTGGAAATCTTTTGTGAACAACACATTGCTGCCTCCGCCTATTATGATATAGTCACCATTGCTGACTGACGGCAGCATCTCGATTACCTCATCAGTGGAGGAGAACTCTATGAAACGGTCGCACTTTACATCCATGCCGAACGTATTGTGTTTCAATAGGCTGTAGTTTTTCTCGTCAATCATGTGCTATGGTGGTTGTTGCTTGGATTATTCGGTCTGTCGTCGCTTATATGTGCAGTTCCACAAGTTTCCATTTTCCGCTTTTTCTGCGGAATGTCAACTCCGATTCCTGACCGTTGGCAATGCCTCGGATGATGAATACTTTCTGGTTTGAACCGTGTCCTTCCTTTCCGTAGATGATGTTGTAGATCATCTTCGACGGCAGTGGCGGAGCGAATGACGGCCACTGCTCGGGTAAGATGATGCCGTCCATGTTGTCGAAATCGTTGTCGGGGTCAGGTCCGGAGAAACGCAATGGGTCGTTGACACTTTCTACCTGGAAATCCTTGTCCACGGCAAAGCGGCTGTAGAAATTGAGGAACGAAGCGTTGGGAGACGAAGAGAAACTTGTGGAATGGACTGCCGTCATCATCCACCTGCCGCCTTTGCGGTCGAAGACATACTGCTCCACGGTCTTGCGTTCCAGATGTATCTTTTCCACAATGGCGTGGTTTATGCTTGTGTCTTTTGCCACTTCCGCCTGACGGACGTTGTCAAAGATGAGTGTGTAGTAGTCCTGCCGCATGAAGAAATGTTCCATCTTCCAGTGCTGCTTGTCCACGGTCTTCTTGCCGGAAGGCTCGTCGACAGGGAGTGGAAAGGCTATTCTCTCCAACTGCAATTTCCTGTTGGCTGCAAAATTGAATATGAAATCATCAAACAACTCGTCGGCTGCATCGGGCATGGGGGTGTCGGTGATAATCTGTTCTTCCGTGTTCTCCGCAGAAGAATCGCCGACCAAGGTGTCGGCGAGCAATGAGTCCTGCGATGGCTTCCTGTCTGTGCAACTGTAGGACAGCAGTCCGAATACTCCGCACAGGGTGAAAAACACCGCTGCAAACAATAGTTTTCTCATCAGAATTGTTCCGTTAAAACCGTGCAAAATTACCACTTTATTTTGGATTGGTTTCCTTATTTCCTTGGAATTTACTAACTTTGCATCAAATAAACGCAACAATATGATTTCGGACAAGATAGCAGCACTTTTACAGGAAGTAGACACTCTGAAAGCAAGTAATGCCGAGGAGCTGGAGCAACTGCGCATACGCTTCCTCAGCAAGAAAGGCGAGATGAACGCCTTGATGGAGGAGTTCCGTGGCGTAGCGGCTGACAAGAAGAAGGAAATAGGCATAAAAATCAACGAACTGAAGAGTGCCGTGCAGAACAAGATCAATGATTTGCGCACACAACTCGATACCGTTGAAAGTGGCACGGAGGATCTTGACCTCACCCGTACTGCCTATCCTGTAGGGCTTGGCACACGTCATCCGCTCACTATAGTAAAGAACGAGATTATCGACATATTCCAGCGCATGGGCTTTACTCTGGCAGGTGGTCCTGAGATTGACGACGACTTGAATATCTTCACCAATCTTAATTTTGCCGCAGATCATCCCGCCCGTGATATGCAGGATACGTTCTTTGTTGAGCAAAGCAATCTTGACGTGACGAAGAACATCCTTCTCCGTTCGCATACTTCCAATGACCAGAGCCACTATCTGAGTACTCATGAACCGCCGATTAGGGTGCTTTGCCCCGGCAGGGTCTACCGTAACGAGGCGATATCTGCCCGTGCACACTGTTTCTTCCATCAGGTTGAGGGACTTTATGTGGACAAAAACGTGAGTTTCACAGACTTGAAACAGGCTCTCCTGATATTTGCCCGCGAGATGTTCGGACCGGACACCAAGATACGTCTTCGCCCGAGTTACTTTCCCTTCACCGAACCTTCTGCGGAGATGGATATCTCCTGTCATATCTGCGGTGGTGAGGGTTGCGGCTTCTGTAAGCACACCGGTTGGGTGGAAATACTCGGTTGTGGTATGGTCGATCCCAATGTCTTGGAGGCTTGCGGCATAGATTCGAAGGTCTATACAGGCTACGCATTCGGCATGGGTGTGGAGAGAATAACCAACCTTAAGTACCGTGTGTCCGATTTGAGAATGTTCTCCGAGAACGATGTTAGATTCCTCAATGAATTCAAGTCGGCACATTGACATCTGAAAAAGACGCAAGTACTTTATTGCATATAAAATATTTGAGCCGTCAATCCGTGAGGACTGACGGCTCAAATGTTTTATGTTCTGCGAACGGCAGGGACACTGCCGTATAGCAAGGCTTAGAAATCGCTTGTGAAATGGAAGCGTATGTGTTCGAAGTCTTGTTGCGCCATGGACAGCACATAGCCCGAGTCAGCGAGGAAGACATCGCGTCCGTCCTTGTCCTTTGCCATATATTGGTACTTGCGTTTCTTGAAATTGTCGAGTTCTTTCTCGTCGTCACTTTCCACCCAACATGCCTTGTACAGGTGCACTGGCTCCCAACGGCACTTGGCGTTGTACTCGTTTTCCAGACGGTACTGTATGACCTCAAACTGCAACTGTCCCACTGTGCCGATGATGCGGCGGTTGTTGAACTGGTTGACAAACATCTGCGCCACACCCTCGTTCATGAGTTGCTCAAGTCCTTTCTGGAACTGTTTCGACTTCATCGGGTCGTCATTCTCGATGTATTTGAACAGTTCGGGCGAAAAAGACGGCAGTCCACGGAAATGCAGCGCCTCGCCTTCCGTCAGTGTGTCGCCGATTTTGAAGATGCCGTTGTCGGGCAGTCCCACGATGTCACCTGCCCATGCCTCGTCTATGGTCGACTTTCTCTGCGCCATAAACTGGGTGGGAGAGGAGAAGCGTATGATCTTTCCTTCACGCACGTGCAGGTAAGGCTGGTTTCTGACGAACTTTCCTGAACACACCTTGCAGAAGGCTATGCACGACCTGTGGTTGGGGTCGATGTTGGCGGTTATCTTGAATATGAAACCGGTAAACTTGTTCTCGTCCGGGCTTACCATGCGTTCCATTGCCTTTGTAGGTCTTGGCGACGGGGCTATCTCCACGAAACAGTCAAGCAGTTCCTGTACTCCGAAGTTGTTGAGGGCAGAACCGAAGAACACTGGAGCGACCTCTGCGCTGCGATAATCCTCCAGCCGGAACTCTGGGTAGACACCGTTCACGAGTTCCAAATCGTCGCGCAACTTCTGTGCATCGGCTTCTCCAACGCAGTTGTCCAGTTCCTCGGAGTCGATGTCAACGGTGATTTTTTCCGTCACCCTCTGCTTGTCGGGCACGAAGAGGTTGAGTTGTTTCTCGTAGATATTGTAGACTCCCTTGAACCTCATGCCCTGGTTGATAGGCCATGACAGGGGGATTGTCTTTATCTGCAGTTCCTGTTCGAGTTCGTCAAGCAGGTCAAACGGATCGCGTCCCTCACGGTCCATCTTGTTGACAAATATCATGACGGGAGTGTTGCGCATACGGCACACCTCCATAAGTTTCCGGGTCTGTGTCTCCACACCCTTGGCACTGTCCACCACGATAATGGCACTGTCCACGGCTGTGAGTGTCCTGTAGGTGTCCTCGGCGAAGTCCTGGTGTCCAGGGGTGTCGAGGATGTTTACCTTGTAGTCGTGGTAGTCGAACTCCATCACGGAGGTGCTGACCGATATACCGCGCTGTTTCTCTATGTCCATCCAGTCGGATGTGGCGGTCTTGCGTATTTTGTTGCTCTTTACAGCCCCTGCCACCTGTATCTGTCCGCCGAACAACAGAAACTTCTCTGTGAGGGTTGTCTTTCCTGCGTCAGGGTGTGATATGATGGCAAAGGTGCGTCTTCTTTCTATTTCCTGATTCATATTGCTTTCATATTTGACATACACAGCTTCAGCGAATCCGTCCAATGGGGTATCGTGATGTGGAATGTTGTCTTTATCTTTGTCTTGTCCAGCACGCTGTAAGCGGGTCTCTTGACGGGACTGGGGAACTCGTTGCTGTGACAAGGCTGTATGTTGCACGATGTGTTGCCTGCCAGTTCGGCTATCTCTTTCGTGAAGTCGTACCAACTGCAGACACCCTCGTTGGAGTAGTGGTACACTCCGAAATTGCCCTCATACAAACGGTTCTCCACGATGTGGAATATCACTGTGGCAAGGTCTCCGGCATAGGTCGGCGTGCCACACTGGTCGAACACGACCTTCAGTTCCGGTTTTGTGGCAGTCAGGTTGAGCATTGTCTTCAGGAAGTTCTTGCCGAACTCGCTGTAAAGCCATGCTGTGCGGATGATTATATGGTTTGCTCCAGTGGCGATAATCTTCTCCTCTCCCAGTTTCTTTGTCTTGCCATAGACGCCTGTGGGCGTTCCTTTCTGTTCCTCGTTGCAGGGCGTGTTGTATGGCTCGGCACCGAAAACGTAGTCTGTGGAGATGTGTACGAGCAGTCCGCCCACTTCCTTCATTGCCACGGCAAGATTCTCTGGGGCGGTGGCATTGAGTGTTTCCACGATCTCGCCGGCGGTCTCCGCCAGGTCAACATTCGTCCATGCGGCGCAGTTGATGATACATTTGATGTCGTTGTCGGCAACTTCCCGGCGTATGGCGTCCAGGTCGGTGATGTCCAGTTTCCTGTATCCGTCGCACACGTCCGTGAAAATGTAGTTGTCTTTCGACTGCTTTGCTGCAATCTGGATTTCGTTTCCCAACTGTCCGTTGGCTCCTGTAACGAGAATGTTCATGTCTTTTATGGTTTATGGAGTGTGACCTCCGTGTGTCAAATTTCGTCGTCGTCGAAACGCAGTCCCTCCGTCTTGTCCTTTATGTAGTAGTCAGAGAGCATCCCGAGGAATGTCGTTATCTCGTTCACTGCGTTCTGTGTCTGCTGCGAGACCTCCTTTTTCTGCAACCGTAGCATCATCACTCCGTAGAGGGCATTGAGGCACGTCTCTATCTCAGACACCTCTTTGCTGCCGCGGTTGCGCAGTTCCACGATGAACGGCAGCACCTTGTAGTACTCCGCATTGTAGAAAGGAAACTTCGGACTTGCCAGCAGACGCACGTTGAGTTCATCAAGATCCTGTACCAGTATCTCGTTTATGGCGATATGCCCCTTGTCTCTTTTGCCCTCCTGATTCATCATCCTGATGATGTTGCCGTACCAGTCCACAATCTCCTCATACTGTTCCAGCCCGTCGACCTTGAACTTGGAGATGTACTCGTCCTTCATTTTCGAGAGCGAGAAACCATAGGCACGGATGACATCTTCCACCTGCCACATATACAAGATGTACTCAATGATGTTCTCCTTGCGGAGTTTTTGCGCTATTGTCATATCAATACCAGGAAAGGGAATATAGGTTGAACACTGTACCGACAAGGAATACAATTGACACAAGGATGACAATCGCACCGATGATGCGGTTGATTATCTGTATGCCTTCGGAGTTGAAACGTCCGCGAATCTTGTCAATGAGCCATGTCAAACCGAACCACCACAGCATGGCACCGGCGAAAATGCTCATGTAGCCGATACCCATCTCAAGCGGATGGTCGGGCACGACGAACGTCAATTGGGTCATCGCTGCTATGAAAAGCAGTATTATGAGCGGATTGGCGAACGTAATCCAGAACGCCGTATGGGCATTGTAGAAGAGCGATGTGTTGCGCTTGTTGATGAGATGCACCTGCCGTGGCTTGCTGAAGAAACAGTACACGCCGAAAAGGAGCAGCACTGCTGATCCGGCTATCTTCAGCGCAAAGAATGTTGTCTCCTGCTTTATGAAGTCCTGAATGAAGCCGATGCCCATACCAGTCAGTATGGCGTAGATTACGTCACTTATGGCTGCGCCCAGTCCCGTGGCAAATCCCGGCCAGCGGCCTTTGTTCAATGTGCGCTGAACACAGAGCACTCCGACGGGGCCCATCGGTGCAGACGCAATGACGCCTATCAGTATTCCCTTGAAGACGAGTTCTATTATGTTTATCGGAAATATTGTCTGCATGGGAAAAAAATACTTGTATGCAAGTGTGACATAATACGTGCAAAGTTACTCCAATTTTCCGACAATTAGGGCAATTGGTATTTTATTTTTGCCATAAGGCGCTTTTTTATGACTTAGTCCCTTTGCTCTCTGCTTTTTTTTCTCTACCTTTGTGCCATATGACAGTCCTTATCACCGCTGCGTGACGGGCAGTCTTGCTATACCGGAACTAATTATTAACAGCAAAAAACTAATAAGTAATGATCGAAACAATGGAGATAAAGCCGTATGTTATCGGCTTGGACCTTGGCGGAACCAATTCTGTGTTTGGCATAGTTGACAGCCGTGGCGAGATAAAAGCCACCACTTCTATCAAGACACAAGGCTATCCCACTGCATCAGAGTATGTGGATGCTGCTTGCGATGCTCTGCAACTGATTATTGATCAGGTGGGCGGCATCGACAAGATCAAGGCGATGGGCATAGGCGCACCTAACGGCAACTACTACAAGGGTACAATAGAGTTTGCCCCGAACCTTGAGTGGGGACACAATGGAGTAGTGCCTTTGGCAGATCTGTTCAGTGAGAAGTTGGGCATTCCAGTGGCTCTTACCAACGATGCAAATGCTGCTGCGGTGGGCGAGATGACCTACGGTGTAGCGCGTGGAATGAAGAATTTCATCATGATAACCCTCGGTACAGGTGTCGGTTCAGGTATTGTCATCAACGGACAAGTGGTCTACGGTTGTGACGGATTTGCCGGTGAACTGGGTCATACCATACAGGTTCGTGAGAACGGACGTGTTTGTGGTTGCGGACGTTTCGGCTGTCTGGAGGCTTATTGCTCTGCAACCGGAGTGGCACGCACTGCCCGCGAGATACTCGCAACGACCGAGAAGCCGTCTCTGTTGCGCGAACTCGTTCCAGAGAACATCACTTCTCTCGATGTCTCTCTTGCTGCCGAGAAGAACGACCAGGTGGCTCTTGACATCTACGCATTCACCGGCAAGATGCTCGGAGAGGCGTGCGCAGATTTCGCAGCCTTCTCTTCTCCTGAGGCATTCATATTCTTCGGTGGTCTGACAAAGGCTGGCGATCTCATCATGAACCCGATAATCGAGGCTTACGACAACAAGATTCTCAATATCTTCAAGGGCAAGGCCAAGTTCCTTGTCAGCGGTCTCGACGGTTCGTCTGCCGCTGTGCTCGGTGCATCGGCTATCGGTTGGGAAATCTGACAATACGCTTTCGTACTTAAAATAAGATGTTGTGTCAAAACAGACACAACATCTTTCTTTTTGCGGGCTGTACTTATCCGTCCATAGCCCAGGGTGTCGTTGCTTCGCAACTCTGCCCTGGGCTATGGTGTAACAGGGCTTTCAGCCCGTTCATCTGATAACTTGCCTGTTTTGCCAACCTACCGTTTTGACACCACAGAAACGTCCTTGTTATATCACAGGAACGCCTTTGTGACAAGGTCTGTTGGCCTGTCGGGGATTACTTGACCGCTATTTTCGTGACCTTATTGCCTCGTTGCACAATGTTGATGCCGGGCATCGGGCACTGCGTCTCTACCCCTGAAAGCGAGAAAAAACGCGGTTCGCCCTCTTCCGTAGCCTCGGTTTCGGCTATCCCGTCGACAATCGGCTCTGACATCATGTAGGCGTAATAGACACCACCGGTCTTTGTTCCGCTCTGCGAACAGAGGCGTATTGTCACCTTGTCCTTGCCGCTTGTGCCCTCCTCGGGGATGATATAGGTGCGGAAGAAGAAGCGTCCCGGTTCGTTGTTCTGCAGATGCTCCTTGTCGACAAAGGTGTCATCGCAGTAGATGTCAAAGTCTCTTGCATCGGACTCGTCGCCCCAATAGTATATCATCAGATAGTTGCGGTTGGTCGGGTTCACCGCCATAGTCCAACTCTGTCCTTCCTCTCCCGTGCCGTCAGCACAGTGGCGGTTGCGGAAAAGGGATGTGTCGTAGTCGCCCTTGTAACTGTGCTGCTTTAGGTATTGGTATCTTCCAGTCCACATATAGTCCATGGGCACTGTGCCGGAGGGGGCATTTTCGCTTACGCTGGTGTACACTCCGAATATTCCACCCACTGTACTTCCGTTGATGGACTGCAGTTTCACGGTCACCTTTGTCTTTCCTTTGGTCAGGTCAAATGGCATAGCATGGCGCATATAGTAGTACTGGCCGGGCATGAAATTCTCCACTTCCTCGTATGCAACCTTATTTCCATTGATGTAGATGTCGAAGTTGCGGTTGCCGCTGTCACTTCCCCAGAGTTTCATGATGAGGTCGTTGGGACGGTCGGGGTCTATCGTCATGTCGTAGGAAATATAGCCTCCGTCGGAGTCGCGCCACCCGAGGTCAGCACCGGTGCGCATATTCGAGCCATTGAGATTGTGCGCTTTCTCGTCTGCATCGTCACACGGCTGCACCTTGTCTATGTATTCGATTGATGACTCAAGGGTACTCTCGTCCATCGATATCCATACTTTCATGCTGCACGGAGTGCGGTGGGCGCGAGCGAAATAGGGTATCAGCCTTACCTTCGTGTCGGTCTTGATGACCTCGCCTCCGTTGTTCTCCACTTTCACGGCAGGTGTAGTGATGGATGTCACGCCACCGTTGAATGTCGTGGCGAGGAGTGTTGCCGTCTTGTAAGTGGTGTTCTCGGGGATGTATACATTTGACAGTGCATCGTCATTGTCCACCCCCTCGGCACAGTAGACCAGCGGTCCGCGCTCATAACTGCGCAGTCCGGTGTTGCCTTTCAGGTTCTCGTTGGACACCACTTGGTGTATGTCCATAGGCAGGATGACCTCAATATCGCCTTTCTTCACTTCTTCCATGGGTATGACAGCATAGCCGTCGACAACGGAGTAGGCATATTCCTGACCGTTGATTTTTATGACTGTGGGGGTCGTAGTTGGGTTCACGAACGAGTAGAGGTCGGAAGCGACAGGCTCGTTGACTGCCCATCCGGGGATACGGATGCGGATGTCACTCATCTGTGTGGCGGCAGAACCGTTGTCGGTGAGGGTGACAGTCATCTTTATATTTCCGCTGTAGGGATATGAAGTGGTCTGTTTGACTGCCATATCGTAGTTGCCTACTGTCATCGTAGCGTCGGAATTGACAAACAAGTTTACATATAGAGACTTGTCGTTAGTGGCGTAGACATATCCCGGAACAGAGGGAATGAGACGGCAGAGGTTGGTCGGACAGCAAGAAGTGCCGAACCATTCCGAACGCTCGTTGCCTCGGCTTGAGACCTCAAGACGGTTGGGATAGTAGAAGGAAGTACCCTGTATGGACAGTCCGTCGAGCACAGTGTTGTAGAGCGCACGCTCCAGCATATCTATGTATTTGGACTCTCCGTGCAGACGGAACATCCTCTCGTTGAACATTACGCCGGCCACCGATGCGCAGGTTTCGCAGTAGGCGGTGGCGTTGGGCAGTTCGTAGTCCTCGCCGAAAGCCTCGTTGTTGTCGCGTGCACCGAAACCTCCGGTGATATAGAATTTCTTTGAAGCGATGTTGTTCCATATTGCGTCTATCGCAGTCTGATAGTCCTGGTCGCCCGAATAGCGCACCCAGTCAGCCATACCGGAGTAGAAATACAGTGCCCTGACAGCGTGTCCTTCTGCCGTGCGCTGTTCTATGGCGGGCAGATGATCCTGCCAATACTTGCCGTTAACACGCTGGTCGTTTGATGTAGGGTCGAATTTGCGGATGCCGCGGCAGTCGAGAAAGAACTTGCACTCATTGAGATACTTCTCGTTGCCGGTAAGTTCATAGAGGCGCACGAGTGCCATTTCCACTACTGCATGCCCCGGTGCCATCTTCACGCCGCCCTCTTTGAAGACGTCGCACATGTTGTCAGCTGCTTTGATAGCGCATTTCAGGAGTTTGTCCTTGCCTGTTGCCTGATAGTAGGCAACGGCACATTCGATGAGTTCTCCCACGTTGAACGTCTCGTGAGAGAGATTCCAGTCCGATGTCCATTTCTCTCCGTTGTACCAGGAGTGCAGCGGATTGTGTATGGTGAAGTTTGTCTGGAGGTATCCGTCAGGCTCTTGTGCGGAGCAAATCTTGTCTATTACCTCATCGCAATAGGCCTCCAGGTCGGCGTCTTTCTCCACTTTCAGCAGATAAGAAGCGCCCTCGAGCACCTTGTATACCTCCGCATCGTCATAAGGTTGTCCTGACTGGAAGGTGAGATCGCCAACCTTTGCTTCGCCCGACACTATCTTGCCGGCGTACTCGAAGTTGCGAATCTGCCCCGCATCATCGCATTTCTTGAATGCATAACGGATTGTCGTGTTGCGCAGGGTCTTCAGTCGCTGGCTCCAGAACTGGTCGGTTATGTTTACGTTAGTGAACGGTACTGGTTTTATGTCGTCCGCTGTTGTGGCGTGAATGCCGCTTGCTGACAGCAGCATGACGGCTGCCGTGAGAAAAAGTTTCTTCGTTTTTGTCATAGATGTTTTGTTGTCGCAGTAATTGTCGGAGGTCGTTGCAGTAATCAGAATGCCGCCTCCAGTCGGGCGGAAAGTAAAAAGTCCCCTCCCCGAAAATGGGGAGGGGCTGTATGAAAACGTTTTATTGGAACTTCTTGAAGAAGTCATTGCCTTTGTCATCGACGAGGATGAATGCCGGGAAATTCTCTACATGAATCTTCCAGACAGCCTCCATGCCGAGTTCGGGATACTCCACGCACTCGATGCTCTTGATGTTCTGAGCCGACAGATAGGCTGCCGGTCCGCCGATAGAACCGAGATAGAAGCCACCGTGTTTCTTGCATGCGTCTGTGACAACCTGGGTACGGTTGCCCTTGGCAATCATTATCAGCGAGCCGCCGTTGTCCTGGAACTCGTCAGTATAGGGGTCCATGCGGTTTGCCGTGGTCGGTCCCATCGAACCGCAAGGCATTCCTTCCGGAGTCTTTGCCGGACCTGCGTAGAGCACTGGGTGGTCTTTGAAGTACTGGGGCATACCCTCGCCTGCGTCAAGACGTGCCTTTATCTTGGCATGGGCGATGTCTCTTGCCACGATGATAGTGCCTGTCAGGCTCACACGCGTGGATACAGGATACTTTGAAAGTTCCTTGCACACATCCTTTATAGGCTGGTCGAGATTGATGGCAACGGCATTTCCTTCACCTGCATTGCGCAGTTCTTCGGGTATGAGTTCATAGGGTTTGTCGTCCATCTTCTCTATCCACACGCCATCCTTGTTGATTTTTGCCTTGATGTTACGGTCGGCAGAGCATGACACGCCGAGACCTATCGGGCAGGAAGCACCGTGTCTTGGCAGACGCACGACACGCACGTCGTGGGCGAAAGCCTTGCCGCCGAACTGTGCTCCGAAACCTATGTTGCGTGCCTCTTCGAGGAGTTGTTTTTCCAGTTCCACGTCACGGAAGGCACGGCCTGTGGCATCTCCAGTGGTAGGCAGACTGTCATAGTACTTTGTGGATGCCAGTTTCACTGTGAGGAGATTGCGCTCTGCCGATGTGCCGCCGATGACAAAGGCGATGTGATAGGGTGGGCAGGCTGCCGTGCCGAGGCTCTTCATCTTCTCGACAAGGAACGGAACGAGTGTGCCGGGGTTCTGTATGCGGGCCTTTGTCTCCTGATACAGGTAGGTCTTGTTTGCCGATCCGCCTCCCTTGACAACACAAAGGAAACGGTATTCCATGCCCTGTGTTGCCTCGATGTCAATCTGTGCAGGCAGGTTGCAGCGTGTGTTCACCTCGTCATACATATTGAGAGGCGCATTCTGTGAGTAGCGCAGGTTGTCGGTGGTGTAGGTGTTGAACACACCTTTCGACAGAGGCTCCTCGTCTTCAAAGTTGGTCCACACCTGCTGACCCTTCTCTCCGTGGATGATGGCTGTACCCGTGTCCTGGCAGAAAGGCAGTTTTCCCTTGCACGCAACCTCCGCGTCACGCAGCATGGTGAGTGCCACATACTTGTCGTTTTCTGATGCCTCGGGGTCGTGGAGAATGGCTGCCACCTTCTCGTTGTGCTCGCGGCGAAGCATGAAATTCACGTCATGGAACGCCTGGGTGGACAGTAACTCAAGGGCTTCCGGGGCTACTTTCAGGATGGGAGTGCCCTCAAACTCGCTTACAGACACGCCTTCCGTCGATATGAGACGGTACTCTGTCTTGTCTTCTCCCAACTGGAACATCGGTGCGTACTTGAATTCCACTGTCGGATTTCCGCTCTTCGATGTTGTCTTTTCGTTTGAACTGCTCATAGTAAAATGTGCTGTATTTGTTTGTTAATATTATCAATAGCCGAAAATATCCTCGAGACTGACGTGCTTGACCGGTCCAATGGCGCGAAGGGTCTCCATGTCCAGGTCCTTCTCGTCGCCGAGTATGAGGTAGTGCAGTGGCTGTCCTGCCACGTTGGCCTTTTCGAAATCCGCCACGTCCTGCATTGTCACGGAAGACAGTTTCTCGTATAAGGCTCTGTCGGAGTCAAGGCTCTGTCCCATCTTTTTCAGTCTCAGGTATGTCGTGATGAGGTCATATTTCGTCACTCTATAAGACTCACCGTATTTTGTCAAGGACTGTTTGGCAATCTCAAAGTTGGCTTCGTTCAGAGGCATGTTGTCGGTTATCTCCTTGAAAACGTTGATGCAGTCCGTCATCTTGTCGTTTTGCGAGATGATGTGCAATTGCATATATTCCGGGTCGCCGGCTTTTGCTGGCGTGAAGTAGCCTGCTGTGGCATTGTAGGCAAGCCCTCTCGTCTCGCGCAGTTCCTGGAACACGATGGTGTTCATGCCGCCTCCGAAATACTCGTTGAACAGTGCTATTGTCGCAGCCTCGCTGTTGTCACGCTGTTTCTGCTTCTGGTTGAACATACGCATATAGATGTTCCTTGCCTCGTATGGGGCGATGATTACCTCTGAAGTCGGTGTCGACACCCATTCGTATGGCTTGTTGACTGGAGCATCAGCAAGTTTCTTTGCCGTCGCGTGTCCTTTTGCCAGTATGGCGGACAACTCTTTCTCCGACTTCGGACCGTAGTAGAGCACCGTGTGCTTGATGTTCTGCAGATTGTGCAACAGGTTGGTGAAGACCGAAGGGTCAGTGGCTTTCAGATCGGCAGCGCTCATCTTGTTGGTATTGGAGTTGCGTTTGCCGTGAAGACCGTACTGATACAGGTATGAGAAACAAACCTCCTGGTTTAGTTTTGCATCGTTTCTCGATGTGATGATCTGGTCTGCGAATTTGTCGTAAGCGGCTTTGTCGGGCTTCGCGTTGTTTGTAATGTCGTTGAGCAAGGCAAGTGCCTGCGGCATATTTTCGTCGAGACCGCTGAGGGTAATGGTGGTTTCGTCATCGCCTACATATATATTATAGTCGCAGGCGAGTTTGTAGAACTCCTTCTTTATCTGCTCTGCTGTCATGCGTTTTGTGCCGAGCAACTCCAGATAACGTGCCGCAATGGCGTAGCGGTTGTCGGCTTGTTTGCCGAAATCATACTTGAATGTGAGGGTGAACAGGGAGTTCTCGTTGTTGCGCACATAGATTACCGGCAGATGCTTGCTGGTGTCGGTAAAGGTCAGTTCCTTTTCGAAGTCGGGGAATTTCGGTTGTATCGGCTCCACCTTCTCTGCTGTCATCTCCTTTACAAAGTCGCTCACATATTCGCGGTTTGCAGGAATCGGTGTTATGGCAGGCTTTTCTATCTTCTTTATGGAAGTGTCCTCGCCTTTCCTCTTTTCCACATACGCATATCCGTCGGTGAGATATTTGTTGGCGAAAGCCACTATGTCGGCTTTTGTGAGTTTTGCCAATCGGTCTGTTTGTCCCACTTGCTGTGCCCAGTCTGTGCCGTTGATGTATGCGTTGACAAGTTCCGACACACGGTTTCTGTTGCCGCTCAACTGGCGGAGATGGTCGCGTTTTATGTTGTTGACAACCGACACTATCAGGTCATCGTCAAATTCTCCTTTCTTGAGTTTGTCCACCTCGGCGAGCAAGAGTTTCCTTACTTCGCCCAAAGACTGGCCCTCCTTTGGTATGGCATAGAACATGAGGGCGGAGTAATCCTTAAGTCCCCATACCCAGGCTTCTGCACTTTGCACGGCCATCTTGTGGTTCAGGTCGATGTCAAACAGTCCTGCATTGTTGTTGGAGAGGACTTCCGACAACACCGTAAGGGTGTCGTTCTGCATGTCGGAAGCACCTTTGAAACGCCAACCGAGTATCAGGTTCTCCTGTTCCTGACCCAATACGAAGGTCTCTTGCGGTGTCGTGAACGTGGGCTGTGGGGCAAACTGTCGTCCCGAAACGTCCTTTCCAGGCTTCCAACTGCCGAAATACTTGTCGATAATGGCTATCGTCTGCTCCGGCACAATGTCGCCGGCGATTACTATGGCAACATTGTTTGGCACGTAATAGCGGTCATAATAGTTCTGTATCGCCACCAGTGAGGGATTCTTGAGGTGGTCTTGCGTGCCGAGGGTCGTCTGTGTGCCGTAGGAGTGAGTGGGGAACAGTTTTTCCATGAACGCATCCGATGCCTTCTCGTTGTCGCTGGCAAGGCTTATGTTCTTTTCCTCATAGACGGCTTCAAGTTCCGTGTGGAAACCGCGCATGACGAGGTTTTGGAATCTGTCTGCCTGCACCTTGGCCCACCGTTCCAGTTCGTTTGACGGCACATCCTCGGTGTAGCAGGTGATGTCAAAACTCGTGTAGGCGTTTGAACCGTTGCTTCCGATGAGCGACATGAGTTTGTCGTATTCGTTGGGAATATTGTACTTGGCGGCTATCTGCGACACGGAGTCTATCTCGTGGTACTTGGCTTTGCGTGCCGCAGGGTCGGTTAAGGTGCGGTATTCCTCGTAAAGGGCGGTTATCTTGTCTATGTATGGTTTTTCGGCGGAGTAGTCTGTAGTGCCAAACTGCTTTGAACCTTTGAACATGAGATGCTCCAGATAGTGTGCCAGACCGGTGCAGTCGGCAGGGTCGTTCCTCGAGCCTGTGTTGACGGCGATGTGTGCTGTCGCCCTCGGTGTTTCCTTGTTGACCGACAGGTAGACTTTGAGCCCGTTGTCAAGGGTGTAGATTCTGACCCCCATCGGGTCGTTGCTGACAGTGGTGTACTTATAGTCCTTGGCGTAGGAGCCGAGCACCACAGACAGGACAAATGTCAATAATACAAGTCTTTTCATTACATTGAATATTTGATGTCTTCGAATTCCGTTTCTTTGTCAAGGTCATGCAGGAAGTCATTCAGCGTGTCTTCGTCCACGTCGCCGAGGTCATATTCCTTCATGGCGTCTTTTCTTATCTCGGCAATCCATGCACGGCGTGCGTCCACATAGTCTTTGTGGGCTTTCTCGGCAACCTCTTCCGTCACCTCTTCCACGCCGTAATACTCGCAGATAAGGCGGTAACTCCATGCCCAGCGGTACTCCACATAGTTGCGGTGAGCCTCCTCAAACTGGTTGAGAAGGTCGTTTATGGAGGCTATCTTGCCGCTTTTCACCTCGTCGACCATGCGCATCTCTTCCGACAGAGGTATCAGCATGCCGCCCAAGTCGCTCCATTTGCCCTTGCCGACATCGGATGTGGGTACGCTCAGAACGTGGCGTTTGAGCACCGCACCGATATATATCCTCAGGGCAATGTCGTAGTATTTGATGCCTTTCTTCAGTGATGATGCCTTTATGCTGTAGTCTTGGTAGATGTAAGACTGCACGTTTTCGCCCGACACTTGGAGCAAACTCTCCAACGTGCGTTTTGCTGTCATGATTCGTCCTACGGAGAATGGTGACAGCCAGTCGAAGTTTATGATTGACAGTTTGCCCACAGACGTGCGCTTGTCGCGCTTGGGCCACTTCTTGATGTCACGGTATAGCCCCACCGTAGTCAGGTTTCTTCCTGGTACAAGGTAGTTCTCGTTGTTGCCGGAGATGATGTATGAGAACGGCAGTTTGCGCGTGTCGGGGTGGAACATGATTTTTCCGAAGCACACGGAATACATGCCTATCTTCGCCGGAAGCAGTATGTAGGAACCGCTGGCGGTTTTCGTTCCGCGTTCCAGAGTGCCGTGGTGCATCGGTCCCATCTTGTACATATGGTTGGAAAAGTTGGTGTTTGACCCGGCATTATAAAAGGAACAGGACGTTCCGATGAGCAGTGTGCTCTTGTGATGACTTGACGTGAAAGGACCGCAGAAGGTGGCGCAGGCCTCTCCGTTGGCAAGATAACTGTTGGCGAAGAACACCGCATTGTCGGCGGAAAAGCCGTTTGTGATTGTGCAAGCCTCGCCCACAAAGCAGTTCTGCAGTTTTACCGAGTTGAGAATACTTGACCCGTTGTAGACGATAGAGTTCTCGCAGATGACTCCGGGACCAATATAGACAGGGGCGGAAGGCATGCTTCGCAGCGTGCACTCCGAGAGTTTGACCGCTCCGTCCATCTCGCAGTCATCGCTGATGATGGTGTTTGCAATCTGCTTTGTGTTGACTATCCTCACCCTGTTGCCTATTGTGCCGTGGTCGGGCAGGTCGCCTATCTCCTTGGATATGAGGCTTCTTATCGCTGAAGTGAACTCTTTGTCCTGCTCATGGCTTATCATCAGGGCTGCCAACTGTGATGTGAGCCGGCTGAAAAGGAGTATGTTGCCCTCGCCAATCTCGTTGAGCACGGGAATGAGATTGCCTTCGCCATAGTTCGCTCCCTCTGTAGTCTCTATGATAGAGGTATTGGTAATGAGGCAGTCATCGCCGATAGTGTAGTTGTTGATATAGCAACCGACTTTCTCTATCAGGTTGTTGTCGCCTATGATGACATTTCTCAGGGTGGCGTGGAATATGCCTGTGTGCTTGAAGAAGCCGTTGCTCACCTCAATGCTTTTCTCGAATACGCCGAGTTGGACCTCCCCGTAGAAATGCACATTCCTTATGTATGTCGGTGCAAATTCCTCGCTTACGCTTATGGCAGTCCAGTCTTCGGCGGTGCATCCCTGTTCTTCCAGTATGTTTATCTCGTGTTCAGAGAGTAGTCGCATGGTCTTTCGGATTGGTGTTATTTGTCGTTGATTATCGGATAGAGGAAGTCATTGTACGGATATTTCTGTACATGCAGTCCGCGCACTCTTCTGTATAGCGTGTCTTTCAACTCCTCTATGTTGCACCGTGTCTTCGCTGATATGAAGATACAGTTGTCGTTGAGTCTCGCCATCCAGGTGCGCTTGAGTTCCTCAAGGGAAATTTCGCTCTTCTTGACAGGTGTCAGGTCATCCGGTTCTTTCTCTGTCCAGTGGTAGTTGTCTATCTTGTTGAACACGATGATGCACGGTTTGTCGGCGCATCCGAGTTCGCTCAGCGTCTGCTCCACGACGTTTATCTGCTCCTCGAAGTCGGGGTGCGAGATGTCGACTATGTGCAACAGCAGGTCTGCCTCTCTCGTTTCGTCGAGTGTGGACTTGAATGAATCAACGAGGTCGGTGGGCAGTTTGCGGATGAAACCTACCGTGTCGGCGAGCAGGAACGGCAGATTGTCGATGACAACCTTCCTCACGGTTGTGTCGAGGGTGGCGAACAGTTTGTTCTCGGCGAACACTTCGCTCTTCGACAACATGTTCATTATCGTCGACTTTCCCACATTCGTATAACCCACGAGAGCCACTCTTATCATCCTCCCGCGGTTCTTGCGCTGTGTGGCTTTTTGTTTGTCGATGTCGGAAAGACGCTCTTTCAGCAGCGACATTCTGCCCAATATGATGCGTCGGTCCATTTCCAACTGGGTCTCACCCGGTCCTCTCAGACCCACGGAACCCTTGCCTCCGCCCGAGCCGGAACCGCCTCCCTGGCGTTCGAGGTGTGTCCACAGACGCTGCAGGCGCGGCAGCATATACCTGTACTGTGCCAGTTCGACCTGCGTCTTCGCCTCTGCCGTCTGGGCGCGCATGGCGAAAATGTCGAGGATAAGGCTTGTCCTGTCGAGAATCTTGACTTTTAGTTCGCTCTCGATGATGCGGAGTTGCTTCGGCGAAAGTTCGTCGTCGAAAATCACCATGCCGACTTCCTCGTAGGGAGTGCCGTCCGCCATGACTTGCTCATCGGCGGCTCTGTCGGCGCAATCCGTTATGTATTCCTTGATTTCTTCCAGTTTTCCCTTGCCCACATAAGTCGTCATGCTGGGGTTGTTCACCTTTTGCGTGAAACGTCTGATGACTTTTGCGCCCGCCGTATCGGCGAGAAACTCCAACTCGTCAAGGTATTCTGCTGTCTTGCTTTCGTTCTGCTGTGGCGTGATAAGCCCCACAAGAACGGCTGTTTCGGTCTTTACTTCAGATATTACAAATTCCTTCATATAGTGTGTTCGGAACTGTGCAAAGTTACAATATCTTTGTGTGAATGCAAAGAAAAACAGTTCATTTCGTCAACTTTCGTCCCTTTTGTTCCTCGTTTCGCCAAACTTTTGCTAAGTTTGCGGAGAAATAACTTGACCTATATGAAAAGACTGCACATCCTACTGTCTGTTCTTGCTTTTCCTGCGCTGCTTTTTGCCCAGGCAAAAGCCGATTTCAACGTGGTTCCGCAACCTCAGTCCGTGACCCTGACCGACAAGTCCGGTTTTGTCCTTGATGCCGACACGCGCATCGTCTACCCGGAAGGCAATGCCGAGATGGAGCGCAATGCCGCTTTCCTCAGGGAGTATGTGGAAAAGAACACGGGGCTTCGCCTGTTCCTCTCTACCAATTCGGCAAAGCCGCAGGCCAATTCCATCGTTCTCGCATTAGACCAGAAAGTTGACGGCAACGAGGCTTACGTCATCACCGTGGACAGGAAAAACATCACCGTAAAGGGACTTCAGCCTGCCGGAGTGTTCTATGGTGTGCAGACACTGCGCAAGTCCTTGCCGGTGGAGAAGGTGCAGACGGTGGATTTCCCCGCCGGAACTGTTGCTGACGCACCGCGCTTTTCCTACCGTGGAATGATGCTCGACTGCTCCCGGCACTTCTTTCCCGTGGACTTTGTCAAGGAGTATATCGACCTCATAGCGATGCACAACATGAACAAGTTCCATTGGCATCTCTCCGATGACCAGGGTTGGAGGATAGAGATAAAGTCGCGTCCGCTGCTCACAACCAAGGGAAGCGTACGTCTGAAGACTACTCTCGGACACAACTCCATGGCGTATGACAACATCCCTTACGGCGGTTACTACACGCAGGAAGAGGCGCGTGAGATTGTGGAATACGCCCGGCAGCGTTATGTGACGGTCATTCCCGAGATTGACATGCCGGGGCATCAGAAGGCTGCACTGGCATGTTATCCGGAGTTGGGATGCACCGGCGGACCTTACGAAGTGGGGCAGAACTGGGGCATATACCATGATATCCTCTGCCTTGGCAACGAGAACACCTACCGTTTTTGTGAGGATGTGCTGTCCGAACTGATAGAAATCTTCCCCTCAGAGATAATCCATATCGGTGGCGATGAGGCTCCCAAAATGCGCACGGCGAAATGTCCCAAGTGCCAGGCTCTCATGAAACGCGAGGGGCTTACTGTGGACAATGTGCAGGGATACTTCACTAACCGCATCGAAAAGTTCGTCAATTCCAAGGGCAGACGCATCATGGGATGGGACGAAATCCTCGAAGGCGACATCAACAAGAGTGCCACTATCCATTGTTGGCGTGGCATTGAGCACGGCATAAAGGCTGCCCAGGAGGGACACGACGTGATAATGTCGCCCACGGCATATTGCTATCTGGACTATTATCAGGCCGATCCGTCAAAGAGTGACGAACCTCTCGGCATCGGCGGATACCTGCCCCTGGAACGTGTCTACGAAATGGATGCCGTGCCAAGCAGCATCTCTCCCGAGAACCGCAGCCACATCATAGGAGTGCAGGGCAACCTTTGGGCAGAGTACATAGCCCTTCCCAGTCATGTGGAATACATGGTCTTGCCGCGTATGGCGGCCATTGCCGAGGAGCAGTGGTGCATGAAAAAGGGCACTTACGAGGCGTTCCTGCCACGCGTGACCAGACTGGCCTCACTCTACGCACTCTACGGCTACCAGTACGCACGCCACACCTGGCCCGATACAATCTGGCCTGAAGACCGCGGGTTCTGATTAAACGGCAAGCCAAAACAACCGATTCATAAAAATGAGAGTAATTATCCAAAAGGACTATGACGCTCTTTCGCAGTGGGCGGCGGAGCATGTTATCTCACGCATCAACGAGTTCGGACCTACCGGGGACTGCAAGTTCGTACTCGGACTTCCCACTGGCTCGTCGCCGACAGGAATGTACCGTGCGCTCGTAAAGGCCTGTCAGGACGGCAGGGTGTCGTTCAAGAACGTCGTCACATTCAATATGGACGAGTATATAGGCTTGCCAAAGGAGCACCCGGAGAGTTACTGGTCGTTCATGCACCGCAACTTCTTCGACCACATAGACTGTCCTGCTGACCAGATACATATCCTCAACGGCAATGCAGAAGACATCGGGCGCGAGTGCGCAGACTATGAGATGATGATAGAAGATGCGGGCGGCATCAACCTCTTTATAGGCGGTATAGGCGCTGACGGGCACATTGCTTTCAACGAACCGTACTCTTCCCTGAGCTCGCGCACGCGCCCCAAGACTCTCACGACCGACACTGTCATTGCCAACAGCCGCTTCTTCGACAACGACATTGCCAAAGTGCCGAAGGCCGCACTCACCGTTGGCGTCGCCACAGTGCTTGACGCCGAGGAGGTGATGATACTGGTTAACGGTCACAACAAAGCCCGTGCTCTGCAGGCAGCGGTGGAAGGTCCCGTCACGCAACAGTGGACCATATCCGCCCTCCAGATGCATCCGGCAGGCATTATCGTCTGCGATGAGGCTGCCACTGACGAGTTGAAGGTGTCCACATACAAATATTTCAAGGATATTGAACGGCTTTGAGGCTGACGAAAGCCAACGGCGGGTCATCGGCGCACAGTCGGGCGAACACCTCGTACTGGCACCTCCGGGATGCGGCAAGACGCACATCCTGACAGAGAGAATACGCGTTGCGCACGACCGGGGAGTGGACTATGGCGATATGCTGTGCCTCACGTTCACCAACAGGGCAGCCCGTGGCATGAGGGAGCGCATCCGCAGCAACATCGATGACCGTGGCGTTGCCGATGTGTATGTGGGCAACGTACACCGCTTCTGTTCCCGTTTCCTCTTCGAATACGCCCTCGTTCCGGCAGAGACGAGTGTCATCGACGACGATGACATCATAAGTATCGTGGCTCGTTTCATGGGTGAAGAGGAGCATGTCATTGCCTCTTCGTTCCGCCGGAGACGCGAGTGTTTCGATGCCGTGCACCTCTCTGCCATGATGCACCAGATTGAGCACCGTCACCCGAAGGAACTGCGCATCCATCCGGAGTGTCTGTCCAAGGATGACATTGCCGCAATCCGCTATGTCTGCAGCGTGCAGGGGATGCTGTTCACCCCCTCTTCCATGACGGAAATCTACCGTGATGCCCGGGGCTACCGTGACATTGTGAAAGGCGATGGCTATCTCGCGGAGTGGCAACCGCGCCTCATGGCGATGCTCCGCAAGATGGAGGTGGCTGACTATTACGACCGTTACAAACGGGACAACAGGCTTGTCGATTTCGGCGACTTGCTGCTCTTGACCTACGATGCCCTTGTCGACGACAGTCTGCCGCAGCGCACTTCCCCCGACTATCCATACAAACAGTACTTCTGGTGTCAGGTTGACGAGGTGCAGGACTTGAACCCCTTGCAGATGAGAATCGTCGATTTGCTCATGAATCCCGATGCTCCCGACCGCAGCATTATGTTCCTTGGCGACGAGCAACAGGCCATCTTCTCGTTCATGGGAGCAAAGATGAGCACGCTCGAACAGTTGAAAGAGCGGTGCAAGGGCAACATCCATCACCTGTCAGTCAACCACCGTTCGCCCCGATACCTCCTTGATGTTTTCAATGCCTACGCTTCCGGCGTGTTGGGAATAGACCGCTCGTTTCTCCCTGACACCGGTTACACGCCGCCAGTGGCAGGCAATGAACTGTCAATTATGTGCAGCAAGACCCTCGAAGAGGAGTATTGCGACGTGGCACAGCAGGCTCTGCGTCTACAGGAACAGAATCCTGGCGAGACCACTGCCGTCATCGTGGCTGCCAACAGCGATGCCGACATCATCAGCACACGCATGGACGAGATGGGGCTGAGACACTTCAAGGTGAGCGGCACCGACATGTTCTCCCTCCCGGAGGTGAAGTTGCTGCTTGCCCATCTGTCGGTCTTTGCCAATGAACACAACTTTATCGCATGGGCACGGCTGCTGAAAGGGCTTCACATATATGAGCAGAATGCTTCGGCAAGGGCGTTTGTGCGTCAACTGTTTGACCGTTCTCTGCTCCCCACCGACCTGATGCTGCGCCCCGGCAGCAGTTATCTCATTGACTTCGCACGCATCTTCGAACAGCAGGAACTCGTCGTCTTCGACACCGAGACAACGGGTCTTGATGTCTGCGAGGATGACATTCTCCAGATTGCAGCGGTGAAGATGCGTGGCGGAGAGGTCGTTCCCGGTTCGGAATTTTCCGTGTATATCGAGACCGAACGTCCCATTCCGTCCATGTTGGGCGACATTGTCAATCCGATAGTGGAGGAGAGAAAGCACCACAAACTGCTCTCCCATGAGGATGCACTGGCGGCTTTCATGCAGTATGCCGGCGGTTCGGTATTGCTCGGACACAATGCCGACTACGACTACAGCATCCTTGACAACAACCTGAAACGCTACCTTCCCGACACCCGACTTGCCGACTTGTGCCCCGAATACTACGATTCTCTGAAACTCACAAGGTTGCTCGAACCGCAGTTGCACCAGTATAAACTGAAGTATCTGCTGCAGGTGTTGGCACTCGAAGGGGTCAACAGCCACCTTGCCGATGCCGATGTGGCAGCCACTGTCAATGTTGTCAGGCACTGCTACAGACGTGCCAAGGAGGTCATCCCGGAACAGTTGGAGTTCCTCGCACAGCGCAGTGTGAAGGAGCGTGCTGCCGATATGCGCCGCAAGATGTTGCCTCTCTACCGCGCGACGCTCAGTCGTCTGCACAAGCGGCAACCGCCCGAGGGCGAGGCGTTGCTCGCTGTCGAACTGCGGAACTTCTACTCCTATCTGGAGCGTGAGGCTATAATACAGCCCGTGAGGAACGTGGAGTATATGTTCAAGTATATCTCGCGCGAAATAGTAAGCACCGAGGAAGACCACGACCTGATGTCACAGATTGCCTCACACATACTCGAACTGTCGACGCTGAAGGAGAGTGACCTCTGCACGACCGACATTGTCGACGAGCGCGTATTCGTCTCCACCGTCCACAAAGCCAAGGGACTGGAGTTTGACAACGTGATAGTCTTCGACGTAAACGACGACCGCTACCCCGGATTCTTCTCGAAAGACGACCCCGTGGCGGCAGAGGAGGACGCACGCAAACTGTATGTTGCGCTCACGAGGGCACGCCGCCGCATACTCGTCACACTCTCTGCCGGGAAATGCGACCGGTACAACCAAGTGCGCCAGAGGGACATAAGCCGCTTCATGAAGGACATACTGCCTTTCTTCAAACAGGAAAACAAGGCGGAGTGAGCGGACAGAAACAAGTGTAAATACCCTATACATATCGTTATGAACAGACGTGATTTCCTTAAAAACAGTGCGGCGCTGATAGCCGTGCAGAGCATTCCTGCTGCGGCAACTGCCGCCGTGATGACCGGCAAGACTGCCGTGAAGGACAATGAAAAGACCGCTTCCAAGTATCTTGTCGACAGTGAGCCGATGCTCCAGAACTATGCCGAGGACAGCATTGGCATAGCCTTCAGCGTCACTGCCAACGCCAACGGCTACGTCATTTACGGACTTCAGCCCGACTTGTCCGACGGAAGGAAGGTCTATTGCGGAGGTTTCCGTGTCACCGACATGAACTCCGAAGTCATGCAGGTGAGGCTTACGGGACTGTCATCTTCCACAACCTATTATTATAAGGTGGGGGCTGACCGCATCAATTACGCCGATGCCTATCACATGAAGATTACCGGCAACCACGAACTACCGCGCATCTACTCCTTCCGTACGGCAGGTGTCGGGGCGGAAAGCCACTTCTGTGTCATCAACGACACGCATACCCACTGGGACGCAATGGCGAAACTGACGGCGATGATACGGTCTGTTGCGCCGTCGTGCGTGGTGTGGAACGGCGACACTTGCGACACTTCCGAAACCATAGAGGCGCAGAAACGCACGTTCCTCAAGCCTGATATGCCGCTGATGGACTATGCTGCCACCGTGCCTTACCTGCTCGTTCCCGGCAATCACGATTCGCGCGGACTCGCCAACCGTCACCTTGAGCGGGTGTGGATGTACCGCCAACCCGAGGAGCGGGCATCGCGTGACTGGGACTTGGGGCGCAATTTCGCCGTGCGTATGGGCGACATCGCCATGATAGGACTTGACACTGCTGAGGACAAACAGGACGAAAACCCTATCTTTGCCAACCTCTTCAGTTCTGCCGAATACCGCAAGGCGCAGGTGGCGTGGCTTGCCGACGCACTGCAGAAGCCCGAGATGGCCTCCGCACCATACCTCGTCGCATTCTGCCATATACCTATCTTCGACGACAATCCGAAATCCAATCCCGGCGACATAACGCCCGATGACCGTGACGGACGCTACCCGGAGAGTTTCGCCATGTGGCAACGCACCTGCTCCAGACTTTGGTCGCCGCTGCTCGAGAGTGCCGGTTGCCAAGTCGTCATCACCGCCCACCAGCACGCCTACCGCTACGATGCTCCTGCGAAAGGACGCTGTTGGGCGCAGATAGTGGGCGGAGGTCCCGAGGGGACAAACGCTTCTGCCCGTGATGCAGCCACGCTTATGGACTGCGACATCCACGAAGGCAAACTCCGCATCCGTGTCTACAATGCCGTCAACGGCACGCTTATCGGCGAGCACAAGTTCACTGCACGTCAGTAAAACCACTGCCAAAGTAGTGGGAGAGAGGCGTTATGGCATGGTCATAACGCCTTTTTTGTGGCGGTACATCAGTTGAAATACGGGTGTACCACGTCTGATGTACGGTCGTACTACACGTGATGTACGTTCGTACCTCAACTGATGTGCCGTCACAAGAACTGTCCTTTCGGGCTGCCAAAGCACCGTTCCTGCACTGCGGGAACGGTGCTTTTATGTCGGCTGATACCAATATGTGGGTAACGCGGAGGCTTGTTTCAAAATCCCATTCACAACATTTCAGTATTGTGCAGAATGTGGAATGGCAGTAATTTTGCACCCGTATTTAAGGGGTCTGCCCTTTTTCAGGATAACAGAATCAGGAAAATGAACATTTTGAAATTAGGTTTTATGTCTGCAGTACTGGTTGCCGGAGTTTCCGCAGCCAATGCGCAGAGTGTCGCTGCTGACAGTGTCATGCAGCACGTTAACGGCAACAGACTGAGCATAGGCGGCTATGGCGAGGTGGCTATGTCGCGCAACTTCTATTCCGATGGAGGCAAACGCTACTCCAAACCGAACGCTTACAAGGACGCACCCGACCACGGACGTTTTGACATTCCCCACGCAGTGGTCTATCTGGGCTACGATTTCGGTAAGGGATGGACCATGGGAACGGAGATAGAATTTGAGCATGGAGGCACCGGACAGTCTATAGAGTACGAGGCAGAAGAGGCTATCGAGTACGAACTTGAGACTGAAAAGGGCGGCGAAGTCGAACTTGAGCAGTTCTGGCTTCAGAAGTCTTTCGGCAAGTTTGCCAACATCCGTGCCGGCCATATTGTCGTTCCTTTCGGACTGACCAACGCCTATCACGAACCGCTTAACTTCTTCACTGTATACCGTCCCGAGGGTGAGAACACCATCCTGCCGTGTACATGGCATCAGACTGGTGTGAGTTTCTGGGGCAAGTCAGGCGATTTCCGCTATGAGGCACAGTTCCTTGCCGGTCTCAATGCCTACCGCTTCAGCCGCAGCAACTGGATTCAGGGCGGCGCACACAGTCCTTACGAGTTCGAGGTGGCCAACAAGTACGCGGTCTCTGCACGTCTTGACAACTACACAATCCCCGGTCTGCGCATCGGACTGAGCGGTTACTACGGTCAGGCTGCGGGCAACACGACCCCGGCAGACTTGGATCACAAGAACATCAAGGGCAATGTTTATCTCGGCGCATTTGACTTCACATACAACAGATACAACTGGAAGGTGCGCGGAAACGTGGACTACGGATATGTGAGCGATGCCGGCGCAATCACCAATCTCGTCTATCCCGGTACGTCAACAGTCAAGCCCAACGAGTCGGGAGCAGGCAAGTACTTCGGCAGTCACGCCATTGCCACAATGGTGGAGGCAGGTTACGACGTGTTCTCACAGATTGCCAAATTGCGTGCAGACAGACAGAAGATGTATGTGTTCGGTCATTTCGAGTACTACGACTCGTCCATCAACAATACTTCTGCTGCATGGACAAACCGCAAAATCGTGGCAGCCGGCATCAATTACTGCCCGATTCCGCAGATATGCGTGAAGGCGGAGTACAGCCAGAGGATATTCAAGAGCGGCTATAACAACGAGCCTTCGGTAAACATAGGCATCGTTTACCAGGGCTTCTTCCTCTAAGACACAATCGGAAAAGCCATAACAAATATAAAAACAACACTCAATTACAAATGAAAAAGACATTCAAAAGCGCCATGTGTCTCATGGCAGCAGCGGTTCTCTCGGTGGGTTTCGCATCTTGCGACAGCAACGATGATCCCGTCAGTGGAACTGTTGTAAACGCTTCAGAACTGAAGTCCGTATCAGAAACTTACATTAACGATGTCGTTTATCCGACATATAAGGATTTGGCAGACTACTGCAAGGTTCTGAATGAGGCTTGTACCACCCTCTATCAGCACGCTGCAGCCGGCACATGGTCACAGGATGACGTTGACGCAGCCTGCGAAGCCTTCAAGAATGCACGCCGTGAGTGGGAGCGCAGTGAGGCATTCCTCTATGGTGCAGCCTCCGATAATGAGATTGACCCGCACATAGATTCATGGCCGCTTGACCACAAGGAACTCGTTGATGCCCTCAATAGCACAACGCTGCTTGCCGGTATCCACGGTGCAAATGCAGACAAGTTCGTATATGAGAAGCAGGGTGACTTCGAGTCTGTAATAGGTTTCCACGGCCTGGAATTCGTGCTCTTCCGCAACGGCGCAAACCGTACTGTAGATGCACTCAAGACTACTGACACTGAGGAAGGTATGACTACAGTGAATGGTATTGACGAACTTGCATTCGCTGCTGCCGTGTCTGGCGACATCCGCAACATGACATCACTGCTCTACTACGGCTGGACCGCTGATGCAACGACCGGTTCTTGGTTGACAAGCAACTGCAAGTGGGTGGTTGACAACACTAAATACAAAGGTCTGTCTTCTGCCAACATCGGCTACGGTCAGTTGGTTCTCAATGCTACAGGAGCCAATGCTTACTTCCCGACTTGGCAGGAGACACTGGAGAATGTGCTCAAGGGCGGATGCTCAAACATCTGTCAGGAGGTGTACACTCAGAAACTTGGTCAGGCTTACAACGTCGCTACGACAGGCGTAGAGAACGAGGATCAGTCGGCTGACTATATCGAGTCTCCCTACAGCAAGCGTTCTTTCATAGACTATCAGGACAACATCTACTCTATCAAGAATGTGCTCTACGGTACTCGTGACATCACTGCTACCGCTCCAGAAGCCAAATCTCTGATGACGGTAATGAAGGACAACGGCTATACAGGCTATGCTGCACTGAGCACCGCACTCGACGAAGCCATTGCGGCACTGCAGACTGCAATCGACAGCAAGGTGGCTTTCATCGACGCTCCGGGACATGCACGCGTCAAGACTTGTATCGACAAGATCAATACACTGGACGATGAACTCAACAATGCAGCAAGTTGGTTCCGCAAACTGAAGACAAAGTAAAGACACAATAGAATGGTTTGAAATGGGCGACGTAGCCTTGCTTCCTTGATGAGGAATGCGAGGCTACGTATCCTGCATAAATGACTTGTAATACCAGAAAAGACTATTATGAACAGAAAAACCAAGAACTACGCATTCATGTCGGCCGTTCTCGCTCTGGCAATGGGTATGGCTGGCTGTTCTGATGAGAAGGTAGACTATCAGGAGACTGATGCCGACTATGTGGGAAAGAGCATAGGCAACTTCTCGGCAGACGAGTGGTATCCGGGCGGAGAACTCGGAACTACGGACAACACAAGTGCCAAATGCTATTCCGACGAGGCACCGGTCATCAACATGGACGCCAATCTGAGGACACAGTTCTTCAAGGGCGAGCAGATGTTTGAACGCCAGTACACGACCAATACCGGCGCTTACAAGGGACTGGGTCCTGCTTCCGTGCGCTCGTCATGCTTTGACTGCCACCCTGAATACGGTCACGGCAAGCGTATGGAACAGTATGAGACACGTTATGGCAACGGCAATGGCTATCTGCTTGTGGTGTATCACCCCACAGAGGAGGGCTCCAATGACGGCAAATACATAGATGAAGTGACGGGAATGCCGCAGACTCAGGCTACCAGTCCGTTCCTTCCGCCTATCGACGAGAAACAGATAGTGATGTCATGGCCTAGGATTACGCAGATGGAAACGGATGAGATTCCCGCCATGCAGTTCCCTGACGGAGAACCGTTTGAACTCAAATACCCGGAGATAAGCATCCCCCAGTCGGCATTCAACACCCTTCCCAAACCGGAGAACTATGCTGTACGCCTTGAGTCGACTATCGGTGTCATCGGCGTAGGACTCATTGACGCAATCCCAAGTGACTCCATTGCGGCTCAGTATGCCAAGGAGGCTGCTTACTTCAAGAGCGCAGGTCTCGACCTCAACGAGTACCTCAACTCAAGTTTCTGGGACGCTTCCGCAATGCAGATGGCAAGCAGTGCCTATTACCCGACGTTCGGTCGTGACAGCAAATACACCACTGGCGGTGTCTATGCCGACGGCACTACGTTTGACGGCACAGGACTTATCAAGCGCTATACCTATGCTCTCACGCGCGGTTCTCTCCAGGACGGTCCCGGTGCAAACGCCATTTGGAACATCACAAATGTGTCACGCCCCGACCGCCCCGTGCTTTATACCACAGAGGCTTGGGCAAACTGCATGGCAAACACACCGTCTGTAATCAGTGCAATCAAGGCAGACCCGACCTCACCATACTATGCTGACGGCACAGACGAGGGAATAAAGAATGCCGTTGCGACACTTTTGCATCCCAATACCAACCAGTTTGAGAACGATATATACAAATTCCCCGCAGAACAGAGCATGGATGACTTCTACGCTTTCATGGTCTGGCACCGTGGTCTCGCTGTTCCGCGCGCACGCAACCTCAATGACAAGACCGTGCAACGCGGCAAGAAACTCTTCATGGAGTGGGGATGCGCCAACTGTCACCGTGCAAAGTGGCAGACTAAGGACGACAATTACATCACGTCCTACATGATTAAGGACAAGAAACTGCCACAGTACAAGAACCAGACTATCTATCCTTACTCTGACTTCGTGCAGCACAAACTCTACATGAAGAACGATATCCACGGTTCTTGGTGCCGCACCACGCCGCTCTGGGGACGTGGCCTGTCACTCATCAATACCGGTGCGGAAGACCGTCTGCACGACTGCCGCGCAAGCAATGAGGTGGAAGCGATCATGTGGCACTGCTATAGCAAGAAGAGCCATGCCTATAGATCGGCGATGAACTTCTACAACGCATCCAAGTCAGACCGTGATGCAGTGGTGAAATTCCTGCGCTCTATCTAACGGTAGGGACAGGATAGGCACATGAAATGATATCCGAGGAAATGGCAGGTACGGGCATGCTTCATGTCCGCTCTGCCCTTTCTTCAGTTTTGAAGAATATGAAAAATGACACTCAACAACTAATAGAATGAAAAGATTACCTAAACTTTCACTGCTCCTGCTGGGTGCTGTCGTTGCGCTTGCGTCATGCAATGACGATAACGGCACTGACATACAAGAGACCGACGCCGACTATGTCGGCAAGCAAGTGGGCAACTTTACCGCCGAGGAATGGTATCCCGGAGGCGAACTGGGAACAACGGAGAGCACGGCATCCAACTGCTATGAGGACGAGACTCCTGCCGTCACGAAGCAGGGTTTCACCAGTCTCTTCAACCAGGGAGACCTCATTGCCAGCACGACATTTACCTACGACACCGACCCGTACAAGGGTTGGGGGCCGTGTGCATCGCGCCGTGCCTGTGAGCATTGCCACTCCGGAGGCTACTCGCACGGTCATAGCCGCAGCGATTTCCAGCCTGTACGCGGCAACGGATATATCGTTTCGGTCTACTATCCCGATGCTCCCGGCTCCAATGATGGTACTCCCATTGACCAGTTGACGACATTCACGATGACAATGGCGGAGAGCCCGTTCCTTCCGCCACTCGACCCTGATAAGGTAGAGATAACATGGCACGAGGTGAACAATATGCCCAGCGGTCTTGCAATGAAATTTCCAAAGGGCGGAGAGAAGTTCTCCCTGCGCTACCCGGAGGTGACTATACCGCAGAGTGCCTTTAATGTTGACCCCCAGCCGGAGAACTATGCCGTGCGGCTTATTGTCTCCTGCAACTTCCAGGGTCTCGGTCTGATAGACGCAATCAGCAATGAAGACATCGAGGCACAGTATAAACTGGAGGATTCCTACGGCGTGGAACTGAACCCGGAGTTCTGGGACAGCAGTGCAAAACGACTTAACGACAACGCCTATGCCGAGGATGCTTTTGGGTCTAAGTTTGTGAAACGCTTCAATTACGACCTGCTTGAGGGCTGTCTGGAGAACGATGTCGCTCTGTGGGACGAGTTGAATGTCCTGCGCTCAGACATCAGTCACATCTGTTCGACCGAGGCTTGGGCAAAGGCAATGTCGAAGAATGAGAATGTCATAAACACCATTATGGCTCAGGGCGGAGACAAGTCTTCACGACTGCATCCTTACTATAACGACGGCACAAAAGAGGGTATCGCCGAGGCGGTGAACTATCTGCTGTCGCCGAATGCCAACCTCTATGACAACAATTACTATATTGCCAAGCCGGAAATGACCGATGACCAGTACCACGCTTTCATGGTCTGGCACCGTGGCATCGCCGTTCCGCGTGCCCGCAACCTCAACGACAAGACCGTGCAGCAAGGCAAGAAACTCTTCACGGAGTGGGGATGCACCTACTGCCACAAGCCTTCTTGGACGACAGGAGCGGACAATCACGGCCGTTCGAAGATTATCGGGGACAAGAAACTGCCGCAGTATGCCAACCAGAAGATATACCCTTACTCGGACTTCGTGCAGCATAAACTTGACATGAAGAACGATATCCACGGTTCATGGTGCCGCACCACGCCGCTCTGGGGACGCGGTATGTCACTCGTCAACAGCGGTGCGGAGGACCGTCTTCACGACGCACGCGCACGCAACGAGGTGGAAGCAATCATGTGGCACTGCTATAGCAAGAACAGCCAGGCATACAACTCGGGACTGAAATTCTACAACGCATCCAAGTCAGACCGTGATGCAGTGGTGAAATTCCTGCGCTCAATCTAAAAGAAAACGACATGAACACGACAAGAAAAGCCATATCAATACTCTATGTCGCCATAATGATATGTATGGCGACAGCCACTATCGCAGAGAGAAACCACGGTACAGACTATGTCCATGCCCACTACTACGGTGCGTGGTGGTTTGTTCTCCTGTGGGCTGTCATGGCAGCCTTGGGCGTGTTCTACATCACCAGGAGAAAGGTGAAGGCGGCTTCCACGCTGCTTCTTCACCTCTCCTTTGTTGTCATCCTTGCCGGTGCACTGCTGACGCATCTTACAGCAAGCCGTGGCATGGTACACCTGAGGATAGGCGAACCTGTCAGTTCGTATGTGGCTGACGGCGGCAGCGACGGACAAAAGGAGGTGAAACTGCCGTTCACACTGTGTCTCTCGAATTTCGAGATGAAGATGCACGACGGCACAAATGCCGTGGCAGACTACATCTCGGTATTCAAGGTGACGGACAAGAGCGGCGTTTCCACTGCGAGCGTGTCGATGAACAACATCTACAGCACGCACAACTACCGTTTCTACCAGTCGTCCTACGACGAGGACGGCAAGGGCAGCGTGCTTGCCGTAAATGCCGATCCCTACGGCATACCTGTGACTTACACGGGCTATGCATTGCTCTTCATCTCGCTCGTATGGATGCTCTTTGACCCCAAAGGCGGTTTCCGAAAAGTCATCAATGACCCTCTGTTCAGGAAAGGGACGCTTGTTGTGGCTCTCCTTTTCGGTGCTACGGCAGGCACTTTTGCCCGGTCTTCCGATGACGGACTGGCTCACAAGGTGCTTCCGAGGGAGACGGCTGAACGGTTGGGACGGCTCAACATCCTCTACAACGACCGCATCTGCCCGCTTCAGACCTATGCTCTTGACTTCTGCAAGAAAGTCTACGGTGCAAGGAGTTACCGGGGACTGACCGCCGAACAGGTTGTTTCGGGCTGGATATTCTACGGTGACGAGTGGGGCAGCGAGCCGTTCATAAAGGTCAAGGGCAGTGAACTGAAGGACGCGTTGCTGTTGGATGGCTACTGTTCACTGGACAGGTTCTTCAACCGAACCATGGGTGGCTATGTCATAGGGCAGTATGTTCAGGAATTCTATGGTGGCAATCAGGACAAGTTCCACAAGCAGGCTGCCGCCGTGGATGACAAGATACAACTCATCATGGACTTGCGCCGTGGCGTCTCGCTGAAGGTTCTGCCCTACACATTCCCCAAGAATGTGAAGGCGACAGACGGCGTTCCGTTCGTCAAGGCCGGCACTACCGTGTGGTATTCGCCCTCCGACCGTCTGCATCCTGCCGTGGAAAAGCAGCACGCCATATATATAAACAATGTGTTCTCGTTGCTCAATGAGGACGTGAAAGCCGGCAACACTGACCGCGTGAACGTCTTTTTTGACAAGATGAAACGCTATCAGGAGGTGAGCGCAGGAAAGTCGTTGCCCTCTGCGACGAGGATAAAGGCAGAACGGATATACAATGCCTTCCCTTTCGCCACAATCCTTTTCATGGTCAACCTCACCCTCGGATTTATCGCGTTGCTCTATACCATCTACCGCATAGCCAAGCAGCGGCGCATCCGTCTCTTGGATATATCTCTGCCCATACTGCTCTTCCTCTCGTTCGTTGCACTCACCGCAGGCATCGCACTGCGCTGGATTGTCAGTGGGAACGTGCCGATGTCCAACGGATACGAGAGTATGCTCACCGTGGCATGGCTTGTCATGCTTGTCTCACTCTGCCTTCAGGGCAGGATACGCATAGTTCTTGTTTTCGGATTTCTGCTCTCCGGCTTTTTCCTTCTGGTGAGCCACATCAATCAGATGGATCCTGCCATAGGTCAGATGATGCCCGTTCTCAACAGTCCACTGCTGAGTCTGCATGTCAGCATCATCATGATGAGTTATGCGTTGCTGTCGCTCACTTTCATCTGTGGTGTGACCGGACTGTGCCTGAAGAGCCGTTCTGCCGAACTGCAGACACTGAGCCGCTTCTTCCTTTATCCGGCCTTGACCACCCTCGGCTTCGGTATCTTTATCGGTGCGATATGGGCTAACGTCAGTTGGGGCAATTATTGGAGTTGGGACAGCAAGGAAACGTGGGCGCTCATCACCTTCATGATCTACGCCGTACCGATGCACCGACAGAGTATGTCGTGGCTTCGCACGCCACGCAACTACCATTTCTACTGCACCGTGGCGTTCCTCACTGTACTCATGACCTATTTCGGCGTCAACTATTTCCTCACAGGTATGCACTCCTACGCATAGCATTGCCATGTGGGAATCCCGCTGTTCAATTTGTCCGACCGTAGACGGCAGACGGTTGAAGGGCGGTATTATTTTTCCAAATGCTTGCATATCTCGTGGATTTTGGGGAATTTTGCACCTTGCAAGGAGTGTAAAGATATGAAAAGAAGGAAATTTTGCCTGGCGGCAACACTGTTTCTGACGTTTCTGACGGCAGATGCGCAGTCGGTAACAGAGGCATTTGTCGCTATGCCTGCGGACAAGACGCCGTACCTGACGAAGGAAATGAAGGAGAAACTTGTGGACGGCTACAAGCCGGGAACAGGCTTTTCGGTGACCAACAGACTTCAGGGCGAGACTTCGGTCGACACCTTGTCGGCGGACTACGGACATTTTCTGTTGTCCGATGCCAAGGAGTTGGACATCGCGCGTCTGCCGGTCAATGGCGGAGACAGCATTCTGTTCTGCGTGGAAACATACAAGGCACCCGCTCCGCAGAGTACAATCAGTTTCTATGACCTGCACTGGAACGAACTGTCAGCACAGAATCTGTTGCCCGATATGAATGCTGCCGACTTGGCAATACCAACGGACAGCGTGTCTACGGCGGACTTGAATGGGGCGACTTTTTCTTTTGAATTGCAGTCATGCGACTACAATCCGTCGTCAAAATCCCTTTCTGTCGAATTGACTACACCGTTTGTGCCAGTTGAGGAAAAAGACAAGAAAAATCCGGTTGCCTGCAAAAGAACGTTAATTTGGGACGGATTAAGGTTTAAGTAATGTTATAACATGAAATATTGTCGTCATAAATGTTGGCGTTATGAAATAATGTGAATACATTTGCATCGTGTTTTTCATGGTATTAGATTATTAAGGTTAATTTTAGATTAGAGGCTGTCGCGAGACAGCCTCTAATCTTTTCAGTGCTTAGCCAACCACTTACGCATATTGTCGGCAGTGCTCAGCAGTTGTCCTTCCCATTCGTAGAGGAAATCAGAGATGAGCCATTTGCCGTCGTGCACGGTCATTCTCACGTACACGTCATTCTTTTCGCCGCAGTTTTTCAGTGTCACAGCCATGACAACTCCCTCCTTGTCGTCCTTCACTTTGCGTGTTCCGATAAACTGCAAGTCCTGATAATCCTGTGCGTTAGTCCACACATCCCAGTCTATAGGTCCGATATCCTCAAGCAAGGCGGCTGTCTCTTCGCACTCCTTTTGCAGTTTTCTGTATTCCGGGGTGACAAATTTCTCGAGATTGGAGATGTCGGCATCCAATGGCTCTGCATTGTAGTCGTCCACCACAATGGCGTAGATTTTCTCCAAAGTCTGCTCCGGCGTTTTCCCGGTAGCGGCTACCGTAGTGTCGGAAACGGTCTTTACACTGTCAGTGGCATCGCTTTGCCCCTTCGTCTTGTTGCCGCATGACGTGAATGAGAGCAGTGCTGCCATGGCAGCAAGCATGATTGTCTTTTTCATTTTCTGTTTTCTGTAGATGTTATAGGTCGGTTGTCATTTCACTATTATGGAGTTGCTGACACTCCGTTCGTGTCCGTCACTCGGAGTGTTGAGTATGCCTGTGCAGGGACATACGGGACTGCCGTCGTTCAGGAACTTCACTTTCGGTTCTACCCAGAGCACACTTGACCCTCCGCCATCAAGATTGAGGGCATCCTGCATACCGAGAATTTTGAGCAGATGGGCAAACTCAGGGATTGTCACGCCCGTGGCTCTGCCTTTTGCCCTGCCGTCAATGACAATCAGACAGGTCTTGTTCTTCTTTGTGGCAATACCGCTTCTGGGGTGCTTGCCCATGATGTGGCTGTAGTCAGAGAAATCCTGCACCAGTCCCTTTTGCAGCATCAGAGGACCGCAGACCATCACTTCATCGCCGAGCGGACGCTCCGTTCTGTCACCAGTCCACGGCACTATGCTGACCTTGTTGCCTGTTGCCACGAACGCTCCGTCTGACAATGGACTTACGTCGTAGATGCTGTCGGTCACCACGCCCTTGTGTGCTACATAACAGATGGACAGGTCTGTTTTTCCGATGTCAAAGTATGTGCCGTTTATGGCGGCAACAGCCCCCTCCCGAGTAGCCTTCTCCGTGGTCAGTTCCCGTCTGTTGTGGGGCAGTGCTTCCAGTGTGTGTCTCTTGTTGTTTACCTCAACTATAAACACCTCTTGCGGGCCTCCGTAGAGTTGGTCGAATGTCGCTTGCTTGGCAATGATACCTTTGGTTACCTTGCGTGTCTCCCATTTTGCCTTTACAATAGCCACAGAGTCGGCAGGAGTCTGTGCAAATGCAATCGCCGTACAGAGTGTCAATGCCGACAGAAGCACGGCTTTGAGTGAAGAAAAAGTGCCCATACACTTTACTGTTTTCTGATGAAGTCTACGAAAGAATACCGCTGTTGGTGCTTCTCGTCGGTGTCGTGGTCTTCCCGTTGGCACTCTTCCCACCCTTCGGAGAAGTCAGGGAAGAAGGTGTCAGCCTGGCTTGGAGTGTCGTGTACGAGGGTCAGGCACAGTCTGTCGGCCATTGGCATCGCCTCTTGATATACGGAACTGCCACCTATTATATATATGTCGTCACCGGAAGAACATTTTTCCAGAGCCTCGTCCAGACTGTGGTAGAGGTCGCAACCGGGGAAATCCTCGGGCTTGCCTGTGCGTGAGAGTACGATGTTGCGGCGGTTTGGCAACGCTCCTTTCGGCAGTGACTCGTATGTGCGGCGTCCCATGATGATGGTGTTGCCCGTTGTCAGTGCCTTGAAACGCTTCAAGTCGTTGGGCAACCAGTATATGAGTTTGTTGTCAAAGCCTATCGCGCCGTTTTCTGCCACGGCGGCGATGAGCGACAGACGGTACGTTTTCGTTTTGTCGGTCATAGTGTCTGTATTTGCGGTTATCTGTTTATGCTTTTTCTTATCCGCCATTCCTGCGGATAGAGATTGTTGGCTCTGTTGCCCAAGTTCTTCACAAATCCCAACGGACAGCCCTTGTAGCACACGACGACATATCCTCTCGGAGTGTCACTGGTGAGTGTGATGCTCTCGCGGCGCAGGTAATTGAGGGCTTGGTCAAGGGTGAGTTCCGCCATTGGGTACTTGCCTTTTGCGAGGTCAATCATAAGTGCTTCGGCGTGTGCCGGTATGGTGTCCTTGCCTTTCACGGTGGGGTGGGGTTTGCCGTCGTGGAGTATGCGCAGTGTCTTTTGCAGATTGCCGATGTTGGGTTTCTGTCTGTTGGCGTGGCAATCGCCGTCTTTACGCAGCACTGCCATAAACAGTCCTTCGCTCTTGGTAGTGCCCGGAATGAACCTGTAGACAGGCTTGTCGAAACCCTCAAGCAACGAACCGCTTATATGCCAGTCTCCGTTTGTCTCCACGCTCAAGAACTCTGCTCCGAGCGTTTCGGCTATCCAACGGACGTTTTCCTCGTTTTCGCTCGTGTTGAAAGTACAGGTGGAATAAATCAGAAGTCCGCCTTCATTGAGACAAGGCCAGATGTCCTCGATGATGGAACGTTGCAGATTGTGGCAGTTGACGACATTCTTGATGCTCCATTCCGCTATTGCGTTTGCGTCCTTGCGGAACATTCCTTCGCCCGAACACGGCACATCGGCGAGGATGACATCAAATTTCAGTTTCGCCTTACGGTAGTCTTTGGCGTAGTTGTTGGTGACAATCACGTCGGGATGGCCCTGCTTCTGGACATTCTCCATAAGGATGTTGGCACGCTTGTGCTCTGGTTCGTTGCAGAAAAGAAGGCTGCTTTCGGGCAGCGCGGCACGCGCCAAGGTGGACTTGCCTCCCGGTGCAGCGCACAGGTCAAGCATTGTCACGGGATGCGTGACGTGCTGTCTCAATACCTCATCGAGGAACATACTCGCCGCTTCCTGCACATAATAGCAGCCGGCATGCAGCAGTGGGTCAAGGGTGAAGTCGGGCTTTTCGCTGAGCCAGATGCCGTTTCTGCACCACGGCACAGGCTCTCCCTCGAACTCCTTGCCCGGTTTGAAGGGGTTGAGCCGTACTGACAGAGGTTGGCGTTCCTCAAAAGACATGAGGAAACGACGGTACGTTTCCTCACCGAAAAGTGTTCTCGTGTATTCCTCAAAATCCTTTGGCAGGGCAGTCATGGCTAAAAATTGATGTCAAAATAGTCGTCAGTGGCGGTCTCCGTCTTCTTCTTCGGCAGCATCTCCTGTTTCAGTTTGCCGTTCTCGTCGAATATTCCGTAGGTGGTGCGGAGCACAATGAACTCCGTCCGCCGGTTCAGTTGGTTGCACACATCCTGCTTTTCCTCGTCGAGTTTCTTTATGAATTCCTCGGTAAGGATATCCCCTTCTTTCAGCCAAGGAATCTTTTCCGTGAGTTTCTTGCGCACTTTCTTCGGCTTCTCTTCGCCGTAGCCCACAGGCGTAAGCCGCTCTTTCGCTATGCCGTGTGCAATGAGATAGTTGACGCAAGACTCCGCTCTCGCCTGAGACAACCGCTTGTTGTAGGCGTCGGGACCGCGGAAGTCGCAGTGTGAAGACAGTTCTATGGTGATGTTGGGGTTGTCATTGAGCAGCGTGACAAGTTTGTCGAGAGCCGCCGTGGACTCCTGTCGGAGGTCGGCTTTGTCAAAGTCATAGAATACATTGTCCACGACTACAGGGGCTGAAATCGACGGCAGGGCGAACTGCAAGGTGTATTCCTCCGATTCTTCAGAGGGCTTCACGCTCAGTTCTTCCTTGTGGTTCAAGTAGCCTTTGCACGTTGCAAGGAACAGATAATCCACTCCGGGGGTCACCTGATAGGAGAAAGAACCGTCGCTTTTCACGTTCATCTTGGTATTCGTTCCATCGTTGCCGATGATGTAGACCTCGGCAGCCTGAAGTTCATACCCGTCCTGTTCGTAGACCCAACCGACTACATTCTGCACTATTTCGGGGTTTTCGAAAGAGTAGATATGATCCCATCCGCGCCCATCGTTGCGGTTGCTGGAGAAGAAACCGCGGTTATATGGCCCTTCGAACGTCATTCCGAAGTCGTCGCCCTGTGAGTTCAGTGGATAGCCGGGGTGTTCCAAGTGGTATTTTCGGTCTTTTCCGACCTTTGCGATGAAGATGTCAAGACCGCCCAAACCGGGATGTCCGTTGGAAGAAAAATAGAAATCGCCGTTCGGACGGAATGCAGGGAAACACTCGTCTCCCTCGGTGTTTATCGGCGAACCGAGGTTTTCGATACCTCCAAAGCCCGTTGCCGTTATCCTGACACGCCAGATGTCGAGTCCGCCTCGACCTCCCGGCATATCGCTGACAAAGTAGAGCCACTCTCCGTCGGGCGAGACGGCAGGGTGGGCGAACGACGACAGTGTGTCATTGGTGAGTTTTATCTCCGCCGCCTTGCCCCATGCAGCATCCGCACGGTTGCTTTTCACTATCTGGGCGTAGCGTGGATATGACGGGTCGGTGGTGCATTGTGTGAGATACATCTCCCTGCCGTCGGGCGAGAAACAGCACGCTCCCTCGTCGTATGCTGTGTTCACACCGCCGCTGACAGGTTCGGGCTTGCTCCATTTCCCCTTGTCGTCCTTGGTGGAAACGAAAATGTCGGCAGGCTTGGTGCCAGTTATGCCCGACAGTTCGTCGCCCTCAGCCTCATTGCGCGTGGATGTGAAGTATAGTTGTTCGTATTGGTCGCCGAAGAGTTTGGGTGCGTATTCCGACCTGCGAGAGTTGAACACGTCCATCTTCTTCACCGTGTAGCGAGACCCTTTCTCCTTTATCTCGCTTGCCGAAAGGGCTGACTCGAGACCGTTTTTCGCCAGTGTGTTGCCGGGCAAGGAGTCCAATACCGATGTGAAAACCTGTGCGGCGTTCTTGTACTCGCCGTTTTTCAGCAGCAGACGACCGTATGCCAGGTTGTCTTCGGGTGTTGCTACATTGTAGCGAATGGCATTCCTGTAGGCGGCGATGGCCTTTTGCGTCTGTAGTGACTTGTCGTAACAGAACGCCATTTTCTTGGCTCTCTCGCCTCGTTTCTGCTTTTCTTTGGGTGATGTTTTGGAGTATGCGCGCTTGAACTCGTTGGCTGCATCGAAATACTCGCCAAGAGCCAGATACTGTTCGCCACGCTTGAGGTTCTTGTCGACGGCGCATGAGGCTACCGACAACGACACGAACAGAAACAATATGATGCGGTTCAATCTGTGCATAACTCCGTAATATAACGGCAAAACGCCTGTTTTATTGCCCTTCTAAGGGTGCTCTGAATGTGCATCCCTCTTTCCACTGCGAACATCCGAATGCCGTCTTGCCTTTGATGATATGTCCTTTTCCGCACAGCGGACAGGTGTCGCCCTCCTTCAGAATGACCTTTTTCGGTGCGCTTTTCTTCCTTGCAGGGCTTTTGCGCTTTGTCGTCTTGGCTTTCGGCTCGTCCTTTTCCACGCTTATGCGGCGGTTGCTGTTGTCCGCCATTACAGCGTGCACGATGTCCGTAATCTGCTGTTTCAGTTCGTCAATGAACTGTGCCGCATCATACTTCCGGTGCTCTATGTCACGCAGTTTCTTCTCCCAGATGCCGGTCAATTCGGGACTTTTCAGCAGTTCCTCGTGTATCAGGTCAATCAGTTCGATACCTGTCGGTGTGGCGATGAGATTTTTCCGCTCTTTGCGGATGTATCTCCGTTTGAACAGTGTCTCTATTATGGCGGCGCGTGTAGACGGTCTGCCGATGCCGTTTTCCTTCATTGCGTCACGCAGTTCGTCGTTGTCGACGAACTTGCCTGCCGTTTCCATGGCACGGAGAAGTGTCGCCTCCGTGTAGGGTTTCGGCGGTTGTGTCCACTTTTCCGACAGAGTAGGGATGTGAGGACCGCTCTCTCCCTTGGTGAATACGGGGAGCGGCGAGTCGTTGTCCTGTGCTGCTGCGTCGTCGTCACTGTCTTTCGTCCGTTTGAAAACGACCTTCCAACCTTCTTCGACAATCACTTTGCCCGATGTGCGGAACATCACAGGCTCGGCATCGGCGGTGTCCACCTGACCGATGACGGTGGTTGTCTCGAACTTGCAGTCCGGGTAGAATGCAGCGATAAAGGCGCGTGCAACGAGGTCGAACACCTTTTGCTCCATGTCGCTCAGTCCCTGTGGCGGCACTCCTGTGGGTATTATGGCGTGGTGGTCGGTCACTTTTGATGAGTCAAACACCTTCTTGCTCTTCTTGAGAGGTTTCCCCCCGAGAGGCTTGACGAGTTCTGCATAGGGCGCTTTGCCTGCGAATGTAGTCTTGAAAAGGCCGTTCATCGTGGCAGGACACTTCGAGTAGATGTCGTCGGAGAGGAATGTTGTGTCCACACGGGGGTAGGTCGTGAACTTCTTCTCATACAATGACTGGATGAGTTGGAGTGTCGTATCGGCGGAAAAACCGAACTTCTTGTTGCAGTCGACCTGCAGTGAGGTGAGGTCATAGAGGCGCGGTGGCGTTTCCGTTCCTTTCTTCTTGCTTGTGCTGACGACTGTAAAAGGATTGTCCTTTATGGCATCCATGACTCTCTGTCCCTCCTCCTGAGTGCTGTATTCCACCTGTCTGTAGATCGGACCTTTGGAGTTCAGCGTCTTGCCTTGTGCCGCCGCTTCCTGTATTTCTGCCCTTTCCTCCGCCTCGGCTTCCTCGTCATGGGCAATGGCACTGAATTTCGTGTCACGGTAAAGGGTGGAAAGCACCCACGACTGTTTGGGCTCAAAATGTTCAATCTCCTTCTGCCTGTTGACGATGAGTGCCAGTGTGGGCGTCTGCACACGGCCGATGGAGAGCACCTGACGGTTCATTCCGTATTTCAGGGTGTAAAGTCTTGTGGCGTTCATACCGAGAATCCAGTCACCGATAGCACGCGACAGTCCTGCCAGATACAGCGGTTGGTACTCGCATTGGTCCTTCAGTTTGCCGAAGCCATCACGTATTGCCTCTTCCGTAAGCGATGATATCCACAGGCGTTTTACCGGGCATTTGGCTGCCGCTTTCTGCATTACCCAGCGCTGGATGAGTTCTCCTTCCTGCCCGGCATCACCGCAGTTGATTATCTCATCGGCGTTTTGCATCAGCCGTTCGATAGTGGCGAATTGTTTCTTTATGCCCTGGTCCTCTATGAGTTTTATGCCGAAGCGTGCCGGAATCATTGGTAATGCCCCGAGTGACCATACTTTCCAGTTGGGAGTATAGTCGTTTGGCTCTTTCAGAGTGCACAGATGTCCGAATGTCCATGTGACCTGATAGCCGTTGCCTTCTATGTAACCGTCGTGCGGTTGGGTCGCTCCGATGACGTGTGCGATGTCTCTTGCCACGCTCGGTTTCTCTGCTATACAAACAATCATGTCGGCTTTCGGAGTCTATATGCGGTTGATAGTGTCGACAACATATTCCACTTCGTTGTCGGTCATGGCCTGGTTGAGCGGCAGTGACAGCTCCTCACGGTGAATACGTTCAGTTATCGGCAATGACAGGCATTGCCATTCGGCGTAGCACTCCTGCTTGTGTGGCGGAATGGGATAGTGGATTGCAGCCTGTATGCCGTGCTCTTTGAGACGCTCCTGTAGGGTGTCCCGCTGTGCGGAAAGTATGGGGAAGATGTGGTGAACGCCGTCACGCGGAGGCAACGACAGCAGGTCTGACTTGATATTGTCGATGTAATAGTCGGCTATCTGCTGTCTTCTGCCGTTGTCAATGTCGAGGTATTTCAACTTGACGGAGAGTACTGCGGCGTTGATTTCGTCCATTCGGGAGTTCAATCCCTTGTATTTGAAAACGTATTTCTTCTGTGAACCGTAGTTGCCAAGGGCTCTTACGACCTCTGCCAACTCTCCGTCGTCGGTTGTTACGGCACCGGCATCGGCAAGAGCACCGAGGTTTTTGGCAGGATAGAACGAGTAAGCCTCGCATCCGCTGATGCCCTCTTGCCGTGACTTTACTGGCAATCCGTGCGCCTGGGCACAGTCTTGTAAGAGCAAAAGATTGTGCTTGCGGCAGATGTCACCGATTTTTTCTGTGTAGGCGTCATATCCGTAGAGGTGCACAATCATTATGGCTCGCGTCCTCGGAGTTATGGCTTGCTCTATCAGACTGTCGTCAATCTGGAAATTGCTTATGCGCGGTTCCACGAGCACAGGCGTGAGATTGTTGTCCGTGATGGCAAGTATGGTGGCGATGAACGTGTTTGCCGGCACGATAATCTCGTCGCCGTCGTGCATCCGTCCCAGTTCCTTGTATGCCCTGATCATAAGCCGCAGGGCATCGAGACCGTTGCCTGTGGACACGCAGTGTGCCGCTCCTGTGTATTCGGCAAAGGATGTCTCGAACTCGCTGACGGCATCTCCCTGGAGATACCACCCACGGTTGATGACTGCGCTTACTGCCTGCTGGATTTCCTCAGCGTGCATTTCCGTTATGGCTTTGAGGCTAAGATAGGGTATATTCATAGGTGTCATAGATGACGGCACGGCCGCCGAAACCTTCCTTTTGCATTATCAGATTCTCGTTAAGTGTGTGTCCGTCGCCCTCGGTAGAACGCCCCCAGTCGAAATATCTGTAGCCTTTGAGGTCGTGGTTCAATATTTGGTCGTAGATGATATCGAGTGCTCCGAGACGCTTGCCCAGAGTGTTGGCGGAACTGTACTGGGCGTGCACCACCCTGTTGCATACATACAACAGTATTCCGCCGACAGGTTCTTCTCCCTTATAGGCGTTATATAGCCTGATGTTCTCGGGGAAACGGTTTTTCAGAAGCCGCATTTCCTCCACTGTATGCACCGGCTTCACTCTGTGGCAATCCCACAGATTCTGCTCCAGTATCTGCCAGAAAGCCTCTAAATTGTCGTCCTCCTTCACCGTCAGTCCTGCCTCCTCGGCGTGCTTGACGCCGCGTCGCCGCAGACGCGCCCACCGCGGATGGTTGCCGAACTCAAGCATTGTGCCGATGTCACGCCTCGTAACAGTAGCGCCGCACTTCCAGAACAAGGCGTAGAGATCTTCCTCCGCAGGCAGTGAATGGTACACATGGGGTATGGGTTTGTAGACTACCCGTTTCACACCGATGTCCCTCAGATAGCCGTTGAGTACGTCGAAGAGTGACAGAGTGGTGGGAGTTGAGGCTTTCCCGTCGAGGATGATGCCTCCGTAGGTCAGTCCTTGGTGGGAATAAAGGGTGTCTCCGCAGATGTTCGCTGGCAAAAGGGCATACAGCCGATTGTCATCATAGAACAACAGCGAATGGTCCTCAAAACGGTCGCTATGATAGTCCATATAGTCGCGGAAAAACAGAAATGTGGCGTTTTTCGCCTTCGCCACGAACCCGTCCCAAGTGCTTTTGTCACTTGCCGTATATCGCCTTAAACTTATCATAGTCGTATATGTAGTCGTCAAGGTCAAACAGTTCCGATGCCAAAACCATGCATACGGCGCCCGAGGAGAAGTCTTCGAGCGTGCGCCATGTGCCAGGACCGATGAGCAGTCCCTGCCAAGGGTGGTTCAGGAGATATGTCTGCGTGGCATGTCCGTTGTCGAGCGTGACATTGAAACTGCCGCTCATAGCCACGACCAACTGGTAAAGTCGCTTGTGGGCATGGCCTCCGCGGCTCTCGCCACCTGGCACATCGTAGGTCCAATAGACACGTTTTATCTCGAAAGGCACTTCCTTCAACTGTTCGGCAACGGTGAGATTGCCGCGCGGATCAGTAATCCGTGGCAGTTCGATAATTCTTCCTATCGTTTCGTTGCCGTCCTTTTCCATGTCAATTGCAGTGTGTTGATGCGTTGTGTCAGCAGTGTTGATGCCAACGGATTATTTGTCCATATAAGGGTCAGTGCCCAACACGGTAGCGGCAAGACGTTTTGCCTTGCTGCGCAGACAGTCCATGTCTGTGTCTTTCTCGCCGTAGCACAACACTACGCCCATGCGTCTGCCCCTGTGGGCTTCTGGCTTTCCGAAGATTCTTGCCCTTGTGCAGTCCTCTGAAAGGACATCACCGAGGTTGTAGTCGGGGGCTTTGTCGTAGTCCTTGTCAGCGAGGATAACGGCCGAACAGCCGGCGTGTTCCAGCCGGATGTCATGGATGGGCAGTCCGAGAACGGCTCTCAGATGCAGTTCAAACTCCGACAGATTGGTGGTGTGACCGAGCGTTACCATGCCCGTATCGTGCGGTCGGGGGCTCAATTCGGAAAAGATGACCTCGCCATCTTTGGTGAGGAAGAACTCAACACCCCACAATCCGTAACCGCTGAGAGCCCTTGTCACCTTGTCTGCCATATCTTCCGCCTGTCGCAAAGTGTCCTCTTTGAGGGCAAACGGCTGCCAACTCTCACGGTAATCGCCGCCTTTCTGCACATGTCCGATAGGCGGACAGAACAGTGTGGGGGCATTTTTCTGCGTGACGGTGAGCAGGGTGAACTCCGAATCAAAATGTATGAACTCCTCTATGATAATCTCTTTCACATCGCCGCGTGCACCCTCCATGGCAGCGTCAAAGGCACTCTTGAGTTCTGCGGGGCTTTTTACGGTGCTCTGCCCGTGTCCCGATGACGACATGAGAGGCTTGATTACGCAAGGGAAACCGATTTCTTTGGATGCCTCGACCAACTGTTCGTATGTCGTGGCATAGAAGTATTTGGCGGTGCGAAGTCCCAGTTCCTTGGCTGCAAGGTCGCGTATGGCCTTGCGGTTCATGGTGTAGTTGACGGCGCGTGCCGACGGTACGACCTGTATGCCCTGTTTCTCAAAGTCAAACAAACACTCGGTCCGTATCGCTTCTATCTCGGGTACGATGATGTCGGGCTTGTGTCTTGCCACTGCGGCTGACAGTGCTTCGCCGTCAAGCATGGAGAATACATCACGCTCGTCGGCAACCTGCATGGCAGGAGCATTGTCGTATTTGTCGCACGCCACTACATATACGCCCTTGCGCTTGGCTGCTATCGTAAACTCCTTGCCGAGTTCTCCCGAACCCAGAAGCATGATTTTTAGTCCGCTCCTGATGCCCTGCCATAGGGGAGAAGCCGCTGCTGTGCCGTTGTTTCCGTTCATCGTAGATAGAAGATGTGTTTGTTTTTCGTTATCGTTTGCTGTACATCGCGTCGTAATATTTCTGGTAGTCGCCGGATGTAACGTTGTCCATCCACTCCTCATTGTCGAGATACCACTTCACGGTGCGCTCTATTCCCTCCTCAAACTGGAGGCTCGGCTCCCACCCGAGTTCTGCCTGCAACTTGCGTGAGTCTATGGCATAGCGTGCGTCATGTCCCAGCCTGTCGGTCACATAGGTGATAAGGTCAAGGTCCTCACCCTCCTTCCGCCCGAGCAGACGGTCGACTGTCTTTATCACGACCTTTATGATGTCAATGTTCTTCCACTCGTTGAAACCGCCGATATTGTAGGTCTCGGCAACCGTTCCCTTGTGGAAAATGAGGTCAATGGCACGTGCATGGTCTTCCACATAGAGCCAGTCGCGCACGTTCTCGCCCTTTCCGTAGACGGGCAGGGGTTTCTTGTGGCGTATGTTGTTGATGAAAAGGGGTATCAGTTTCTCGGGGAACTGGTATGGACCGTAGTTGTTTGAACAGTTGGTGACTATTGTCGGCATTCCGTAAGTGTCATGAAAGGCACGCACGAAATGGTCGCTGCTCGCCTTGCTTGCGGAGTAGGGGGAGTGCGGATTGTATTTTGTCGTTTCCACGAAGAAATCCTCTCCGTAGGCCTCATGGTTGTTTCCGCTTGACGCTTTGGTGGTAAACGGAGGTTCAATGCCCTCCGGGTGTGTCATGGACAATGCTCCGTAGACCTCGTCAGTAGAGATGTGGTAGAACCGTTTGCCCTCGTATTTCTCGGGAAGACTTTCCCAATAGAGTTTGGCTGCCTGCAACAGGGAGAGCGTACCCATGACATTGGTGCGCGCAAAGGTGAACGGGTCTTTTATGGAACGGTCCACATGGCTCTCTGCGGCAAGGTGAATGATGCCGTCCACTTTCTCGTCCTGCATCAGTTGATAGAATGCATCGAAATCGCAGATGTCCATTTTTACGAACTTATAGTTGGGCTTGTCCTCAATGTCTTTGAGGTTTGCGAGGTTTCCGGCGTATGTCAACTTGTCCAGATTGATGATTTTATACTCTGGATACTTGTTGACGAAGAGCCTTACTACGTGGCTTCCGATGAAGCCTGCTCCTCCTGTGATAATGACTGTCTTCATGATTTAAGCTTATTCGTTTGTCCTTTTCTGTTATTAAAACGTTCGCTTCCGCTGTTTATTGTGTGCCAGCCTACAAACGTGACTTGTTGTCTCCGAGGGTTATGACTTCCAGGTCTTTGAATGTGCTGCCGTCGATTGTCAGCCTCACCAGTGTCCTTTCGGGATGCCAACCCATCATTCCTGCCGCTCCGGGGTTGATGTGCAGCAGGTCGAGAGTCTTGTCATATTTCACCTTGAGCAGGTGTGAATGTCCGCAGACGAACAGTTTCGGCGGGCTGGCATATATCTGACTGCGCACCCTTGCATCGTAGTTGCCGGGATAGCCTCCGATGTGTGTCAGCAGCACATCAGTGTCCTCGCACTTGAAACGCAGCGTTTCCGGAAACCGAAACCGCAGGTCTCCGCCGTCGCAATTGCCGCAGACGGCACGCAGAGGCTTTATTGCCGCAAGCCGTTCCGCCACTTCCGTCGAGCCGATGTCACCGGCATGCCATATCTCGTCGCACTCGGAAAAGTACTTCTTGTAGCGTTCGTCCCAGTAGGAATGTGTGTCGCTGATGATTCCTATCCGTTTCATTCCTTCTCCGGAACAATGTTTTCCTCTTCCTTTACTATCTTTTCGTATATCGCACCGCCTGCCTGTGGAGCCATGCTTCGGGGGGCGGCACCTGTGCGTGGGGTGTAGTAACTGTAGTTGCGCTCCTTGTTGTCGGGCTCTTCCTTGTGGTTTCTGAACCGCTTCATGTAGACTATCATGAACCAAGCGGCGACAAATGACGCAAGGAAATCGCTCGCCGGAAGAGCCGCCCACACTCCGTCAACACGGAAGAACAGCGGAAGGATGACGAGCAGAGGTATGAGGAACAGCAACTGGCGCGACAGGCTGAGGAAGATACTTATCTTCGCTTTGCCGATACTCTGGAAGAAATTGGTGATTACCATCTGGTATCCCACAATCGGCAAGAACAACGCATTGATGCGGAGACCGCGGATTGCTATCTGGGTGAGTTCCTCGTCATTGGTGAAAAGACGTACACACAGTCCGGGAGCAAACTGGCACACGAGCCATCCGACGGTGGTTGTGATGGTGGCAAAGATGACAGTGAGGTTTACCACACGCATCATTCTGGCGTATTTCCTCGCTCCGTAGTTGTAGCCGGCAATGGGTTGCATGCCCTGGTTAAGACCCATTGTAATCATTATGAAGATGAAAACTATGGAGTTGCCTATGCCGTAAGCACCCACGGAATAGTCGCCTCCGTAGTGTACAAGCGAGTTGTTGATGAAGATGACCACCAGACATGAGCAGGCGTTCATGGAGAACGGAGAGATTCCGATGCCAATGATATTCTTCACAAGATGCCACTTCGGTTTCAGATATTCTCTGTTCAGATGCAGTATCTGCGACTTGTCGCTAAAGATATAGAACTGCCACAGCATCGCCACAAACTGCGATATGACAGTGGCATACGCTGCTCCGCGGATGCCGAGATGCATTGTGTAGATGAAGATCGGGTCGAGAATGGCGTTCAGTATCACGGTGAATATCGTGGCAGCCATGGCGTGCTTCGGTTTGGAAGCGGAGCGCAGCACTGCGTTCATGCCGAAATACAAGTGCGTAATGGCATTTCCATAGAGGATGAACTCCATGTATTCCCGTGCGTAAGGCAAGGTGTCGTCCGATGCGCCGAACAGTCTGAGGATGGGGTCGAGGAATATAAGGCATATCGCAGCAAACGCCACGCCCACAATAATGTTAAGTGTTATTGTGTTGCCAAAGATGTTTTGTGCTGTCTTATAGTCCTTCTGTCCGAGTTTGACGCTGATAAGGGTGGACGCTCCCACACCTATCGCTGCTCCGAAAGCGCCTGAAAGGTTCATGAAAGGGAATGTTACCGTGAGGCCGCTTATGGCCATCGCTCCCACGCCCTGACCGATGAAGATGCGGTCAACGAGGTTGTAGAGCGACGAGGCTACCATTGCAATGATTGCTGGAACGGCGTAACGGACCAGCAGTTGTCCTGCTGGCTTTGTCCCCAACTCCAGTGTGCTTTTGTTGTTGCTCATGTGTTTGTCGTTTATAATGCAAAGTTACGGATAATTGCCGTTGTCTGCAACCATAACGGAATAGTATGTCGTAAAGGGCGGAAAAAATTGAGATATATTGGTGAAATGTCGCCTTAATGTCTTATTTTTGCAGCGTGATATGAACAGGATAAGTCTTTTTGAACTCAATACTCTCGTGCGCGGTTCGCTTGAAGATTCCTTCCCGGAACTCTACTGGGTTGAGGCTGAATTGGCGGAATGTCGTGAATCGAAGGGCCATTGCTACATGGAACTTGTGCAGAAGGACGTTTTCTCCGCTCTGCCGGTAGCCCGGGCATCTGCGAAATGCTGGCGGAACAAGTGGGAAAAGGTGCGTGCGGCATTCGTGAAAGTTGCCGGCAGAAGTCCCGAACCGGGCATGAAACTCCTGCTGAAAGTGAGTGTCGACTTTCATCCTGCATATGGCTTTGCACTCATAGTCGACGATATTGATGCGTCGTTTACACTCGGTGAGATGGCGAGGAGACGGCAGGAAACAATAGATACATTGAAAGCCGAGGGCGTATATGACTTGCAGAAGGAACTGCAGTTGCCCCTTTTCTGTCAGCGCATAGCCGTCATCTCCAGTCCCACGGCAGCCGGCTACGGCGATTTCTGTGACCAGTTGCTCCATAATGAATGCGGTCTGAAGTTCTTCCCGGCGCTATTTCCGGCAGTCATGCAGGGCGAGGCCGTGGAGCAGAGCATAATTTCGCAACTTGATGAGATAAACCTCCATGCCGATGATTACGATTGTGTGGTGATAATCAGGGGCGGTGGGGCGACCACGGATATGGCGGCTTTCGACTCCCTGGCACTTGCGGAAAACGTGGCAAACTTCCCCTTGCCGGTCATAACAGGCATCGGGCACGACCGTGACGAGTGTGTGCTCGACCTTATATCACATCTCAAAGTGAAGACACCGACTGCCGCTGCGGCTTTCCTGATAGAAAATCTGGCGAAAGTGTTGCGGCGCGTAGAGGATGCACAGGATGTCATCGTGTCGAGCATATCTCTGCTTGCTGAGCGTCAGACGGCACGTCTGCAGAGGTTGTCTACGGCGGTTGCGACGAATGCGACGATGTGTCTGATGCGTGAAAAACACCGTGTAGAGATGATTGCACAGCGTGTGACGGCTCTCGATCCTGCCGTTATGCTGAAGCGAGGGTTCTCTATGACATTGCTTAATGGAAAACTTGTGCGTGACGCGTCAATGCTACAGCCGGGGCAGGAAATAGAAACGATATTGGAAAAAGGCCGTGTCAGGTCGCAGGTGAAGTGACCTTTCGCTGGCGGAAAAGATTATGCAGAAGAAAGATATAAACTACGAAGAGGCTGTCGGGCAACTGGAAGAGATAGCCCGGAAGATGGAAAACGGCGAGTTTGAAATAGACGAACTCACCACCCAACTGAAGAAAGCGCAGCAGTTGATAAAACTCTGTAATGACAAGTTGCGCAGTACAGACGAGGAGATACGGAAAATACTGAATCAGGAACAGGCGTAACCTGACATTTGTCAAGTCGCCGTTGTCTGTCCGCTCTCTCCTTTTATGTGCAGGGCGGATTGTCGGTCTGTGTGCGCAAACGGGTGTTTTTGAACCAATATCTTTGCCGTTTGGATAAATTGTAGTACTTTTGCAGAGGTATTGGGGCGGTCTCAATACCGTGTTTTGACGTAAATTTTACATTATGGGACTTTTTTCCAAGATATTCCACAGGACAGCAGCAGAAAACAAAGCCGGCGGCATGGAGGATTACATGACGTTGGTCAGGGTGTATTTCCAGGCTGCAATGGCGGCAGGAATAGGTATCAACAACCTTGCTGCACTGCCTGATTTGCGCACCTTCAAGGCAACTCTCCATGTGCCGACGGCCAACAATAAACTGGGCGTAGCGGAGAAATCGCACTGCAAGAAGATGATGAAGGACATCTACAAAACACCGGATTCTTTCTTCAAGGAGATAGATCAGAGCATCCGCAAAAACTGCCATAAGATGCAGGATGCACAGGCTTACATGATACAGTTCCAAGGCTTCTCGCAGGACCTGATGATGTTGCTCGGCAATCTCATGAAGTTCAAACTCCGTGTGCCCTCCATTTTCAAAGGCGCAATACGCACCATGACCGAAAAGACAGTGAACGACATCCTCTCCAAAAACGACTTTTCCGATGCAGAGGTGATGCGCACTGCCATTGCCATACGGCAGTACAACAAGCGCCTGGGCTTCTCTCAGGGCTGGATAACAGACTTCGTTTTCCAGGTCGTAATGCTGGCCAAGAAAGAGCCGCACAAGGCAGACAACGAGTAATTCGGCAACTTTTTTGTCTAAATAACGGCAAAAAAGTGACTGATTGCTTGTGAGATAAGGCTAAATGAAGTAAATTTGTAGGGGCAAATAGCGTGCTGTATGGATGCAGAGGACAAAACTTTGACACTTTTTACCACCCGGATGAGGCAGATGATTCTCCAGTACAAGGAAACCGTGCAGGAGAACAGAAGACTTGCGGAGATGCTGGATGAAAAGGACAAAAAGTTGGAACAACTGCAAAAGAGCCTGGTTCAGGCACAGCGCGATTACGACAGCCTGAAGATGGCAAAGATGCTTGAGGTGACCGACGGAGACCTTGAAACGGCGAAAAACAAGGTTGCCAAGATTATCAGAGACATCAACAAATGTATAACACTCCTCAATTCAAAGTGACTTGAGCGATGGACGGAGCAACGGAGAAAAAACGACGCATAACGATACATCTGTATGATACCGACCTTTCTGTGAACATTCCGGTAAATGAAGAGGAATATTACAGAAAGGGAGCAAAACTCATTTCGGATGTGATGAACAGTTATTCGACGCATTTCAAGGGTATAAAGAGCGACAAGGAGATAATGTATATGGCACTCATAGACATTGCCCTGCGCTACGAGAAGGAGACTGCCCGAAAGGATATGACGCCTTTGAACGACATTCTTTCCAAGTTGACTTCGGAGATAGAGGAGGCTATGAAGTGACAAGAGAAAGAACGTTTAATCATTAATATATAAATTATGTTAGTAACAATCATAGTAGCCGCAGTGGCACTGGCATTGGGTGCGGCAGCAGGCTATTTGGTCTTCCGTTATGTAATCAAGGGAGAATATAACCGGATTGTGGCAGAAGCCAACAAAGAAGCCGAGGTAGTGAAGGAAAAGAAACTCCTCGAAGTAAAGGAAAAATTCCTCAACAAGAAGTCGGAACTGGAGAAAGAAGTGCAGCAGCGCACCCAGAAAATCCAGCAGAACGAGAACCGTCTGAAGCAGAGGGAGATTTCTCTCAACCAGCGTCAGGAGGAACTCGGACGCCGCAAGCAGGATGCCGATCAGGAACAGTTGCGCATTGAAAACGAGAAAAAACTCATTCAGGCAAAGCAACAGGAACTGGAAAAGATGCAGTCTCAGGAGCGTGCCAAACTGGAAGCACTGTCAGGACTGAGTGCAGAGGATGCAAAGACGCGGCTGATAGAGGCTCTCAAAGACGAGGCAAAGACCGAAGCGCAGAGTTATATCAACGAGATTATGGACGAGGCGAAGATCAATGCCAACATGGAAGCAAAGAAAATCGTCATCCAGACAATACAGCGCGTGGCTACGGAGACCGCAGTCGAGAACTCCGTGTCGGTATTTCATATCGACAACGATGAAATCAAGGGCCGCATAATCGGTCGTGAAGGCCGTAATATCCGTGCCCTTGAGGCAGCCTGCGGAGTGGAAATCGTCGTTGACGACACCCCCGAGGCAATCGTCATATCGGCTTTTGACCCAGTCCGCAGAGAGATTTGCCGACTGGCATTGCACCAACTCGTCACCGACGGACGTATACATCCTGCCCGTATAGAGGAGGTCGTGGCGAAGGTAAAGAAGCAACTCGACAACGAAATCATAGAAACGGGAAAGCGTACCGCCATAGACCTCGGTATCCATGGACTGCACCCGGAACTCGTGAGAATCGTCGGAAAGATGAAATACCGTTCTTCCTATGGTCAGAACCTGCTGCAGCACGCACGCGAGACAGCCAATCTCTGTGCCGTGATGGCAAGCGAACTGGGTCTCAACCCGAAGAAGGCGAAGCGTGCAGGCTTGCTTCATGACATAGGAAAAGTGCCCGATGAGGAGAACGAACTGCCTCACGCAATCTACGGAGCAAAGGTCGCCGAGAAGTATAAGGAGAAGCCAGACATCTGCAATGCTATTGGCGCGCATCACGACGAAATGGAGATGCAGACGCTGCTTGCCCCGATTGTACAGGTCTGTGATGCCATTTCAGGCGCAAGACCGGGTGCTCGCCGCGAGATAGTAGAGGCGTATATCAAGCGTCTCAACGACCTTGAGGCTATCGCAATGTCCTATCCGGGCGTGACAAAAACCTACGCTATACAGGCAGGACGCGAATTGCGTGTCATTGTCGGAGCGGACAAGATGGACGATGCAGAGTCGGAGAAACTGTCAAGCGAGATAGCAACGAAGATACAGAACGAGATGACTTACCCCGGACAGGTGAAGATTACCGTCATCAGGGAGACCCGTTCGATAGCATACGCAAAGTAACAATACATGATAGGAGAGGGGCTGTCGCATGGAGCGGCAGCCCTTTTTTTGTGTTCCGTGTAACGTTCCGGTCAGAAGAAAGCCGTACTGTAGTCGGGCTAAAACGATGCCCTTGCCAGACAGAATCATCGGAATGTCAGACGTGTTAAGAAATTATAACGTTGCGATTGCACCCTTTAAGTTACGCGTTAATTTTTGTAACTTTGCATCGTTTTCGGTTCGGTAGCTCAGTTGGATTAGAGCAACAGCCTTCTAAGCTGTGGGTCCTGGGTTCGAACCCCAGCCGAATCACGAAGGAAACAAATTGGAAATGAGAGGACTATGCTGTTGTGCAGTCCTCTCATTTTTTTTTGCTTTGGATGTGGCGTGGGCAATATATGCTTTTGTGAAAGGCAGTGTTTGCTTTGCTGATTCTGTGCTTATGCTGCGGCATTTCTGTGGTGAGGTTTCGCGCAATCCGTTGTGATAGTGGGTGAGTGGGCGCAAATTGCACGGTGAAAGCGGCGTTTTGGCGGGTTGTTCACGACCGTTATTCGACTGGTTCACGACCGTTATTCGGTCGAACCACGTCCGTTGTTCGCTCAGCCCACGGTCGTTATCCGGTCGGCTCACGACCGTGGTTCGCCGCAAGAGAGTGGCTTTTGCACTGCGAAAACGGTGTGCGTGAGCAGGGAAACGGCAGACATTGGAACGGAAACGGTGCTCTTGCTCTGTGGTATACCGAATGAATTAAATGACATGCAGGATGAACTAAAAGTCAGGAGTGTATGTTTCGCGTTGTATTTTGCCGCTGCAATGGTTGTCGGATTGAAGAAATATAAGTAATTTTGCGTTGCAATCAATAAATGAGTTCTTGTGATGATGGTTTCTGCAAGGGGATTTTTCATCTCAAGGGAAAAGGATGGCGGGACAGTGCTTCCCTCATCTGTGACGGGGAAGACGTCTTTTCAGTGAAGGCCGACATCCCCAAGCAGATTACCGGAGAGGAGGACTGCTCCATACAATAAACTTGGATTAACAATCAATTTCATAACAATGACAGATTGGATAAACGGCCTGTTCGTTGAACACTCGTCCATACAGGCTGTTGTAGTGTTGTCACTTGTAATATCTATTGGGCTGTGTCTTGGCAGCATAAAGTTCCGCGGATTGTCGCTGGGCGTTGCTTTCGTTTTCTTCGTGGGCATTCTTGCCGGTCATTTCGGCTTGGCTATGGATGCCACGGTGTTGGGCTATGCCGAGACATTCGGTCTGGCTCTTTTCGTCTATACGCTTGGTCTGCATGTAGGACCGAACTTTTTCGGACTGATGAAACATGAGGGGGTGGCTTTCAATGCGTGGAGTCTTGCTCTCGTGGCGCTGGGTACGGTGCTGGCAGTGGTGCTGATTCCCCTTACCGGAGTGAGCCTTCCCGACATGGTGGGTTTGCTTTGCGGTGCCACGACAAATACTCCTGCCCTCGGTGCTGCCACGCAGTCGTTGAGTACTCTGGGTCTGCCGAGCGGCAGCGTGGCATTGGCAACGGCGGTGACTTATCCGTTGGGAGTGGTCTGTGTGATATTTGTCATGATACTGTTGCGCCGTTTCTGCGTCAAGAGTGACGACCTCAAGTCGAAGTCAAACAGTGAAGATGACCATACATACATAGCCGAGTTTGACGTGGTGAACCCTGCTGTCGGCGGCAAGACGATTGCGGAGATAGCGAGGGACAGCCATTTGCATTTCATCATATCGCGTATATGGCGCGGCGAGCAGGTCATCCTGCCTATGGCGCAGACACGTCTGCAGATTAATGACAAGATGCTTGTGGTGACGACGCGCGACGATGAGCGTGCGCTGGAACTGCTCTTCGGCGTGGAAGACCAGAAGGACTGGAACAAGGAGAAGATAGACTGGAATGCCATAGACGCACAGTTGGAGAGCCGCGTGATAGTGCTCACCCGCACGGTGTTGAACGGAAAGATACTCGGGAAACTGCGGTTGCGCGACACCTATGGGGTGAATGTGAGCCGTGTGATACGCGGAGACATCAAGTTGCTTGCTACGGATGACCTGCGCCTGCAGTATGGTGACCGCATCACGGTGGTAGGAGAACACGATGCCGTTGACAATGTCGAGCGTTTCCTGGGCAATGCTGTGAAGACGCTGGAAGAGCCTAATATCGGCAGCATATTCCTCGGCATTATCTTCGGATTGGCAGTGGGCACTATCCCGATAACCATTCCCGGTATGCAGACCCCTGTCCATTTCGGTGTGGCAGGCGGTGCCATCATGGTGGGAATACTTGTGGGAGCACTCGGTCCGAGGCTTCATTTCATTTCCTACACCACGCGTTCCGCCTCGCTCATGCTCCGCAAACTCGGTCTGTCGATGTATCTTGCGTGCATCGGTATCGTTGCCGGCAGTGACTTCTTCGCCACAATCTTCCGTCCCGAAGGTCTGATGTGGGTGGGCATAGGAGCGGTGCTGACCATGGTGCCGTGTATTATAATAGGTGTGCTTGCGCTGAAGAGCAAGAAGTTTGACTTCGCTTCCGTTTGCGGAATAATCTGCGGAGCGATGGCCAATCCCATGGCTCTGGGCTATGCCAACGACACCTTGGAAGGCGACAATGCCAGTGTGAGTTACGCCTCTGTCTATCCCCTGGGCATGTTTGTGCGTGTGCTCATAGCGCAGATTCTCATAATGTTCGCCGTCAACTGACAGTTTGCGGCGTGCCGCACCCTGTGAGTTGACCAGCGAAAAGACCTATATCGATATGCTACAATGAAACCGCGGTTTACCCAACTCACCCTCGCAGTGATACTGATGTGTGTCACTGCCTCTGCCGCATCACTGGCTGCGGAGCACGGAAAAGGCGGACGGACTTTGCGCCCGCTGTTCCCCTGTACGGAAAGACTTGATGACCCCTACGGAGTGTGCACCCATATCACCCGGCCGCACATGGACTATCCTTATATGGAACAGGAACTCCAACTCACCCGGGACCTCGGTGTGGGATGGGTGAGGTCAGACTTTGATTTCGGTTCTGTGTTCGGCTGTGCCACCGATTTCGCCCCTCAGTTTTTCGATGAGGTGATGTCTTCTGTAGAAAGACACCGCCAACGGTTGTTGCCAATCCTCACCTGGCTCGGTCCTTTTCCGTGGGATGACCCCACATACGGTGCGTATGTCGACTCCCTTGCCAACCGCTACAGGGGCAGAATCAGGCACTGGGAGGTGATGAACGAGGTGGACTTCATGGGCGGCATCGACTCTCTGGAGCAGAAATATGCACGCTCGCTCAAGGTGGCTGCCGACCGTCTGCACGCCGCAGACCCCGACAACAAGGTGCTGTTGACCGGTCTTGGCGGAGTGCAACGGACGTTTGTGGACGAGATGTTCCGCCTTGGCGCCATGGAGGATGTGGACATCATGAATTTCCATTCGTACTTTTCGCCCGAAGACAACATCCTTGTCTGCGGCAAGATAGACAGTCTGATGAACCGCTATGGACAGCACAAACCGGTGTGGCTCACCGAGTGCGGCATGAATACGTGCCGTGACACCTGTTCGGCAGACGGTTTCTACAGTCAGATGTTGCCCTATTCGCTGCGACGTGTGGGGATAGACGAGAGCCGCATCTGTGTGGGTTACATTGCCGACCGCCCCACAGGCTATGTGGCACTCACCCCTTATCAGGCCGACGAATATCTGAGACCTTATGCCGGAAGCGTGCGTGCTGTCTCGCTGAAGGAACTGAAACGGTTGAGCGTAAGGAAAGTCCCGGTGCTTGTGGTCTCTGCCGATGAGTTTTTTCCCGACAGTCATTTCTCCGACATAGTGGACTATGTGCGCCGCGGCGGAACCATTGTGTTGGCAGGCGGATGTCCTTTCTATTATGATGCAGCCTCGTCGGGAGAGTCCAATCTGGGAGCGCGTGCGGTAGCGGACAGCAACTACAGGAAACTGCATATCTCGCTTCTCGGCAGCAAGAGCGACCCGGTGACAGGTGAGGAACTGTCGGATGTGCCGCCGCATACATGGCGTGCCGCCGGCAATGACTGTCCGTATGAATGGAAGGTCACGCCGCTAAGCCCTGCCAGATACCTTTCCGATGATAACCTGTGCGAGGGTGACACGCTGATACCCCTCGTATGTGCAGGAACGGAACGGGTGCACGGCATCGTGGCGGGCATCTATAAACTGCGTTCGGAACTGCGTGGCAACATCGTGTTCCAGACGCGTATGTACTTCAATCCGCCTGTAGACAAAGAGGCGGAACAGGCTCGCCGTGTGGCGCGAACCCACATCATAGCCCTCGGACTGGGAGTGGACCGTGTGTTCTGGTACAATCTGCGTTCGCGTGAAGACGACCCAAATGAGGCAGAAGACAGTTTCGGACTTATCCACAGGGACTTTTCCGAAAAGCCGTCGTGCCAGGCTTACCGCACGATGACACTGATGATGCCGTCGGGAAGCACCCGGCCTGTGCTGCGTGTGGAGGACAATGTGTATGAAGCCAGTTGGGTCAGACCCGATGGAAAACGAGTGACGGCTATGTGGTCACCGTCAGTATATATTTGGAAAAAGGCTGACTGGAACAAGGAAGCGGTGTTCTACACACATTTGGGCGATTGCCTCGGTGAACAGACCAAGGGCGTGACACTCACCGATGCGGTGCTTTTCCGTGTGGAGTAGGGCGCATACAAAAGAAAAAACTGCACCGACGGAAAATCCGTTACGGTGCAGTCCTCTAAAAACTAAATTATAAAACATTCAACAGCCGCTGCCGTCGATATTGCATGATGACGGTTCGGGCATCGGTTCAAGTCCCACATCGGCAGACGAAAGCGTCACTGTGCCGTCCTCCAAAAGGTAGCAGGGAATGCCTATGTCACCCACTTTCTTCGCCTCGTCAAAGGCACTGTTGGTCTCGCGCAGGCGCAGAAACTCCTTCAGATTCCTGACATGGCTGCCGATGTCAATCACTTTGAAACGGTCATCGCCCTCCACTTGCCGCTCTACATATTCGCAGTAGGGACAGGTGGGCATGACATACATCTTTATCATGTGCCGATGTCTTAGAACCAGTAAGCCACACCTATCTGCCAAGTGTTGGTCTTGGCATCGCCAACGAGGTCTTTCAGAGCCTCGGTTGCAGCGTTTGCGTCGAAGTCACCGGTCTTGCCCATGGCGATATTGTAGTTGACCGATGCCTGCAGATGCTTTGCCAGAACTACTCCGACACCGAGGTTGAGGCTGATGTTGGAACTCTTGAGGTTGTAGTCAACGGACATTGACTTGAGATTGAAGTCCTTGTCGCCGACATTGAAACCGAACTGCGGACCGGCAAAAGCATAGATTGAAGCGAGGTCACCGAGTCCAACGCCGTAGCGTACGTTTATGGGCACAACGATAGACTGCTGCTTCAGCGTCACGTCCTCCACCTTTGAAGATTTCTGGTCATAGAGTGCTGCGGCGTCAAAGCCCAGACCTACGAGAGGCAAAGAGAACTTCACGGTAGGGCCAATGAAGAATCCTGCCTGGTTTTCGCTCTTGAGATTGTCGGTGAGACTACCGTTCAGGGAGATGCTCGACACGTTGAGTCCACCCTTGACACCGAAGTTGAACTGGGCGGAAGCCGTCGTTGTGACAAGCGCAACCGCAATGATGGCAAATAGTTTTTTCATCTTTTTGTTGTTGTTTCAGTTGGTTATATGTGCCACAAAAGTAGCAATTAATTCACTGCCAGCAAAGAAAAACGGCATTAAAACGCAGTTTTTGCCCTGTGCAGAGGTACTTCCGGGTGTGTCAGTGCCGTTCTCTGCGTGCAGAAACGCGTGCTGTGGAAGAGGAGGAAGTGCTGTTCTTCGGCTTCTTTGTGGAGCGTGCTGATGTCGATGACGACTTTCTCGCCGTCTTCTTCACCTTCTTCTCCGATGCTGTCTGTACCTTCAGGCTGTCGAGAGAATCCTTCCGTGCCTGGTCACCATAGATGTTTTTCTCGAAAGCCTCTATCTCCGCCTCTATCTTTTTCTGCTCTGCGGTGAGTTTCGTCTCGTCCTCTCCTGCTATCTGTGCGAGGGTCTTGCCGAGCATATTGGTAGTCTTGTAAATCTTGCCCTTGTACTTGTTCTTGGTGAAGAAGTCGTCGGCAGACATCGTGGCGGCATTGTTGAGGTCGCTGGTCATCACCGTCTGTTTGGCGAGGAACGGTGCGAGGTCATCGTATTTCACCCAGAAGAGAGGGTAGGAGGTCGCTCCGTCGCCGAAGTCATCGGCACGTTTCATTATCGGGCACAGTGCTATGACCTTCTTGTGGAATGTGGCTGATGCCTGGTCATAATAGGCACTTTCCTTCAGATAGTAGGCTTTCACGTCGCGTGAGGGTATGTCGCTGTTGTCAATCTTCAGCGATTTGCCGTTGCGCTCATAGTAGATGTTGTAGTTGTCCATGAAGTCCAGGGGCTTCACGCGTGCCGAATCCACAAACGACTCGTTGCCGTCGAGGCGGTATTCATACGCCTTTATCTTGCCTGTGAGCATCAGTTTGAAGATGTAGGTGAACAGGTTCTGCTGGTCGGCAGTAGGCTCTTCGGGATAGTAAAGTCCCGCATTCGCGCCCTCGTTGAGGTCAATCTCACGGTATACGTCGCGTCTCCACACCACGTCTTCCGCCATTGGCATTGCCGCAGGGTAGGACAGTTGTGCACGCACTGTCATGTTGTTGGCATTTGATTTTGCCTCTGTCGCCTGCTTCTGCGCCTTTCTGGCCACAGGCTGGGCACTCGTCACAAGGGTGAGGGATGCCATGAACAGGATGAAAAACAGTCTTTTCATATCTTTGTTTCCTTTTTTACTTCAGTTGAACTTCGGTTGCTGACGGCAACTGTCGTGTTATTCCGTCGGGACCGACAGCCGTTACACGCGAGATATAGAAGCGTCGGCGTGAGGTCAGACGGCGGAACTGCTCCTTCTGACGGGTGGAGAAGTTTGCTCCGTCGGATGTCATCGGCACTGCATTTCCCATGTTGTCGAAGAACACGGTCTCAAATCCTACCACGCGGAACTGTATGTCAAGCAGTCCGTCGTCTATGGCTGCCTTGATGCCGGATGCCGACATCAGAGCCTGTTTGGTGAGGCTTCCGCCCTTGAAACGGTCGTCTCCGAGTTGTATGTAGGCTATAGGGTCAGGCAGTTTGCGCACCTTGAACACGAATTTTCCCATCTGTCGGGTGTGTCCGTTCTGGTTGGCAGCCACGGTGATGGTCACGTCCTTGCCCACGTCAGAGGGTTTTGCGATATAGCGGCCCATGCCTATGCTGCGGAAACTGCCGCCCGACATGCTTGCTGAAACGGCGTTGAGGGGCACTCCGGGGATAGAGATGCTTATCGGGTTGTCGTATCCGGCGTAGAGCACATTCATCAAATCGGCCGACACGGTGGCAGAGGGATTGACCACAGTGTACTTCTGTGAAAAGTCGCGACGTATCGTTTCACCGCCTCCGTTCTTCATTGTGATGTAGCCGGAGAACGTGTGTTCGCCCACGCCACCGGCGGTAAACTCGTATGTGGAGTTCTTCAGGTTGACGAGATTGTTGCCGATATATATCTGCGGTTGGAGGGTTGTGTCCACCGCAGCCATGACTATCTGCGCAGAGAAACGGTCGCCGCTGACGACAGTGCGCGACTCGGGGATGACGAAAGCACTGAGTTTGTTGACGCGTATGTCCTTGAGGTCGATGTTGGACACGAGGTCATGGAGCACCTCGCCCTCTGCCTTGCGCACGTCGTTCTGGAGTTTTGACAGCAGAGTGACGGCGGCAGCCACCGGCATATTCTCGAACATGGACTCCTGCCAGTTCTTTCCGAGAGCCTTGCCCTGTCGGCTCACCTCTGTGGAAAGGTTGCCGGCGATGATGCTGCGCTGCTCTTCGTCGGGTATCATCTTGAGTACCCGGTTGCGGTAACTGTTGATTGCGTTGTAGAGTTTGCTTCCTTGTCCGGTGCCGGGAGCAAGCATTACTATCGAGGCTGCCTCGAGATTGTCCTTCGCCTTGATGTTCTCGAGGTCTGCGTCCTTGCCGTCAGCCTCGCGGACAATCGCCAATTTCAGTGTCTGGGCGAAGTTATAGAGCGAATCACTCATCTCTTTCACCTCCTGCGCCCTGTCAAACCACTCTTTCACCTTTTGGGGATTGGCCTTCATCTGCTGCTCGAAATTGCTGTAGATGGAACTGTTTCCCTTGGCGGAAATGGCGGTTGAACGCTGCAGACTCTCGTCGACCACCGAGAAACCGTTGAGTACCTCGTTGGAGACATTGAGTGCCAGCATAGCCATCAAGACGACATACATGAGGTTAATCATCTTCTGGCGTGGGTTTACCGGTCTTTTTCTTATTGCCATATCCTTGTGTTGTATGACCGTTATACTGTGGTGTTGGAGGATGCGCCCTGTGCTCCGGGCATATTGACGGTCATGGCTTCAATCATGCGTGCATACACCTTGTTGAGCGATTCGATCTGTTCCGCCATCTTGCGGGTCTTTGCGTTGATTTCGTCAATGGTGCCTATCTGCTGCGAAGCGCCCTTCAACTGCATCTCATAAACCTTGGCTATGCCGGTGAGAGTGCGGTTCAGGTTCTCCATTTCGACAGAGTCTGTTGTGAGTCTCTCGCTCTGTGCCGCTACCTTAAGCAGCATCTCGTTCAGTTCGTTAAGCCTGTCGACGTAGGTTGTGGTGGCTTCCTCCATGGCCTGTGCCGTTTCCTGTGTCACAGCAGGTGCCGGTGTCGTCGGTCCGTTGCTGCCTGTAGTGCTGCCGTTGATGATGACTGTGCCGCCCTGAACGGCACCGGAGGGGATGACAACAGTGCTTGCCGGGGTCTTGACATCTTCGGTTTCGTCCTCCTCGTCCGCAGTCTTGTTGCGCGAGGTGGGCAGTTCCAGTCCTTCCTGGGTTTTGTCAAAAGGACGGTCAAACGCCGATATGAAGAACACGAACACCTCCGTTCCCATACCGATAAAGAGCATCAGGTTTGCTCCGGGCAGGTGAGTGAGTTTGAAGAGAGTACCGAGAATGACGACGGACGCACCCCATGAATAGGCGTAATTCATGAATGTCTGTCCGGCAACGCTGTCCATCCATTTCTGCAAACGGTAGACTATATTGAATTTACTGTAACCTGGCATAATCCTTATTTCTTTGTCTTCTTGTTCTTTTCGCTTGTTGAGTTGGCGAGACTGCGCACACACCGGAAACCGATGTAGGAGCGTGGCTGGTTCTGATATTCCCAAGTGCGCCATGCAGAGCGTATGTAACTCTCCGGGTCTTTCCATGAACCGCCGCGCACGCTCTTGCGTTTCAGTTGGTAGGGGTCTTCCTTTGCCGCCTTGTATTCGAGTTGCGGGTTGAGGTCGTTCATCGCTTCCACACCTGCTTCGGTGTAAATCGTGCTCGTCCATTCCGCCACATTGCCCGCCATGTCATACAGGCCATTGCTGTTGGCGGAGTATATTCCCACCTTGGAAGTTATGAGATTGCCGTCCTTGGTGTAGTTTCCCTTGTCGGGTTTGAAGTTGGCAAAGAAACAGCCTTCTTCGCTTTTGGTGTCCACATTGTCCCAAGGGAACTCCGTACCGTCCTTTCCACGGGCTGCATACTCCCACTCAGCCTCTGTAGGAAGGCGGTAACGCTGTATGTAGCGAGCCTCTGCTCCAAGACCTTTCAGCAGGTAATCGGTGCGCCATGCACAGAATGCGTTTGCCTGTTCCCATGTGACGCCCACGACAGGGTAGTCGTTGTAGGCAGGGTTGCTGAAGTAATTGCGCAGGTACATCTCGTTGTCGGAGTTGCGGAAATCGTTCACCCATACGGTCGTGTCGGGGTAGATGTTGACGATATAGGTGTTGAGGAAGTCCCACGGTCCCGATCTCGGTCGGTCGATGGTCTGGCTTATGATTCTGCCCTCGTCGTCAATGTAGGCCGTGTCCTTCGAAATCATCACCACCTCATCGGCATTCACCGTCACGTCAGTGTTGAGATTGCGGTCACTGGGATTCATTCTGTTGCGGCGCAAGGCGGCAGTCACATAGTCGTAGACCTCGTATCTGTAGTTCAGTTGCGTGTAGTCGAGGAGTTTTTCTCCTGTCACAGGGTTGGTGGTATACAACGACTCGATGGCCCGAAGTTCGTCTTCATTGGGCTTGCGGGGCAGTTGCTTCTTCCAGTTGATGTGAGGCTTGACCGGCTCGCCGTTCTTGTCTTCGGTTATCATGTAACTCTCGTCGCCGCCGTAAGAGGGGTCGGCGAGGCGCGTGCGCAGTATGCTGTCGCGCACCCAGAGCACAAACTGCTTGTACTGCGAGTTGGTTATCTCGGTCTCGTCCATCCAGAATCCGTCGACAGAGATGTCCTTTGCCGGTATGTCCTTGCCCCAGAGGCTGTCCTGCTTGTCCATTCCCATGTGCAGGTAGCCGCGCGGAATCTTCGTCATTCCGTAGGGCGTGGGCTCGGCGAACGTGCGTCCGCCGACACCGGTCACCTCTCCGCCGGAGCCTACTGAGGAGGCCATCCGTCTGCTGCTCATGCAACCCGTCATCGCCATGACGGCGGTTATGACCCCGAAAACCATGATTGTTTTCTTCATATCTTGCATTTTCTTATAGTATTCTCACACTTTTGTGCATGTTCTTGCCTTTCTTCATCAGGTTGATATCCATCTGGTAGCCGATGAACAACTCATGGCTGCCGTTGAGGAAACTGATGCCGCTGGTGTAGTATTCGTAACTGTAGCCGAGCATGATGCCGTGTACGCTGCCGCCGATGTGTACAGCCACGGAGTTGGAAGGGCTGTAGTTCACACCGATATACATGGTTTTCTTGTCCACGTTGTACACCAATCGTCCCGTGATGTCGGCTCTGTAGCCTGTCAGGTCAGTCCTCACGAGCACCGAAGGCTTTACTGTCAAAAACGGATTTCTCAGTTTTATATTGTATCCTCCGGTAAAATAATATGTCCTGTCGACCTTTATCTCGTTGTTGTCGCCAAGTCCTATGGTCGGCGCATTGGCGTGCTGAACCGACAGCCCGGCGTATGCCGCACCGTTGATGTAGTAAATTCCTGCGCTGAGATCTATGGAGTTGCCGTCCACACTCGATGTGGTGAACGCCGGATCGCTCGAGTCTTCGAGGTCAATCTTGCTTCCGTCGAAGTTCTCGTTGAGGAGTCCTGCCTGCACTCCCACTGACATCGTGCCGCCGAAGAGTTTGAATTTCAGGGCATACTGTGCCTCCAGACGCTGATGACGGAACAGTCCTATCTGGTCATTGAGCAGTTGCAGCCCTGCTCCGTGGTAGGTCTTGAGGAAATAGAACGGCATATCGGCGGCTGCGTACATCGTTTTCGGATTGTTCTCAAAACCAGCCAGCGACATGGCATACACCGCATTGATGTTCAGTTTCGGCGCTTTGCCGGCGGCAGCGGCGTTGAACGACGCTTCCATGTCGTAGTAATGGCTGAACGCAGGGTCATACTGGGCGTGCATACTGCCTGTCGCCAGCATGAAGAGAAACGATATGACGTGTCTTGATTTCACTCAACTTATAACGCAACAGGCGCAAAAATATTGTATCGCCCTAGACGAAACGGATAAAAAACACTACGTTTGCAGTCACAGAATGCAGATGTCATGGAAAAGAAGAATATCACTTTGTCCGACCAATTCCGCACCGCTTGCCCCTCGTTTCGGGGCTGCGCGCTCTATGCCACGGTCGAAGACACTCCCCACAACGAAGCCCTTTGGCAGGAGATAGCCGCCGCCACGCAGTGGCTGCGCACGACTTTCACTCCCGACAGCGTGAAAGAACGCAGCGGCATACGCTGCACGCGCGAGGCTTACAGGGCGTGCGGCAAAGATCCGAGCCGTTATCGCCCGAGTAACGAACAGTTGTGTCGCCGCCTTCTTCAAGGCAAGGAACTCTATGGGGTGAGTACTGTCGTAGACCTGCTCAACCTCGCTTCCATACGCTATGGCTACAGTATAGGTGGCTTCGACATGGATAAGGTCGTGGGAGACAGTGTCACTCTGGGCATAGGACGTGAGGGCGAGGACTACGAAGGCATAGGACGCGGCAAACTGAACATTGCCGGGATGCCAGTCTACCGTGACAGTGCGGGTGGCATAGGTACTCCGACGAGCGACAACGAGCGCACGAAGATAACTGCCGGAACACGCCGTCTGATGTGCTTCATCAACGGTTATGACGGCGATACGCAGAACCTCAATGCCTGTGCAGACTTCATTGCCGAACTTTTAGCAAAGTATGCGTCGGCAGACAAGGAAGGAGTCGTTACGCAGGAGTTCTGATTTTTGGGTTACATCAAATTTGACGCTCTGTTCTAATTACTACCAATCCCAAGTGGCGGACTGTATCTGTTCATCTTCTTTCGGCGAGTCGATGGTGGAAGTTGTCGTGCCGCTGCCCTCCAGGAAGGCTACTGCTGTGTCCATGGATATTACTGTAGTTGTCGGCACTATGTAATTTTTCTTCCTGTTCATATAAGTATTTTTTCTCGTTGATATTTCCCACTGTCTGGCATATCGTATTCTTATTGTGCCGTTTTTTCTCTTACAGAACGGACGGGGATTCCCCGATAGCGGTCCTGATTGCCTGTGTCTAATTTGCCCGAATTGAACGCAGTGCCTACGCTGACAATATAGCTGTCATAGTGTGAACTGTGCCCAATCGAACTTGACCAAAACATGGCAGCGGAACCGCTAATGCTGCTGTCGTCCTTGTATCCCGAGCAAGGTATGTATATACAGTTTCTGTTCCTGTTGCTTGTCATCTTATAGCATGTCACCTCATTGCCGCCACTGTTGGTCAGCGTTGCCGTTTCACAAGTGCAACTGTCGATGAGTTCCTGGACTTCGTCGGATGTGGGCATACGCCATGAAGTTCCCCAATTCACGGTAGCGGCATCGTCGCTGGACTCAAGTATGTATTTCTTATCGTCAGTGGTATATTTGGTAAATGGGTATGTGTCATAACTACTATTGTATTTCTGATATTTAGAAGTGGCTTTGGTGTAGGTTTCTTTTGTGCTTGTCTCGCCCCATGAATAATAGTTGCCGACATCGGCAGGGAGGTCAGCCCCGACATTGCACTCTGCCCAAAGCACCGAAAGACCGAGGTCTATGAGATTCCTGCCGTCAATTGTTGTAGAGCAGTCGCGGTGGTCGCTGAGAGACGTGGCAATGGGCTTGATGTGCGCCCTTTCCACGCTGAACTTTTCGAACGCCTCGGCGAATTTCTCGTCAGAGTCCTTTCCCCTGACCTTTACCGCCACTTCATAGTCGCCCGCCAACAACGGGACATAGAATATGCCGGGCTTTCCTTTCGTGGCGTTGCTGTAAAGGAATGTCACCTCATTACCGGCATCGGCAGCATACCTTGTCCCTTTGCTTGCGCCTTCAAAGTATTCCACAGTGCCGCAGATGCTGCCGCCTGCACTTACCGTGACAGTGCCTTCCGTGGATGGCAGACTGTCAACCTTTAAGGCGAGGAGGCTTCCATAATGGTAGAATTCTACCGTTCTGGTGTCGTCTTTTGAGTTGAGGGCAACCAATCCGAGCATGAGCATATTGAAACTTTTGCCCTCTTTGCTGGAATAATCGGTGTCCACGCCGTCATAAGTGTAGGTTGAAGGAAGGCAGGTCTGCACTGTAGCGCTGTTTTCCTGTTCGTCAATAAAGTAACCAAGTTTGTCACTATACGGATAAACGGCAATTGCATTGTGTTCCAATGTGCCGGTTATCTCGCCTGTGAATGTGGCTTTTACCTCGCCTGCACCGCTGGTAAGTATAAAAGGCATGAACTTTCCGTCCTCCTCAGACCATACTCCGATGGTGTCCTTCTCATGCCAATAGCCCGTGCCCGTGGAGTCAAATCCAATGCGACTGTTGCCTGTGCTGCTCATTCCACTGCCAGGTTGCACGGCCGTCAATGTGGCAATGCTTTTTGGTGAAGTAGGGGGGGGTATTGTTGTCGCTGGTCTCCTCTGAGCAAGCTGTCAGCATCATGCACAGGAGTGCGACCGGCAGCAATGCCTGACAGATGTCTTTTCCGTTAAAAATATTCATCGCGTTTTGTGTTAATTCAATAAGCAAATCTGACACGCCGTACGGTATCTTCTTTGTCTTGTTCTGTTCCATCATATTACGGATTTATAGGATTCTGTGGCAAAGTTACAAAAGAAATCCAAGTTTTCAAGAATTATAAGCCAATATAAATCCGTTTGCTCATATATTCATGAATGCAAAGTACAGCAATAAAATACAGGCTGCAACAATTATAATCCAAGGAAATGTTCTCTTTATCCACAGACTATTCGAAAACGCACTCTCCTTATATCCCCCAGGAATATTACGATAATGGCTCACCTTATACATAAGATAGCAGTTCACGCGTAACCAGTTGCTGATTTTCTGACAATCTGTCTTACCCGGTTTCGGCTTATTCCTTTTGTCCACATCGTAGGGCATACCCATGATAGCCGCCAAACTCCAACATAGCGTACTGCTTCTTGGATTTCATACAATGCACATGATATACAAAAAGCGACATGAGAACCTTTCTTTGAAATTCTCATGTCGCTTATGTCAAATGTTCTCGGCAATTGCGTCAGAACCGCAGACCATTAGTATTCTTCTTCATCCCAGAGGAAATCGTCTTTGTCCGGATAATCGGGCCAGATGTCCTCTATGCCTTCATAGACATCGCCTTCGTCCTCTATCTCTTCAAGGTTTTCAAGTACCTCCAACGGACATCCGGAACGCACAGCGTAGTCTATCAGTTCATCCTTCGTAGCCGGCCAAGGGGCATCTTCAAGTTTCGATGCCAATTCAAGTGTCCAATACATAATATCAAAGTATTTGTTGTTTGCGGTTGCAAATATACTATTTTTATAGTAATCTACAAGGAAATAAGGGAAAAAATGCACCAAATGACAATTTTTCACTGTCGTGCGCTTGCGATTGACAGTGTGACGGTGCTCTCAAAATCAGTACTTCAGTTTGTAGTGCTGCTTTATCCTGCCTTCTTCGGGGAAGCACAAGGCGAGGTCATAGAGGTCGAATGTGATGCCGATGGCATCGCTGTCACGTATCGCAAGCCATTGCCGGAACGTGTGTTCCGATGTCCTTATGCCCGTAAGAACGAAGACTCCGTCAGTCATTATGCCGTCAGTGGGATTGCCTCCGGACAGTGGAAGGTCGTCAATGGCATAGAACCGACACTGCGGGTAGCGGTTGCGCAGTCGCAGAAAGAGTTTCTGCCGGCGGCGCTCCCGTGGCAAACTGAATTCCCTGTCGATGCGTCTGTAGTCGTAGTAGGGCAGTTTTTCTGCAATGACATCGGTCACAAGAGAGTAAGCCCACGGCGACTGTATGCCGAATCCCAGCGAGTGCCACCAGCGCGAGATGCGGTCTGTTATGCTTTGCATGGCTCTCCGTTCATTTCGGGATAGGAGATTCGTGTGTGGTAAATGCTCTTCAGACGTTCGATGAGCGACTGTTTTGCCACCTCTATGTCGCGGAATGTGATGGGGCAGTTCTTGAAGAAACCTTCTGACACCTGCCCGTCGATGAGTCTGTTGACCATTTCCGTGATGCTCTCTTCTGTGTATTCGGTCAGCGCCCTCGATGCAGCCTCGACGGTATCGGCCATCATCAGTATGGCCTGTTCTCGTGTGAATGGGTTCGGACCGGGGTATCTGAACGGTTCGGGGTCAACATCTTCGCCCGGATGCGCGTTCTTCTGCATGATGTAGAAGTATTTTGCCATTCCCCTGCCGTGGTGGGTCAGTATGAAGTCTTTTATGATTTGGGGCAGTCCATACCTCTCCGCCAATGCCAGACCTCGGCTGACATGTCCCACGATAGTCTGGGCGCTCTGTGTGTAGGTGAGGTTTTTGTGAGGGTCAACTCCCGATTGGTTCTCTGTGAAAAATGCCGGTGACTGCATCTTGCCGATGTCGTGGTAGAGCGCTCCCGTACGCACGAGCAGACTGTCAGCACCTATCTTGTTGGCGATGTCGGCAGCAAGATTGCCCACAGTGATGGAGTGTTGGAATGTGCCGGGGGCTACCTCGCTCAGTTCTCGCAGCACTCCCTTGTTGGTGTTGGACAGTTCGAAGAGTGTCACATCGGAGTTGAAGTTGAACATTTTCTCCATTAGATACATCGAAGGGTAGGACAGCAGCACCAGCACCCCGTTGACAAAGAAGTGGTAGTACATGTCGGAGTCCATCTTCAACAGTTCGTTGCTCTGCATGAGTTGCAGTGCATAGTAAACCAAGGCACTCGCCAGTGTCACGAGAAAAGCAGTCTTCAGCACTTGCGAACGTCTTGTCAGTTCACGCAGGGAATATATGGCCACCATGCCGGCGACGAGTTGCACGATGATGAACTCATACTGGTAGTTGACCGCAACGGCACAAATCAGTATCATCGAAGCGTGGGTTATGAATGCTGTTCGCGAGTCCATGAACACGCGTACGAATATCGGCGCTATGCAGAAAGGCAGTATGTATACGGAGAAAAAGTTGTGCTTCATGATCAGTGACACCAATATGGGGAACACCGCTATGAGTGCATAGAGCATGGCCGTGGAGCGTAACTTTTCGAAATAGTCGCGTCTGAACAGGTATATGTAGCATGTGAAGAGAATCATTACAATGCTCACATATATTATCTGCCCCAAGAGGGTGTAGTGAATCTCGTTCTCGTTGGAGTTGATACGGTTCTTTTCTTTCTCAAAAGAGGCAAGCATCTGTCCGGTATGGGCATCGACTATCTCGCCGCGGTCGATGATTTTCTGTCCTGCGACAACCATCCCGTTTGACACGGGAATAGAGTTCAGCAGGTCATCGCGCTCCGTTTCGGTGCGCTTTTTGTCGAAAGTGAGGTTCGGTTCGATATATTCGTTGAGGTTGCACTTTTGGAGTATCTGTTTCAAAGCCCCCAGTTCGTCGTCGACAAACAACTGTTCGTAGGCGGTGCGTGTGGAGTATATGTAACTGATATAGCGGCTTTCAGCCTCCTTTCCGCTTATTATTCTCACCGCCCGGGTGGTATCCTTGGCGAGTTCGTTGTATTCAGGCGTGCTGATAACGCCGGCCTGATAGATGCGGTGCAGCCGGTTTACGATAATCCGGAGATATTCGTAGGGTAGCCCCGGGAAACCGTTTTGGTAGTCGTGTTGCAGTTTTGCCACCTGCTCTTTCTCCGTGTTTGTGTTGAGAGAGTAGTAGGGCTGGAACTCTGCAAAGACAGAGTCGCGCTCGCGTTGGAGAGCCTCCTGGGTCTTGTATATGGGGAAGTCGAATTTCGCTATCAGCGATCCGTAGAGCCAAGGCTTGCCTATGTCGTAATGGAAAGTCTGGCGGTCATTGCGTGGAAGAAACCATACTATCAGCGCCATTATCCCCAATATGAGTACTGAAATGGTGATGATGTTGCGCCACAGCAGCCGGTTGTATTTCTTTATCTGTTCCATCGTGTGTTTCTGTCGATCCTTTTTCCGTATGCGAAAATACGAAAAAAATATGCGAAAGAGAAAAAAAAGTCGTACTTTTGCACATATTTTTACAATTGTATGGATGCTTTTCCCGTGTCGTCCAATATTTGGCTGGAAGACAGAATGGCATCCGCAACCATACGAAGGAAATGTCAGAAAGAAAAGTGAGAGTGCGTTTTGCACCAAGTCCTACAGGGGCTCTCCACATTGGAGGTGTCCGCACAGCGTTGTATAATTATCTTTTTGCACGCCAGCATGGCGGTGATCTGGTGTTCAGAATCGAGGACACAGACTCCAACCGCTTTGTTCCCGGGGCGGAGGAATACATCATCGAGGCTTTCAAATGGCTCGGTATAAAGTTTGACGAGGGCGTAGGCATCGGCGGCGACAAAAGTCCCTACCGCCAGAGTGAGCGTCGCCATATATATAAAAGGTATGTGGACGAGTTGCTGGACAACGGCAAAGCCTACATAGCATTTGACACTCCGGAGGAACTGGAGGCGAAACGTGCCGAGATACAGAACTTCCAGTACGATGCCAAGACAAGAGGCTTGATGCGCAACTCGCTGACTCTCGACAAGCAAGAGGTGGATTCCCTCATTGCAGAAGGCAAGCAGTATGTGGTTCGTTTCAAGGTTGAACCGGGCGTGGAGGTACATGTGAATGACCTTATACGTGGCGATGTGGTCATCAAAAGCGACATTCTCGATGACAAGGTTCTATACAAGAGCGCAGACGAACTGCCGACCTATCACCTTGCGAACATCGTTGACGACCACTTGATGGAGATAACCCACGTGATTCGTGGAGAGGAATGGTTGCCGAGTGCACCGCTCCATGTCTTGCTCTATGAGGCTTTCGGCTGGACGGACACGATGCCGCAGTTCGCTCATCTGCCGCTGTTGCTGAAGCCGGAAGGCAAGGGCAAACTGTCGAAACGTGACGGCGACCGTCTCGGTTTCCCCGTTTTCCCACTGGAATGGCATGACCCGAAAACAGGCGAAGTGTCATCGGGATTCCGCGAAAGCGGCTATTTCCCGGAGGCAGTGGTGAACTTCCTCGCCCTGCTTGGCTGGAATCCGGGTACGGAACAGGAGATATTCTCGCTTGACGAACTCGTCGAGGCGTTTGACATATCGCGCTGCTCAAAGGCAGGAGCGAAGTTTGACTATCAGAAAGGCATCTGGTTTAACCACGAATACATACTGAAGAAGAGCGACGAAGAGATTGCCGGACTGTTCGCGCCGATAGTTGCCAACAACGGAGTGGACGCTACCATGGAACAGGTAACGCAGGTTGTACACATGATGAAAGACCGTGTGAACTTCGTGAAGGAACTCTGGCCGCTCTGCTCTTTCTTCTTTATTGCCCCCACATCATACGATGAGAAGACAAAGAAGAAGCGCTGGAAGGAGTATTCTCCGCAGCAGATGACCGAACTGTGCGAGGTTCTGGAGCCTCTTGACGACTTCTCGATAGAAAGTCAGGAGGCTGCCGTGCACGCATGGATAGAGGCAAAGGAGTATAAACTCGGTGACGTGATGAACGCTTTCCGCCTCTGTCTGGTGGGAGAGGGCAAAGGTCCTGGCATGTTTGACATCTCCGCTTTCCTCGGAAAAGAGGAAACTCTCAACCGCATAAAGGTTGCGCTGAAGTCACTGTAAAGTGATTATAGACTCTTGCGACAGTCCCGGCCCTTTTCCGAAAGGGTCGGGACTGTCGTGTTATGGCGTGCTTCTCTCAGTCAGAAATTAAGGCAGACGCCTAAGGACGGTACAACTTCCCTGTCGCCGGTAGGCATCTCAACGCAGATGCTGGAACATCCTGTGGACAGCCGGACACTCTTTTTTGCATTGGCTTTGTTCTTGTAGGCCAATGTCAATACAGGTATACTGCACACAGCAAGCCCTAACCCCGTTCCGATTAAAATAGACCACGTACGCTCGTTGCTTGCCTTGTAGTTGGCATTGGTGTAGCCATCTATTAAGGCTCCAAATGTGCATCCAACTGCTCCGGCCAGTCCTACGCCCAACATACTCCAGCCTGTAGCCTTGTATATCCTGTATCGCTTCCAATAGACAGTCTGCTTGTAGAGTTTCTTCAGACTCGCTTTGTCCAGATTGCTATAGGCACTTGTCGTAACCAGTGAACTGTCTGTCTTTTCCAGAGCCTTTGCTTCAAAGGAGGATGCGAACATGATGAGGGCAATGAAAAGGTATCTCATGATTAATGAAAGTTTGATTCTCTATTTGTACGCAGTTTTGACGTAAAGTCCGTAATGGACTGTTCTTCTTGGTGCAAAGATATATATAAATAGGGATTTCCCTCTTTCTTAAATAGGGAAAAATCCTTTTGTAATGGAATAAATGTGTAATTTTGCCCCTGTAAACAACAAAAAAGATTTCTTATGAAAAAGAATTTGATAGTACTTGTAGCAGGATTGATGATGCTGGCAAGTTGTGGGACATATCAAGGATACGGCGCTGCCAACGGCGCATATTTCGGTTCACTTCTGGGAAGTGCCATTGGCGGAATCAGCGGAGGACCGCGTGGAAGTGATGTGGGCACTGTTATCGGGCTTGCGGGCGGCGCTGTCGTCGGTGCTGCAATAGGCAATGCCGCTGACAATGCACGAAAAGAAGATATGGCGCAGTACCGTCAGGAGAAGCAAAGGCTTGCTGCCAAGCGTGCCGAAAGGCAGAATGGCGGAAATCAAAACAGTGATTACGGTCAGTACGGAAGTGGTGACAGTGGTTTCGATGCAACCAACTCTGGCGATGACCGCATAGACATTGATTTCGGAAATGCCGGTAATCCAGAGGAACAGACAGGGTGTGAGGGCGCAGCACTGGAGATCCGCAATGCCCGGTTCGTAACTCCTGATGGCAGCGATGTTCTGAGTGGCGGCAAACAATGTGACATCGTGTTCGAGATATACAATACGGGAAATGTAGCCGTCAGCAATGTAGAGCCTATGGTAAAGGAGGTTTCCGGTAACAAACGCATAGTGGTTTCGCCGGGAATACTTGTGGAACACCTTGCCGCACACAAGGGACTGCGCTACACGGCACACGTCATGGCATACAAACAACTGAAAAACGGTACGGCGAGATTCACCCTGTCGGTGCTCGTTGACAAGCAAAAGGTGACCAAGGATGTCACTCTGACGGTGAGAACATCGCGGTAACGGATATTGAAAAAGACGGCAAAAGCCGGTCTGGGGAATTCCCTATGACCGGCTTTTGCGTTGTCTGACAGCCTCGAAGAGCAGTATGGCGGCACTTACAGATGCGTTGAGCGAGTCCATTTTCCCAAGCATGGGGATGCGGATATGTGCATCCGCAGCCTTGCGCCAAGCGTCGGAAAGTCCTGTGGATTCTGTTCCTATAACGATGGCAGTGCCTTTGCACATATCGGTGTCGTAGTAAAGTGACGAATCCTGTAGTTGTGCCGTGAGTATGGAGATGCCTTTGCTTTTGAGAAACGCAATGCATTCATCGGATGTGCACACCGCACTCGGCACGGTGAACAGTGCCCCTATGGAACTGCGAATCAGGTTTGGGTTGTACAAGTCAGTAAGCGGATCGCACACAATCACGGCATCCGCCCCTGCGGCATCGGCACTGCGGAGCACTGCACCGAGGTTTCCGGGCTTCTCGACACTCTCGAGGACAATCACAAGAGGATTCTCGGGAAGTTGCAAGTCGGCGAGACTGTGGTTGCGGCTTCTTACTTCCGCTATCACGCCTTCGGTACTTCCACGGTAGGCAATCTTTGCGTATACGTCGGCTGACACGGTAAATGTCCTGCTGCATGACGACATCAAGTCTGTGTCAAGAGGCATTTCTGCCATGCCGTTGCACAAGAACAGGGTGTCAATTTCGTAGCCTGCCTCAATGCAATGCGTGAGTTCGCGGCGGCCTTCCACCACAAACAGACCCTCCCTACGCCGTTCTGACGACTTCTGCTGCAGTTGCAGCAATCGCTTTATTTTTGGGTTTTGTACGCTCGTGATTGCTTCCGGGTACATTACAGCATCGGTTTTACGACGGAAGCCATGCGCTTCAGTCCCTCCATCATGCGGCTTCTCGGGCACGCAATGTTTATTCTCAGGTGCTGGCAATGCTCCGGATCACCGTACATCTTGCCGTCGTTCATCCACACACGGCCTTCTTCCTTGAGTTTTGCAGCGAGGTCTTCCGATGTCATTCCAGTCGGACTGATGTCCACCCAAACGAGATATGTGCCTTCGAGACGTGTCACCTGAAGGGTGGGCATCTCGGTGGCGAAGAATTGTTTCAGTGCCATATAGTTGTCATAGACATATTTGCACATGCCGTCAAGCCAGTCTTCGCTCTCGTTGTAGGCTGCCTGCAGGGCGAGGATGCCGAAAGAGTTGAGGTCGCAAACCTCATTGTCGTTGATGGCGCGGTCTATTTTCTTTCTCCATTCGGGGTTGTTGCACACGATATTGGCTATGTGGAGACCGGCAAAATTGAAACCTTTTGTCGGTGAGCCCATCATGATGCAGTTGTCGAGAGCCTCCTTTGAGATGGTCATGAACGGAATATGCTTGTAGCCGGGCATGACAATTTCGCAGTGTATCTCATCGCTTGCCACCACTACATTGTGACGTAGGCAGATTTCATTGAGCCTCTCCAGTTCATCGCGACGCCACACTCTGCCTGCCGGGTTGTGGGGACTGCAGAGCAGGAACAGTTTTACTTCTGGTTTTGCCGCTCTTCTTTCGAAATCCTCGAAGTCAATCTCGAAAGTGTCGTCTACTGGTTTCAGCGGTGACATCTCGGCATTGCAGCCGTTGTTGCGCACGGCAGGGAAGAAACCGTTGTATGCCGGAGCGAGGATGAGAACGCTGTCGCCGGGCTTTGTCATCGCCTTTATGACGCATGATATTGCAGGCACTACGCCCATGATAGGCTGTATCCAGTCTTTCTCAATGGTCAGTCCGTGGCGGCGGAGAAACCAGTCTTTCATCGACTGATAGTAACTGTCGGGAACTTTGGTGTAGCCAAAGATGGCGTGGTCTATACGTTTGTGCAGTGCGTCAGTAATGGGCTTGGCAACCTCAAAGTCCATGTCTGCTACCCACATCGGTATGATGTCGCTGTCAACATCGTCGTCCCATTTCAGGCTGTTCGTGCCTCTTCGGCAGACCAGTTTGTCAAAATCGTAATCCATATCTGTTGTTCGGATTGTAAATTGTGTATGTCTTTGATTATGTTTATTTTTTGCAAAAGTACTCCTTTTTGTATTTCTGTGCAAGAAAACCACCCAAAGGTTTGCCGTGTAGTCCGTGTTTCGTAAATCGGGATAATGTCATATAAATTTGGATTTTTGCCCGTATAATTGTAATTTTGGGGGAAATAACAAAACCGTATTATGAAGAATGTGTTGTTTGCTGCGCTTTTGTCTGCGGCAATATCAGTACCTGTGGTGGCACAGACGGAAGAGGAATGCCTTGATTTCCTATACAATAGTATGTCTATGCCTGACAGCGTGGATTATCCGAAGTCTTATTGGCAGAGACAAGTGCGTGGGGCACTGCGTGCGCGCAACGATATGCCGTGGGGGCGGAAGGTGCCGATGTGGGAGTTTGAGAACTTTGTCCTGCCTGTGCGTGTGAACAATGAGGAACTGGACAACGCCCGTGATGTGATTTACAAGGAACTTGCTCCGCGCGTAAAAGGACTTGGTATGGAGCAGGCGGCATTGGAAGTGAACCACTGGTGTCATGAGAAGGTGAGTTACAGACCAAGTGACGGCCGTACCTCATCGCCACTTGCGACCATGCGCAACAGTATAGGGCGTTGTGGAGAGGAAAGTACCTTCACTGTCTCGGCCCTCCGTGCAGTGGGCATACCGGCACGGCAAGTGTATTGCCCGAGGTGGGCTCACACTGATGACAACCATGCTTGGGTGGAGGTATGGGTAGATGGACGCTGGCGTTTTATGGGTGCTTGCGAACCCGAGGCGGAACTTGACCAGGGCTGGTTCAAGTGGGCGGCAAGCCGTGCGATGCTTGTCCGCGGTTACGACTACAGCAACAATGAGATTGCCACTACCGGCAACTATGCTCCGACAAAGACTTTGAAAGTGAGAGTGGTTGATGAAAACGGTACGCCGATTAAGGGAGCGACGGTAGATTTCCGTATCTACAACTACTCGGAGTTTTATCCTTTGCATACCGTAAAAAGTGATGAGAGGGGTTATGCCTCCTTTTCCACTGGCTATGGAGACTTGCAGGTGTGGGTGGCTGCCGGTGACAGATACGGTGTGAAGAAAGCGGACGCTTTCGCTACGGAGTTGACAATCACTCCGTGTTACAAGACCGGCAGTTCCTGGACGGAAGAATATGACCTGCATGTGCCGACGTCAGCCTTGGCTGAACCTGACCGCAGTGTCGTGGATACGGTCAGTGAGAATGGCCGCAGGCTGGCAGATGAGGACAAAATACGCACAGATTATCAACGGAAAACATTCTATCAAGGAAATGATGAGACCTTGAAGAAAGCGCGCAGCAACTGGAAAGTGATAGAGAAATTCATCAAAGAGAAGAACCCGAAAACAGATCTTGTTTTGTCGGGATTGGCTGAAAAGGACTTCCGTGATGTCACGATAGATGTGTTGCATGATGCGTGTCTGATGAACGAAGATGCATTGCGGAGCGGAGGAATGCGTGTTTCGACAGAACATCTGCGTCCGTTTGTGGCTTTCTTGCAGCGGAATCTGCCCCGGATGACGGCAAAGGAATGGATTGGATGGGTAGAGAAAAATATCCAGGTGGACAACTCCAACAATCCCAAAGATTTGTATGTGTCAGTCGTTGGAGTTTACAACACGCGCAAGTGCAATGGGCGCAGTCGGGAACTCTTTACCGTGGCGGGAGCCCGTGCTCTCGGTATGAAGGCGAAACTTGATCCGTTGGGCAAGGCTATGGTGGCAGACGGTACAGGATGGCTTCAACTTTCTGACGGTAACCAGGGCGAGGCTCAGACGGCACAGGGAGTGTTGAAACTGGATGTTCCCGCGGATGTGATGTATTATCACGGTTATACAATCTCCAAAATGGAAGACGGTCGTCCTGTGTCACTTGACTATGCGGACGATGACCCTACAGTGACGGAAAAATTCCGCAGCGGTCTAAGTCTTCCGGCAGGAGACTATCTGCTCACCACAGGCACTCGTCTTAAAGGCGGTGATGTGCTGACGCACAGTGTGATGCTTGCTCTGAAGGCTGGCGAAACGACCGAAGTTTCTGTGCGATTCCGCGCAAGTTCACGCAGTGTGAAGGGCGATTTGCAACTTGATGACAGTGAGAAAAATGCGAGCGCAACCTCAATACAAAGTGCGCAATAGTGAAACGTAAATCGGGAGACTTATGATACTGGAGGTGTGTTGTGGCAATTTGGAAAGCGTAAAAGCCGCTGTGGAAGGAGGGGCTGACCGCATTGAACTGTGCAGGAATCTGGAACTTGACGGACTTACACCCACTCGGGAGATGATTCGTGCAGCCGTAGGGCTCTGCCATCCGGCAGGTGTGCTTGTACATGTGCTAATCAGGTCGCGTGGAGGAAACTTTGTTTACGATGAAACGGAGGTGGCAATGATGGACGAGGAGATACAGATTGCCCTTGAAGAAGGTGCCGACGGATTGGTCATAGGCGCTCTTACTCCAGACGGAGACATTGATACGGATGTGTGTAGACAATGGATGGACAAAATGCGTGGTGCTGACGGAGGGCTCGTTTGCAACGTGACTTTTCACCGTGCCTTTGATGTTTGCCGTGAGCCGCTGGTGGCTATGGAACGTATAGCGCAACTTGGATGCAACCGTATTCTTACCTCCGGGCAACAGCCCACTGCCGAATTGGGAGTCGGATTGCTCAAGAAACTTGTGGACAAGTCGTGTGAACTTGCCGCAAAAACAGGACATAGGGTCATTGTGTTGTGTGGTGGCGGAGTGACAGTACACAACGCTCCGTACATACTAAGGGTCACTGGGGCGACGGAAATACACGGCTCTATGCGTACGGGTCTTGTGTCTGACGCTTTGAAAATAAAGCAACTGAAGTCGGATTGCAAAATGTTTTGATACTGAAAAATAGGTTAATTCACTTTGCCGATTAGCGAAAAAGCAGTAATTTTGCGGAAAAATGTGCATCAGGGAATGAAGAATGGATATTTCGCTGTCGTATTTCTGGCGTTCTTGTTGACCGGTTGTGCCAACGAATTTAACCAGGTTTACAAATCGACAGACTCCGAATACAGATACGAATACGCCAAAGAGGCATTTGCAACAGGGAAGTATGTCCGTGCGACAACACTTCTCAATGAACTCGTCTCATTCAACAAGGGAACGGAGAATGCGGAAGAAAGCCTTTATATGCTTGCCATGGCGCAGTACAACTCCAAGGATTTCGAGAGTTCAGCCATGACCTTTGACAAGTATTTTTCTACATACAGAAAAGGCAAATACGCTGAAAAAGCCTGCTATTTCAAGGGACAGAGCCTTTACATGAGCACGCCGGAACCGCGCCTTGACCAGACGGAGACCGTTGCGGCGATACGCGCTTTCCAGGATTATCTGGACATTTATCCGGATGCAAGCATGAAAGACGAGGCACAGGCAAGGCTGTTTGAGTTGCAGGATAAACTGGTGAAGAAAGAACTCTATTCTGCCCGGCTCTACTATAATCTCGGTACATATTTCGGCAACTGCAACCAGGGAGAGAACAACTACGATGCTTGTATCATAACGGCGCAGAATGCCTTGAAGGACTATCCTTACACTTCGATGCGTGAAGAGTTTGCTTTGCTTGTGATGAAAAGCAAGTTCGAACGTGCTTCGATGAGCGTTGAGGAGAAGAAAATGGAGCGTTTCCAGGATGCCGAGGACGAGTGCTATGGATTTATCAATGAGTATCCTGACTCGAAAGACGTGTCTACGGCACAGAAATACATAGATGTCTGCAAGAAGATGACAGGACATCAGCAAGAGGAAAAGTGACAACAAAGAAATAAAATAGGTTTTTTATAATATTTATGGATTACAAAAAGTCAAAAGCACCGGTAAACACAGTAACGCGCAACCTCATGGATTTGTGTGAAGATACAGGCAATATCTATGAGACGGTAGCCATAATCGGCAAACGCGCAAACCAGATTTCCGCTGAGATGAAGCAGGATCTGAACAACAAATTGTCGGAGTTTGCGTCTTATAACGATTCTCTCGAAGAGGTGTTTGAGAACCGTGAGCAGATAGAAATCTCCCGTTATTACGAGAAATTGCCGAAACCGACGCTGCTCGCAACACAGGAGTACATAGAGGGGAATGTGTATTACCGCGATGCATCCGCGGAGACTGAGGAGGCATAATGATACAACGGATTCAGACCGTATACCTTGCACTGGCAGTGATACTGTTGGTGCTTTGTTGTTGTATGCCCCTCGCTACCTTTGAGCCTGCCGGTATGGGCAAACCGTCGGTAATGTACAGTCTTGTCATAATCAGTGGTGCAGGGGAGATAACGAGTTTCTTGCCGACAGCACTTTTTGTCGTTGTCGTGCTTGCGGAACTTGTTTCCATATTTGCCATAATGGGTTACAAGAACCGTCGTCGGCAGATGAAACTTTGCCGTTTGGCAGCAGTTCTCGAAATTCTGTGGCTCATCGGCTATGCAGTGGCATTCTTCTCTGTAGGTGATGGGTTGACACCAAGAGTGTGTCTGGCGGCTTCTTTTCCCGTCATTGCCATAATCTTGACTGTCATGGCGCATGTCGCGATAAAGAAAGACGACGATTTGGTTCGTTCGGCAGACCGCCTGAGATAAACGTAACATATACATTATGTAATATAGACCGCAGCATTCAAACTGCGGTCTTTTTTGTTTTTGTCAGTATGGAATGCTATTAGAGATAGTTGTTGTTATTGAATTAAAACAAAGAAATATAGTTAATGATGTTAAAATTAACAGAATTAATTAACTGAAAATTACTCCTCTGTATACAAAACGTTATATCTTTGCCGCCATGAAGAAGAAGACTATTTGGACGATTGCAATTATAATGGGCCTGTCATTTGCAGGTTTGCTGTATTTGCAGTTTACATATATCCGCTCAATGACACGGATGAAGCGCGAGCAGTTCGACGAGTCTGTGAAGCGTGCGCTGTATCAGGCATCACGAAACCTTGAGTTGAACGAGACCCTAAGGTATCTTGAAAAGGACGTGAATGCCGTGGAGAGGCGTGAAAAGAACCGTAACGGCGCAAAGGGAAATGCCGTTGATGGCGATTCTCTCGGACAATACACACATCAGTTTTCGGCAATAGACAAGAACGGAAACGTCTACTCTTCGTTTGAATTGAAGACCCTTGCCGTCAAACCGGCCGGTATGCCAAAGGGCATCATCCTCAACAATGACAAGAAAGCCATTAGCGAGGCGTCGAAGTCAATGCAGGAGATAATCCACAACCGCTATGTCTACAAGAAAGCACTGCTTGACGAGGTGGTCTACAGCATACTCTACACAGCGGCAAACAAGCCCTTGAAGGAGCGCATAAACTTCAAGATGCTTGACCAGGACCTGAAAGCGGAACTGATGAACAACGGCATAAGCATCCCCTATCACTTCACTGTGTCGACAAGCGATGGCCGTGAAGTGTACCGTTGCCCGGACTATGAGGATACAGGAAGTGATGTTGTGTACACCCAACCGCTGTTCCGCAATGACCCTCAAGCTAAGGTCGGATCGGTGAAAGTGCATTTTCCGGATATGGGAGGATACATCTTCAACAGTATCAGATTTATGATTCCGTCGTTCGCATTCACGATAGTTCTGTTCGTCACATTCCTGTTTACGCTCTTCGTGGTGTTCCGTCAGAAGAAACTGTCGGAGATAAAGAATGACTTCATTAACAATATGACGCATGAGTTGAAAACCCCGATAAGCAGCATATCGCTTGCCTCCCAGATGCTCAACGACCCGAAGTTGGCGAAGAGCGAAACCATGCTTGCCCACTTGGGAGGCGTCATCAGTTCGGAATCAAAGCGACTTCGGTTCCTTGTGGAGAAAGTTCTCCAGATGTCAATGTTCGACAAACAGAAGGCTATATACAACAGAAAGGATGTCGATATCAACGAGATGTTGGAAACAATAGCCAAGACATTCCAACTCAGGGTGGAGCATACCGACGGTCACATAGTGACGTGCATAGAGGCTGTGGACTCTACGGTGAACGTGGATGAGATGCATTTCCAGAACGTCATATTCAATCTCATGGACAATGCCGTGAAATACTGCCGTCCTGACCGGCCTCTGGAACTGTTTGTCAGGACATGGAACCCGGATGACAAACATGTGTCCGTAATGGTAAAGGACAACGGTATGGGTATAAAGAAGGAAAATCTCAACAAGATATTCGACAAGTTCTACCGTGTGCATACAGGCAATGTGCATAATGTCAAGGGTTTCGGTCTCGGTCTTGCCTATGTGAAGAAAATCGTTGACGTGCATGGAGGAACAATCAAAACGGAGAGTGAATACGGCAAGGGTACATCGTTTACTATAACGATACCTATAGTTGCCGATGAATGACAAGGACAAAGTCCGTGCAATTGTTACAATATAGAAAATAAAGAAATTAATAATCTTAAAGTTGACATTATTATGGAAGAAACGTTGAAAGTGCTTCTTTGTGAAGACGACGAGAATTTGGGTATGTTGCTTCGCGAGTATCTTCAGGCTAAAGGCTATTACGCCGTGTTGTGCCCAGATGGCGAAGTGGGTTTCAGAGAGTTCCTCAAGACAAAGTTCGACATTTGTATCCTTGATGTGATGATGCCAAAGAAGGATGGCTTTACGCTGTCTCAGGAAATCAGGCAGGCCAATAGCGAGATACCTATAATATTCCTTACGGCAAAGACTCTGAAGGACGACATACTCGAGGGCTTCAAGATGGGTGCCGACGACTATATCACCAAGCCGTTCTCAATGGAGGAACTCGTGCTCCGCATGGAGGCAATACTCCGCCGTGTCAGGGGCAAGAAGGTGAAGGAAAGCACACTCTACAAAATCGGGCAGTTTACTTTTGACACTCAGAAGCAACTCCTGACCATCGGTGAAAAGCAGACAAAACTCACCACGAAGGAGAATGAACTCCTGTCGCTGCTCTGCTCTCATGCCAATGAAATCCTGCAACGCGATTTTGCCCTGAAGACAATCTGGATTGACGACAACTATTTCAATGCGCGTTCAATGGACGTCTACATTACCAAGTTGCGCAAACATCTGAAGGATGATCCGCAGATAGAGATAATCAATATCCACGGAAAAGGCTACAAACTGATTTCTCCGAATGCAGAATAAGCGTGCGTCAGGCATTGGCCTCATGGTGTGATACATATAGGGAAGCCGGATATGACATTGTCGTTTCCGGCTTTCGTGTGTTTCCGACCACGGATACCGTATTAAAAAAACTTATAAATAGTGTGGTCGGTTGCCTGTTTTGGGAAGAATGTACTAAATTTGCACGAAAATTGGAATCCAATCCGTCAATGAAGAAAATACTGTTTTCCGCTATTCTTGTTCTGGGCTCATCATTCGCTCAGGCACAGAATGCGACAAACTCACCATACAGTCAGTATGGATACGGCGCGCTCGCTGACCAGACCAATGGAGCGTCGGTGGCAATGAGCGGCTTGTCTTTGGGCTGGCGTGAAGGCAATGCGGTCAATTTCGGAAACCCTGCCTCGTACTCCGCACTCGACTCGGTCACCTTTATATTTGATGCCGGAGTGTCGGCGCAGATTACCAGTTTCAGTGAAGGGACACAGAAACTGAACGCCAAGAATACAAGTTTTGACTATGTCGTTGGAGGTTTTCGGCTGTTCCGTCATGTCGGTGTTGGCTTCGGAGTGATGCCCTATTCCAATGTGGGCTACAACTATTATAACCAGTCAACAATAGGACAGTCGACGGTGACGGGCGACTCCAAGACTGTCTCATCCAATACTTATTCCGGTTCAGGCGGATTTCACCAACTGTTTCTCGGTATAGGCGTAGAGCCGATTCATACTGCTAAGACCAGCGTGTCGGTAGGTGTCAACGGCTCATACTTCTGGGGTGACTACAGCCGGTCAGTCGTCAATGCTTATACTGATGCTTATGTGAACACGTTGTCAAAATACTATGTGGCATCGGTAAAGACCTACAAGTTGGATATAGCGGCACAACTCCAGTACAGATTCTCAAAGTCTGACATGGTGACACTGGGTGCTACATATACCATAGGACACGAAATGAACTCCGACCCGAAGTGCCTTATCATATCCACAAACTCGCAGACGAGTGTTGCCGACACGACAACATTGAAGTCAAATGCCGGTCTGGTCATGCCGACAGCATTTGGTGCAGGATTTGTGTGGAATCATGCAGGCAAGTGGAGAGTGGGTTTTGACTGGAAGATGGAGAAATGGGGAAGTGTGAAATATCCCCAGTATGAGGTGTCGGGAGACAAACCTTCCTATGTGAATACAAGCGGATTGTTCACTGACCGTCAGCACTATGTTCTCGGTGCGGAGTTCTGTCCGAACGAGAGAGGACTGAAGAGGAGAGACCATGTGCGTTATCGCGCTGGTGTGACCTATACTTCTCCCTATCTGAAAATCAACGGTCTCGAAGGTCCCAAGGAATATGGTGTGAGCCTCGGAGTGGGCTTGCCCGTGATGAACGGCTACAATAACCGATCAATGCTGAATATTTCCGCTTCGTGGACACGCCTTGATGCGGCAAACCTTATCAAGGAGAATACCTTCAGAATCAATATCGGCTTTACATTCAACGAACGTTGGTTTGCCAAGTGGCAAGTGGAATAATTGTTGAAAACAGTTTATTTATATATATGTGTCGCTCTCTCTGTCGTGATGTCTGCCTGTGAAAAGCAGAATGGACACACGGCTCCGGCGGTCAATGAACGTGATTCCGCCGCCATGATGGAGACCTACGGTATCAATATGCTCATAAGTGACTCTGGCGTAATCAAGTACCGGATTGTCACAGAACGGAGCATCATGAACCAGAACGTCAATCCTAAGCGCACCATCTTTGACCATGGCGTGTTTATGACACAGTTTGACGAGAAGTTTCACGTGCAGTCTTACATCCAGTGTGACACCGCTTATCGCTACGATGAACTGCGGCTTTTTGAACTCCGTGGACATGTAAGGATAAACACTAAAGACGGTCTGAAGTTCCGTGGAGAGGAACTCTTTTGGGATCAGAGTAAACATGAGTACTATTCCAACAAGTACTCATATCTTGAGACACCGGAGCGTACACTCGAGGGCAAGTATTTCCGCAGTGACGAGAATATGAGGAAATATTATGTGTCAAATAGCAAAGGTTCGTTTGAAATGGCTGACATAGTCGGCGGCGAAGAGGATACCGTGCAGCATCAGACTGTCGATACCCTGTCGATACCGAAGCGTCAGCCGGAGAAACCAAGACCAAGGAGGTAAGTATGTATACAAGTCTTATCATCGGAATATGCGTCACACTGATGTTCTCCGCCTTCTTTTCGGGCATGGAGATAGCCTTCGTGTCAAGCAACAGAATGCTTGCAGAGGTGGAGAAAGACCAGGGTGGACCGGTCAAGCGCATAATAAACTTCTTCTACGCCCATTCCAATGACTTTGTCGCCACTATGCTTGTGGGCAACAATATCGTACTCGTAATCTACGGAATACTCATTGCCCAACTGTTTGACAAGACGATTTTCAGTGCTTTCGAACCGAGTTTCACGGTGCCGGCGGACACCATTCTGTCTACGATAATTGTGCTTTTCACTGGCGAGTTCCTGCCGAAAACGCTGTTCAAGAGTGCTCCCAACAAGTGGCTTTCATTCTTCGCTGTGCCCACTTTCCTCATTTACATAATCCTGTGGCCGATAAGCCGTTTCTCTACTTTCCTCTCGCGATGTCTGTTGAGGCTGGTTGGCGTAAAGGTAAAGAAGGACGATGACGAGGAGGAATTTTCCAAAGTGGATCTCGACTATCTCGTTCAGACGAGTATCGACAATACGGACGACAAGGATATAGAGCCGGAAATGGAACTCTTCCAGAATGTTCTGGATTTCTCGGAAACGAAGGTGCGCGACTGCATGATACCGCGCACGGAGGTTCAGGCGGTGGATATCGCAGACTGTACTCTTGATGAACTCAAGCAGAAATTCATCGAGTCGGGGCACTCGAAGTTGATTGTCTACAAAGATGACATAGACCATGTCGTCGGCTATATACACAGTTCGGAGATGTTTTCCGATGCGGAAAACTGGCGTGACCGCATCATCACCATGCCTTTTGTGCCGGAATCGATGGCCGCGCAGAAACTTATGCAACTGTTCATGCAACAGAAAAAGAGCCTTGGAGTTGTCGTTGATGAGTTTGGCGGCACAGGCGGCATCGTGGCACTCGAGGATATTGTGGAGGAGATTTTCGGTGAGATAGAGGATGAACATGATTCTTCGAATCTCATTTCCCGAAAGGTCGCCGACAATGAATACCTGCTCTCGGCACGTCTGGAGATAGACAATGTTAACGAAACCTTTGATCTTGACCTGCCGGAAGGCGACTACATGACTATAGGAGGACTGATTCTGCATTACAACCAGAGTTTCCCTCAGGTCAATGAAGTGGTGAAGATAAAACAGTTCGAGTTTAAGATTTTGAAGAAAACTAATACCAAAATAGAATTGGTCAGACTAAAAGTGACAGAGTAAAGCCACTTTTTTCTTGCAGAAACACCATGTTTTGTTAATTTTTAGTATCTTTGTACGCTATTTTGACGTGTCTCGGCATACTGTCAAGTTGCGGTAACGGCGTCAGAGGTGTGGCGTTTTGGAAGAAACAAATAAAAATAATAAATATAAAAACCAAATGGCAGCATTAGGAAAAATCAGAAGTAAGGGTAAGGCGTTGGCCATTATCATTGGCTTGGCTCTTTTCGCCTTCATCGCAGAAGAACTGTTTCGCTCTTGCGAGGCGACCCGCAACGACCAGCGTCAGCAGGTAGGTAAGGTGCTCGGAGAGAAGATTGACGTTCAGGGATTCCAGAAACTCGTCGATGAGTATCAGGAAGTAATCAAGGTACAACAGGGACAGGAAAACCTCACAGAAGACCAGTTGAATCAGGTGAAGGATATGGTCTGGAATACCTTCGTACAGTCTACGATTATCGAGGGCGAGGCAAAGAAACTCGGACTTGTAGTTACTGACGAGGAGATGCAGAATATCCTGAACCAGGGTACTAACCCTCTTCTCGCCCAAAGCCCGTTCATCAATCAGCAGACAGGACGCTTTGACGTCAACCAACTGAAAAAGTTCCTTGCGGAATACAAGGCTCAGCAGACCGCCAATCCGCAACTTGCCCAGCAGTATCAGACAATCTACCGCTACTGGACATTCCTTGAGAAGACACTGCGTCAGCAGACTTTGGCTCAGAAATACCAGAGCCTTTTCGCTCACAGTCTCCTTACCAACAATGTAGAATCCAAGGCTTCATTCAAGGAAGAGAATGAAGAGAGCAAGATTGAACTTGCTTCTTTCCCGTTTGCAGACATTGATGATGCAAAGGTAAAGATTGAGGATTCCGAGTTGAAGGCCAAGTATAATGAGATGAAAGAGCGTTTCCGCCAGTATGTGGAAAGCCGCGATATCAAGTACGTTGACGTGAAGGTTGAGGCTTCTGCCACCGACCGTGCGGAACTGCAGAAGCAGTTTGCAGCCTATGCTTCTGACCTCGCAATGGCATCAGACCCCACAGACGTGGTGCGCAAGAGCACATCTCTTGTTGCATATCTCGGTGTTCCTGTTACCAAAAACGCATTCCCGTATGACATTGCAGCCAAGGTAGACTCAATGGCAGTAGGTCAGACGTCAACGGTATTCGAGACCAAGGGCGACAACACTCTCAATATCGTGAAACTCATTTCCAAGCAGTCTCTGCCTGATTCGATACAGTTCCGTCAGATACAGGTTGCTGCCGAAACACCGGAAGCAGCCCACAAGACCGCTGACTCCATCTATATGGCAATTCAGGGTGGTGCCGATTTCGAGGTCATAGCAAAGAAATACGGTCAGACAGGCGTGAAGACTTGGATGACAACGGCACAGTATCAGAACGCTTCTTCTATGGATGCAGCCACCAAGAACTACATTCAGAACTTGAATACAATGTCTGTTGGTGAGTTGAAGAACGTGACTTTGGATGAGGGCAACATCATCGTTCAGGTTGTAGACAAGAAGGCCAATGTAGACAAGTATCAGGTAGCAGTCATCAAGAAGACCATAGATTTCTCACGCAACACTTACTCTGCTGCATACAACAAGTTCGCTTCTTTTGTCAGTGCAAACCAGACGAGTGACGACATTGTCAAGAATGCACAGAAGAGCGGCTACACTGTTCAGGAGCGTAAGGATGTCACTACTTCTGCACATAACCTTGCCGGAATACGCGCAACACGCGATGCACTGAAGTGGGTGTTTGATGCAAAGGCTGGTCAAGTGTCTCCTATGTATGAGTGTGGCGACAATGACCACCTGCTCGTGGTAGTTCTTGACAAGGTCAACAAGGTCGGTTACCGTGACCTCTCCGATGCTCAGGTGCGTGAACTCGTGAAATCAGAGTTGTTGAAAGACAAGAAGGGCGAGATGCTTCTGGCTAAAGTCAACGGTGTTAAGAGCATTGCAGAGGCAAAGGCTAAGGGCGCGAAGGTTTCTCCTGTGAGCCAGATTACATTCTCATCACCTGTATTTATCCTTGCGACAGGCACGAGCGAGGCTCCTCTTGCAGGTGCTGTATCCGCTACTGCCAAGGGCGCATTCTGTGCAAAACCGGTTGTCGGCAACGCTGGAGTATATGTATACAAGGTGCTTGACAAGACAATGCGTCCCGGCAAATATGACGCTAAGGCACAGCAGGCAAAACTTCGTCAGAAGGCTATGCAGGCTGCCGGCAATTTCATGAACGAACTCTATGTCAACGCAAAGGTTGTTGACAACCGTTACCTGTTCTTCTAAGTGACGGCACATAGATATAATAAGGTACGCACACGTATGTAGCGTGATAATAAGAAAGCCCTGACCTCCAAGTCAGGGCTTTCTTATTTTGTTTGCCTTTACGGTTAGTTCTTCTTCCTCTATCATCCTGTCTATTGCGGCATCCAGTAGTTTCTCCGGTATCCGCAGGGTGTTCAGTTCATGAAACTCGTGGAATTTGCCGTCGGCAAGAAATTCTCTCAGTACCTCCGTCGCTTTTTCGATATTGCCCTTCTCGGGTTTTCCTGCCTGTGACACGCAGACATCACAGCGTCCGCAGTCGTGTTTCGGCTTTTCTCCGAAATAGCGTAACAGTTGTCGGCTACGGCATTCCCTGTCGTTGTTTACATATTCCACCACGGCGTCAATCTTCTTTTCCATAGCCGCGCGTCTGTATTCGTAGACCTCTTTCGGAATGGCAACGTTTTCCATCTCCACCCTGTCGCGCAGGTAGGTGATGCGTGGCATCTTGCGTTGTGGGATGAAATGCACTATGTGTTGCTTGCTCAGGGATTTCAGTATCAGGTAGACGGTGTTCTGTTCCATTCCTGTATGACTGGCGATGACAGCCTCGTCGATATACACATAGTCGACGAAAAGCCCTCCGTAGAGGCGCATCATCATTGTTATCACCTTCTCTTCCTCGGGCGAGAGGTAATTGAGCCTGTCCAGTTCCGACCGTTCAAGTAAGAACTTCAGGCGGGCGTTGTTTTCCGGGTCTTGGTCGTATTCGATGTATCCGGCATTGTCGAGTATCTGCAGGGCAGAGTTCGCCGTGACGGGAAACATCCTGTAGACGAGGCAGAACTTTTCCAAGTCAAACTCGAAAGTCTGGTATATCCCGAATCCCAACGCCACTTGGAAGTAGTAGGCGAGATGTTCATACACATTGCGTATGAAGTCCTTGTCGGGATAGTTGTCGGCAATGCGTCGGCGCATCTTGTGGTCGTCATGTCCGTTGTGCAACAATACCGACCATGAGCGTTTGCCGTCGCGTCCGGCTCTTCCTGCTTCTTGGAAATAGGCTTCCAATGAGTCGGGACATTCACGGTGTATAACCATTCTCACGTCAGGCTTGTCGATGCCCATGCCGAAAGCGTTTGTGGCAACCATCACCCTCACTTCGCCGTTCTGCCACTGCTGTTGCCGTTGGTCGCGGACTGCGCTTTCAAGTCCTGCATGGTAGAATGTGGCGTTTATGCCGTTGTCGTTGAGCAGTTTGCTCATGTCTTTTGTGCCCTTCCTGCTGCGTGTGTACACAATGGCAGTGCCGGGCACGGAGTTGAGGATATGTATTGTCTCGGCATCTCTGTCGGCTGTTTCCCTCACGACGTATGTGAGGTTCTTCCGCTCAAAACTCATGCGGAATACGTTTTTCTCCCTGAATCCGAGTTTGTCTTGGATGTCGTCCACGACCTCCTCGGTGGCTGTTGCCGTCAGTGCAAGAATGGCAACATCGGGTTTTGTATTCCGTATATCGGCTATCGACAGATATGACGGACGGAAGTCGTAGCCCCATTGGCTGACGCAGTGGGCTTCATCCACGGTGATGAAACTCACGTTCATATAGTGCAGTTTGCTCTGGAATAGGGGAGTGTTCAGTCTCTCTGGCGACACATAAAGGAATTTGTAGTCACCGTAGAGGCTGTTGTCGAGGGTCTTGACAATCTCCTTGTGCGACATCCCCGAGTAGATGGCGGCTGCCAGAATGCCCCTCTTCCGCAGGTTGTTGACCTGGTCTTTCATCAGCGCAATCAGTGGGGTGATGACGATGCAGATGCCCTCCTTGGCGAGTGCCGGCACCTGAAAGGTTATTGACTTGCCGCCTCCTGTCGGCATCAATCCAAGTGTGTCCCTGTTGTTGCCGATGCTTTCGATGATGTCTTCCTGTATACCGCGGAAGTCATCATACCCCCAATACTTTCTAAGGATGTCCCTATACATTCTCCTCGAGGCGTATATCTTCAATCTGGAGCTGCATATTGCCTCGTTTGTAGATATTCTCCTCAATGGTATAGGCGATGCTGAAACTCCGTCTGGACTTGATATACCGTGCCACGGAACTCTGTCCGAAGGCAATGCCGTTGATGACATTGCTCGACTTGGAGTCAACAAGTTCCAGTTTGATGTGCTCCTGTTCGCGTCCCACTACCTTGCTCGTGCCGTAGTCGTACACGCCTTTTGTACTGAAAACGGGTTTCGGATTGCAAGGTCCGAACGGCGCAAAACGTTTCAGGTCACTGTGCAGCCGCTTCGTTATGTCCTTGAAATCTATCTCTGCGTCGATGTCTAGTATCGGCTCAGTCTGCTCCGGCAGTATGTGGGCATCGACGTATTCCTGGAATCTGCGCCTGAACTCCGGCACGTCTTTCCACATCAGTGTCAGTCCCGAAGCGTATGTATGACCGCCGAAGTTGATGAGTAGGTCACGGCAGGACTTTACCGCAGCATAGACATCAAAGCCTGTCACGCTGCGTGCCGAGCCTGTTGCGAAATCTCCGTCACGGCATATCACCACCGTCGGACGGAAATATATTTCCGTCAGACGCGACGCAACAATGCCGATGACCCCCTTCTTCCAGTTCTCGTCATACAACACTATCGACGAGTGATGGTTCTGGCTTTCCAGTCTCGCCACTATCTGGTTAGCCTCCTCGGTCATCTGCTTGTCTATGTCTTTGCGCTGCTCGTTGTATTCGTCAATGCGGCGCGCCTCCTGTAGGGCGGTGACATAGTCCTTCTCGACGAGCAGTTCCACGCTCATCTTTCCGTTCTCCATTCTTCCCGAGGCATTTATTCTCGGACCGATTTTGAAGATGATGTCCGACATGGAAATGTCCCTTCCCTGTAGTCCGCACACATCGATGATAGCCTTGAGACCGATGTTCGGGTTTTGGTTGAGTTGTTTCAGACCGTGGAAAGCGAGTATTCTGTTCTCGTCGGTCACCGGCACGATGTCTGCGGCAATGCTCACGGCACAGAAGTCGAGCAGCGGAATGAGACGCGAGAAAGGTATGTTGTTGTTCTTGGCAAACGCCTGCATGAGTTTGAACCCCACACCGCAGCCGCACAGATTCTTGAACGGATAGGTATCGTCAGGACGCTTCGGGTTGAGTATGGCGACGGCATCGGGCATAGTCTCGTCTGGCACATGGTGGTCGCAGATGATGAAGTCAATGCCCCGTTCCTTGGCGTATGCTATCTCGTCGATAGCCTTTATCCCGCAGTCAAGGATGATGATGAGTTTCACGTTGTTTTCTGCGGCATAGTCCACGCCCTTCTTGCTCACGCCGTATCCCTCCTCGTAGCGGTCGGGGATGTAATATTCTATGTTGGAATAGAATTGTTGCAGGAATTTGTACACCAGTGCGACGGCGGTGCAACCGTCCACATCATAGTCGCCGTAGACCATAATGCGCTCTTTCCGTCCTATTGCATCGTTGAGTCTGTCCACCGCCACGTCCATGTCTTTCATGAGGAAAGGGTTTATGAGGTCGGCGAGTTGCGGACGGAAAAAACGCTTTGCTGCACTCTCGGTGGTGATGCCACGGTCAACGAGAAGTCCCGTCAAAATCGGGCTGATACATATTTTCTCGCTAAGGTCTCTTGCCGTTTGCACGGCAGAAGGGGTCGGCTGTTTGTAGTTCCACTTGAAATGCATACGACGGAAATTTCCACAAAATTACTAAAAAACTACGAATGGAAGAAACAAACTCACCCTAAAAGGGTGGCAATACGGATAATCTGTTTTTCGTGGAGAGGAATTTCCGCACTGGCGAAAATTACAAAACAGGGACTGCAAACGGTGCCGTTGCAGTCCCTGTTTATGGTGTGTGTGTTTTGCACGCACTGTTTCGTTACAGTCTGGCGTTGTCCTGTGCCTTCTGTATCTTCTTCAGGATGTCCTTGGGAATGGCATTCTTGTTTACCATATAGTCCATGGTCTTTGCCACGATGAAGTTCTCTGACATATACCAGATGCCTTTGTAGTCGCCTGCATCGCCCCATGAGTTCTTCACCATATAGTACTTGCGGCCTGTCTGGTCTTTTGCGATACCGTATATCAGCATACCGTGGTCATCGGTGAGTGTCCAGTCGTCATACTCCTTCTGGCGCATCTCCTGTGTAGGAGTCTTTTCTTTTGCGTTTACTCCCAGTGCTTCGGTCTTTCTCTGCTTTTCCAGTTTGGAGAGTCCGAGCCAGTGGTCCATGTCTGTTCCGGCGGCACTCTGTGTAGCCTCTGCATCGAAAAGGATGGCCAGACCGTTGCGTGTGAAACCGTCACCCGACACGTCACCGCCCCATGCTACGGTGTAGCCGTTCATCACGGCGTTCTCTATGATGCGTGCCATATCCTCGATAGGCAGGTTCCAAGAACCCGGCTGACGCCAGTTGTCCTGCACTTCTACAGGGAACTGGGTGTAGAACGGATGATGAGTGTAGGATGTTACCGATATATAGTCGTTCCAGTCAAGGCCGAGGCTTGCTGCAAATGTCTGCGGAGTATAACTCTTTCCCTCGTATGTGAAGGTCTCAGGGCACTCGCCGAGGTAAGCGTCGAGTATGCCTTGGAAACCTTTCTTCCATGTGTTTGTCAGGGTCTTCGCTTTTGTTTTGGCTACAGCGTCAACGTAAGGCTCAAGTACAGAGAAGAACTCACTGAAGTTTGCGAGTGTGTCACCATAGAGTGTTCCGGGCAGAGGCATGGCGTCTTCCGGACAGATACCGTAGTTCTTGAGTACATAGAGCACGTCGTATGCAGAACCGCCCTGGCTGAACTGCGCATCACCATGCATGCGCACCTTTGTCACGGCACGGTCCATGTAGTTCTTGTTGCACACGAACATCTCGCAGAGGTCGTATGTCTTGCCGGTCTTCTTCAGTATTTCTGCCTCGAAGTATGACAGAGTGGAGTAGTCCCAGCAAGTACCCGAACGGTACTGGTTCTTGATAGAAGTGATGGGGTTTTCCTTGATTACAGTGAACACAGGCTTGTTGGGATCTATCGAATCCTTCTTCTCTGTCTGTGCATTTGCGCTGAAGGCAACTGTTGCCATCAGCAGCAGAAATGATAATTTTTTCATTTAAGTGTGTTGTATGTAATTGTTTTGTTGTTTCCTTATTCTGCATTCGCTGCCATATATGCCTCCACATCGTCCGGCTGATAGGGCACGCGCTTCGTTCCGAGGAATCTGCATCCGTCCTTGGTTATCAGCAGGTCGTCCTCGATACGTATGCCTCCGAAATCACGGTAGGTGTCAAGCAGGTCGTAATTGATGTACTCTTTGTGCAGACCTTGTTTGCGCCAGTCGTCCATAAGGGCAGGAATGAAGTATATTCCAGGCTCGTCTGTCACCACGAAACCTTCCTCCAGACGGCGTCCCATGCGCAGACAGTTCGTACCGAACTGCTCCAGATTGGGGCGTGTCTCCTCGTCAAAGCCGACGTAGGTCTGTCCCAGTCCTTCCATGTCATGTACGTCCATGCCCATCATGTGCCCCAGTCCGTGGGGCAGGAACATGGCGTGTGCGCCGGCCTTTACTGCTGCTTCGGTGTCGCCTTTCATCAGTCCGAGGTCTTTCAGGCGGTCTGTCATCAGTCTGCAGATGTCGAAATGCACGTCCATCCACTTCACTCCCGGTTTGGCAACCGACAGTGCACGGTCATGACAATCCACCACTATCTGGTATATGTCGCGCTGTTTCTGTGTGAATTTGCCGTTGACTGGCATCGTGCGGGTGTTGTCCGAACAGTAGTCATCCAGTTCGCAACCTGCGTCACAGAGCAGCAACCTGCCGTCTTCAAGGGGTACGTTCTGCGGACCACCGTGCATTATCTCGCCGTGTTGCGAACAGATTGTTGGGAAGGAGTTCATCATTGAGTATGACAAAACCACGCCGTCAACCTGTCCACCGATATATTTCTCCGTCCGTCCGGGGCGGCACAGTTTCATCGTAGTGGTGTGCATGAGGTACCCGATGTCACAGGCACGGTCTATGATGGCAATCTCTTCCTCCGTCTTTGTGGAGCGCATTTTCACCACGGCCATGATAAGTTCCAGAGATGCGGCGTCTTTTTGCTTTGACGGATGTATGCCCGTCAAGTCCATAATCTGTATTTTCGTGTCGAAGCGGTAGGGCGGCAGGAAATGAATCTTCCTCTTCTGCACCGTCGCCTTGTCGACTATGGTCTTCAGGAACGCCATTGGAGCGGAGTTTGCCACGCCCACTTGCGCTGCCATGTCAGCCACGCTGTCCACGCTGCCAAACCATACTATGTCCTCGATGTCGATGTCGTCGCCTATCAGATATTCCTTGTCCTCGTCGATGTCAATCACTCCGACCAGACCGTCGCGGTGCTGTCCGAAATAATATATAAAGGAGGAGTCCTGTCTGAACGGTGCATAGCCGTTGGCGGGGAAATTTGCCGGTGACTCGTTGTTTCCAAACAGGATGATGACACCGCCGTTTACGAGTTTCTTAAGCTCATTTCTTCTTGAGCTGTAGGTTTCTTTGCCAAACATACAAAAAACGAACTAAAATGTATCAGAATATGTGCAAAGGTAAACAAAAACTATGTAAAAGCGGTATATTTGCAAGCAAAATTAAGAAAATAAATCTGTTATGAACAAACGCCAACCGACCGTCCTGTCACTCTACAGGATACTTTTTGTCGGTTATCTATTCCAACTCTTTTGCCTTGGTGTATCCGCTGATGTCGGACAACACAAGATTACATACAACGAACAGACCTCGTCATCGGTGGTGATAAACGAGATTATGGTTGCCAACGTGGATATGTTTCTTGACAAGAGTTATGATTACGGCGGCTATGTGGAACTCTACAATCCTACCGACAAGCCGGTAAGACTTCTCAATATGTATGTCAGCGACAATCCGTCTGACCTTCTCAAATACCGTTTGAAGGCTGCAAGCGGTATCATTCCTGCCCATGGCTTTGTCAACTTGTGGTTCGGGCACAATGGCGACAACGGTGACTATATGCCGGATGCCATGGCTCAAGTGCCGTGGAAACTCGATTGTGATGGCGGAACGCTCTTTTTCAGTGACAAGAACGGCAATCTTGTCGCTTCGCAGACTTATCCGGCGGGCATCCCAAGGACATCCTATGCACGCAAGACTGACGGTGGAGAGGAATGGGGATACACCTCCACGCCTTCCCCGGAAGCGAGTAACGGTGGCAGCGTGTTCTGCGACAGTAGGGCGGAAGCGCCTGTTCCCAACCGTGACGGAGGGCTTTTTACAGAGGCGTTTACTCTGAAAGTGGCTTTCCCTACTGGGTCTACGCTGCGTTATACCACCGACGGCAGCACTCCGACACTTGCCAATGGCAACACAAGTCTGACCGGTTCGTTTCGCGTAAAGCCCGGTTCGTCTATGGTGTACCGGTTCCGCACATTCGCTGACGGCAGTCTTCCGAGTGCGGTTGTCACACGTTCTTTCATATACAAGGACAAGGGTTATACCCTGCCCGTGGCATCGGTTGTGTCTGCCCCCGACAATTTCTATAACGACACTACGGGCATTTTGATAAGCGGAAAGTACAACAATTACAATAAGGATTGGGACCGCCCGGTCAACTTCGAACTGTTTGATATTGCCCGTAACGAGGTTTGTCTCAACCAGGAATGTGACATGGCAATCTCCGGAGCGTTCAGCCGCAGTTCCTCTCCACGCCCGTTCCGTCTGAAGTCATCAAAGCAATATGAGGGTCAGAACACATTTGATTATCCTGTGTTTGAGCGGAAAAAGTATATGAAACTTCGCTCCGTAAAGTTCCGCAACGGCGGAAATGATGTCAGCGCACGGCTCAAAGATGCCGCTGTACAGCAGATTATACAGACCAGCGGAATGTATCTTGACGGACAGTTGTGGCAGCCTGCACATGTCTTTATCAACGGTTCTTACCACGGAATGCTCAATATGCGCGAACCGTCAAACAAGTTTTTCGCCTATTCCAACTATGGTCTTGACGAAGACAACCTCGATGCGTTCGAGATAGACCCTACCTGCGGTTATGTACAGGACGAGGGTGACAACCAGGCATATCTGCTCTGGTATGAACTGTCCAAAGCCTGTGCGGATGACTGGACGTACCGGAAGATATGCGAAATCGTGGATATCGACGAGTATGCCAACTATATGGCGGCAGAATGTTGGCTGGGAAGCAATGACTGGTTGGTAAATTCCAACAACATAAAGGCGTTCCGTGAACGCACCGACGGCTTGTCTGACCGTGGCAAATTCCACTTTGTGATGTATGACATGGATGCCGCCTTTGCCACAGACAATCTCTTTGACGACATTAAAGCAAAGGCTTCCGCCAGTGGCATGAGCCAGAAATTCGGTCTGGCACAGATTTTCGTGAATATGCTCGACAATGAAAAGTTCCGCCAAAAGTTCGTCACTGCCTACTGTATTGTCGCCGGCAGCGTGTTCGAACCGGGGCGTTGCTCTGAGATTGTAAATGCCATGATGGACATCACACGTCCCGCCTTGGCTTTGGAAAGATGCAGTCCTGATTCGCGTGGCAAGGAAATCATTGATGCTATATCCGATACTTCGCGGCGCGCAAAGCGTATGTCTGCCCTGTCAAACTTCCTCTGTCTGAAGTCCGGGCGAAAACTTGCGTTCAGCGCAAACATACCGCAGGCGCAGTTCATGATAAACGGTGAACCTGTGCCGACAGGCAAATTTGACGGTACAGTCTATGCTTCGCCGGTGCTGGAGGTGTCTGCTCCTGCCGGCTATAACTTCTCCTGCTGGCGCAGGACATCTGACAATAAAGTGTTGTCTGCCGACCGTCGGTTCGTCTATGACCGCACTTCGGGTGCCACATTGGTTGCGGAGTTTGAACCTTTGGCTGGCGAACATCTTCTCGATGCCGGGGCTGCGCCAGTCGTAATCAACGAAATCAGCGCGTCAAACGGCATCTTTGCCAATGAATACTACAAACGTAATGACTGGATAGAACTGTACAACAACACGTCGGAGGATGTTGATGTGGAGGGTATGTATCTTTCCGATGATTCCGACAATCTGTACAAGTATCGCATAGAGGGTGGCGGAGGTGTCAGTACGACTGTCCCGGCCAACGGTTATCTTGTGGTGTGGTGTGACAAACTCACCCCTCTGACAGCCGTCCATGCTCCGTTCAAACTCGCCAATGACGACCGTTGCAGTGTGTGTCTGACCTCTGCTGACGGCTCGTGGCGGGACGTTTTCCATTACAATTCCCATGAGGGGACACGCAGTGTGGGGCGTTATCCTGACGGAGGCAAACGTGTCTATGACATGGCGAAGCCGACAATTGAGGCAGCCAACTTCATATCTTCACAGTCGGTTTATGTGTGTGGCGAAGACAAGAACTACATTCCGGGCGAATCGACCGATGTCAACGGTGTGGCCGTTGACGGCGGCAAGACACGCTATTACACCCCTTCCGGCATACAGACGGAGAACCTTCGCAAGGGCATGAACATAGTGATGGGTGCTGACGGCAGTGTCCGCAAGGTGGTGAAAACGGGTATTTAGAGCATTACTTGTCGAGCAGATCCGGACGGAGACGGCGTGTGCGCTCCATGGCTTGCTCCATCTCCCAGTCTTTTATCTTCGCTTCGTTGCCCGAAAGGAGGATGTCGGGCACTTTCCAACCCTTGTAGTCGGCAGGCCGGGAATAGATGGGAGCGGAGAGAAGATTGTCCTGAAAACTGTCGGACAGTGCGCTCTGCTCGTCGCCGACCACCCCGGGGATAATCCTCACCACGGCATCGGTGATGATGGCAGCGGCGAGTTCGCCTCCCGTGAGCACATAGTCGCCCACGCTAATCTCCTTTGTTATCAGGTGCTCACGCACTCTGTGGTCGATGCCTTTGTAGTGTCCGCAGAGTATGATGATGTTGTTGAGCAATGACAGGTCGTTCGCCATAGGCTGGTTGAACTGCTCTCCGTCGGGCGTGGTGAATATCACTTCATCGTAGTCACGCTCCGACTTGAGTGCCGAGATGCACCTGTCGATAGGTTCAACCTGCATCACCATGCCGGCAAAACCGCCGTAGGGGTAGTCGTCGACACGCCGCCACTTGTCGTTGGTGTAGTCCCTGAGGTTGTGCAGATGTATCTCCGCCAGTCCTTTCTTCTGTGCTCTTGCCAATATGGACTCGTTCACGAAGCCCTCAATCATCTCCGGCAAGACGGTTATAATGTCTATTCTCATACGATATGCAAAGTTAGCACATCTTTTTTATATGCCGCTTGTGTCAGACACGGAAAAATCTCTTTGAACGCCATTGCACGCCTTTTGCAGTGCGTAAACGCCGTTTATGTGGCACATGAAAGGCGGTCTGGCAGTGCGTAAACGCCGCTTTTGCAGCGGTACAACGGTCGTGGTACGATCGTACATCAACCGTGGTACGACCGTATATCGACCGTGGTACGCCCGTACTTCAGACGTTGTGCCGTTGCGAAAGAACCGTTCTCGGGGTGCCATTGCTGTGCTTTGACCCTGCGGGAACGCCCTTTGCGCTGATGGGGAGGGCTACAAAAAGGGAGCCGATGCTTTGTGTTCTCTCCTTTTTTTCGTAATTTCGCAGACGTAAAACAAGCAATGTCGGATGACCGAAACCGAACGTATCCTCGAGTTGCGGCAGTCGCTGCACGAGGCCAATCACCGTTATTATGTCCTTAATCAGCCCGTGCTGAGCGACCAGGACTTCGACTTCATGATGCATGAACTGGAGGCTCTGGAGCGGAAACACCCCGAAATGGCTGACCCGAACTCCCCTACGCAGCGCGTGGGGAGCGACTTGCAGACGGAGTTCCGGCAGGTTGCGCACCGCTGGCCGATGCTTTCCCTCGCCAACACTTACAATGAACAGGACGTGGCGGAATGGTTCCGGCAGGTGAAGGAAGGTCTTGGCGGCGAGGAATTTGAGGTGTGCTGCGAGATGAAATATGACGGTCTGTCAATCTCGCTTACCTATGAGGACGGACGCTTGGTGCGTGCCGTCACGCGCGGCGACGGTGTACAGGGTGATGATGTCACCCCCAATGTGCGCACAATCAAGTCCATTCCGCTCCAACTTGCACCCGGTGACTGGCCGCGGAACTTTGAAATCAGGGGTGAGATACTGCTCCCTTGGGACAACTTCAGGCGAATCAACGAGGAGCGCGAGGAAGAAGGCGAACAGCCGTTTGCCAATCCGCGCAATGCCGCTTCGGGCACTTTGAAACTGCAGAACTCGCGCATTGTGGCGGCAAGGGGGCTTGATGCCTACCTCTATTACCTGCTTGGGGAGACCCTGCCCGAAGACGGACACTACGAAAACCTTATGGCTTGTCGTCGCTGGGGATTCAAGATGTCGGAAGGGATGAGGAAAGTGAAGACGCTGGAGGGCATCATGGACTTCATCGGTTACTGGGATGCGGAGCGCAAGAACCTCCCTGTGGCAACCGACGGCATCGTTCTCAAGGTCAATTCCCTGCGCCAACAGCGTTCACTCGGCATGACTGCCAAGTCACCAAGGTGGGCTATCGCCTACAAATACAAGGCTGAGCGCGCCTGCACACGTCTGCTTGAGGTGACCTATCAGGTGGGACGCACCGGAGCGATAACTCCTGTGGCAAACATGGAACCTGTACACTTGGCAGGTACAACGGTGCGCCGCGCCACGCTTAATAACGAAGATTTCATCAAGAGTTTCAACCTCCACGCCGGTGACTGGGTATATGTGGAAAAGGGCGGAGAGATAATTCCCAAGATTGTGGGAGTGGCAGAGGAGCGCCGACAGGCGGGTGCTGCACCGATAGAGTTCGCCTCAGTGTGCCCTGAATGTGGCACTCCGCTTGTGCGCTACCCGGGAGAGGCAGGCCACTACTGTCCCAATGACGCAGGGTGCCCGCCGCAGATAAAGGGCAAGATAGAACATTTCGTATCGCGCAAGGCCATGAACATCATGGGACTTGGCAAGGAGATAATCGACGAATACTACCGTCAGGGACTGGTGAAGAACATCGCAGACCTCTACGAACTCAAGGTCGAGCAACTCTGGGGCGATGATGTGAGGCGCAACAAACTGGATTCGGCACGCAACATAATAAAGTCTATCGACGACTCGAAGGCCGTTCCTTTCGAACGGGTGGTGTTCGCTCTCGGCATCAGGTTTGTGGGCGAGACATCTGCAAAGGCTCTTGCGAGATACTTCAAGTCCATGGATGCGCTGATGAACGCGTCGGTTGACGACCTCTGTCAGGTTGACGGCATCGGCGATGTCATGGCGGCAAGCATCACAGGATATTTCAAGGAGGAAGGCAACCGCACCATAGTGGAGCGGTTGAGGGGCTACGGCCTACAGTTTGAACTGTCGGAACAGGAGTTGCAAAACCGCGGAACGGCTCTCGAAGGGAAGTCAATCGTGATAAGCGGAGTGTTCCTCCACCACAGCCGCGACGAATACAAGAAGATAATAGAAGCCCATGGAGGCAAGAATGTCGGCAGCATCTCGAAGAACACATCGTTTGTTCTTGCCGGCGACAACATGGGGCCGGCGAAACTCGAAAAGGCGCAGAAACTGGGCGTGCAGATAATGGGTGAGGACGAGTTCCTTGCCATTATAGACACGGAACAGCCGTCACTGTCAGACGGAGATACACCGCAGGAACAGCCGTCACCGACCGTGGCAAAGCGGACAGAACCGCGTCAGGCAGACCTGTTTGACGGACTGTTGTAGCGGTTAGCACATTTTTGAAGCAGAAGAAAACAGAAAAATGATAATAGGAATAGACGTAGGAATATCTACAACCAAGATTGTCGGCATCGACAAGAACCGCAATATAGTGTCACCGATAAGAATCAAGGCGAACGATCCGGTGACTTCTCTCTACGGAGCGTTCGGCAAATACCTGCATGACAACGGCATTAGCCTTGCCGATGTGGAGCAAGTGATGATGACAGGCGTGGGTGCAGGCTATGTCACTGGCAATATCTACGGTCTGCCGACAGCCACTACCGACGAGTTCATAGCCGACGGTCTGGGAGCAAAATATGAGGTTGACCTCGACCGCATGATTGTAGTCTCCATGGGAACAGGCACTTCACTCGTGCTCTGCGATGGTGACGAGATACACCGTCTGGGCGGTCTCGCCCTCGGCGGAGGCACTCTCGCCGGACTGGCAAGGGTGATGCTCAAGACAGGAAACATCGAACAGGTGCTGGAACTGGCACGCCGTGGCGACCTTTCTGCCATTGATGTGAGCATCGGCGACATCTCTCCGCATCAGGTGACAGACCTGCCGCTGACAGCCACAGCGTCGCTCTTCGGCAACGCAAAGGCTGACTCCAAGCCCGAGGACGTGGCGCTGGGCATCATCTGGACGGTGCTCCAGACCATCGGTTCGGCAACGATACTGTCGTCGATAGGGTCGGGCATCAAGGACTATGTGATGATTGGAAAACTATCACTCATCCCGCAGTGCCGCGTGTTGTTCCCCATTCTCGAAAAAATATACGGTGTCAGATTCCACATTCCGGCACACAGCGAGTTCTCAACAGCCATAGGCGCAGCCCTGAACTACTACAAATAGGATGGACAGAATTGCGGATTTATATCGTCAATACAAGGGTCTTGCACCGCAGATGCAGGAGAGGCTGGCAGGTGCAGGCAGCAACCGCGAGTACTGGCGGTTGACTGCGGAGGACGGCACGACGGTGATAGGCGTCGTAGGGACATCCCATGAGGAGAACAGTGCATTCGTTTATTTGGCGCAGCATTTCCGTTCTTGCGGACTGAACGTACCGGAAGTGTATGCCGTCGGCAGTGACGGTATGTGCTATCTGCAGCAGGACCTCGGGTCAAAGTCTCTCTTTGATGCGATAAAAAAAGGCAGGGAGTCGGGTGGAAACTATGATGAGGCCGAACGTAGACTGTTGGTACGCACAATCCGTGAACTGCCCCGGATGCAGTTTGAGGGTGCCAAGGGACTGGATTTCTGCCGCTGCTATCCTGTGGCATCGTTTGACAGGGAGAGCATTTTCTTTGACCTCAACTATTTCAAATACTGCTTTCTGAAGGCGACAGGGCTTGACTTCAACGAGGTGAGACTCGAAGAGTCGTTCCGTCAACTGGCGGATGAGTTGCTCAAAGAGGATTGCGGATGTTTCATGTACCGTGATTTTCAGGCGCGGAACGTGATGCTTGCCGACGACGGAACTCCTTGGTTCATAGACTTTCAAGGGGGCAGGCGCGGACCGTTCTATTATGACTTGGCTTCTTTCTTGTGGCAGGCATCAGCCCGATACAGCAGCACTCTGCGCATGGAACTTGCAGATGAGTACTACAAGTCGATGCAGACGTACACGGATGCGCCAACGAGAGACGAGTTCAACAGACGCTTGCGGCTGTTTGTGTTGTTCCGTATCATTCAGGTGTTGGGCGCTTACGGTTTCCGTGGATATTTTGAACGGAAACGCCATTTCATAGACAGTATAATCCCGGCGGTGGACAATCTGCGCGCGCTTCTTGCCGACGGAGAGTTTACATTCCCCTATCTGACAGAACTGCTCGGACGCTTGACCGAACTCGAACAGTACCAGCCAGACCGTGAAAAACTCCGTCCCACAGTGTCGGAACATGACGGCAAGGGTGCGCTTGTGGTCAGGGTGTTCTCCTTTTCCTACAAGAAAGGGATACCCGAAGACGAGAGCGGCAACGGCGGAGGCTATGTCTTTGACTGCCGTTCGACACACAATCCCGGACGCTACGAACCATACAAGAAGTTGACAGGACTTGACGAACCGGTCATACGCTTCCTTGAGGATGACGGAGAGATACTGGTTTTTCTGGAAAGTGTCTACAAACTGGCTGACGCACACGTCGAAAGATATATGAAAAGAGGTTTCACAGACTTGATGTTCTCGTTCGGTTGTACCGGCGGACAGCACCGTTCGGTCTACTCTGCACAGCACTTGGCGGAGCATCTGCACCGTAAATACGGCATAGAAGTGAGACTCTGCCACCGTGAACAGGGAATAAAGGAGGTGCTGAAATGAACGCAATGATATTCGCCGCCGGACTCGGCACACGGCTGAAGCCGCTTACAGACCGTATGCCCAAGGCTCTTGTACCGGTAGCAGGCAAGCCCCTTTTGCAGCATATACTCGACAAACTGACTGTGGAAGGGTTTGACAATATTGTCGTAAACGTGCATCATTTCGCCGAACAGATAGTTTCCTACCTGAAGGACACCAATGTCAAAATCAGTGACGAGACAGCGGAACTGCTCGAAACAGGCGGAGGGCTGAAGAAGGCTCTGCCCCTTTTCGGCAATGACGGACAGGTGTTGATACACAATGTGGACATTCTGAGCAACGTCAACCTGCGTGAGTTCTATGGAGAAGCACAGGATAACGACGCCACACTGCTCGTTTCGTGGAGAGAGACCAAGCGTTATCTCGTCTTTGATGATGACATGAGGCTGGTCGGGTGGACCAATATAGGGACAGGAGAGGTGAAGTCGCCTTATGAGGAAATAAGGAAGACGGACTTCTCAGACCGTGATTCCATACCCGAAAATCTCCACTTGTACGCTTTCTCCGGCATCCACTGCGTGTCGCAGAGACTCTCTGCACTCATGGAAACATGGCCTGACAGATTTCCTGTCATGGACTTCTATCTGGCAAACTGCAAGGACACATACATAAAAGGTGTGGTGAAGAGTGACCTGCGGCTTATGGACGTGGGCAAGATAGACACACTTTGTGACGCTGAAAACTTTATCCTCACAATATAATGCAAAAGATTATCATTCTTGATTTCGGCAGTCAGACGACCCAACTCATAGGCCGTCGCGTCCGCGAACTTGACACCTTCTGCGAGATTCTGCCCTACAACAAGTTTCCGGAAGACGACCCCTCGGTCATAGGAGTTATCCTTTCGGGCAGTCCTTACTCCGTCTACGACCCCGAAGCGTTTAAGGTTGACCTCAGCAAATTTGTCGGTCGCCTGCCCGTATTGGGCATTTGCTATGGCGCACAGTACATCGCCTACACCAACGGAGGCAATGTCGAACCGGCTGGTTCACGTGAATACGGACGACAGAACCTCACTACCGTGAACAAGGAAAATCCTCTCTTCCGTGGATTTGACGACAATTCACAGGTGTGGATGTCGCATGGAGACACCATAACGGCCATTCCTGACGGTGCGGAAGTCATCGCTTCGACGCAGTCGGTGCATAATGCAGCCTACTATATGCAGGGCAAAGAGGGAACGGAAAGCGTCTGGGCGGTGCAGTTCCACCCCGAAGTGTTCCACTCTGTCCAGGGTTCGTTGTTGCTGAAAAACTTTGTCGTGGACATCTGCGGCAGTCATCAGGACTGGTCGGCAGCATCGTTTGTTGACACCACAGTGGCTGAAATACGCCAGCAAGTGGGCAATGACAGGGTGATACTCGGACTGTCCGGCGGCGTGGACTCGAGTGTTGCTGCCGTTCTGTTGAACAAAGCCATAGGCAAGAACCTCACCTGTATCTTTGTCGATCACGGTATGTTGCGCAAGAATGAGTTCCGTGACGTGATGGAAGATTACAAATGTCTTGGTCTGAATGTTATCGGCGTGGATGCCTCGGAGAAGTTTCTCGGTGACCTTGCGGGCGTGACCGACCCGGAACAGAAGCGCAAGATAATAGGCAGGGATTTCGTTGAGGTGTTCAATGCAGAGGCAAAGAAGATTACCGATGCCAAGTGGTTGGCGCAGGGAACAATCTATCCTGACCGCATAGAGAGCCTTAACATCACGGGAAAAGTCATCAAGAGCCACCATAATGTGGGCGGTCTGCCTAAGGAGATGAACCTCCAACTGTGCGAGCCGCTGAAATGGTTGTTCAAGGATGAGGTACGTCGTGTGGGACGTTCTCTCGGTATGCCCGAGCATCTTATTACCCGTCATCCGTTCCCGGGACCCGGTCTTGCCGTGCGAATACTTGGAGACATCACGCGGGAAAAGGTGCGTATACTCCAGGATGCGGACGATATATACATCCGTGGACTGCGTAACTACAAGACAAAACTGAGCGGTGAGGACGCACGGAGGGTGCTCGCTGCCGGCGTTCCGGCTGACATGAAGGACGGCGAGATAGAAGTGAGTCTATATGACCAGATTTGGCAGGCAGGAACAGTGTTGCTTTCGACCGTGCGCAGCGTGGGAGTGATGGGAGATGAGCGCACATACGAGCATCCCGTAGCACTGCGTGCCGTCACCTCAACCGACGCAATGACTGCCGATTGGGCGCACCTTCCCTATGACTTTATGGCTCAGGTGAGCACCGATATAATAAATAAGGTGAAAGGAGTCAACCGCGTTTGCTATGACATCTCGTCGAAACCGCCTTCGACAATAGAGTGGGAGTGATGCCGTTCTCTTTTGACTGGTCCGGGGATTTCTCCGGGTCGGTCAAAAGAGGAGGTCTGCTCCGTAGACAAGGAGTACATATCTCAGCACCTTGCCCAATGTTATTGATATGGCGGAGATTACGATATTGGCTCTTGTAAATCCCAGTATGACGGCGATGGCACTGCCCAGAATCGGCAGGAAACAGAAGAATCCCATCCATGCGCCGCGTCCTCCCATGAAGCGCTGTGCCTTGTCGAGGCTTTCCTTTTTTACGTGAAACCATCGTTCAAGCCAGTCTAATTTGCCCATTCTGCCCAGTCCGTAGTTGAACATTGACCCCAACACGTTTCCTATACTGCCGTAAATGGTCAGTTTCAAAGGGTCAAGTCCTGCCGCCCAAAGAGCCAGCATGACCGTCTCACTGCTGAAAGGGAACACGCTTCCGGCTATGAATGCCGCTATCAACATTCCCCAATAACTGTATTGCAAGAGAAATTCCGTCAGACCATCCATGTGTTGTAGATTGTCAATAATATTGCGATTGCAATGGAAACGATGAAGAAACCATTGTGAAACCGTGATTTCGTGAAAGTGAAATAGTGCGCTGTTATCGGAGCAACGGTCACCGCCAGCATTCTCATGAGATAGTTGCAGTGCTGCGGTTGGAGCACAACGGACACGACAGTAAGCATGAACAGCGTAATCAGAGAGTAGAACATCATTCGTGCCTTTATGTTGTCATGGTAACTGTAACGGATGAAATGGAGCGTTCCGCAGATGCCGAGCACTGATATGAATGTCAGGTTCAGCAGAAGATGAGGCTCGAGAATACTTCCATCAATGGGTTGTAGCGTGGCGATGGAGGCCATGTGTTCCAGTATGTAAGCGTAGTTTCCAGTGCAGAAACCGTAAGCGCCCCAAAGCCAATAGGGGACAACCAGTCCGATGAGTGAGGCGGCATAGTTCTTCACAGACCCTGCCTGCATGTATGTTCCGAGCAGTATCCAGATGACGGGAACGAAGAACAGAATCTGTATGAACACCGTACTTATCGTGCCAATCAGAATGAAAGCGGTGCAGACGGCATCCATGCTCCGTTTTTCCTGATAGGTGCGAAACAGCACAAGCAGATGTGCTGCAAACAGAACCTGGGCGATGTCCGCTTCAAGAGACCTGTAGCGGAACATCAACATGACGGCGAGGACAAGGAATATGGATGACGGCAGTCGGCTGTAAACCCTTATCAGGACATTGTTGTTGTTGATGATGACCATTATGAAGGTTGCAACGGCGACACAAATGAGATGTCCCAACCAACCGTCAAACGACAGTCCTGCCAACAAAACCATTGCTATCGCATACACGATAGCAACAGGTAACGTATTCTTTCCTTTTGCCGCTACTTCCTGGAACACGTTTCTGACATCTCCTTTACAAGTCCTTGCCTATGTCGCTGCGTAGGTATTTGCCTGTGTATCTGATCTTTTCCGCTTCGTGGAAACTCTTGGCCAGTGCTTCATCCTTGTCTTTCCCATAGGAAGAAACGGCGATTACACGTCCTCCGTTGGTCACGATGTTGCCGTCCTTGACTGCCGTTCCCGAATGGAAAACGATGCTTCCGTCCACATCGTCGATGCCTTCTATCGGATAGCCTTTGGTGTAAGCCTCGGGATAACCGCCGCTTACCAGCATTACGCAGACGGCTGCACGCTCGTCAAACTCCACTTCCCGTTCATCGAGATGACCGTCGGCAACGCCCTCAAACAGGTCTACGATGTCGCTTTTCAGACGGAGCATCACGCTTTCAGTCTCGGGATCGCCCATACGGCAGTTGTATTCTATCACCATGGGGTTGCCCTCCACGTTGATGAGACCGAAGAAAATGAATCCCTTGTAGCAGATGTTCTCTTCAGCCAAACCCTCTACAGTGGGGCGGATAATGCGGTCTTCCACTTTCTGCATCCACTCTTTCGTGGCGAAAGGCACAGGCGTGACACTTCCCATACCGCCGGTATTGAGACCTGTGTCGCCCTCACCGATGCGCTTGTAGTCTTTCGCTTCGGGCAGTATCTTGTAGTGTTTGCCATCAGTCAGGACAAATACCGAGCACTCTATGCCCGAGAGGAACTCCTCGATAACGACGCTTGCGGAGGCGTTGCCGAACATTCCGCCGAGCATGGCACGGAACTCTTTCTTTGCCTCTTCGAGTGTCGGCAGTATCAGGACACCCTTTCCTGCGCACAGTCCGTCGGCTTTCAGCACATAAGGAGCACGGAGCGTTTCGAGGAACTTCAGTCCTTCCTCTACCTGTGTGCCGTTGAATGTCTGATAGCGTGCTGTCGGTATGTTGTGGCGCTGCATGAATTTCTTGGCGAAATCCTTAGACCCTTCGAGCACAGCACCTGCCTTTGACGGACCTATGACCACAATGTCTTTTGTGCGGCAGTCCTGTTTGAAGTCATCGTAAATGCCTTTCACGAGCGGATCTTCCGGTCCGACGATCACCATGTCAATGGCGTTTTCTACGGCGAAAGCCTTCAATGCCTCGAAGTCATCGGCCTTGATTGCCACGTTCTCACCCACGTTTGCCGTACCGGCATTGCCCGGTGCGATGAACAGTTTGTCACATTTCGTGCTTTGGGAAATCTTCCATGCGAGTGCGTGCTCGCGCCCTCCGCTGCCTAACAAAAGAATTTTCATTGTTTCAGATGCTCTTCAAAATATTGCGTGATGCGTTCGTGCAGATGCACACTCTTGTGTCCCATCATGTTGTGACCCTCTCCCGGATATACGAAGAAGTCGGGTTGCGTGCCGGCTTCGGTACACGCATTGAGGAACTGAAGTGCGTGTTGGGGCACTACGGTCGGGTCATTCATGCCGATGATTATCTGTAGTTTCCCCTTCAAATCCTTTGCCTTGTTGATGAGACTCGTCTGTTCGTAGCCCTCGGGGTTTGTTTCCGGCGTGTCCATGTACCTCTCGCCGTACATCACTTCGTAGTATTTCCAGTCTATGACAGGTCCTCCTGCTACACCGACCTTGAATACATCGGGATAATTAGTCATCAGTGAGACGGTCATGAAGCCTCCGAAACTCCAGCCATGCACGCCAAGGCGGTCGGCATCAACGTAGGGCAACGATTTCAGGAAGTCCACTCCGCACATCTGGTCTTTCATCTCTTCCTGGCCGAGATGACGGAAAGTGACCTGCTCGAAGTCTCTTCCGCGGTTCTCGCTTCCGCGGTTGTCGAGTATGAATACGATGTATCCTTTCTGTGCCATGTATGTTTCCCATGACCGTGAAGCCCAGTGCCATGACGCATCAACATTGTGCGCGTGCGGTCCACCGTATACATACACCACCGTGGGATACTTTTTCGTGGGGTCAAAGTCGGCAGGCTTCACCATGCGCCAGTACAAATCGGTCGTCTTGTCGGCTGCTTTTATCTTGCCGCACTCGAATATCGGCTTGTACCAACCGTCCCATGGGTCTTCGGCAGATGCCAACAGGACGCTCTTGCCGTTGGTTGTGTTGGTGACGGCGCACTTTCTTGGCACAGTGGGCTCTTGCCATGTGTCTATCAAGTACTTGCCGTTCTCCGACAGTTTGGCGTAGTGTACGCCCTTGCCATTGTCGAGCGGAGTGCGCTTGAAGGTCTTCATGTCCACGGCAAAGATGTTCGCCTGCAGGTCATCAGTTTCCTTTGACCTTATTATCATCTTCTTTTTCTCGGGGCAGAATCCCACAAGTTCCAGCACGACCCATGTGCCTTTGGTAATCTGTCCCAGTTCTTTGCCGTTTACATCCATAAGGTAAAGGTGGGTGTAACCGTCTTTCCAACTCCAGTAGACGAACTTGCTTGCGTCCCAAGGCAGGAATGTTATCGGATGAAGAGGCTCGACATACTTGTCGGAGTCCTCTGTATACAGTGTCTTGATTTTGTGTCCGCTCGCCGCATCATAGGCGTCAAGGGTGCAGTGGTTCTGGTCTCTGTTGAGTTCGTACAGGTAGATGGTCTTGCCATCGGGAGCCCATGTGATGTTCGTGAAGTATCTGTCGGTGACGTCGCCGAAGTCGAGATATACGGTCTTTTGTGTGTTCAGGTCGAACACACCGACTGTTACCTTGTGCGAAGTCATGCCAGCCATAGGGTATTTGTCGGGTTCCAGTTCCGCCTCTCGTGTGAAAGTGTTCACCTGAGGGTAGTCTGCCACCATGCTCTGGTCCATTCTGTAGAACGCCAGTTTTGTGCCGTCGTTGTTCCAGAACGTTCCTTTCGTTATGCCGAACTCGTCCCTGTGGACGCTTCTGCCGTATACTATCTCGCGCGAACCGTCGTTTGACACCTGCACCTCCTTGCCGTCGGCATAGCGTACCCACAGGTTGTTGTCACGCGAAAAGGCGTCTGCCCTTGACACCTTGTTCCATTCCAGTGACCCTTTGGCACTCTGACGCCACACCACTTTCCAGTCGTCGAAGTCTACAAGGGAGCGTTCTCCGTCGATATAGTTCAGCAGATAAGGGTATTCTTTATAGGGATAGCCTCCTGTTCTGACACGGGGCGCATTCTCCGCATCGTATCCATAGACGGAAGAAAAGTTGTTGAAGTCTATCTCTTCGTCCTTTACCGGCTTGCCGGTTTCCGGATTCAGGATTGGATTAAATGCGCTGTTGCCGTCTATAAGGCGGTTTCCCCACCACTCATAGGTGTATCTCTGCGGATAGAAATTATAGGAATTCCTGCCTCCGAAGTTAAGTTCCTCGAGGGTAAACAACTGTTGTGCCAAAGCGGAATTACCTGTTACAACCATTGCAAGCAATGCAATCAAACACGATTTAATCCTCATTGTCGAATATTTTCTTGCGTCGTTCGAAGTTTTCTCTGCGGTCTCTCTGGTCACCACCTTTCCTGAATGGCTTCGAACCATTCGGTTTCCACGAACCTTTGCGGTCTTTTCCGCCTTTGAAATCCTTGCCTTTGCGGAAATCGCCCTGGCGTCTGTCGCCTTTGTCTCGGCGCTCGTATCTGTCATCACGACGCTCACGCCGGTCGTCACGGTGCTCACGTCTGTCGTCATCACGGTATTCGCGTCTGTCATTGGTGCGGTTTTTCCTGTCGTCACGGTTTCTTTCGCTGCGCCGTTCCAGTGAGTGGAACGTGAATGAACGGATGTCTGCCTCCTCGTTTTCCTCCTGTTCGTCGAGTTGTTTCTGGTATTCGCGGTTCTTTCTTCCCCGGGCTTTCTCCGCCATCATGCGCTTTTCCTCCTCTGTCTTGACGTGTCCTCCTTCGCTTACGAAGTCGTTTATGCGACCGTCAAACATCTGGTATTTGCGGTATTCGCACTCCAATGAACCGTTGTAGAGGGGGATTTTAAGTGACGGTTTCAGTCCAATCTGGCGGAAACACTCCTCTTTGTAGGAGAGGATCCAAGCCTCGTTGCCGGTGAAAGCGTGCTTCAGGCGCTCGCCAATCATCTTGTATGTGCCGAGCAAATCGGGTGTCGAGATGCGCTCGCCGTACGGTGGGTTGGTCACAATAATGGCCTTTTCCGCAGGCTGTGTAAAGTCTTTGAAGTCCTGTTGCTTTATTGTGATGTACTTGGTCAGTCCCGCAGCCTTAACGTTGATGTTGGCTGTGTTCACCGCTTTGATGTCTGTGTCGTAACCATAGATGTGGTGTTCGAACTCCTTTTCGCGCGAATCGTCGTTGTAGATGGTCTCAAACAGGTCGGCATCGAAGTCAGGCCACTTCTCGAAAGCATAGCCTTTGCGGAACAGTCCCGGTGCCATGTTGCAGGCGATGAGTGCCGCCTCAATGGGCAGAGTGCCCGAACCGCACATCGGGTCGATGAAGTCGGTGTCGCCTTTCCAGCCTGTCATCAGTATCATTCCTGCCGCCAATACCTCGTTGAGGGGCGCTTCCACGCTCTCCTGACGGTAGCCTCTGCGGTGCAGTGATGCGCCGGAGGAGTCGAGTGACAGTGTGGCGTCTGTGTCGGAGATGTGGATATGCAACAGTATGTCGGGATTTGTCACCGATATGTTGGGGCGTTTGCCGGTCTTTTCACGGAAGTAGTCCACGATGGCATCCTTCACCTTGTAGGTCACGAAGCGTGAGTTGTTGAACTCTTCGGAATACACCACTGAGTCGACAGAGAACGTCTTGCCCTGTCCGATGATGTCCTGCCACTCCAGTTTCTTTATCTCTTCGTATACGTCATCTGCCGACTTGGCTTTGAAATGCAGTATTGGCTTGAGGATGCGTATTGCCGTGCGCAACTGGAAATTGGCTCTGTACATCAACTCTTTGTCGCCTTTGAAAGACACCATGCGGCGACCTGCCTGCACATCTTCTGCTCCCAACTCATTCAATTCCTGAGCAAGGATGTTCTCCAATCCCATGAAGGTCTTGGCAATAAGTTCGAATTTCATATAATTTTAGGGTTCGCTTAAAACTACGCAAAGGTAGTCAGAAAATTTCGAAAAGCCAATAAACAGTTGGAAATATTGTACTTCTGTCTTGTGTTATGCCGTCTTTCATAGCACAGAAGCGGTGCAGGGGATTGCCTGCACCGCTTCTGTGGGTATGTCTAAAGCATGGATATGTATTTCTCCATGCCGCGTTTCAGTATTGGAATGCGCAGTAATATGCGCTCAAGAATGAACACTCCGACAATGGCTTCGGCTATTCCGAGGAGTACGTCGATGACATAGTGGTGGCAAGAGTACACTGCTGTCCACCAGATGCCTGCCGATATGATGAAGAAGCATAGTGCTGTCCACTTGCTGCTGCGGTTGAACCAAGCGTAGATTGCTGCCGTCAGGACGTATGCGGAGTGCAGTGACGGCACGGCGGCGAACACGTTGGAGTTGCCGGAATAGATGTTGGCGAACACCGGGAACGGCATGAGCGCGTCGAACCTTGCCAGTCCTGCCACGCTGCCCGGGGTGTTGAGATTGACCTCAAAGCCGTGTTGCAACACATACCATGGCGGTGCTGCCGGGTGCACATAGTAGAAGAAGAAACCGAAGAGGTTAATCCACAGGAACGCTATGGAGAACTTCATGTATTCGCGACGGCGGTTTCTCACATACAGGAATATGGCGTAGCCCAACGGAACCGGCACCCAACAGAGGTAGAAAAACCCTGCCAGCAGGTCTTGCCACGTAGAGTTGTGGGTGTTGAAATACTCTCCCGGTATCATCAGTCCCTCGGATGTCATGATGCCGAAGAGACGTTTCTCGGTGTTGTAGATGCCCTCTATGTCAATGGGATTGACCTTCCAGTTGGGCAGAAGCCGCATCCAGTCGTAGCAACAGGCGAACAACAGCCAAGGGGCGAGTGCCAATGCCAGTTTGCGTGTGGGCTTCACGGCGGCCATAACCGCCCAGATGAGTATCAGATATATGCTGTAAAAAGGCATCGTTGCGTATTAGAAAGTGGCACGGAACATGAAGCGTACACCCCAACGCTGCGACGTAGGCAGTTCGGTATAGGTGAGACGGCGCACATATTCCACATGAAGAATCTTGAAAATGTTGTGTATTCCGACAACAGCCTCGACGTAGGGCTTGTCCTTGTCCATAATGTAGCAACCCTTGGGGAACTGGTACAGTACATCGTCCGTAGGGTTCAAGTATGGGTTGTTCTTGTCGGAAAGCATTCCCCACATCACGTTTACGCCGAGGTATTCGCGCCATTTGAGTTTGCGGATAAGCGGAATACGGTTGAAAATCTTGCCGTTGAAGTCCCACGAAACCTCAAGAGAGGCGAAGCGGTCGTTGAGGAACTCCATGTTGTTTATGAGGCGGAAGGTCTCGTCCTCCATGATGTATCCGAGGTTGGTGCGCGGCATTATGAGCAGAGGGTAGGGCACTTTGTTCCACTGGATGCCCGATTTCAGATAGCAGTCAATCTTTCCCCATGAGTTCATCCAGAAGCGTTTGTAGAGTTCAAACTCCGAGAGATTGTAGTCATACTTGCCTCCGAGAAAGCCGTCAACGCCCATTGTGTGACGCAAGGTGAAGACCGGCGCATCGAGATTGATAGGCAACCGTCGCTGTTTTGTGTTGATAAACGTCTCGCCTGGGGCGATGCGGATTTCCGCACTCACCTCTGTGGTGTGTATTCCGACCTCTGGATTGGTGTAATCGGGGTACTCCTGCGGGTCTTTATATTGGTTTATGGGAGTGAAATGCATCTCTCCGTAGCCGGTATTGTACTCGTGTTTCAGTCCGACAGTAGTCTTGAAGCCCCATTCTTCCTCGCGTTCGAACTTCAGTTCTTGTTTCTCGAAGAACTGCATTTTGTCTATATCTGCCCACTTGAACGACGTGAATACGTTGTCCTTGTCGGTGCGTATCCACTTGTCAGACGGCAGTGTGACGTCGCGTGCGGCAGTGAATGTGAGCGTGCGTTTGGGGAACTCGCGCGGCAGATAGTCCTTCTTGTTGAACGAGTAGGTGAGTGTGCCGCTGTAATAGTTCTGCTTCGACTTCCAACCACGGGCGTAATATCCGGCAAGGAACCAGTGCGGATTGAGGTTGGCGGTGGTCTGTGCGCTGACACGGGTACGGAGACCGTCGACAAAGTTGTGTGATATGATTGTGTTGACAGGGCCTATGTCTACCTTGGACTTGCCCGGTGTGGTCTCCACAAAGTTCTCTACCACAGCCTTGAAAGCGAACATGAAGAGACCGAAGCCCTTTATGTGCTGCAACTGTTCTATGAAAGAGCCCATCTGACTCTCCGATTTTGTCAGTTCCACGGTGCGGTATTGCCCCCAGAAATCGTCGTCGCGCATCTGTGCATTCGCCTCTTTCCTCGTCGCCGCCTTGCCCTTGAACAGTTTGTTGGCTATCGGTTCGAACGAGTAGTCGGAGTTTTTCGTCGTTCGGATGGCTATCATCTTCTGTATCCATGAGGCGACCTTCAGTTCCACAATCATGTCATCCTGCGTGAGCACCCAGTCGCCTGTCGGCATCTGTTCGTAGGCCTGGTCAATCCGGAGGTTCTCAACAAAGTTCACGTCGGAGCGTTTCGGTATCGTCATAGAGCACTTCTTGACGTGCAGGGTGGAGTCAGCGAGCACATACAACTCGCCCCTGAAACCGAAGTCCTGCTGGTTGTTGGGGATGAACTGCAGGTGATAGCAGTAGTCCTTGTCCACATACACCGTGTCCTCTATATAGAAACGGTAGAAGTCGATGGCATCTTTGCCAATGGGAGAAGTAAACGGATATTGCAGCAGACGTACCTGGTCATCGTAGATGTCGACATCGGTGAACACGTCTTTCATCACCACGTCGAGGATGTCACCTGTCTCTATGAGTTGGTTGACGCCACCTTTGTTCTCTCCGAGGATAATGCTCTTTTCGCTCTTGGGGTTCTTTCGGTATACGTTTTGGGTCACCGTCTCGTTGGTGATGACAGGAAGGATGAGTTTGTCGTTGTACTTGCACAGTTCCACCTGGTCCTTTACGAACTGCTGGCGGAATATTGCGCCGGAGTCAATCCTCTCTTTCGTGAGGTCATTGAGGGCAAGTGTCAGTTTCTGATACTTGTTGTACTGGTAGAAATCCTTGTTTGCGAGGTCGGTTTTCTTCTTTGCTGCGATGACGCGTTTCATCAGTTCGACCGCCGGATTGTTCTTTCTCGAGTACTTTCCTTTCCTGTCTGTGACCACCAACTCGTTGAGGACCTTGGAGTCCTCGCGCATAGTGAACTTCACATACGACGGAGTCCGTGCGTTGACTTTCAGTGTCTGCTCCTTGAAGCCCACCGAACTGATAGTGAGTTGCCACCCCTCATGCCGCTCGATAGAGAGTTTTCCCTCTATGTCACTCGATGCGGATATGTGGTGTCCGCGGTATGTGGCATTCGCAAAAGGAATGGCTATACCTTGTTCGTCGACGATTTCTATGTTGAGTTGGGCTTTGGCAGAGAAAGCCAGTGCTATGAATAAGTACAGTAAAAACAGCCGTTTGTTCACGTTGTTGTTCTTTTTTATTTGGTGCAAAGTTACTCATATTCCCCCTCTTTTGCCGGAAAAGACACTCTCATTTAATGTTTTTTGAGCATAAATTGACGTGTGTTGGGATAATGGAATATCGCAGTGGAATTTTTGACCATTGCCGTTCTGGAAATCGGTAAAAAAGGATGCTTGTATTTGGAGATACTCTTTTTTTTGCTAATTTTGCATCTATTATGACATGGAAACAACGCTTTTGGGCTTTTTTTGCCACTGGTTTCGGTGCTGGCTATTGGCCTTGGGGACCGGGAACGGCTGGGGCTGCCGTTGCCGTTGCGCTGTGGGCGTTGTGCGGAAACTTCATGACAGGTCAGTGTCTGCTGTATGTCACGCTCATTGCAATAGTTGTTGCCACGGTCATAGGGACTGTTGCTACTGACAGATTGGAGCCGTTGTGGGGTGAAGACCCCAAGAAAGTGGTCATCGACGAGATGATAGGCGTGTGGATTCCGCTGCTCGCCTGCACCTGGCTTTCATGGCACGCACTGTTGGCATTCGTCCTTTTCCGCTTCTTCGACATACTGAAACCCCTCGGCATCCGCTCTCTTGACAGACGGAGCGGTGGTTTTTGGGTCATGGCTGACGACATCCTTGCCGGCATATACAGCCTCGTTATAATACTCGTTTTGAGATGGCTGGGAATCTAAGAAAGGAGTTTTTCACTTTCACAAAGGCGCAAGGTTCTGCACTGGTTGCCACAGTTGCCGACTATTTCATGCGTATTGTCCTCAACAAGATAATAGGTCTTTCCTATATAAACGCCACGTTTTTCGGGGCGTTGACGGGCGGCATTGTCAACTGCTGCATAAACTACAGATTCGTGTTCAGCGGCAACGACACCAGGAAAAGGGATGTGGCATGGCGTTATTTCGCCATTTGGACAGGGAGTATCCTGCTGAATACCTCCGGCACGGTTTTTTTCAAGGAAGTCCTGGGGATAAAGGCCTACTTCGCAATGCTTATCACTTCCGCGATAGTTGCAGTGTGTTGGAACTACATGATGCAGCGAATGTTCGTGTTCAGAAGCAAAAAACACATTTATAAATATACCGATGAAGATGAATTATAGAGATTTTCTGCAAAAACTGATCTACCGTTTCATAAACCCGATGATAAGGGGAATGATCAAGATAGGTGTCACTCCGAACATCGTGACATTCACTGGCTTCGTGGGAAACTGCCTCGCTGCCGCCCTCTTTGTGTACGCTGCGTCCGCCGGAAACGCCGCAATGGCATGGATAGGGTGGGGCGGACTTGTTCTCATCCTGTCGGGATTGTTTGACATGATGGACGGTCGTCTGGCACGGTTGGGCAATATGTCGTCGACATTCGGCGCATTTTGGGACTCCACACTCGACCGTTACAGCGAACTGATATCGCTCAGCGGTCTGGCTGCATTCTGGTTTGTGACGGACGAGAACCTTTGGGGCGTAGTCGCACTCCTCGCCCTTTCGGGCAGCATAATGGTCAGTTATGTGCGTGCAAGGGCAGAAGGACTTGGACTGGAGTGCAAGGTAGGGTTCATGCAACGTCCCGAGAGAGTCGTGGCACTGTCCCTCGGCGCAATCATTACAGGACTGACAGACAGCCCGATAGCAGTGTGCGTGGCTGTCGCATTGATAGCCGTGCTTGCCAATATCACCGCTTTTTGGCGTGTGGGATATTGCTACAAGCAGTTGAAAAACAAAGAATAAATCTTGGGATTCGGGGTTTCCCTCTTATCTGGAAGCCCTGAATCCTGCCATATTTTTATAGCGGCGTTTCATAAAACGGTTGTATATGTTGCGCAGCCACAGGCGGTGAGTGGCGATGAACACCAAGCCTATGGCCAGCATTATTATATATGCGACCGTGCCGTTGAACAGTGCCTGTATGACGGAAACGAAGATTACGGGGATGAAAAGGCAGAACATCTCCACAATAAACTGCCAGGACGAGTTCTCCATGCCGTTCTTTGATATGAACTTCGTGTTCAACGGACGTGTCGTACGGTTGGTTACGGCAAGTTGGAAGAACAGGAAGAACTGGAAACCGGCGGTGAATACACCGTAGGAAACGACCATCAGAAGACTCCATTTGCCTGAAATCACTGTCGGTGACAGCAGTATGAACGGCAGCAACAGCATGAGGCAGTTGAACAGATACTTGGCTCTCAGAATCTGCAGTATGTTCTCACGGCGCACCATAAGACCGTCGATGAAGTTGCCTTCATAGCACATGATGCCTACGAGGGTCATTGCTCCGAAGATGGTGAAGTCATACAGGCACCAGAAATTTGCCATATAGAAACTGTCGTAGACATCTGTGAAAATGATAATCAGCGAGAAAAGGATGATGATGCCGATGCCCATGATCAGTGATTTGCGCGGATTCTTGTTGCGCAGATTGGTCTTTATCTCCAGTCCGAGATAGATGCCGGTTTCACCAAGGCGGTTGAGGAATTTCAGCCTGTCCGTTTTGCTGACGGTGACAATCTTCTCCGTGTGCGACAACTCTGCCTTGATGTGCCCGAACTGCACCTTTCTATTGATGAAAAACAGCACAGTTGTCAATGCCATGAAGACAGCATACGGCCACACTCTGCCGCCCTCAATGCCTGCGCCTATACCCCCATAGAAGAGGCAAAGGTCTCCAAAGTCATAGAAACTGCCGAAGTCGCCGGCGATGCTACCGATGTTTTCGAAGTGGCAACCGGGCAGCGACGCTATAAGGATGACGCCTATTGGCAGTGCCCACCACAGCAGCGTGTCGTTGATGAGTGTCCTTACTATGAGGTAGAACTGGCTCACACACAACTCTATAACCCAGAAAGTGAACAGTATGCCGACACACGGCAGGAAGCCGTAACCGAACAGTACCGACATGATACAGTAGGGTACAATCATGACAAACCATGCAAGGTTTGACACGCTGAGCATCTGTCCGAGAATGAAAAAGTCGATACAGGTGTACTTGGGGATAGGAAGCAGTATGTAAGGCTTTATTATCTGTGACGGTGTCTGCTGTCCGATGAATCGGATGAAGAAGTCAACCAGCATTATGAAAGGAGTCAGACAGAACAGGAATTCTATCGCTGACATCGTGCGGCATTCGTTTGCAGCAAACGCCAAACCGAGCGCACCCATCAGCAGATAGATGGCAACGAAAGCCTCGGCGAGGTATATTATCCACTTTGCCGCCTTGTTCTTTTCAAGGTCTATCGCCCTTTTTTCTGCCAGCGAGCGATGTTTCCGCAGCGTGCGGAACAATTCCAGTCGGTTCATCTGAGGTCTACGATTTCAGCGGTGGGGAAGTCCTTCTTGTTGAAAGTGAATGTGGCATCTTTCTGCGGCGTCGCTTTGAAATTGGAGATGTTGACTGTTGTCCATGCGTCCTTTTGGCGCATGCGCACCTGAGAGGGGATGCGTGTTTTAATGTCGATTACTATGTACATCTCCTGAATGGCGCTTCCCTTGCTCTGTGCCTGCATCCTGACCTCATATTTGCCGTCAACGGTTTTGATGGAGAGGTCGTATCCCTTTTTGTAGAGGTTGATGAAGGTCAGCGGATTCATCTGTGCCTGTTGTGCTTTTGTCGGAGTGGTGACATTCACTTCGTCGGTATTCTTCATGTAAGTCCACTGTGTCTTGCCGTCAAACCACACTGTTGCCTGTGGCGTTCTGACGTTGAACTTGTTCCCTTTCACGGCAATGGTGCCTGATGTATGCCCTATCTTGCCGTTGCTTATCTGGAAACTGGCCTGTGCTCCGCTCTTCTTGCTCACCATTGAGGCGGTCTTGTCCAGTATTAGTTTTGCTTTGCTTGAGCCGTCTGCACTTGCACAGAGTGCGAAAACAGACAGAATTGTCAGTAAAAGAACCTTTTTCATGATTTTATTGTCCTCTTAATTGTTTCAACAAATTGTTCAATGAGTTTTCGTCGGTTATCAATACCTCGCGCGGTTTGCTGCCGCTTGCAGGGCCGACGATGCCCGCTGCCTCCATCTGATCCATGAGACGGCCTGCGCGGTTGTAGCCTATTGAGAACCGGCGTTGCACCATACTGGTCGAGCCTTGCTGGGAAATGACTATCGCATGAGCCGCTTCCTCAAAGTAAGGGTCGAGGTCTGATATTGCGCCGCCTTCACCCGGACGTCCTCCACCGTCGGGAGATGCCGGCTCCGGGAGTTCCGCCGGTTCTACGGGACCGGGCTGGTTGGCTATGTATTCGGTAATTCTTTCTATCTCGGGAGTGTCTACAAATGCACACTGTACACGCACCGGCTCGCCTCCGTTGAGGAACAACAGGTCACCCTTGCCCACGAGTTGGTTGGCACCCGGGCGGTCGAGGATAGTTCTGGAGTCAATCATCGCTCCCACACGGAACGCCATTCGGCCGGGGAAGTTGGCCTTTATGTTACCCGTGATGATTGTTGTGGTGGGTCGTTGCGTCGCAATGATCATGTGTATACCGACCGCACGCGCCAACTGTGCTATTCGTGCGATAGGCAGTTCCACCTCTTTGCCCGCAGTCATTATCAGGTCTCCGAACTCGTCTATCACCACCACGATGTACGGCATATAGTGATGTCCGAGCGTCAAGTTGAGTTTCCTGTTGACGAACTTGTTGTTGTACTCCTTTATGTTCTTCGCTCCTGCCTGTTTCAAAAGGTCATACCGGGTGTCCATAAGGGCGCAGAGGGAGTTCAAAGTCCTTACGACCTTGGTGACATCGGTAATGATTGGCTCGTCGACATTCTCGTCTGTTGCCGCCATAAAGTGGTCTGCAATCGGGCTGTAGAGGGAGAATTCCACTTTCTTCGGGTCGACAAGGACAATCTTGAGTTCGTTGGGATGCTTCTTGTAGAGCAGAGATGTGATGATGGCATTCAGTCCTACGGACTTTCCCTGGCCTGTTGCTCCGGCCACAAGCAGGTGCGGAATTTTCGCCAAATCGACCATAAAGACTTCGTTGGTAATGGTTTTTCCTATGGCGATAGGCAGATCCATTGTCGTCTGTTGGAACTTCTTCGAGTTGAGAATGCTCTCCATGGAGACGATTTTCGGCTTCTTGTTCGGCACCTCGATACCTACCGTGCCCTTTCCGGGGATAGGTGCTATGATGCGCACGCCCAGTGCAGACAGACACAGGGCTATGTCATCCTCAAGCGAACGTATCTTTGCGATTTTCACGCCCTCTGCCGGTGTCACCTCGTAAAGTGTGATTGCCGGACCGACAGTGGCCTTTATCTCGCGTATCTTCACTCCGAATGAGTTCAGTACCTCTCTGATTCTGGCGTTGTTTGCCTTCACCTCATCCATGTCAATCTGCGGATCGGTGCCGCTGTCGTACTTTTTCAGCAGGTCGAGAGTGGGGTATTTGTAGCGTGTGAACGGTTCAAGCGGATTTATCGGAGTGGACAAATCGGTCTTGTCTTCCACCGTTTTTCCCTGCGCCTTGTCCTCCGCCACAGCCACTTCAACACTCAGGTCTGCATCTTTCTGCTCGTCTGCTGTCGGTGTTTCAGCCTTGTCTTCCTCGGTCTTTACGGGTGAGGTGTACTCTATGTCGTCGACAATGATAGGGTCAAGGGGCGTTTCTTCCTCGTTGTTGACAATCTTGAGAGGCGTCGTCACGACCTCTTCTTCTTTAGGCTCTTCTTCGCTTTCGTCTTGCGTGTCACCGCCGATTTTCACTGTCCATCGTATCTTTGCACCGTTGTCAACGCCGAAGCGCAATACTTTCCTGATGTAAATGATAGTGTTGGCACTGACAAATATGAGGAAGATAACGGCGATAATGATGAGCAGGATTGACAGTCCCGGTGCGCCGATGAGGTTCTCGGTCTTCTCCACAACGAAGAGGCCGTGGTTGCCGCCGGGGTTAAAGGACATGAAATCCATGACTGGAGTGAGTACTTTCGCAAAGGTTACGGAAGTCCACACCATCAGTACGGCAAGGGCAAAGAACCATTTCAGCACATTGAACTTGTAGGCATTCATGAGAACCAATGCCGACATGACCATAAACAAGGGTATGATGAATGCCGGCAACCCGAAGTTCTCTGCCATCAGCCACCATGCTATTATTGCTCCGAAACTGCCGCACTTGTTGGCATATTGATGATTTCCGTTGGTCCAGTCGCCCGGCCTTGTCTCCTCCAGAATGCTCTGGTCGGTCTGCCCCGTGCCAAGAAACGAAATCATGGCTATGGTGATATAAAGGGCAAAGCACAACAGGATGAGCCCGAGGATGACGTCTATCTTTTCGTGATGGAGTATATTGTTGAAACCGACAGCCTCGCTTATGCTTTTCGCGTTGCGGTCAGTCTTTTTCTTTCTTTTTGCCATTATGCGTTTGAACTATGGTATAATCGTCTGCAAAAATACTGAAAATATCGTATAGAGGGGTGCTTTTTCGTGCTTTTTTTCTAATTTTGCACTTGATTTTGACTTGTGTAAATGGACAAAATAATATACAGTAAGTTCGACAAAAATGAACTTAACAGGCTTCCTGTCGCAAGTTTCAAGGGACGCATTATTGTCATCTTGACGGAACAGGCGGCCGAGAAGGCTGTCGACTATCTTCTCTCTTCCGACATCTTGGGCGTCGACACGGAGACCCGGCCGACATTCCGCAAGGGACAGACGTGCAAGGTTGCCCTGCTGCAGGTGAGCAACCGGGACACCTGTTTCCTCTTTCGCCTGAACATGATAGGTCTGTGTGCGCCGGTCAAGAGGCTGCTTGAGAATGTCGATGTCCCCATGGTGGGACTGTCATGGCACGACGATCTGCACGGATTACACCGGTACGGGAAGTTCACGCCGGGACGTTTCATCGAACTGCAGGACATGGTCGGGCTGATAGGAATAAAGGATTTGTCGCTGCAAAAGGTGTGGGCGAATCTCTTTTCCGAAAAGATTTCAAAGCGTCAGCGGTTGACTAACTGGGAAAGCCAAGTCCTTAGCGATGCCCAGAAGAAATATGCCGCACTGGACGCATGGGCATGCATACAGATATATGAGGAGATAAAGAGGCTCCATTCCACGCGTGACTACACGTTTGTAGACGTGCCAGAAGTGAAGCCAGAGAAGGAACAGGAAAAGGAAACGACATGGAAAGTTACAGGATAATACGGTTGAAGAGAGGCAAGGAGGAAAGTCTCAGACGCTTTCACCCCTGGATATTCTCGGGCGCAGTCGCCAGCATGGACAACGGCATAGAGGAAGGCGAAGTGGTGAGGGTGCTCACCAACTCCGGCGAATTTATCGCCGTGGGACACTATCAGATAGGTTCGATAGCGGTGAGGGTGCTCTCTTTCCGCGACATAGCAATCGACAGGGACTTCTGGCGCAGCCGTCTGACATCGGCACTGAACCTCAGGCGTGACCTCGGACTTGCCGACAATCCACAGAACACCACATATCGTCTTGTCCACGGAGAGGGCGACAACTTGCCCGGACTTGTCATCGACTGCTACAACGAGACCGCTGTCGTGCAGGCTCACAGCGTCGGGATGCACCTGTGCAGGGACATCATCAGCGACGTACTCGTGGAAGTGATGAACCCTCGCATAAAGAATGTCTATTACAAAAGCGAGACTACGCTTCCCTACAAGGCCGATCTCAGTCAGGAAAACGGTTTCCTGTATGGCGGCACTGATGACAACATAGCGTTGGAAAACGGTCTGCAGTTCCATGTGGACTGGCTGAAGGGACAGAAGACAGGCTTCTTTGTCGACCAGCGTGACAACCGTTCGCTCCTCGAAAAGTATTCCAAGGGAAAGAAAGTGCTGAACATGTTCTGCTACACTGGAGGCTTTTCGGTCTACGCAATGCGCGGTGGCGCCGAACTGGTGCACTCCGTAGACTCGTCGGCAAAGGCCATTGAACTGACCGACAGGAACATTGCACTCAACTTCCCGGGCGATGACAGGCACGCGTCTATCTGTGAAGACGCATTCAAATTCCTCGACTGCAACGAGAACAAGTATGATCTCATCGTGCTTGACCCCCCTGCTTTCGCAAAGCACCGTATGGCTCTGCACAATGCACTGAAGGGTTACACGCGCCTGAATGCCAAGGCCATGCGCAGCATAAAGGAGGGCGGACTGATTCTGACATTCAGTTGCTCGCAGGTAGTGACCAAAGATAACTTCCGCAATGCCGTCTTCACGGCGGCGGCACAGGCAGGTCGCAAGGTGCGTATACTGCACCAACTGCACCAGCCGGCAGACCATCCGATAAACATATACCATCCCGAGGGGGAATATCTGAAGGGCTTGTTGCTCTATGTTGAGTAGAAAGGTCGGGCAATACATAGCCGAAAAGCGGCTGTTGGACGGTGCTTCCGGAGTGCTTGTGGCACTCTCGGGCGGTGCTGACAGCGTGGCTCTGCTGTGCGTGTTGCTCGAACTTGGCTATAGGGTGGAGGCTGCCCACTGCAATTTTCATCTGCGCGGCGACGAGGCAGACAGGGATGAGGCGTTCTGCAAAGACCTCTGCCGAAAGAAGAATGTGCCGCTTCATATCGCCCATTTCGACACACACGCCTATGCGGAACTGCATAAGGTGAGCATAGAAATGGCCGCCCGTGACCTCCGCTACAGTTATTTCGCCCAACTGCTCGGAGACCTTTCGCTCGGGGCAGTGTGCGTCGCACACCACAAGGACGATTCTGTCGAGACATTTCTGCTTAACTTGCTCCGCGGCACAGGCATTGATGGACTGAAGGGCATCTCCCCGAAGAACGGCGATATAGTGCGTCCTCTGCTCTGCGCAGGCCGTGAGGAGATAATCGCCTACCTCGATTCCATGGGGCAGGACTTTGTCGTTGACTCCACAAATCTGGAGGATGACGTGCAGCGCAACAAGGTGCGGTTGAACGTCATCCCGTTGTTGAAGCAGATAAATCCAGCCGCTTGCCGCAACATAGCGAAGGCTTCGGAACGTGTTTCCGACATGATTCCCGTCATCGATGCGGCGATGTCTGAGGCAAAAGGCAGGGTGTGCAGCGAGGCTGATGGAGTGGTTGCGATAGACATTGCCAAACTCCAGTCGGAAATATCGCCCGAAACCGTACTGTGGAATATTCTGAAAGACAAGGGATTCTCGCCGTCGCAAGTGGAGCGGATAGCCTCTGCGCACGATGCAAGGACAGGCAGCGAGTGGATGTCTGCCACCCATTCGCTGACCGTGGACAGAGGTTTCATGCTCATAGAACCATTGTCGCAACAGACGCAGAAGAACCTTCGTGTTCCCGAAACCGGTACTTACATATATGATGAAACCGTCAAGTTCTGTTTCTCGCAGACAACTGTCGATGAGGGTTTCACCGTCAGCCGCGATGCAGACTGCGTGTGTCTGGATGCCGCCGATATCCGTTTTCCTCTGACTGTGCGCCCGGTACGCAACGGCGACAGTTTTGTGCCGTTCGGCATGAGAGGCAGAAAACTTCTCAGCGACTTCCTCACGGACCGCAAGATTTCGCTTGTGGAGAAACGCCGGCAGTTGGTTGTTGCCGATTCTGACGACCGCATCCTCTGGGTCGTAGGCCTCCGTCCTGACAACCGTTTCCGCATTACGGAAACCACACGCCGGGCTCTTGTCATCCGTGCGGTGCGTTCCGCTTTTTCCAAATCATCCCTTTAGCAAGGCGTGAAGACCGTTCGCGCAGTGTCATTGCTGTGCTTTGGCGGTGGTACATCATGTGAGGTACGTTCGTATTGCACATGATGTACGTTCGTACCACATATGAAGTACAAGCGTACCTCATATGATGTGCCGCCACGAAAACACCGTTTGTGTAGAACCATAACACTGTTTGTGGAGAGCCACAATACCGCTTCAGGAGAACAGGAACACCGTTTGTGCTGGGTGAGAGGGATGTTTCGGGACTGCCGAACCCCGCGTTTGTATAAAAGATAAGCGCCGGTACTCGTCACGAGCACCGGCGTTTACCTATGTTTAACTTAAAAATCCTTTTTGAACAAATGGTAACCTCGCGGTCTCCATTGTCTCCGTTAAACAATCTGTCTAATTACCTTAAACTAATAACTAAAAACCTAAATCTATTACTACTAACCTAAACAATCTATTAACCTTTCCTTAATGGCTCAATAGGCGAAGTGTTTCCGAATCTTCAACTCCTTGAAGTCCTTTCTTCCCTAAAGCCGATGCAAAGGTAGTAACATCCTGTTGTGTGCGCAAACAATTTTGTTGTTTTTGCCAAAATTCCGTATTCTTGTTGACGTGTGTCAATGAGAATACGGTTTTAACGCTTCGGTTTTGTGAGTTTTTTCAGCCGCCTTGAGGGTTCGGGATAATCGGGACAGAGAGCCAAGGCTTTCTCGTAATTGCGTATTGCGGCATCGGTCATGCCCTCTTCTTCGCACTCTCTGCCCATCATGTTGTATTCCACGGCGAGTGAGTGTATCATCTTTTCCCTTGCCTTCAGTTGCCGGGTGAGTTGTGCGTTCTCCTGTCGGAGCAGGTTCACGGTGTTGAGTTTGCGGCGCAGAAGGCGTTTGGCGGCAGGCTGCTCGATGTCATAACGTGAGTGGATGGCAAGGAAAAAGGCGTCGAGAGCCTCCTGCATATTGCCTTGGGCGAACGCTTCCGAAGCGTCATGGTAGAGTTTGTCTGCCTTGCTCTGCTTCAGAACGGTGTTTATCCTGTTCTCGTCGTTGTAACTTCTGGCGAAGTTTGACACCTCGGGACGCACGAACACGTCGCTCCTGCGCACTGGTTTCTGGAGGCTGATGCCCTCGAGCGATGTGCAGCGGGAGAGTGCCACATAGGTCTGTCCGGCAGCAAACACGCCGCCGGTGAAGTCGATTTTGACGTTCTTGAATGTCAGTCCCTGGCTCTTGTGGATAGTTATCGCCCACGCCAGACGCAGCGGATACTGGGTGTAAGTACCGATTTCCTGTTCCTCGATCTTCTTCTCCGTTTCGTTGAAGGTGTATTTCACGTTGCTCCACACCTCGCGCTCCACCTCCACGTCCTGTTCGTTGTCGGTGTGCACATATATGGTCTGCGTCTCGTCATCGGAGAATCCGACGACCACGCCCAGCGTTCCGTTGACCCAGCGGTGGCTCTTGTCGTTCTTGATGAACATGATCTGAGCCCCCGCCTTCAGTTCAAGTTCGAGCGGAGTGGGGAGGCTGTTCTCGGGAAACTCGCCGCTCACGATGCCTCTGTAGACCATGGATGCGTCGGGCAAAGCCTTGAGTTTCTCCTCGTTTATGTGGTCTACGGTGTCGCGTCGGGTCGAGAGCGTGATGGCAAGTCCCTCCTGTGCAATGTCTGTTCCCACGCGCTGGTTGACCAGACGGAGGTCGCTCTCGCTGACGTTGGATGTCCTTATGTTGTCGAGAATGCCGATGAACTGCGGGTCGTTCTGTCGGTAGACTTTCTTCAACTCGATGCTTACAAGTCCCATTTCACGGAACACATGGGCGTTGAAGAAGAAAAGGCTGGGATAGAAGGGCTGCAGTATCTTCCTTTCGTCCTCCTTTATGACCGGCTCAAGTTGGTATACGTCACCGACAAGCAACAGTTGCTTGCCGCCAAACGGCTCGCGCATATTCCGGCAGTAGACTCTGAGCACCTTGTCGATGAAGTCGATGATGTCGGCTCGAACCATGCTTATCTCGTCGATGACAATCAGTTCGAGTTCCTGGATAATCTTCCTTTTCTCGGAATTGTACTTGAGTGTGTTGCGCAGGTTCTTGACACTGAACTGCGAGTCTGTGGGAAGCAGCGGATGAAAAGGCAGTTTGAAGAAACTGTGCAGGGTGCATCCCCCGGCGTTGATGGCCGCTATGCCGGTGGGAGCGAGCACCACGCATTTCTTCTTTGTGTTGTTCGCGATATATCGGAGGAACGTGGACTTGCCCGTACCCGCCTTTCCTGTGAGGAACAAAGACCGCCGGGTGTACTGGATAACCTGGAGTGCGTTCTGCAACTCCGGGTTATCCTTGTCAACGATATTGGTATTCTTGTCCTGCTTGTTGTCCAATCCGGCAGTGTATTACAATTCGTCCAAGATGACCGCTTCCTCTGTCGGCTTGTGCTGTTCGCCGCTTTCGCCCGGTTCTTTCGACAGTTTCAGTTCGTCCTCGTCGATTGGCACGTCTTCGTAGTTGAATGTCAGCGAATCGCTGTCGAGGCTGTCTTTCTCATGCGTATAGTAACTTGCGCAGTTGTACATGTAAGACTTGATGTTGTCATCGGTGGGAGTCTGGAAATGTCCGTGGTACTTGCGGTATTTCTCGTCACCCATTACGGATTGCAGGAAGTATCCGCAGATAGGCAGTGCGGTGCGGCTTCCCTGACCCAAAGCGCCTGTACGGAAATGTATGCAGCGGTATTCCCCGCCTACCCAAGCACCGCACACGAGGTTCGGGCTGACACCCATGAACCATGCGTCGGAGTGGTTGTTGGATGTACCGGTCTTGCCTCCGAAATCCGTGTCGGACGCTTTGCCGACATAGCCCCACAGACTCATCGACGTGCCACCCGGCTCTCTCATGCCTCCCTGCAGCATCTGCTGCATGAGGAATGCACTCTTGTAGGGGATGACCTGTTCTGTCGTGGAAGGCGAGACATACACTTCACGTCCCTTGTTGTCGACGACGCGTGTCACGAGAACAGGCGAGTGGTGCCGTCCGTTGTCCGCCACGGTGCAGTAGGCATTGACCATTTCCAACAGGTTGACATCGGAACTGCCGAGCGCAAGCGACGGTGTCTCGTTGAGAGGGCTCTTGATACCCATGTTGTTTGCCGTGTGCGCTATGCGGCTGATGCCCACTTCCTGTCCCAGACGCACGGCAACGGAGTTGATGCTTCGTGCGAAGGCACTCTTCAAGGGAATGGAGTCACCGGTGAAATAACCGTCTGCATTGGACGGCGACCAGTTGACTTCTTTCTTCTGTTTGCTGTCCCACACCTTCATAGTGAAGAACTCGTCGCGGCGCTTGTCGCAGGGCGTGAGACCCTGGTTCATCGCTTCAGTATAGACAAACAGTTTGAATGTGGAGCCGGGCTGGCGCATTGCCCTCGCCTTGTCATACTTCCACGACTTGAAATTGATGTCGCCGACGTATGCCTTCACATAGCCTGTCTGCGGTTCCATAGCCACAAACGAGCAGTGCATGAACTTTACCATGTACTTCACGGAGTCGACTACGGAGAGGTATTTCGTTGTTTCCAGCGAGTCGTTGTCCCATGTGAACACCTTCACCGGGTGCGGATGGTTAAGCCAGTAGGTGACGGAGTCGGGGTCATTGGGGTACTTTGAAGTGAGATACCTGTAGACCGGCTGACGCTTGACGATGCCTTCGATGAAGCCTGGGATGACTTTGCCGTGCTCGTCGACCCACGGGTCGTTGTTGCCCCAGTGGTTTTTGAAGTTGCGCTGTATCTGCTTCATCTGCTTGGCAGCAGCCTCTTCGGCATACTGCTGCATCTTGGAGTCAATGGTGGTGTATATCTTCAGACCGCTGGAATAGAGGTCGTAGCCGTTGTCCTCGCACCAGTCCTTCAGTTCATCTGCCACCGCTTCACGGAAGTACTGTGCCTGTCCGTCGTAGTTGTCTTCCACTGTGTAGGTCAGCACGATGTCCTTCTGCTTCAGCGTGTCGCACTCTTCACGGGTCAGGTCGCCGTGTGTCAGCATGTTTTCCAATACCTGATTGCGGCGTTTCCTGCTGTTTTCGGGATGTGTCTTGGGACTATAGAAAGTGGTGGCCTTGAGCATTCCCACCAGAACAGCGGCCTGATCGGTGGTCAGGTTGCGCGGTGTGGTCTTGAAATAAGTGCGGCAGGCGGTCTTTATTCCGTAGGCATTGCTGCCGAAATCGACAGTGTTGGCATACATCTCAAGGATATCCTTCTTGTCGTATATCATCTCCAACTTTGTGGCGATAATCCATTCCTTGGTCTTCATTATGAGGATGCTGATGCCGGGAATCTTGCCGAGGACACCCGTGCTGTAGTGTGTCCTCACACGGAACATGTTCTTCGCCAACTGCTGGGTGATGGTGGAGGCGCCTCGACCGCCCCTTCCCGTCACGGCATCTTTGGCTGCGGCGAAGAGACCGACCACGTCAATGCCGTGGTGACTGTAGAATCTCTCGTCCTCGGTGTCTATGAGACATTTCCAGAAAACAGGGTTCACCTCGTCGTAACCGACAGGTGTGCGGTTTTCATTGAAGAACTTTCCTATCAGAACACTGTCGGAACTGTAGATTTCACTTGCCTGTGAGGTGATGGGATCTTTTATCCTGCTGAAGCCGGGAGATTTGCCGAAGAGCCAGAAGAGATTGATGTCGACAGCCCCCAAGTAGAGGAAGAAGCCCACGACAAGCGTGCACAGTACCACGAGAGACTTCTTCCAACGTGGCGCTCCGACGTACAGATTCCTGTACCAACGCATGAACTGAATGACCTTTTGCCAGCATCCGGCGAGGAAACGCATGGCTTTGTTAGTCTTTTCCATTTGTCTAAATTATTTTTATGTTGTCGTCAGGGTGATGCCAGACTATGTCCGGGTCGTGCCTGAACCATGTCACTTGCTTGCGCATATAGCGGCGTGTGTTGGACTGAATGCGCCGCACGGCTTCCTCAAAGTCTGTTTCTCCATCGAAATACTGGAACATCTCCTTGAAGCCTACTGTGTTGAGGGAGTTGAGATGGCGGTATCGGTAGACGCTCCTTGCCTCCTCCTCCAGTCCGTCGTCGACCATTTTCCTGACGCGGAGGTTTATTCTCTCGTACATCTCGCTGCGGGGACGGTCAAGCCCAACCTTTATTATATTGAACGGACGCACCTTTTTCGTGCCCTTTCTGAAACTCGTGAAGGTCTTGCCGGTCATGTGGCAGATTTCCAAGGCGTGGATTATGCGGCGCGGATTGTTGTGGTCTACGATAGCGTAATGTTCCGGGTCAAGGGTCTTCAACTCCTCAAGCAGCGGTTCAAGCCCCTCTTCCGCAAACCTGCGTTTGAAGAGTTCGCGTGTGGTGTCGTCGACAGTGGGGATGTCGTCAAGCCCTTTGCATACGGCATCAATATACATCATGGAACCTCCGCTGAGCAGTGCGTAGTCGCTGTTGCGGAACTGTTCCTCGAGCAAAGCCATGACATCGGCTTCGTATTGGGCGGCAGAATAATAGTCATGAATGGAGTGGCTTCCCACAAAGTAGTGCCTGATCCTCTCCAGTTGTGCCTTTGTGGGGGCGGCAGAGCCGATAGGTATCTCTTTGAAAATCTGCCGTGAGTCGGCGTTAATCACCGGCACACGCAACTGCTCCGCCATTTCGATGGTCTTGTCGGTCTTGCCGACGCCCGTCGGTCCTAATATGACAACCAACGTCTTCATGCTCTATGGTGCCTGTGTGCAAAGGACGGTTAACGGAAAAACGGGGTTATCCCCTGAGGATACCCCTCTGCGAGTTCTCCACGAACTTGACTATGTAGTCGAGATCCTTGTCTTCGCCCATTTCCCGTATCTTCTCTATGGCTTCAGAGCGCAGCCCTTTGGAATAGAGCAGACGGTATGCCTCGTGGATGCGGTCAATGCGCTCGTTGGAGAAATTGTGTCTTCTCAGTCCGACAAGATTAAGTCCGCAGTAGCGTGTGGGTTCTTTGCCGACCATGATAAACGGCGGAACGTCCATGGGAAGTTTGGCGTTGCCCTGTATCATGACATACGAGCCGATGTGGATGAACTGGTGTGCGAGTACGCAGGCGGAGAGTATGGCGAAATCGTCAATGGTGATTTCGCCCGCTATCTTGGTGCTGTTGCCGATGATGCAACTGTTGCCCACCACGCAGTCGTGGGCGATATGGACATCCTCCATCAGCAGGTTGCCGTTGCCGATGACGGTCTTTTCCTTGGAGGCAGTACCCCTTGAGAGGGTCACGTTCTCGCGTATGGAGTTGTTGTCGCCGATAAAGCAGTAAGTCTTTTCACCGTGGTATTTCAGATCCTGCGGCTTTGTGGAAAGGCTTGCTCCGGGATAGACCTCGTTGTTGGAACCCATCCTGCAGCCTTCATGCAGGATTACATGGCTCACGAGATTGTTGTTGTCGCCAATCTCAACATCGGCATCGATGACGCAGAACGGTCCAATGACATTGCCGTCGCCAATCTTTGCGTTGGGATGTATGTAGGCTAAAGGACTGATATTGTTCATGTGGAGTGAATCTTTTAGTCGGTACGGTTATTTGTTGACAGTGATTTGGGCGGTGAATGTCGCCTCTGACACGACATGGTCGCCCACGAAACAGTAGCCTTTCATGGTGGCTATGCCGTGGCGGATGGCACTTGCGAGTTCCACCCTGAACATGAGTGTGTCGCCGGGAACCACCTTCTGGCGGAACTTGACATCAGTTATCGCAAGGAAATAAGTGGAGCATCGCTGTGGCTCTTCCATGGTGTTGAGTACCAGCAAACCGCCGCATTGAGCCATGGCTTCTATCTGCAGAACGCCCGGCATGACCGGTTCGCCGGGGAAATGTCCCTGGAAGAAGTCTTCGTTGAAAGTCAGATTCTTGAGTCCGACAATGTAGTCGGCACCGATAGTAATCACCTTGTCCACCAATGACATGGGGTAACGGTGCGGCAGCAACTCGTGTATGCGCTTGATATTCATTACCGGCTCCTCGTTGGGATCGTATATCGGAGCCTGCACTTCGTGCTTTTTTATCTCCTTGCGGACGAGCCTTGCGAACTTGTTGTTGACGGTGTGGCCCGGTCGGGTGGCTATTATGCGTCCCTTGATGGGCTTGCCTATGAGGGCCATGTCTCCGATGACATCGAGCAGTTTGTGTCTTGTGCACTCGTTGTCCCATGTGAGCGGACGGTTCTGTATGTAGCCTATCTTTTCCGCATCGATGTGTGGCGCTTTGATCAAGTCTGCCAACTGGTCGAGAGTTTCCTGGTCTACCTTGCGCTCATAGATTACTATGGCGTTGTCGAGGTCGCCTCCCTTGATGAGGTTTTGCTCGAGCAGGGGGATGATGTCGCGTACAAAGACAAACGTGCGCGCCGATGCTATCTCTTTGGAATAGTCCTTGATGTCGTCGAGAGTGGCGAACTGGGAACTGATGAACTTGGAGTCAAAGGAGCACATCGCCGTGATGCTGAACTGCTCGTCGGGGAGTATGGTGATGCAACTGCCTGTCTTTTCGTCCTTATACTCTATCTTCTTGCGGATGACATAATAGTCCTTGGGCACGTTCTGCTCCTGAATGCCTACCTGTTTTATCTTTTCTACATACAGGATAGCGGAGCCGTCGAGAATAGGGAGTTCCGGTCCGTTGACCTGAATGAGGCAGTTGTCGATGCCGAGAGCGTAGAGTGCGGAAAGGGCGTGCTCCACTGTGGACACCTTTACGTTGTCCTTTGCCAGTACCGTACCGCGTGTCGTCTCCGCCACACGTTCCGCTATGGCGTCGATGATGGGTTCGCCTTCGACGTCTATACGCTGTATCTTATATCCGTAGTTCTCGGGTGCAGGATTGAAAGTGACTGTCAGATACAGTCCGGTGTGAAGTCCTTTTCCGCACAGGGAAAAGCTTCCTGCGAGAGTTGTTTGCTTGGAAAAGTCCATATAAGGAGCTATTTTGATTCGTTGTTGAGTTTTTCTTCAAGTTCGGAAATCTTCTTCTGCATGGCAGACATCTGCTTGTACATATCGGGCAGTCTGCGGAAGATGGCCTGTGAACGGAAATATTGGGTTTGCGGCATAGGTGGAGTGCCGATGAGTGTCTGGTTGCCTTCGAGGTTGTTCGGCACGCCTGACTGTGCTCCGAGCATCACTTTGTCGCCCACGGTGAGGTGTCCGGCCAGACCGACTTGTCCTCCGAACATACACCACTGTCCCACTTTGGTACTGCCGGCGATGCCTACCTGTGCCGACATGACGGTGTTTTCGCCTATGTCGCAGTTGTGTGCTATCTGTACGAGGTTGTCCAACTTTACACCTTTTCTTATATATGTGGAACCCATGGTGGAGCGGTCGATGCAGGTATTGGCACCGATTTCCACATCGTCTTCAATGGTGACGATGCCAATCTGCGGTATTTTGGAATAACCGTCGGCGGTGGGCGCGAAGCCGAAACCGTCGCCTCCGATTACGCTGCCGGCGTGTATCGTCACGCGGTTGCCGAGTTTGCACTCATGGTAAACGGTCACATTGGGATAGATGATGCAACCGTCGCCTATCGTGACGTTGTCTCCGATGTAAGTGTGGGGATAGATTTTGCAGTTGTTGCCGATTGTTACATTCTCGCCGATATATGCGAATGCGCCGATGTAACAGTCGTTGCCGTAGGTTGCGCTGTCGGCTATGGATGCCAGGCTGCTTACTCCCGACTTCTGCATTTTTGTGGATTCGTAGAGTTGCAGCAGTTTTGCCACGCTCTCATAAGCGTTCTTTACTCTGATAAGAGTGGTGTTTGCAGGTACCGGTTTCTCCAGTTCGAGGTCTTCGTCGACCAGTACTATCGTGGCTTCTGTCGTGTACAGGTAGTTCGTGTATTTCCTGTTGGAAAGGAAAGAGATAGATGCAGGTTTGCCTTCTTCTATTTTTGAGAAAGTGCTGACAGTTGCATTCTCGTCTCCTTCTATGCGTCCACCCAGAAAATCAGATATGGTTTTCGCTGTAAATTCCATTCTTGTTCTTGTTTATTTTGCAAAATTAGACAAAATAATTGGATTAAAACCCTATTGCGGAAAAAAACAAAAGATAATGTCTTGGAATGACGCTTGTTCAATGTCTGCATAATGTGATGGTTGCGATAGGGGAGAGAATGGAAAAAGTGTGAGTGTGTATGTTCATGGGAAAAAGGACACACAGACATGCGATTGTCTACTTTCTCAAGCCGAGACTGATACACTCGGCTTGAGTTTTTTATTATTGTTGGAATAGAAATTGTGTGTAGCAACCATTGATTGTCAACTGTTTGCGATTTTGCGAAAGCCGTTTGAGGAAAAACGAATGTGGCTTTCGTGATAAAGCGATAGTTTTGCAGCCGAAAACAAAATCTATCGCTTATTTCATAATCGCTTATTTCATAATCGCTTATTTCGTATGACAATATTAATGATTGTTGAGCTGCTCGTAGTATTGGTGGCTCTATGGGTAGGAGCCAGATACGGCTCTTTGGCACTCGGGGCAATATCAGGTATAGGTCTTGCCATCTTGGTATTCGGATTTGGATTGAAGCCGGGTAATCCCCCGACGGATGTTATCTACATTATTATAGCAGCCGTGACATGTGCCGGTATGCTGCAGGCTTCTGGTGGTATGGACTGGATGATACAGATAGCCGAGCGCATATTGCGCAAACATCCCGAGCGTATCACTCTCTTGGCTCCGTTCACGACATTCTTCCTTACGGTACTCGTTGGAACAGGACATGTTGTCTATACCCTCATGCCTATCATCTGCGACATAGCCATCAAGCGAGGCATTCGTCCGGAGCGTCCGTGCGGTATTGCCAGCATCGCCTCGCAGATTGGCATTACCTGCTCGCCTATAGCCGCTGCTGTGGTGGCTTTCTCGGCCATAAGCATCGAGAATGGTTTTCATGTGACCAATGTGCAGATATTGCTTGTCACACTGCCAGCCTGTGTAATCGGTATCCTGTGCGCTGTGGCAGCAAGTTGGAATCGTGGACTCGACCTTGACAAAGACCCGCATTTTCAGAAACTGATCAAGGAGCCTCGTATGCATGAATATATCTATGGAGGAACATCAACCACTCTTGACAAGAAAATTTCCAAAGACAGCAAACGCGCGGTGTGCATCTTCCTCGCTGCACTTGCAGTGATCGTGGTAATATCAATATTAAGTATGATGGGAATAAACATTCTGCCTACATACTCTTCCGTGCAGGTGGCTGCGGGGGCTCCAGAGTTTATCACCCTTTCCGACGGAGTGACAGAGAGTGCCAAGCAATTGGCCAAGGCAGGCGTGGTGATGGCTGGTGTTACCGAAAAGGTACAGAAGCCGTTGGCTATGAATATTGTCATACAGATAGCCATGATTTCCGCTGCTGCTCTGATGATTATGTTTTGCAAGGCAAAATCCAAGAACGCAGTCTTGGGAGCAGTGTGGCAGAACGGTATGGTGGCAGTCATCGCCATCTATGGCATAGCGTGGATGAGTGACACCTATTTCTCAAATTACCAGACAGAAATCCAGGTTATGCTCGTTGATATAGTGAAATCTTATCCATGGGCAATAGCAATAGTGTTCTTCCTTGTTTCCGTTCTCATCAATTCGCAGGGAGCCGTCGTAGTGTCAATGCTACCGCTTGCCTATTCTCTCGGCATAGAGGGTTGGTTGCTGCTCGGTGTGATGCCTTCGGTATACGGTTACTTCTTCATACCAAACTATCCTTCAGACATCGCCACGGTCAACTTCGACCGCTCGGGTACCACGGTGATAGGAAAATATCTGCTCAACCATTCATTCATGATGCCAGGCATGGTGCATATTGTGACATCTACATTGGCAGGATTGGGCATCAGTTATATCTACCATTTTGTTTTAGGCATCTATTAGAATGACAATAAGTCAATAGATGGGTGTTAGTGTATCATAAGAGAGATGTTTGGGGTGTGCTTAGCGATAGTCGCTGGGTGACACCCCAAACTGTTTCTTGAATGCCACGGAGAAATGTGCGGCAGTGCTGAATCCTGTCTTTATGGCAACTTCCGATACATTGTATTTGCCTTCCTTCAACCATTGTGCAGCTTTGTTGAGCTTATATTTGCGGAAGAAACTGCCTGGAGTCTCACCCGTGAGTTCCTTTAGTTTGTAATTGAATTTAGACTGGCTTATGAGCAAGTCGCGACTTACGGTAGCTACATTGAGTTCCATCTCTGCCGCCCTCTTTTCCATAAGACTGTAGAGTTCGTCCATAAACTTGCGATCTTGTTCTGACAATGTGTCTGCCACAGACTCAGATAGTTCTTTTGTTTCCGTGCTCTCGCCCAGCCGCTGGCGCAGTCGGTTCATGCTGGCAAGTTGCGTCTCCACCATCGCCTTCAGATAAGTGGGGTCAAAGGGTTTGGTGATGTAAGCCAAAGCACCTTGCTTGAGTCCTTCCACCTGCTCCTCTACATTTGACTTTGCGGTAATGAGAATGACGGGAATGTGGCAGAACATCAGATCTGACTTCAACTTGTGGCAGAACTCATATCCTGACATGCCGCCCATGACGATGTCGCTCAGTATGATGTCAGGTTGCGTCGTCTCCAGGTCGGCAAGAGCCTCTTCTGCGGAATAACGGTTTTCCACTATGTAGTCAGTAGAGAAGAGCGAACGGATGTATTGGGCTACGTCGATGTCGTCATCCACTACAAGAATCTTCGCTTTGTGAGTATTTCCGTCAAGCTGAGACTCATTGGCATCCGTAGAGACGGTTTCAGAGTCATTGCTAAGAGGGATCTGCATCACGCGGCTCCTTTGTGAAGAGCATTCTTCATCGGTGTAGGAAGACTTGTCCATGGGGAGCCAGAAAGTGAATGCTACACCGTCGGATTCATTGCTGACGCGAATCTCTCCGTGGTGCAAACCTACAAGGCGCTTCACATAGTAGAGGCCGATGCCTGTGCCCCATCCATACTGCTGGATGCCTTGAGTGTCGGGCAACTGGTAATAACGGAGGAACACATATTGGAGTTTGTCGTCGTCGATATGGCTTCCGCTATTGTAGACCTTGACATTCAATTTGTCGTTGATGCGTTGCACAGTGATGCGTATCACACCCTTTGACGGTGTATGCTTCAGTGCATTGGTGAAGAGGTTGCTCAATATCTTCTCCAATTTGTCGATGTCTATCCATGAGTCGTAGTCACATGGGGCAATGTCAGTCTCCAACTTGATGCCTCGCACATTTGCCGACTCTTCAAATGTGGTTATCATCTCGCTTATCTCCTTCTCGGCATTGGTGTGAGTGACCTTCAGGCGCAAGGCGTCGGTCTCAAGTTGATTGAAGTCGAGCATCTGGTCTATGAGTCGAAGCATGCGGTTAACACTCATGCAGACTCTGTCGAGGGTGTGGGTGGTGTGAGAGGGTAGGGAGGAGTCTGACTTCAGCGAGAGCAACGGGCCGGCAATGAGAGTTATAGGATTGCGGAACTCATGCGATATGTTGGCAAAGAAATTCATGTTCATCTCGTTAGTAAACTTCTCTCGCTCGCGTTCATGTTTCTCTTGTTGCAACAGCATTCTATTGGTGCGTATGCGCAGGTAGAGAGAGTTGATGTAATAGACGGCCAGTGCTGCGAGGCAGATATACAACCACCATGCCGCAGGGCTCGACCACGGGGCAGGCATGATGGTGATGTGTATGACCTTCTCGTTGAGAGGTTGCAGATAAGGGGATGACATTAGGCGCAGGCGAAACGTGTATTTGCCTGGTGCAAGATTTGCATAATGTGCCGTGTTGTCATATGTAGTCTTGCTCCAGTCCTTGTCGTAGCCTTCCAGTTTGCATTGATACATGAGTGATGACCGTCGGCTGTAGTTGGGATAGAAGAAGCTGAAGTCGAGATTGCGTTCGTCGTGCGATAGAGTGAAGTGTGGGCTGTCGTTCACAGGGATGTCCGCAGTAAATTTCTTTCCGTCTTCGGTCTGCACTCCCATGGTGTAGATGCAAAGTCCATTTTCGAGAGCCCGCGACTGGTCATAGGTCTTGTTGTTGCTCTTGTTGGCTATGTTCATCTTATTGCCGGCCTTGTGTGGCAGGAATATACACCCGTCGGAACTTCCCAGCACGATGTCGCTGTTGGGGGCTATGGTCAGAGAATTGTCGAAATACTGACGTGTCCAAGAGTTTTGGCTTGACGAGACAAGACTGTTCATGAGCACTGCCCCCGTAGTCGGCTGATAGCAGATGGCATCTTTGAGTGTGGTGATCCATATCTGTTGCTGGCTGTCCTCGATAAGTGCCTGAATGTGTACGTCACCCACAAAGTTCATTCTTTCCATCTTTCTCTGTTTCATGTCAAGACGATAAAGCCCCGACCGCTTTGTACCCAGCCAAATGTTGCCCCGTGAGTCTTCGCGTACAAAGGCTGGGTCTATGCTTCCTGGCTGCCGTACTCCTGTTGTGGTAATCTCTTTGAGTGTTTGTTCTTTGGGATTATAGACTGCTACGTGCATGTCCTTCATGAAGAGTAGTAGACGTCCGTCATGCAGAGTGGTTACTTGTGTTTCCTCGTCATATTGCAGATGGTTTACGGCTATGGAGTCAATGTTGCCGCTTCCCTTCCTGTGTCTTTTTATATATGGAGTCTGGCAACTGATATAGACGTCATTGTCAATAAGTGTGGCGGAACCGAGCAGGGCATCGCTGGAGATATTCTGCTGTATGCTGACACCGTCATTGTCCAAGGCGCATAACAGAACATGATGCTGACCAATGAGGCAAACGTGCGTGTCGTCAAGGGTTACGATGCCCGTGAGAATGTCTTTGGAATTGAATAGGCAGTCATAATATTGATAGGTCACAGCGTGTGTCTTTGTATCGTAGACGTACAGACGGAGAGTAGTGCCTGCCAAGATGTAATGTCCAGTGCTATTCATACAAGTGATGTCCTTGCCTTGGGTGGTCAGGGCAAGAGGGTTGTCGTTGGCAGTCTTGAAGGCGATGATGTTTTCAGACAATACTTGATAGCCCGCATTTCTATAGCCTATCCACAGGTTGCCTCCTGCATCCTTGTAGGTGCATGATATCAGTTCCTTGGGTTTGGCAAGTGCCGCCTCTGCCTCTGGATAGTCTGCCGCCCATGTTTTCAGTTCATCAATAGGCGTAGTTTTCAGTTCGTGTGTCGGACTTTGCGTCTTTGTCACACTGTCATTGTTCACTCTAAACCATTCCCGTCCGTTGCCGACAATGATGTTTCCTGTGGCAGTCTCTTCCGTCAGACTCGTTATATTGTTGTTTTGTGACGGCAGTTTTATGCGGTGAAACTGTCCTGCCCCATCATGTCGTGCAAGTCCGTTTTGTGTGCCTATCCACATTCGCCCCTTGCTGTCGCGGATAATTGCATTGATATAGTCGTCGGGTAGGGCTGTGGTGTCGCCTGGGTCGTGGAAATATTGAGTGTAGTCATGCCCGTTGAAAACATTGATGCCGGCAGATGTCCCTATCCATATCTGCTTGTGGTGGTCTTGTGAAATTGTGGTGACATTGAGCGATGACAACATATAGTCGTGTCCCGTTTGAGAGCCTTGTTGTTTGAGCAAACCCTTTGTCTGCCATCTGTTTGGCGATATGAAGTAGTGGGCTGACAACAGTATGAAGATGGTCAATGCCCCGAAGAAAATATATTTCCGTAGTTTGTCTGTATTCATGCAGGTTTCCAATTATCGTAGCCAAAGTACGGCGTTTTTTTTGAATAAACAAGAAAAAGCCGATAAAACTCATCTCTTGGACTTGTTTTGTCGGCTTCTTAGTTGCGGAGGCAGGACTCGAACATGCGACCTCCAGGTTATGAGCCTGGCGAGCTACCAACTGCTCCACTCCGCGATATTACCACGCAACTGGGATGGATTTCCTAATTGCGGTGCAAAGGTACGCCTTTTTCTCCATATAAACAAATTCTCCGTTGTGTTTTTTTGAAAAATGGACAGTCTGTCTTACTTTTTGTCGCTATCCTTTTGCTACGCATCATAAAAACAGTATCTTTGCACAAGTTAAATGGGATGTGCAATCTGATAGAATGTAACGACTATGTCTATATCCAAGACACGCCAAAAACTGATTGATGTGGCAAGGCAGTTGTTTGCCAAACAGGGCTTTGCCAACACAACGATGAATGACATTGCCGTGGCATCGGGCAAGGGCAGACGTACGCTCTACACCTATTTTAATAGTAAGGAGGAGATTTTCTCCACTGTGATAGAGTCGGAACTGGAACGCCTGTCCGACAAGTTGGACGAGGTGGCGTCAAGGAACATCAGTCCGTTGGACAAGGTCATAGAACTCATCTACACACATTTGACCATGATAAGGGAGACTGTTGTGAGAAACGGAAACCTGCGTGCGGAGTTTTTCAGGAATATATGGATGGTGGAAAAAGTTCGCAAGAACTTTGATGACGAGGAACTCCGGATTTTCAGAAGAGCCTATGCCGAAGGCAATGCGAGCGGTGATTTTGACATAGACAACATCGAATTGGTGGCAGACATCACCCATTACTGCATAAAAGGGCTTGAAGTGCCGTTCATATATGGGCGTATTGCTCCCGGTCTGAGCGAGGAAGCCAGCAAACCGCTTGTGGCTAAGGTGGTCTATGGCGCTTTGGGCAAGGCGAGCGAAAAGAAGAAAACAAAATAGAACCAAATAATAATTGACAATGGGATTACTGTCAGGCAAGACCGCACTTATAACAGGTGCGGCGCGCGGCATAGGTAAAGCCGTGGCAATGAAATTTGCATCGGAGGGGGCGAATATCGCCTTTACCGATCTTGTGTTGAATGATGATATGGCTGCATGCCTTGAAGCGACACGCAAAGAGATAGAGTCGCTCGGCGTGACATGCCGTGCTTATGCGGGCAACGCCGCTGATTTCGCGGAGACGGATGCCGTGGTAAAGAAAATACATGGGGACTTTGGCTCAATCGATATCCTCGTAAACAACGCCGGAATAACCAAGGACGGTCTGATGCTGAGGATGAGCGAAGCCCAGTGGGACGCTGTTCTGTCAGTGAATCTGAAGTCCGCCTTCAACTTTATTCATGCTTGTGCACCTGTCATGTTGCGTCAGCGCAGCGGCTCAATCATCAATATGTCGTCGGTGGTTGGTGTACACGGCAATGCAGGACAGTGCAACTACTCGGCGTCAAAGGCAGGTATGATAGGCTTGGCGAAGTCCATTGCCCAGGAACTTGGTCCCAAGGGAGTGCGTGCCAACGCCGTTGCTCCGGGTTTCATAGAGACTGCGATGACTGCACAACTGCCTGAAGACGTGAGAAAAGGCTGGATGTCAAAGATACCGCTCCGTCGTGGAGGTCAGGTGGAAGACATTGCCAACGTGTGTCTGTTCCTCGCTTCCGATATGTCAAGTTATGTGAGCGGTCAGGTGATACAGATTGACGGTGGCATGAACATGTAGGCATAACGTCTGCATAATCTGCCCCTTATATGAATTGTCAGGCTGTTGGTAGAAGTGACAGATGAAAGTCGTTTACGAAGACAACCACATTATAATAGTCTCAAAGCGTAGCGGTGAGATTGTCCAGGGAGACAAGACCGGCGACGAACCGGTGTCGGAAACCGTGAAGAGATACATAAAAGAGGTGTACCATAAGCCGGGGAATGTTTTCCTCGGTGTGGTACACCGTCTTGACAGGCCTGTGTCGGGGCTTGTCATTTTTGCCAAGACATCCAAGGCTTTGTCGCGTCTTTCTGAGATGTTCCGCCGTGGCGATGTACACAAAACCTACTGGGCGATAACCAAAAACCGCCCTCCTGCTGCTGACGGCACCATAACATCGTGGCTCGTCAGGAACGAGAAGCAGAACAAAAGTTACAGTTACGACCACGAAGTGCCGGGCTCCAAAAAGGCGGTTTTGACCTATCGGCTTATCGGAAGTACTGATAATTACTCGTTGCTGGAGATAAATCTCCTTACGGGACGGCATCATCAGATTCGTTGCCAGTTGGCTTCCATCGGTTGCCCGATAAAAGGTGACCTCAAATACGGGGCGCAACGGAGCAATCCCGACGGCAGTATATCGTTGTTGTCACGGCGTGTCCAGTTCGTGCATCCGGTTTCCAGGGAAAACATAGACGTGGTTGCTCCCGTCATCGACGACAACTTGTGGAGAGACATAACCGCCTCGGCGGAAAAGACATAACAGAATTTGCTCCTGTCACATGAAAATTCTGAAGATTGCCGCAGGGATATTGCTTGTTCCCATTGCATTGTTTCTGATTCTTGCAATGTTGTTCTATTTTCCTCCGTTCCAGAGGTGGATTACAGGACAAGTGGTTTCTTACGCTTCGGAAAAGACAGGAATGGAGATTGCCATCGGGCGTGTCAACCTCTCCTTTCCGCTCGATTTGCTTGTCAGCGGTGTGAAGGTCATCGCTCCGAACGACAGTCTGCCACAACAGAAGGACACCATTGCCGACATCGGTAAGACAGTTGTGGGTGTCCGTATTCTTCCTTTGTTGTGCGGAAACGTTGAGGTTTCGGAACTAAATGTGCACTCCGCAAAAATCAACACATCCGATTTTATTTCTGATACCAGGGTGAAAGGTAATGTAGACGACCTCCGTCTTGTTGCCGATATTGACCTTGGCGACCAGAAAGTGGTGCTTGACCGTGTTTTGCTTGACGGTGCAGATGTTGATGTGCAGTTGAGTGACACGGCGAAAGCGGACACTTCCAAGACCGAGACCCATTGGAAGATAAAACTCAACACCCTTCAGGTGAAGCGCACGAAGGTGGCTGTCTCCTTGCCCAGTGACACTCTTGCAGTGGGAATGGGCATCACTTCGGCAAGTGCAAGAAACGGAAATTTTGACCTGTTCGAGGGCTTGTACCAATTGGGAACGGTCAACTTGACACTCGGCAACATAACCTACGACAACCGTTTTGAGCCTTTTGCAAAAGGCGTTGACTACAACCACATCGCCCTGAGCGACGTGGCCGTGTGTCTTGATACGTTGAGTTACCGCACGCCAGACCTCTATCTGAAAATCCGTTCGGCAAAGATGAAGGAGAAAAGCGGTCTCCAGTTGAGCAGCCTTTCTGGTGTTGTGAAAATGGATTCCACCCGTTTGAGTATCCCGACACTGTCGGCGGCGACACCTTACTCCCAACTGCGCACATCTCTGTCAATGGATATGAACGCCTTTGACAATACCAATCCCGGTCAGTTCTCGCTGAAGGCTGAAGGGCAAGTGGGCAAAGCCGACATCATGACGTTCGCCTCCGCCCTGCCCGAAAAGTTGAAGACGTCATGGCCGCACTATCCATTGACCGTAGAGATGGATGTAAACGGCAATGCGAAGCGTCTTGATATAAACAGCCTGAAAGCCTCGCTGCCCACGGCATTCGCTGCCACGGCCCACGGTTATGTGCTCAATGTGCTGGAAGCGGATGACCTCCTTGCCAATATTGACCTTGATGTTTCTGCATACAATCTTGGCTTTGTCACCTCTTCCTTCCTTGACCCTGCCATGGCAAAGACGGTCAAGATTCCTTCCGGAATAAAGATGAATGGTACATTGGGGGCTGAAGGCTCTTCCTACAAAGCCAATCTTCGTATGTCTCACGGTGGCGGTTGGATGTTGCTCAATGGAGTTTGTGACGTTGACAACATGGCGTATAATGCGACGGTTGCAGCCAACAATCTGCCTTTGCGGAAATTCTTGCCTGGTATGAATGTTACTCCTCTCAGTGCCCGTGTCAAGGTGAAGGGTAGCGGAACGGACATTCTTGCAAAATCAACACACCTCTCTGCCGATGCGGAGATTTCCAGGTTCGGATATGAAAACATCGATTTGTCAGGCACGACGGCGACGTTGGAACTCCGCAACGGTGTCGTGCATTCCGTTGTTGACAGTGCCAACAGATTGCTCAAGGGCAATATCTCGCTGGACGCACTCCTCGGCAGGAAAGACCTGAAGGCCACTCTTGCCTGTGAACTTGTCAATGCGGATATCTATGGAATGGGACTTTCCGAGGCTCCGCTCACCGCTTCGCTCTGCGCTCACATGGATGTTGCCGGCGACATGGAGGACTACTACAAGGTCAACGGCTTCGTGAGCGATGTCACAGTCAGGGACTCTTCTTCCGTGTTCCGCACCGAAGAACTCAATATGGATGCCCTGACCAATCGCGATACCACTTGGGTCAAGGTGGCAAGCGGCGATTTCGGACTTGACATGGCGACAAGTGGCGGCTACCGTGACATTATCACTCTTGCCGACAAACTCACCGATGAACTCAACCGGCAGATAGCACGCAAAAACATATCGCAGGACTCTCTGAAACAGGTACTGCCAGTCGGACACGTCATCTTGCACTCCGGCAAGGACAATTTCGTCTATGATTACGCTCGGAGAATGGGCTTCCCGTTCCGTGGAATAGATGCAGACATAACGAGTTCTCCTGTGTCTGGTCTCAATGGATATGTACAGATAGACTCCCTTGTCGCCAGCGGTATGCAGTTGGACAAGTCCCGACTGGAACTTGTTACCGACAGCACAGGATTCAGATACCGTTGTCAGGTGAAGAACGAGAAGAACAATCCGCAGTATTGTTTCAATGCTTTGCTTGACGGAAGTATCGTCGAGACAGGCAGCAACATCAACTTGGTTCTCCGTGATGACAAGGACAAGGTCGGCATTCGGACCGGTCTCAAGGCTTCGTTTGAGCCCAACGGTATCAGGATTGGGTTCACCGATGATGACATGGTGTTGGGTTACCGTGAGTTCAAGGCGTCCGATGGCAGTTTCATTCTTGTCGGTGATGACAGCAGAGTGTCGGCAAGTATGCAGTTGATGGCAAGTGACGGCACGGGTATTCAACTGTTCAGCAATGACGAAAACCTTGACGCTTTGCAGGACTTGACGTTGGGCGTGCATCACCTCGACCTTTCTTCCATCACCGGCATCATACCTTATTTTCCGCATCTTCAGGGCATCATGAACGGTGACTTCCACGTTATCCAGACCCCGACGGAACTCTCTGTGTCGACATCACTCGGCATTGATGACCTCTACTATGAGGGTTGTCCTATGGGAGACCTGTCTACGGAGTTCGTGTATATGCCCCTTGAGGACGACGGACACTATGTAGACGGAATACTGACACACAACGGCAACGATATCGGAACGGTCAAGGGAACTTACAAGACGGTGGCAGGCGAAGGGACACTTGACGCCGACATCGACCTCGAAAAGTTGCCCTTGAATCTTGTCAACGGCTTTATGCCTGATCAACTGATAGGTCTTGAGGGCTACGGCGACGGCACTCTGAAGATACGCGGACCGTTGTCGGCAATGAAGATTGACGGCGAAGTGGATCTTGATTCGGCATATATAGAGAGTGTTCCCTACGGTGTTGAACTGCAGTTTGACGACCGTGCGGTCAGCATAAAGGACAGTAAACTGTTGCTCGACAACTTCAATATGTATGCCAACAACTCGCAACCGCTTGTAATGAACGGTAACATTGACTTCTCCGACATGGACAATGTCACGATGAACGTGCGCATGAATGCACGCAACTTCCTGCTTGTCGACTCCAAGGAGAACCGCAGAAGCGAGGTGTTCGGCAAGACTTATGTCAACTTCAATGCCAACATGACGGGGCCTGTGGCAGCTCTTAGGATAAACGGAAAACTCGATGTCCTCGGCTCTACGGACATGACATATATAATGCGTGACACCCCTTTGACCACCGACAACAGACTTGGTGAACTGGTGAAGTTCACTGATTTCAATGGGACAAAGGAGACGAGCGTGGCGCGTCCGCCCATTGAGGGACTTTACATGGACCTTGCCGTGTCGGTGAATGACGGTGCAAGGGTGTTCTGCGCGCTCAACGCCACCAAGTCCAACTATCTTGATATGGTTGGTGGAGGAGACCTCCGCATGATTTACAGTCAGGATGAACTGCGCCTGACTGGTCGTTATACGGTCAACAGCGGTGAGATGAAGTATTCGCTTCCTGTCATTCCGTTGAAGACCTTCACCATAGAGAAAGGTTCTTATGTGGAGTTTACCGGTGATGTGATGAACCCCAAACTCAACATAACCGCTACCGAGACCACGAAAACAGGTGTCAATACCGACGGCACGACACGCAGCGTGGTGTTCAATTGCGGCGTTGTCATTACCCAGACACTCAATGACATGGGACTTGAGTTTATAGTAAATGCACCTGAAGACATGACCGTCAACAACGAGTTGCAGGCCATGTCGAAAGAGGAGAGGGGTAAGATAGCGGTAACGATGCTTACCACAGGAATGTATCTTTCCGACAACAATCTGTCCGCTTTCTCCATGAACGACGCATTGAGTTCATTCTTGCAGAACGAGATAAACAACATCTCATCCGCCGCGCTGCGCACTCTTGACCTCTCGATAGGTCTCGACAACTCCACCGATGCCACAGGCGCGCTGCACACGGACTACACGTTTAAGTTTGCCAAACGCTTCTGGGGTAACCGTATTCGTGTCGTCGTTGGCGGCAAGGTGTCCTCCACACAGACGAGTGCGGAGAACATCTTTGACAATGTCGCACTCGAATACCGCCTCGACAAGAATGCAAACACAAACCTGCGGCTGTTCTATGACCGTGCCACATACGATTTCCTCGAGGGCTATGTTGGACAGTATGGTGTCGGTGTGGTGTGGAAACGCAGGTTGCAGAGCCTTTCCGAACTGTTCCGGCGCAAGACTTACGTTCGCCCTGCATCGTCCGACAGTACGGTGGTAGACGCTGGTGCGAAGAATGAGAAAAAGTGAAGAGCTTATGATGAAAGCCGTTAAACATATCGCACTCCTGTGTCTTGCCCTCGTGGTTGTCGGGTGTTCCTCTACCTCCGCCTTGGATGATGATGAACAACTCTACACCGGACTGAAGCCGATAAAGTATGTCAATGTCGACAACAACCGTCATTTCATCGACACTCAGGAGGAGATAGAGGCTGCGTTGGCTACCGCTCCGAACGGTGCACTCTTCGGCAGTTCCTATTATAAGACCCCCTTCCCGTGGAGACTTTGGGTGTGGAATGCCACCGAAGGCAAGACGTCTTGGATGGCTCGTTGGCTCAACAAGACCTTTGCTGTACAGCCTGTGCTCATGTCAAACGTCAATCCGGCGACGCGTGCCAAGGTGGCTCAGACCGCCCTTGCCAACAACGGATACTTCCGGGGAAGTGTTGACTATGAGGAACTGACAATGAAAAATCCCAAGAAAGGGAAGATTGCCTACACAGTGGACATGGGACATCTGTTCACTCTCGACAGTGTGAGGTATATGCGTTATCCTCATGAGATGGACTCTCTGGTATGTGCCACTCGGCAGGAGTCATACCTTCACGACGGTGACGGTTTCAGTATTGCCAACCTTGACTTGGAACGCCAGCGTCTGAGTACGCTCTTCCGCAACCGTGGATACTATTATTACCAGTCGGGATACTCCTCTTATCTCGCTGACACATTGGCAAGTCCGGGGCAGGTCAGGCTGCGCTTGCAGTTGTCAGACTCCCTTGACGCAAAGGTGACACGAAGATGGTATATGGGCAAAACGGACATTTATTTCCGCAAACAGTATGACCGCGCCACACCTGACTCAATGAATCGCCGTGGGCTTACGGTGCATTTCAAGGGGAAAAAGACGCCTGTCCGGCCACGTATCCTACTGTCCGATATGCGCCTCCGACCCGGCAGGGCTTTCAGCGAGGATGCCTACAACGAGTCATTGACACGTCTGACTGCCAACGAAAACTTCTCTTCGGTGGACTTCCACTTTGCTCCGCGTGACACGACCGCATCGTGTGACACTCTCGACATGGTTATTGACTGCGTCTTCAACAAGCCTTACGACATCTCACTTGAGGGGAAATTCACGGGCAAGACTTCCAGTCGTATAGGTCCGGGAGCGGAGTTGACATTCTCAAGACGCAACGCTTTCCGCTATGGAGAAAAGATTTCGCTCAACCTATCCGGTTCTATAGAGTGGCAGACTGGTGGCAGTGGCTCGTCGTCGGCAGTGGGTGTCAACTCCTATGAGTATGGAACAGACCTCACACTGGAACTGCCACGACTGCTGTGTCCGCCGTTCAAACACAACCGTTGGTATGCTGCGCCGACGACCGTAATAAAGGCTTCCAACCGTGTTATGAACCGCGGCAACTATTTCAACCGCCATATCATGGCAGGGGAACTAACCTATACTATCCAGCCCAGGGCAACCGAGAAGCACATATTCTCGCCTCTTGTTCTGGAATATGACTACATGAACCGCATGACAAAGGAATTTGAGGCCATCATGGATGCCAATCCTTACCTGAAAGTATCTATGGCGGACCAGTTTATTCCCAAACTCCGTTACACCTATATATACTCCTCTCCCTCAAGGTACAAGAACCCCATAACATGGGAAAGTTCCTTTTCCGAGTCGGCAAACCTGCTCTCTTTGGGTTATATGATTGGTGGTGAGAGTTGGACAAGGAAGGACAAGAAACTTGTGAAAAATCCCTATGCACAGTTCCTTAAGGCCGAAACGGATTTTACAAAGAAGTGGCACATCGGCGAGCATACTGACCTTGTGGGGCATGTCAACGCCGGAGTGATATGGAGTTACGGCAACTCCAGCGGTGCGCCCTATTCCGAACAGTTCTATGTGGGCGGTGCAAACAGTGTCCGTGCATTTACTGTCCGTGCGATAGGACCGGGACGTTACCATGCCGATGAGGCTGGTCTATCTTATCTTGACCAGACCGGCGATGTGAAGTTCGTAGCCAATTTGGAGTACCGGCCGCACTTTTTCGGTAGCCTCTACGGTGCTGTGTTCCTCGATGCCGGAAATGTCTGGGCTTTGCAGGACAACGGTTACCGGGGGTCAGAGTCCGTCTTCAAGTGGAAAAGCATTGTGCGTGACATGGCTATAGGCACAGGTGTCGGTATACGTTACGACATGGATTTCTTCGTCATAAGGATTGACTGGGGTATCGGACTGCATATGCCTTACGATACGGGGAAATCCGGTTTCTTCAATATACAACGCTTCCGTGACTGCCAGAGCCTGCATCTGGCAGTGGGCTATCCGTTCTGATGCAATCCTGTAAGACGGGTGCGGTTTTTTCGGACAAATTATTTTGAAGAATGGAAAAATAGAGGTAATTTTGCAAAAGCGAAGGAAGATTGGCAGAGTGACCGAATGCGCTGGACTCGAAATCCGGTATACGGGTAACCGTATCGGGGGTTTGAATCCCTCATCTTCCGCTACAAACGACACTTTTTTTCAGAAAACCATCTTTGACAACGGCTTTGTTGCCGTTTGTTGAAGGTGGTTTTTCCGTTTCAATCCATTGCTTTTGTATAACAGGGACACCGTTGCCGCATGGGCGAATAACAGTAATTATAGTTCGGAAATATACTTATTGCAACAAAGAACTTTGTGTTTTCGTGCCAAATTGTTAACTTTGCATATTGTAAAGTGACAATGTGTAACTTATTTGAATATATTTTCTATGAATATGCTTGATGCTGATATGCTGCGCAAATTCTACCAGTCGTATTCCGAAAAGGTGGAAGCGGCGAAACGTGCACTCGGTCGTGAACTCACATATGCGGAGAAAGTGCTCTACGCACATCTTTTTGACGTGAATCAGTTGCGGCCATTTGTGCGTGGCGAAGACTATGTAGACTTCCGTCCCGACCGCGTTGCCATGCAGGATGCTACGGCTCAGATGGCACTGTTGCAGTTCATGAATGCAGGCAAGAGCCGTGTTGCCGTGCCGGCAAGTGTGCACTGCGATCACCTCATCTGTGCCGACATGGGAGCAGAAACCGACCTTCCTGTCGCTCGCGAGACCAACAAGGAGGTGTACGATTTCCTGCGCTCGGTGTCGCAGAAATATCATATCGGCTTTTGGGGCGCAGGTGCGGGCATCATCCATCAAGTGGTTCTGGAGAACTACGCCTTCCCGGGCGGCATGATGATAGGCACAGATTCCCATACGCCAAATGCTGGCGGCCTGGGTATGGTAGCCGTTGGAGTGGGGGGCGCAGATGCTGTCGATGTGCTCACGGCACAGCCTTGGGAACTGAAGATGCCGCGACTCATCGGCGTAAGGCTTACCGGACGCTTGAACGGTTGGGCGTCTCCTAAGGACGTAATACTGAAAATCCTCGGCATATTGACCGTGAAAGGTGGCACCAACGCTATACTCGAATATTTTGGGGAGGGTGTTGCCACAATCTCTGCCACTGGCAGGGCGACGATATGCAATATGGGTGCGGAACTCGGGGCAACCTGTTCCATCTTCCCCTATGACGGCAATTCGGAGCAGTATCTTGTGCACACGGGACGCCAAGAGGTGGCTGACATGGCAAATGAGAACGCCGTTCACCTTATGGCGGATGCCGGCGTATATGTCAATCCGGAAAAATACTACGACCGCATAATAGACATTGACTTGTCGGAAGTGCAGCCTCACCTTAATGGACCGTTCACTCCCGATGCGGCGACACCGCTCGCCGAGATGAAAGAAAAAGCCATCGCCGAAGACTTCCCGACGGAAGTAGAGGTGGGACTTGTGGGCAGTTGCACAAACTCCAGTTATGAAGACCTGGCTAAAGCCGCCTCTGTGGCGAGGCAGGCTGTGGCTAAAGGCATTGTGCCAAAGGGCAACCTGATAATAAATCCGGGGTCTGAACAGATACGCTATACTGCTGAGCGTGACGGAATAATGGATGATTTCAAACGCTTGGGGGCAATTGTCATGACCAATGCCTGCGGTCCTTGCATCGGTCAATGGAAGCGTCACACCGACGACAACGAACGGAAAAATGCCATAGTGACGTCTTTCAACCGCAACTTCCGTCGCCGTGCTGACGGCAATCCCAATACTTTTGCCTTTATAGCAAGTCCCGAAATCACCGTGGCACTTGCCATATCGGGTCGTCTCGACTTCAATCCGGCAACCGACAAACTGATTGCAAAGGACGGCAAAGAGGTGATGCTCGACGAACCGTCGGGTGATGTGTTCCCGCCGAAAGGCTTCGCTGTGGAGGACAGAGGTTTTTCTGCCCCCGACGAGAACCCTGGAGATGTGGAGGTGATTATCCGTCCCGACTCCAACAGGCTACAGAAACTGGAGCCTTTCAAACCTTGGGACGGCCGTGAACTTGTGGATATGCCGCTGCTGATAAAAACCTCTGGCAAGTGCACGACCGACCATATATCAATGGCGGGACCGTGGTTGAAGTTCCGCGGACACCTGCAGAATATCTCCGACAACCTCCTTATGGGAGCGGTGAATGCATTCAACGGCGAGAGCAACAAGGTGAAGAACCAGTTGACAGGAGACTATTCCGCAGTGTCGGCAGTGGCTAAGGACTACAAGCAACACGGCATTCCGAGCATTGTGGTGGCTGAAGACAACTACGGTGAAGGGTCGTCACGCGAGCACGCTGCCATGGAACCGCGTTTCCTCAATGTGCGTGTGATACTGGCAAAAAGTTTCGCCCGCATCCACGAGACGAATCTGAAGAAACAGGGAATGCTCGCTTTGACCTTTACCGACAAGGCAGACTACGACAAGATACGCGAGGATGACCGCATCAGTATAACCGGTTTCACTGCCTTCGCACCGTCGTCGCAGTTTACAGTGACACTGAAGCATGCCGACGGAACGACAGAGAGTTTCCTTGCGGAGCATACCTATAACGATGCGCAGATAAACTGGTTCAAGGCAGGAAGCGCACTCAACTATTCCGCCTACAAGGGCAAATGACAAGAACAAACGGACTATTGTAAAGAGAGATATGAAGATAACGAAGAAAAACAACAGGTTGGAAGTTCCTTCTAATCCCACCATTCCCTTCATTGAAGGTGACGGTGTGGGAGCGGAGATAACCTCAGTGATGCGCCAAGTGGTGGACGCTGCCGTGGATAAAGCCTATTCTGACGGCAGGAAGATAGAATGGATGGAGGTGTTGGCAGGAGGCAAGGCCTTCGAACAGACTGGCGAATGGCTGCCGCAAGCCACCATTGACGCATTCAGTGAATACCTCGTCGGCATCAAAGGCCCGCTGATGACACCTGTCGGAGGAGGTATACGCAGTCTCAATGTAGCATTGCGCCAGACTCTCGATCTCTACGTCTGCCAGCGCCCGGTGCGCTATTACTCGGGCATAGAAAGTCCCGTGAAGCACCCGGAACTGGTCGATATGTGCATCTTCCGTGAGAATACCGAGGACATATATGCCGGAATAGAGTGGGAGGCCGGCTCTGACGAGGCGAAGAAATTCTACCGTTTCCTGCATGACGAGATGCACGTCAGCAAGGTGAGATTTCCCGAAACATCGGGCTTCGGCGTGAAACCTGTGAGCAAGGAAGGCTCTGAACGCCTCATCCGTTCCGCCATTGAGTATGCCTTGGCGCATAATCTTCCGTCGGTAACGCTCGTCCATAAGGGCAACATAATGAAGTTTACGGAGGGCGGATTCAAGAAATGGGGCTACGAACTGGCAGAACGTGAGTATGCGGAAGAACTGAAATCCGGCAGGCTGACAATAAAGGACTGCATCTGTGACGCTTTCTTGCAGAACGCGTTACTGAAGCCCCAGGACTACAGTGTCATAGCAACAATGAACCTCAACGGTGACTATGTCTCTGATATGCTTGCCGCTCAGGTGGGCGGAATAGGCATTGCGCCGGGGGCAAACATCAATTACAGTACCGGGCACGCCATATTCGAGGCTACCCACGGCATTGCTCCCGACATAGCAGGACAAAATATTGTCAATCCGTCGAGCATCATCCTGTCTGCCGTGATGATGCTTGACTACATGGGATGGGGTCATGCAGGGGAACTGATAACGGCGGCTTTGGAGAAGTTGTTCAGACAAGGTACAGCCACAAACGACCTCGCACGTTTCATGGAAAACGGCAAGCCTGTCGGTACGAAAGAATTTGCCACACAACTTATTGATGCGTTATGAACAAGGATTATCTGATTTACAAACTGAGTGATGAGGTAAAGACATCGTGCAAGATACCGCGCGAGGCATTCCGGAAGTACGGAGTGAAGCGCGGACTGCGCAATGAGGACGGTACTGGAGTACTCGTCGGACTGACCAATATCGGTAATGTTGTGGGCTATAAGCGCGATGCAGACAACACCGTAATACCATGTCACGGACGCCTCTACTACCGTGGTTACGAATTGGCTGACCTCGTCACGCCTGTCCTTGAGGAGAAACGTTTCGGTTTCGAGGAGGTCGCTTACCTGCTGTTGTCGGGTCGTTTGCCTGACAAAGAGGAACTCTCGGCGTTCAAGGAACTGCTCTATGACAATATGCCTCTTGACCACAGCACTATCGTACACATTGTTGAACTGGAGGGAACGAACATCATGAACATCCTTGCAAGGTGTGTTCTTGAGATGTACACGTTTGATGAGAATCCTGACGATATCTCCCGCGACAACCTTGTGCGCCAAGCCATCAATCTGATAGCGAAGTTTCCGACGGTCATAGCCTATGCATACAACATATACAGGCACAGTGTACACGGACGTTCGCTCAATATCCGCCACCCGAAAGAGAAACTTACGCTGGCGGAGAACTTCCTCTACATGATGAAGGGCGACAACTTTACGCAACTCGATGCGCGCACCCTCGATCTCCTGTTAATCATTCAGGCAGAGCACGGCGGAGGTAACAACTCGACGTTTACAGTCCGCGTGACCTCCTCGACGCGCACTGACACATATTCAAGCATAGCCGCCGGCATCGGTTCTCTTAAAGGACCGCTCCACGGAGGGGCAAATATCCAGGTGGTAAATATGTATCATCACCTGAAGACGGCCATATCCGACTGGACCAACAAGGATGAGATTGACACCTACTTGATGCGTATGCTCAACAAGGAGGCATACGACAAGTCAGGACTGATTTACGGTATCGGGCACGCCATATACACTGTGAGCGACCCCAGAGCGGTGCAATTGAAGAAACTGGCAGGTGACCTGGCAACGGAGAAAGGCAAGAAAAAGGAGTATGATTTCCTGTGTCTGCTTGAAGAAGAGGGCATAAAATGCGTGAAAAAACATCTCGACACCACTAAGCCAATGTGTGCCAACCTCGACTTCTACAGCGGTTTCATCTATGAACTCATAGGCATTCCTCACGAGATATATACGCCTATATTCGCCATGGCGCGCATTGTCGGTTGGATGGCTCACCGCATAGAGGAAATCACTTGTGAGGGACGGCGCATCATACGCCCTGCTTACAAGGCGCTGCCGGACCAGAAAGAGTATGTTCCGATAGACAAACGGTAAGGTAAGAAACAAGAACGGAGAGTTTGAAATCTCCGTAGTCGGTATGGCATAAAGCCCGACAACACGTCAATAAGCGTGTTTGTCGGGCTTTATGCACATCATGGCTGTCTTCCAGATGATAAGCAAATCGAGCCATGGACTCCAGTGTTCCATATACCAGATGTCGCGTTGCACGCGTCCTTCCATCTGCCACAGTTCGGGTGTTTCGCCTCTGAAGCCGGTGACCTGCGCCCAACCTGTAATGCCGGGCTTGATGAAATGGCGTACCATATAGGTGTCTATGCGGTCGCGGTACATCTCTGTGTGGCTCAGCATATGCGGTCTCGGTCCGACAATGCTCATGTCTCCGATGAGTACATTGAAGAACTGGGGCAGTTCATCGATGTTTGTCTTGCGCATGAAATTGCCGAAAGCGAACTTGCGCGGGTCATCCTTGGTCGCCTGTTTGCTGTCAGCGTCATCGTTGACGTGCATGGAACGGAATTTGTAACAGTTGAAATTGCGGCCGTTCATGCCAGTGCGTGACTGGCGGAAAAATATCGGTCCGCGGCTGCTGCACTTTATTGCCAATGCGATGAAAGGGAAGAATGGCAACAGACAAATCAGTACCATAGACGACACAACGATGTCAAACGTGCGCTTGATGATGCGGTTTGAGAGTTTCTGAAGCGGTTCGTTGTAGATGGTAAACGCTATTGTGCCACCCACACGCTCCAGTCTCAGAGAGTGGTCTGCCATGAGCGGATAGACCGGAACATAGTAGAAGTGTATCGTGTTGCTGTTGCAGTAGTGCATCAACTTGGTTATGTTCTCGCTGTCATCCAGCGGCAGACAACAGTACACCTCGTCAACAGTGCCGTAAGGGAGGTGGTTTCCCATTATCTTCTCAAGTTCTTCCATTTTGCCACGGTACACCAGTCCCTCTGGACAATCCTCTATCTGAGTGTCGGCAAAATAACCGTTGATGTTGTATCCGATGGTCGGGTCGCTCGTGAGATATTTGTATATGGATATTGTCGACGGACTTACTCCCACAAATACGGCGTGTCTTTGGTTGTGTCCTTTGCTGCGGTAGGCTTTTATAAGCCTGCGTTCAACGAAACGTGCCACCAGTATACTGACCAGAAGAATGGGGAAAAAGAAAATCGAAAGGCGTATGTCCGGGGCATAAAGTCCCTCGTAATTCATTGCGATTTCCGTCAGTAGCCACATTGCCGCCCATTGCAGGAAAGTGAGCAATGTCACCTGTCGCAATATCTGTATGGCGCAGGTATGCCGGCTGTGCACCACATTGGAAAAGAAATACTGGGCAATGACCATCGCAAGATTGGCGAGAATCATCAGTTTGAGAGGACTGATGTCGGCGGTAAGTGCGCCTTTGACGCAATCAAGATTGATGTATATATAGTATAGGATGTTGAGAATTGCAAAATCCCCAATGGTGACCAAGTTGTGTACAAGAGTACTTGTCTTTGAGTACTGACGCATAAATGTGTGTTTTGTAAGGTATAAAGGTTTGCTCTTTACTTACCTATGCAAATGTACAAACTTTTTGTAAACAAGACAAACATTGTTTAACAAAATTAAATTACCCCCCCCCTATATTTTTTTTGACGGCTTCATGCCTGTGTGACATGAAGCCGTCAAAAGGACAAGTCAGCCTGTGTGACTTTGCAAACTCCGGACATTTGTTTGCCTGTTTGCCTGTGCTTGTGTTGTAATGGTCTGTATGTTAGTCTGTTGTTATTTGTAGAGGTAACGCTTGATACTCTTTTTCGGGGTCTTTTCAAACTCCTCTTCGACGAGTTCAATCGCGCTGACCTTGCTGTAGGCAGGTATAATCTGGTTGAGTTGGGCACGGTTTTCCTCCATTAACTTCTCCAAATCATGTTGGCTCATACCTGCATTCTTCGCCTCGTCACGGTCGGGATAGACCAGTCCGACGAGTTTTTCGCCCCTCTGGACCACGACACTTTCTATGACATAGGGCATGGAGTTCAGTTTGTCCTCTATCTCTTCGGGATAGATGTTCTGCCCGTTTGCACCGAGAAGCATGTTCTTTGAACGTCCCTTGATGAAGATATTGCCGTCACGGTCGATAAGTCCGAGGTCACCGGTGTGGTACCAGCCATCCTTGTCAAGCACCTTGTCGGTACTCTCTTTGTCCTTGTAGTAGCCGAGCATGACATTGATTCCGCGTGCGAGAATCTCGCCCGGGATGTTCAGGGGGTCTGGACTGTCGATGACAACTTCTTGATGTTTCGCTGCCTTACCGCATGAACCCGGCTTGAAATCGTGCCAGTCTTCATAGCCGATGATAGGCGCACACTCGGTAGCGCCATAGCCCACGGTGTAGGGGAAACCTATTTCGTGGAGGAAAGAGTCCACATCCTGGTTGAAAGCGGCACCGCCCACGATGACCTCATAGAAGTTTCCTCCGAAGGCTTGGTAGACCTGATCGCATATCCTTGCATTGATTTTGTCCTTCAAGATAGGTGTTGAGCGGAGCATCTTGACAAGAGATCCCTGCACCTTCGGGAAGACTTTCTTCTTTATGACCTTCTCTATGACAAGAGGAACGGCAATGATTACACGCGGACGAATCTCTGCGAAAGCCTGTGCGATGATTGCTGGCGAAGGCGTGCGGGTAAGGAAATAGACGTGAACACCAGAGCCAAACTCAAACAGGAACTCAAATGCCATGCCGTACATGTGTGCCATCGGCAGGATGCTGACGGACTTGTCACCGGTCTTTATGTGGTCTCCGAACACGGTCTTGGCAAAGTCATAGTTGCCCCAGACTGCTCTGTAGGGAATCATCACCGCCTTGGAGAAACCTGTAGTGCCGCTGGTGTAATTGAGGATTGCCATTTCGTCGGGCGACGATTCACGGTAGTAGTGGACGTGCTCTTTCCTGAAATATTTGGGATATTTCTTGCCGAAGATTTCGTTGAGATGCTCTCTTGCGTAGGTGAGTTTGTCAGTCCGGCTGACGGCAAGGGAGTAATCGGGTATGTTGATGATACCTTCGAGGGCACTCATCTGCGTGGCGTCAATCTGGGTAGCGACCACATCGCCGACGAAAAGCAGTTTTGCCTCGCTGTGGTTTACAATGTTGTGAATCTGCTCAGGAAGGAACTCGTTGAGGATAGGCACTGCCACAGCGCCGTAGGTCAGTGTTGCGAGGAACGCCGCTCCCCAGTTTGCGGAGTTTCTGCCGCACAGTGCTATCTTGTCACCTTTCTGCACTCCGCAGTTCTCAAAGAGGATGTGGAGTTTCTCAATCTTCCTTGCTACATCGTGATATTGTAGTGTCTGTCCGTGGAAATCGGTGAGTGCGTCAAGATCCCAGTTCTTTTTGATGCTCTCTTCTATTATCTCGTTGAAACTCGGTATATTCATCGTTTCGGTCGTAATGGTGTCTTTACTTTTTTGTTTTCTTGTTTGCACAATAACCAAATGGGTGTGCAAAGTTAACCATTACTCTGCTCATCGCCAAGAAAAATGTGCAATATTTTGCTTGGTTGTGTATGTTTATACGATGAAGTGGTATATCTGACGCTTGATATTGTCAATTTTTCGCAAATAAAAAGAGGAGGATGTGTCAAAACAAAAACAGCATCTGTCTTTTTGCGGGCTGAAAGCCCAGTTACACATAGCCCAGGGTAACACCCTGGGTAAAAAAAGTTCCGCTAACCCTTGCACCCTGTAAGGGCAACTACATTGTATCGGTTTGATTATTACGCACTTGCCCTTACAGGGCGC